>JBGCFP010000001.1:0-108112 GCA_045107005.1 Gammaproteobacteria bacterium
CCTATGGCACGTATCGTGTCGATGGCGTCGGCCGGGTGTGATCCGTCGACGATGGGTCGGGGCCCGGTTCCCGCGTCGCAAAAAGCACTAAAGCGCGCCGGCCTGGAAGCAAAGGACATCGAGTACTTCGAACTGAACGAAGCGTTCGCTGCTCAATCGTTGGCTGTACTCACCGAGATGCAACTGCTCGAGCGCCAGGACGTGATCAACGTTAAAGGTGGCGCCATCGCGCTCGGTCATCCGCTTGGGTGCTCCGGGTCGCGCATCACCGGTGCACTCGCACACGTGCTGCAGGAAAACGACGCGCAGTTTGGGCTAGCCACCATGTGCATTGGGATGGGGCAAGGTGTCGCCACGGTGATTGAACGCCTGCATTAGGGCAGAAGCGCTCGCGACGCACCGTGGAGATGACAGCGTTGGTGTAGCCAATACGACGCTTTGTCATACGATCGGGCGAGGCGAGCCTTTCGCTAATTCTGATCAACACCGTAGCCAACGGTGTCCTACCGTGACCATTCTCGTCAACGATGGAAGTCGGGCGGGGGACTGAGCGCCCCGCTGCCCGGTTCTTTTGCTTGTGTTGAAGATGACACGGGCGATCCCCAACCCAGCCTAAATGTCTAGGCCACGAGCATTGGTCGCCTTTTTGTTGATGAACACCAAATGATAACGAAAAGATCATGCGTTTGGAGCCGCACTCAGGCTTTTTAAGCTACTGGTCCTGCTACGTTATTTCGGGGTAGAGATTCGAGCCGGCGAATTGAAAAAGCGCCGTTTCGAATCTCCCGACGTAACGTTAATCAGCGGAGATCGGTCAGGTGAAAAAGAGAATTGGCGCAGGCATTGCGGCCTGCGTATTGGCGGTGGCATTCGGCACAAGCGCGTGGGCAGAGACGGCTCACAGTCCGGGGCAGAAACACGAATTTCGAGTGGTGTGGGTCGATAGCGAATCTGTAAATCATGTCCCGGGCCTTATCGCCCAGACAGATGCGTGGCTGCCGACAATACCGCTGACTACTGGGCCCCGAGCCGGCTAAAACATTATGTCAGATCGGTCTATAATCGCTCTTTGATCCCAATGAGTTATCGACATGAAGAAGACCTGTCTGAACATTGCGCTTATCCTGCTAACGGCGTCCGCGTGCGCTGGGCATCACGAAAAAGACGAAGCCACAGCGACTGGTGAAGAAGCCATGATGCAAGCGATGCAGGCAGCGATCACCCCGGGCGAAGCGCATAAGATGCTGGCAGACAGTGTCGGCGATTACGACGCACAGATGCAGATGTGGACCGGCCCGGGCGCGCAAGCCATGGAAACGACAATGACCGTTAAACGCCATATGGATCTCGACGGGCGTGTGTTGGTCGAGCGTTGGAAAGGCAGCGTCATGGGCGCGCCGTTTGAGGGTGCGAGCCGCACCGGCTACGACAATATCAAGAAACGCTACTGGTCCACCTGGACCGATAATATGTCCACTGGTCTGCTCGTCATGTACGGCGACTGGGACAAAATGAAAGAGCAAATGCAGTTGAAGGGTACGAGCGTCCACCCGATGACCGGCAAAGAGTATTCAACGCGCGCCGTTGGTACCTACCCGGCACCAGGCAAAGAAACGGTCACCATGTATGAAGACCATGGACAAGGCGAATTCAAATCCATGGCTTTAACGCTGACACGTCGCTAGATCGATCTGCTCATCAGGTTCCGCCCGGAGACGACGTCTCCGGGCAGGCCACCCACCTCCGACCTCAAGACAAGCTTCGCTTGCGCACTGCGTCAGCGATTTGACGTAATCCCCGTCCGTCGGCATAGAGCGACTCAAAAAATCGTTTGAGCTCATCGCGTAAGCGCGTCTTGACGACGTGATGCAGAGCAATGCGCTGATTCGTCGCCTTAGTATCCGGTTCAGCACACCGTGAGTCGGTCGCTAACCGATTAAGCGCCTCACGGACGGACCGTCTTGAAAATTACACCCTTGCTCATTGCTGCCACTCTCTTAGCTCTGTGTCGAGCGAGCGGGGCGGCGACTTTGCCACTAACGCCCGATCCCCCCTTTCGGGTTTACTCTGTTGCGGAAGGGCTGAATCAGAAAACGGTTCTGGCCATTGCCCAGGATCACGACGGGTTCCTATGGATTGCAACGTTTGGCGGTCTTAACCGGTTTGACGGTCGCACGTTCGAGAGTTACACCACGCGCCAGGGTTTACGCCAGAATCTCATCCAGGCGCTTTTCGTTGACAGCGAAAACCGGGTGTGGGCAGGTGACGCTGCGGGCGGACTGACCGTCATCAAAGATGGCCAGGTCGTGCGTACGTTCGCACCGGAGGACAGCGGGCGTGGCGTGGCCCGTTCCATTATTCAGGTCGGCGACCTGTTGTACATTGGCTCGCAACCGGGAGGGGTCAGATCCCTGTCATTGTCGAATCTGGATGAGGGGCCCGTCCCCATTCCCGACGCGCCCAGCGAAGTGTTAACGCTGGTTGCTCGCGGCGACGGCGAAATTGTCGCGCTGAGCTCCATTGGCCTGCACCTCTACCGCCCGGATGCAAAACCCCAATTTACCCTGATCCGGGAGGGCGTCACGGCACTTGCGTCAGATGCGAGTGGACGGATTGCCGTCGGCGATCAGGCGGGGCGAGTTGGCTGGCTTGAAGGCAATACCATTAACTGGCTTCCCACGAGATACGGTGGCGGCGTGATCGTACTCGCCATGAAAGACGGTGAAATCACGTGGCTTCTCGTCGAAGGACAAGGCTTTCGCCAGTTCGGCGATCCGGACGCGCCCGTGTTGCTGCCAGCCGGTGGCGACGGCTATTCGCTTTACGATAGCGAGGGCGTCTTTTGGGTGCCGGATAGCACCGGCCTGGCGCGGTATCTCGGCTCGCGTTTTCAGCACTTCTCTTTGGAAATTGACGGCGTTCGTCCTGAGGTTTTTTCCATTGTGCCAGGTGCGTACGGCGACTACTGGTTCGGCACCAGTCTGGGTCTGCTGCACGCTGACCGGGACGGCCTGCTTACCAACACTTCCGATCAACTTGGTATCGAGCGCCGTGAAGTTCGCGACGTTCGTCTCTCTTCCGACGACAAGACGTTGTGGATCGGGCAAGTTCGCGGTCCGGTGCACGCAATCGACGTTGCCTCCG
The DNA here is from genome assembly GCA_045107005.1 of Gammaproteobacteria bacterium. Classification (GTDB taxonomy): domain Bacteria; phylum Pseudomonadota; class Gammaproteobacteria; order Steroidobacterales; family JBCCMA01; genus JBCCMA01. The sequence continues at coordinate 3,145 of JBGCFP010000001.1, forward strand.
GGACCATTCGCAAAACCCTGGGTGACGCCACCTCGCTAACGGTCAGTCTGGAACTCGATGATCAGGACCGGGTTTGGTTTGGCAGCTACATAGGCTCGCTCACGGTTCACGACGACGCGACCGATACCACCTGGAGTTTCGATCTTGGCACCGGAGCGTCGGTGTACACCCTCGACTTCGCGCAAGATGGCGTCATGTGGTTTGGTGCCAACTACAACGGCATTTTTCGCATCGACACGCGAAACGCTGACGCAGAGCCCGAGCAGGTGGTGTCCGACGCGAGTCTGGGTGAAGAAATCTACACGCAAGTGGTGGCGGGGGACGACGGCGTAGTCTGGTTTACCGGCATCCAGGGCGGTGTATTCAAATGGCAAGACGGCGACGTTTCCCGCGTAGTTCCCGAAACAGAGCTGGCAGACAATACGGTTTACTCCATCGCGCCACTTCCTGACAACACGTTGGTGCTGGCAACCAGCAGAGGTGCCTACCGTTTCGATCTGGAAACCGAAACGATGGAACAATACGCCGCATTGGAAGGCTTTGTTGCCATTGAAGCAAAAGTCCACAGTAACTTTTTTGACGGCGATCACTCCCTGATGATTGGTACGACCAGTGGTGTCACCGTCATGGATGTGAGAGTGCCGATGGCCGGGGTTGGCACGCCGACCCCGAAAATTACGCGGCGCACTGTCGATGAGACTGACGTGATCGCCGGCAGCGAACTGCCGACCGACGCCGCCTACAAAAACGTGCGCATTCAATTCACCGCTCTGTCGACGCGCAATCCGCTGGGTCTGGAGTATAGCTACCGACTGACCGGTCAAAGCAACGAATGGAGCGTACCGACACAAACCACATCCATTGAGTACTCGACGCTTAAGCCCGGCGCCTACGTGTTTCAGGTGCGAGCGCGATTACCACGTGGCGACTTCGGCGATGCGACGAGTTGGTCGTTTACGGTGCCGACGCCATTTTGGCGCACGAGTTGGTTTATAGCGCTGGCGACGGCTTTGGCCATGGGTTTGATCTGGCTAATGATTCGACTGCGCTTGCAATCCATCGCGCGAATCAACCGTCGGTTGCGCCGCGAAGTGGCCGAGCGCACGCAGTCGATTGAGGCCGGCAGGCATGAGTTGGAGCTGTCGTACCAGGAATTGGAGAGAGAGAGCCGGCAGCGGCAAAAAGCGGACGCGCGGCGCGCCGATGTTGAAGCCCGTTTTCACCAAGCGTATCAAAACTCACCCATGGGCATGGCGCTCGTTGATACCGAGGGTCTGGTTTACGACGCCAATCCAAAAATGAAAACCATGTTCTGGCCAAACTCGGCACCTGACGATCGTGAGCCGCTGGTCGCCGTGGTGGCGCAAGCCGATCGCGAACGTTTCTCGGCTTATTTGGAGTCCTGCGCCGACGCAACGACAGACCAAAGCAGTATGGAATTCGACTGCCTTGACGCTGAAGACGCTTGGCGCCGAATCGATTTTCATCCGTCTGCCGTTCGGGATCACGATGAGCGACTCAAATACATTGTCGTCATTGCTCACGACGTCACCGAGAGTCGTGCAATGACAGACCAGCTGGAGTACCAGGCCAGCTTTGATGAGCTGACCGGGTTGGTTAACCGCCGCGCTTTTTCAGCTCGTCTTGAAGAAGTCGGGGCGGCATCTGCGACCAGCGAAGATGCGTTTTTGATGTTTCTTGATCTGGATCAGTTCAAGGTCGTCAACGACACTTGCGGTCACGCTGCAGGCGATGAGTTGTTGCGCAAAGTATCCAAACTCATTCGCAAATGTGTACGTGATCACGATACCGTCGCGCGTCTTGGTGGTGACGAATTCGCGCTTATTCTGGTCGGTTGTAGCGAGGAAGTCGCCATGCAGCGTGCGGAGGACGTGCGCCAATCCATTCAGGATCTCGAGTTCCTGTGGGGCCAGGATGTGTTTCGAATCGGCGTTAGCATCGGCGTTGTTCCGGTAAATCATTCCATTCGGGACCTCAATGAACTTCAGCAGCTCGCTGACGCTGCCTGCTACGCGGCGAAAGAGGCCGGTCGCAATCGCGTTCACCTGGTGGCAGGGAAGAGCGATGCCGTCCACGAGCATCGCGGCGAGATGCGTTGGGTACAGCGTCTGAACCATGCGATAGACAACGACAGTTTTGTCTTGTTCGGGCAATGCATTTTGCCGCTCGGAACGCCGAGCATTTCTGCCGAAAGGATCGAGGTGCTGCTGCGGATGCGCGACCGCAAGAGTGATCGACTGATCCCGCCGGGTGCGTTCATGCCCGCGGCGGAGCGATATGGCTTGCAGGGACGACTCGACCAATGGGTTGTGCGCAACGTCATTGAGGTGTTGACCGCTCAAGCCCCTGAGACGGTGGCGACCCAGCAGTACTGGGTCAATCTTTCCGGTGCCAGTGTCGGTGACCCGAAGATTTCGCACGAGCTTGTCCGAATTGTTGAGGCGGCGAAACTGCCACGCGGTTGTCTGAATTTCGAGATTACGGAAACGGCGGTAATCCGAAAAATTGACGACGCCGCGACACTGATCAGCGCTCTGCAGGAAATGGGCTGTCGATTTGCACTGGATGATTTTGGAAGTGGACTATCTTCGTTTGGCTACCTCAAGCGACTGAACGTCGACTGCATCAAGATTGACGGACAGTTTGTCCGCGACATTACGAGCGATCCGACAGACAGAATCTTCGTCAAATCCATTATCGACATTGCCCACACTTTGGGTATGCGAGTTGTGGCTGAGTTTGTTGAGGACGAAAAAATTCTCGACATGGTTCGCGCCTTGGGCAGCGACTATGCACAGGGCTTTGGCGTTCATCGGCCCGAGCCACTGGCGAAATTGGTCGATATTGACCCGCCCCGCCGAGCGGCCACACTGGGCGGATAACTGGCGGCTCACAAACTCCTCGCACCGTTGTGGTTTTGCATAACGCGTTTTTTGACCTGAATAGTAGGTGCTCAATTTAACGTAACGTCAAGTTGCGCACGCCCATTGCGTTTGGCACCTCTAAGCGTCGGGTTTCTGTCGGCATCTGTGATCCATCACCTCGCGTAAGCCCTCTAACTGCGGATAATAGAAGGGTCAACAGAGGACCACGCGCTTGGCCATATCTCCCTCCACGTTATTCGATGCGTCAACTTGCACCGAAAAAACTGCTGTGCCCGGCGGCGTGCGATCGTGGTTGATACAGAACGCTCACGCACTGAGCGCAGCGGCAGCTATTGCTATCGTGCGTCAGGGCGACCAGGTGAACGTGGTTAGCGGGCATCCGGAGAACGCCGAGTCCAATACCCAACTACGTGACGTGGCGGCCACGGCACTGAAAGACGGTGCTCATGTCGGCACGCCCGCGAATCCAACACGAAACACCCACGTTCACGTTGGCTTGCGCATTCGCCTTGGCGGCCGCCCGGGGGCAGTGGCGTTTGCGCTTCCAGCAGAAGCCGACGTGGATCACCGCGCTCTGATCAAGCGTGTGTGCCAAATCGTATTGCGTCGCGATGAAGACGGGGCAAATGCCGCGGGCCAGATCACCGCGCTAGAACCCAAATCCACAAGCCCTGCGGGAATGACGACTGACCCGGCGGCGCTGCTGCTTGCGCGTCAGGGCACGGCTCTGGACGTCGTTGCCGCACTCCTTGATCATCCAGATAGCGTGCGCTCCTATCGCGCGTTCGTCGATGCGATCGCCCTTCGGTTTGGCTGCCAGCGTGTCACCTTGGGAACACGTGCCGGCAGGCGTATGACCCTTGCCGCCGTGTCGGGTACCGCTGATATTGATGCACGCAACGCTGCCATGACTTACGTGACCTGTGCGCTGGAAGAGACTGCTCAGATTGGTGGCGTCGTCGCGTTGCCGGTAGCAGACCCAAACGAAGCAACGCCTCCGCTGCACCTCGCGCTGGCACAGAGCATCAACAAGCCAGCGCTATTGAGCTTGCCTTTGGTCGATGAACAGACCGTCACTGGCGCACTTTTGCTGGAGCGTGACCGGGAATTTGACGGCGAAGAGGTTGATCGATTGAACGAGCTGGTCTTGTTGGTCGCACCCATCATTGGACTGAAACAACGCGACGCCAGAGGCCCGGGCTACAAAGTGCTGCGCTCGTTGCGGCGCGGCGGCGCCTGGCTGCTCGGCGGTGAGAATCTGACGGCAAAGTTTGTGTCACTGCTGCTGTTGGCGTTTGCCGTTGGCTCCACGCAGTACACGAGGGTGTTCACCATTGAGGCGGATGCTTCGATCGAGGCGAGCTTGCAGCGAGCTGTTGTCGCGGGTTCTAACAGTTTTATCAGCCAGGTCGAAAAGCGAGCTGGCGACGTCGTCTACCAGGGTGATGTCCTGGCCCGCCTTGACGTCGAAGACTTGCAGCTTGAGCGCATCAAGTGGGACAGCGAGCGCGATAAGGTCGCTAAGGAGCAGCGCGCCACGATGGCTCAACGCGATCGAACGCGCGTACGAATTCTGTCGGCAAAGCGCGCTCAGGCGCAAACGCAGATCGATTTTCTGGATACTCAGATCGCTCGTGCGGTCTTGCGTGCGCCCATCGACGGCGTGGTGATCGCCGGCGATTTATCCGAAGCGCTCGGCAGTCCGGTAGAGCGCGGTCAGGTTTTGTTCGAAGTCGCATCATTGGTCGACTACCGCTTGATTTTGATGATCGATGAGGCCGATATCGGGATTATTGCTGAGGGCTACACGGGTCGTCTGCGTTTGCGCAGCATGCCCCAGCAGACGTTTCCGTTTACCGTGACCGGCATAACGCCTGTGTCGGAAGCCGCCGGCGGTGTGAATCGTTTTCGCCTCGAGGCGGAGTTGATTAAGCGGCCGAAAATGCTGCGTCCCGGTATGGCCGGAATCGCCAAAATAGAAGCCGGCGAACGCTCCGTTGGCTGGATCTGGACACGTTCCTTCCTGGATTGGGCGCGGCTACAGCTGTGGAAGCGTGGCCTGCTGTGATGCACGACCCGCTCTTTAGCCAGCAGTGGTATCGCGTCAGAGCCCTGGCGCCACGCGTCCGTCCGGATACCATCAATTCGAGACACATTTATCGTGGGCAAACCTGGTTTGTCCTCAAAGGGTTGGGCGGTGGCAGCGTGCGCATAAACGCGCCGGCGCATCAGGTCCTGAGTGAATTCGACGGCGAACGCAACGTCGGCGAAATTTGGGAAACGTCGCTAGTGTCGCTCGGTGACGACGCGCCAACACAAGATGAGATGATCCAGCTGCTCGGCGATTTGTTTGACGCGAGCATTCTCGACTTCGAGCACACGTCGGATCTCGATCAGCTGTTTGTCAATCGTAGTGATCGCTCCAGCGCAGAATCCAAGTCGCGCTACGGTAATCCACTTTTCATGCGTTTCGCGCTGTTCAATCCCAATAAACTGGCTCTGGCACTGTTGCCGTACTCAGGCTGGTTCTTCTCCCGCGCCGTGTTTGCGCTTTGGCTAATGGCAATGGTCATAGCCGCTGTCACCGTGGTCTACACGTGGGGGCCGCTGACGCAGAGCGTGACAACCGATTTGGTAACCAGTCGCGGTCTGTTAATTCTGTGGTTCGTCTTTCCGCTGATGAAGCTGGTGCACGAGATGGCACACGCCGTCGCGGTCCGACGTTTCGGTGGAGAGGTGCACGAGGGTGGCATCGCCATGCTTGTGCTGTTGCCAGTGCCCTACGTGGACGCGTCGGATTCAGGGCGTTTCCCCAACAAATACCATCGCATGACGGTCGCCTCGGCGGGCATTCTGATCGAGACCACATTGGCGTGCATCGGGCTGGCCGTCTGGTTGATCGTCGAGCCGGGGCTGGTGCGCGATATTGCGCTCAACGTGTTTGTGACCGGCTCCGTTTCGAGTCTGTTGTTCAACGGCAATCCGCTGCTCAAGTTCGACGCCTACTATGTGCTTGCCGATGCGCTGGAAATGCCGAATCTGGCCGCCCGCGCAAGTCGCTATCCGATTTATCTGTTGCAGCGTTACGTGCTGCGCCTGGACGTACGCAGTCCCGCCATCGCGCCGGGCGAGCGACGCTGGTTGCTCAGCTACGGTGTCATTGCGGCGCTGTACCGGTTGTTTCTTGCGTTTGCGATTTGCCTGTATGTGGCCAGCAAGTTTTTCTTTGTCGGTATCGTGCTCGCCATGTGGGCGCTGGTCGCTCAACTGGGCAAGCCGCTGTGGACACTTTCCCGCTTCCTGCTCTTCGATCCACGTATTGTGCAGCAGCGCTGGCGCGTCAACACGCTTGCGGCCCTGTGCGCGTCCCTGATCGCCTTTGGCCTGTTCGTTGTTCAGGTGCCGCACGTTACTGCGGTGCGCGGCGTTATCTGGCCGACGGAACAGGCGGTTGTGCGTTCCCGCAGTGATTGCTTTGTCGATGCAGTCCTGACCGCCAACGGTCGCTATGTGCCAGTGGATGCTCCGCTCATTCGCTGTAAGGACGCACGCGAGGAAGCCACGCTCGCCGGTTTGCGGGCTGATTATCTCATTGCGCGCGCCGCACTGGATGCGAGTCGCGATCGCGTGGACCGCCAACTCTATCGCTCAGAACTGCGCCTTGCGAGCGACCTTTTAGACCAGGCCGAGGAAAGAAACCGTCGCTCGATCGTGACCAGCGACGTTGGCGGTGAAGTCTATTTCCCTGCCGACAACCGCTTGACGGGTCGCTATCTCAAACAGGGCGCGGTGATCGGCTACGTGCTCAACCGAGACCATATTGCCATTCGAACTTTGCTGCCGCAGGAACGCATTGAGCTGCTCGACGACACGCTCGAATCGGTTGACGTCAGACGTCTGCGCGGCGCGGGCATTGTTGAAGCGACATCAATCGTCAGGCGCGTTCCCGCCGCGACGGACCGCCTCGCCATCGCCGCGCTCGGCGACCAGGGTGGCGGCGATCTGATGATGCGCGCCGATGATCAAGAGAGTGCGATCCTCGCGCGACCCGCGTTCGAGCTGGAACTCACGCTGCCACCGGTTTTTGTCGACACGTTGATCGGCGAACCAGTGGAGCTGCGTTTCTCTCACGGCTCCGCGAGTACGGCCACCATTTTGTATCGCAAACTGCAGTTGTTGTTGCTGAGCCAGTTTCATGTCTAGTTCCGCAGCGTTACGAGGCATGCAACCGGGCTACCTCTTGAATCAGTATCCGGAGCGAAAGGTGACGCCGGTGCACCCGATTGCGTCGCGTTGGCAGCGAAGTATGGCGGGGTGGGGGGCGCGCCGACGTCACCTGGAATTCGCACGCCTGAGTGCTCAACTGAGCGCGGCTGCCAAGACGATGGTACAGCTCAATGACGCGCAGCGACGCCGGCGGTTTCAAAGTGCGCGGCAGGCATTGCGACAGGAGGGTTGGTCGCGAACCAATCTGATCCACGGGCTGAGTCTGGTTGGCGCACAGGTGCGCGAGCTTTATGGGTTCGATCTGCACCCTGAACAACTGTTCGGCGCTTGGGTGATGCTGCACGGCTCGCTCGCCGAAATGGCGACGGGCGAAGGCAAGACGATTGTGGCTGGCGTGTGCGCTTCGGTTGCCGCCATGAGCGGGGTGCCAGTGCACATCATCACGAGCAACGATTATCTGGTGGAGCGGGACGCCGCAAATATGCGCGCGCTTTTCGCGGCCGTCGGGCTATCGAGTGCGCACGTGAGTCAGTCGTCCGATGATGACGCCCGTCGCCGGGCCTATGCCAGTGACGTGTGTTACGTGTCCAACAAACAGTTGGTGTTTGACTATTTGCGTGATCGCCAGTCGTGTGGTGCGCGCCCCGCGTCGGTCGCGGCGCGTATTGGCCGCCTGAGCGGGGGAAGTGACCAGCCGCCACTGCTTCGCGGCTTGTGCTTCGCGATTGTTGACGAAGCGGACAGTGCCTTTATCGACGACGCCATAACGCCTCTGATTCTATCGCAGCAGGGGCCCGCCAGCGATGACGCGGCGCAGGCGGTGACAGCCTTGAGCCTGGCGCGGCGCCTGACCATCGATCGCGATTACGTTGTTGATCGTCAAACCAGACGCGTCCGCCTGGCGCGTAGCGGCGAGAACTATGTTGGCCAGCTCGCTTTGGGTCTAAACGGAAAATGGCGCAACCGACGCTTTCGAATCGAACTGGTGACGCAGGCGCTGGCGGCGCAGCATGTATACAGCCGTGACACCGACTACCTCGTGCGCGACGAAAAAATCGTGCTGATTGATCAGGCGACCGGCCGCCTGATGCCGGATCGCAAGCTGCAACACGGGTTGCACCAAATCATCGAAGCCAAGGAACAGTGCGAACTCAGTGGAGCCACGCGCACGATTGCGAGTTTGAGTTTTCAGAACTTCTTCGTGCGCTACAAGCATCTTTGCGGGATGACCGGCACGGCGAGTGAGGCCGTCGAGGAGCTGAGCAAGACGTACGGGTTGGGCGTCGTTCGTGTGCCGACGCATCGGCCCACTCAACGGAAAGATCTGGGCTCCCGTTTTGCGCGCGACGCGCATGACTACGAACAACTGATCGTGGCATCCACCAGATCGCACATCGCTCGCGGGCGTCCCGTGCTAATCGGCACGCGTTCGCTTGCTCACTCGGAAAAAATTGCCGGGTTCCTGCGCGCCGCCGGTATCGAGCATCAGGTGCTTAACGCCCGACAGGATGCTGATGAGTCGCAGGTCGTTGCCCGAGCCGGTCAGTCGGCCATTGTCACGATTGCAACCAACATGGCCGGTCGCGGTACGGATATCCCCATCAGCGACTCGGTTCGACAGGTCGGCGGATTGCACGTGGTGGTAAGCCAGCTCAACGATAGCTCGCGCATTGACCGCCAGTTGATCGGACGCTGCTCGCGGCAGGGCGATCCGGGATCTTTCGAGTATATCGTCGCCCCGAACGACCCCGTCTTGTTTCCTGACGCAGATGGCCCGCCTGTCGTGAGTGCCCGGCGCGCGGCGTTGGCGCGCTCACGATTCGGCAGGTGGCTTCTGTTTAGACAGGCTCGCAGGACTCAGAGAAAACGCGAACGGACGCAACGGCTGATGCGCGAGCAGGTGGCGAAGAGCGATCGGCATATGCGCAAGAAACTTTCATACACCGGATATAAGGAGTGAGCGCTCATGGCTCTTTCACAGACATTGGGTAACGCCAGCTCATGGGCTCGCTTCGCGATGCTATTCACAACGTCGATGGCATTGACCCCGAGTAGTTCTGCCGATTCCGTTGACGGGCGAGACTTCGACTGCTTGCTCGAACCCAAGACCCGGGTCATGGTTGGCGCGACCACTCAGGGCATCGTGCATACGGTCAACGTGCGCCGCGGAGAACGGGTTGAAAAAGGGCAGGTTGTTGCCACTCTCGACGCGCGTCTGGAGCAAGCGGAGCTCGAGCACGCAAAAATGCGCGCGCAAATGACGAGCGACATCGGAGCACGCGAGGCTGACCTCAAATTCGCCGAAGTGTCGATGCAGCGCCTTGACGATCTCCATCGCCAGAAAATGGTGCCGGCGCAGCAACGTGACGAAGCGATTGCGGCGCGAGAGGTCGCACGCATGGCGCTGGCCCAGGCTCGCGACACGCGCAAGCTTTACGAGCACGAATACGCTCGCGCTCGTGAGGTCGTGGAGCAACACGTGATTCGCAGTCCGCTCTCCGGTGTAGTGGTTGACCAGGTCGCGTATCCCGGTGAATTCGTTTACGAAAACCCTATCCTCATCGTGGCTCAGATAGATCCGCTCAAAGTGGAAGCCATATTACCGGCCCGGTTTTTCGGCGGTGTGAGCGTCGGCATGCCTGCAGCCTTGTGGCCCGAGATTGATGCAGGCGGCCCGCTGAACGTCGCGATTTCGTCGGTTGATCAAATCATCGATTCAGCCAGTGGCACGTTTTCCGTTCACCTGGACGTTCAGAATCCCGACAGCGCGATTCCCGGCGGGCAGCGCTGTCGACTCGCTTTTGGTGACGTGGACGCGGCGGATCTTGGCGATCGTTTCGCCGCAGGTCGCTAACATCGTCGAACCAACACAGGAGGCGGTCGAGTGAAAATTTCCCCGCAACTGCGGCTCGCGGGTGGGCTGGTGACACTGCTGTTCAGTGTCGCACTGATCGGTGACATTCTGGGCTTGCTGCCCAGGCCGCAAAGCCACATTCGCGAGGCGCGCAAGATTTTTGGTGAGTCTTTGGCCGTGCAGTTGTCAAGCGCCGCCGCGGCCAACAACAATGCCCTGATCTCTTCGACCTTGCACACGCTGGTAAATCGTAACGACCAAATCGTCTATGCCGAACTGACGCGCGAATCCGGAGAAACGCTAGCCCGAGTGGGTGCGCCGAACGAGGCCAACGGCGGCGTCCTGAATCTCTCGACTTTGGACAATCTGATCGTCCCAATTTTCAAAGGACGCGAGCTGTGGGGGTCTGTGCGTGTGCACTTCGTGCCAACCAGCGACGTCGGACTGCGCTATCTTGGCGTACCGACCAGTTCGTTGAGCTTTATCCTTTTCTTGTGTCTTGCCAGTCTCACCACGTTTTATTTTTTCTTACGCAAAGCGCTCAAGGAACTTAACCCGACCAAGGCGGTACCGGAACGTGTTCGCGCGGCCTATGACGTTCTGGCTGAGGGCGTGTTGATTCTGAACGAAAACGGGCAGATTGTGCTTGCCAATGAGTCGTTTGCAAGACGAGTAGGACAAAGCACGGAGACGCTCGTGGGCAAATCGCCCAACAGTTACGCGTGGGACCTGAGCGGTGACGGTGTACAGACACTGCCCTGGCAAATCGCGCTATCAAGCGGCGAACACGTTACCGGGATGCAATTGCGGCTGAAGCGCGACGGCGCGGAGGTGTCGTTTACGGTTAACGCCGCGCCCATTCTCGGTTCGGCATCGCGCAGCCGAGGCGTGTTGGTGACGTTCGACGACGTGTCACCGCTGGAGGCGAAGAATGCGGAGCTTGCGAGCATGCTTGTCGAGCTCAATCAGACCCACAAAGTCATTGAGATCAAAAACCGCGAACTGGAGACACTAGCGACGCGCGATGCGATGACTGGCGTATTGAATCGTCGCTCATTTCTCGAAGTCAGTGGCGTGCAGTACCTTGAGGCAGCCGAACTTCAGCAGCCGTTCTCAGTATTAATGGTAGACATTGACCATTTCAAACGCGTCAACGACACGTTTGGTCACTTGACCGGTGATCAGGCGATCGTGGCGGTTTCGACGGCGTTGAATCAGTTTTTCGGTCAGGATGGAATCGTCGGGCGTTATGGTGGCGAGGAATTCGTCGTGTCAATGCCGGGATCGGATTCGCGCAGCGCCTGCGTGGCTGCAGATGGTTTGCGTGTCAACATCGAATCGCTGACTCAGGATGACGCGTTGCCGATGGACACACTCACCGTCAGTATCGGCGTTGCTGAACTCAATGCCGATACCGCAGATTTGACCGAGCTGTTGGATCAAGCGGACCGAGGGCTCTACAAAGCCAAGGAAAACGGCCGCAACCAGGTCTGTTTGTTCGATCCACAATACGTACCGGCGTCAAAACGGGTGCGGGCATCAAACCAGAGTTTGAGCGGCGACAACGGTGACGAGTTGCGCAGTGATCTCGAGAAGATGAAGAAGCGCGTTCGCGATCAGGCTGAAGAAATCGCCAAGCGCTCACTCTATGACGATCTGACCAGTCTGCCCAATCGTTTTTTGCTGCAAGATCGCATCGGCCAGGCGGTCAAACAGAGCGAACGCGGCGGCAAGCCCGGTGCGGTCATCTCGATCAGCCTTTCCGGTTATCAAAAGATCTTTGAGATTGAAGGAAACGCGGCTGCCGAGCAGTTGATTCGCGGCGCAGCTGAGACGGTTCAGAGTACTCTGCGTGCCGGCGACAGCGTCAGTGCGATTGAAGGTCAGCAGTCGCTGACCTGCTCGCGCATTGCCCACAATGAGCTGGCGGTGCTGGCGGTAGATCTTGACGATGTCGCCTCGGCCTCGCGCGTGGTTGAACGTCTAACGCTCGCCCTTGAAAAGCCGATTGAAGTGGGTGCCCATCGGATACACAGCCGCGTCTACTGTGGGGTGGCGCTCTTCCCCGTCGATAGTCTGGATGCGCCGACTCTCATTCGAAACGCAACCCTTGCGCGCAAATTCGCCCAGCGACGCACCACGACACATCACTCCGGCAGCGCGTATTTTTCCAGGGACATTGACGAACACGCCGCGAAGAGTGCGCAGATTGCTGCCGATCTTCCCGCCGCCATCGCCAACGGCGAACTGACGGTCGCGTATCAGCCAAAGGTCGACGCCAATACCCACCAGGTCGCTGGGGTCGAAGCGCTGGCGCGCTGGACGCACTCCACGCTTGGGCCGGTGAGTCCGATGGATTTTATTGATATTGCCGAACACCTGGGCGTCATCGACCAGTTAACCGATAGTGTGTTGACACAGGTGTGCTGCGATCTGCGCGCGAACGTCTTCGGTAACGTCCGCGTCTCGGTCAATGTATCGCCATTGGAGCTCAGCGACCCGGGAACAGCGGCACGTTTGCTGGGCGTGCTGCGTGATCACGAGGTGCCGGCGAGCCAGATTGAGATTGAGGTGACCGAGTCTTCCTTTATCAAGGACGGTGCCCTGGGGCGGGACATTCTGCTTGCGTTGCGGGAGGAAGGTGTATTGATTGCGCTCGACGATTTCGGTACCGGGTTTTCGTCGCTCGATATGCTGACCAAGATACCCGTGGACGTGATCAAGATTGATCGAAGTTTCGTATCGGATTTGCATCAGCTACCGTCGAAACACTGTATCGTGCAAGCGATCCTGTTGATGGCGCGGTCGCTGAACACACGTGTCGTCGCTGAAGGTGTTTCCTGTGATGAGGAGTACGCCTGCCTCAAGATGCTGGGCTGTGGCGAGTTCCAGGGATTCCATTTTGCCCGACCGATGAGCGCGACAGATTTGCGCGCCTATATCGATCGAGTGGGGTTGCGACCGCGGCAGCAGGAGCGGGCCACGTCGCCCAACAATGAGTTCCTCGCTCATACCCAGTCAGACCTGGCGTAACCGTTTAGCGCTGCACCAGCTGAACGATTTTTTTCTCGGTTTCGCGCGCTTCTTTTTGCGCCTTCCCAGCCGCCGGGCTCTGGGTCAGCAGCTGATCCATGAACAGATCAGCCGGCACTGCTTTTGATAGCAGGAAGCCCTGGAACTGATCACAGGCGTCGGCACGCAGCCGGCGCAGTTGATCTTCCGTTTCGACGCCTTCGGCAACGACTTTGAGCCCCAGCACGCGCCCCATCGCAACGATAGCTGAACAAATGGCCGCGTCGTCCGCGTCGGTGGAAATATCGGAGACAAACGAGCGGTCGATTTTCAGCGTATCGAGTGGAAAGCGCTTGAGGTAGGCCAGGGAGGAGTAGCCGGTTCCAAAGTCATCAACCGATAATTCGCAACCGAGCGCTTTGATTTCGTGCAGCGACGCGCTGACCCGATCAATATCCCGCATCAGTGCCGATTCGGTAATCTCGATATTCAAGTAGTGCGGCGAAATGTCGCTTTTTGACGTCGCGTCGAGAATCATCTGCACCGGATTGTCGCGCAGGAAATCCTCGGGCGAGAGATTGACGGCCACCGGTACTAACGGCAAATCCTGGTCTTGCCAGGTGCGCAGCTGGGCGCACGCGGCTCCAACCACCCAGCGGCTCAGATCGCTGATCTGACCGGCTTCTTCTGCCACGGAAATAAACTGACCGGGCGAGATTTCGCCGCGCGTTGGATGGAACCAGCGCAGCAAGCCTTCGGCCCCGACAATTTTCAGGTCCCCGGTGCGATACTTGGGTTGGTAGTAAAGCTGAAACTGGTTTTCTTCCAGCGCAATGCGAATCTCGTGCTCCAAGGACAACCGCTGTACGGCGCGAGCGCTGAGATTGCGCGAGTAAAGCCGAAAGCTGCGGCGGCCGTCCTGCTTGGCAAGGGCGACCGCCATGTCTGCGGCTTTGATCAGCGATTCTGCATCTTCGCCATGATCCGGGAAGACCGCGCCGCCGATACTGGCGCTGACGACCAGTTCCTGGCCGCCGCTTGAGTAGGATTGCGACAACACTTGCGCGATGTCTTCTGCCATTTCTCGCGCTTCACGTCGGGCCTGTCCGTGCCGTGCAAAGATCAGGAACTCGTCGCCGCTGATTCGGGCGAGGTCGAAACGATTGACCGCATCGCTGCGCCCGTGAACACACTGCGAAAGACGACCGGCGACCGACTTGATCAAGTGATCGCCAACGGTGTGGCCCAACGTATCGTTGATTCGTTTGAACCGATCGAGATCGACGTACAGGACGGCGACTTCCTCGTTTTCACGGCTGGCTTCGGCCAGTGTGTCAGTGAGGCGTTGTCGAAACAGCTTGATGTTCGGCAGGCCGGTAAGCGTGTCGTAGTATGCGAGCTGGCGCAGCTGAGCGGCTGCCTTTAGACGGCGGTGCTGCCACGCAAACACGCCACCAATTACCAGCAGCGCCGCGCTCACGTACAGCAAGTAAGCAACGGGCGTCGCCCACGGTGCCGCGTCGACGCGCACGTTGATGACCAAGCCATCGTCGAACCAGGTCCCGCTGCTGTCCGCAGCACGGACGCGAAATACGTAGTTTCCGGCGCCAAGGTTTGTGTAAGTGACACGCCGACGATTGCCGCTCTCCACCCAGTCCTGATCAAAGCCCTCAAGCATGTAGCGATAGCGGTTCTTGTCGGGCGCGACATAGTCAAGCGCCGCAAATTCGAAGGTGACCACGTCGTCGTCGTAGCCCAGACGCACCCCGGCAACCTGCGAGTAGGGCATGTCTAGCGCAAAAGGTTTGTTGAATTTTTCGAACGACGTCAACACGACCGGCGGAGCGTCGATCAGTTGTTCCAGGTCTCGCGGGTAAAACGCATTGAAGCCATTCGCACCACCAAAATACAGGCGGCCGTTGGCGTCGCGGTGGTGTGCGCCGAAGTTGAATTCCTCACCCTGCAGGCCGTGACGCTTATGGTAGTTCTGCGTTACGCCACTGATCGGATTGTATCGGGTCAGACCCAAATTACCGCTAAGCCAGAGATGTCCGTCGGCGTCCGACTGCATGCCGTACACCACGTTACTTGACAGTCCGGCATTCGTATCGATGTGTTCGAATCGAACGTCCTGCGGCGAGGAAGAACCGCCGTCGATGCGATTGAGTCCGCCATCTGTGGTGCCAACCCAGATCGTGCCCGCGGCATCCACGTGCAGTGTGTAGATGCCGTTTGACGACAGCGATGTTTGGTCGCCGGGATCGTGATTGAAACGCCAGACGCGACGGGTCGCGGGATCGAGCAGGTTCAGGCCAGCGTCGTCAGTGCCGATCCAGATGCGTCCCTGCGGATCTTGCGCAAGAGCCGTGGCCCGTGGCGAGCTCAGCGTTGCCACATTTTTCGGATCGTGATTGAAACGCTCAAAACGATCCGTCTCCGCCAGGTATCGATTCAGGCCACCGCCAAACGTACCCACCCAGATATCGCCGTTGTTGTACTCGAGCAGAGACATTACACCGTTGGCACTCAATGACGCCGGATCGTTCGGGTCGTTTTTCCAGGTGCGCACCGTGCCGTTTTCAAGGTCGATCCGGTTAAGGCCGCCGGTCATGGTGCCTACCCACATTGCATTGTTGCGGTCGATTAGCAGCGACATTGCGCGCGGGTCCGAGAGCGCCTGGCCGGGCTGCAGAAAGTCTTGCAGTGGTTTGAATTCGCCGGTCTTGCGGTCCAGGCGACTGAGGCCGGCACCCAGGGCAGCGATCCAGACGCCGTCGGTATTGTCGCTGGCAAACGCCACGACCATGGCGTCCTTGAGCTGGTCGTTCTTGTAGTGACCCAGGGACCAGCTGCGTGGATTCCACTGACTAATGCCGGCGCCACGTGTGCCGATCCACATCAAACCACGCGCGTCCTGAAACAGGCTCATGACGTAGCTGGCGCCGAGGCTGGTCGGGTCTGCGGACGATTTTTGATAGCGCGTAAAAGTATCCGCAGTGCGATCCAGCAGATTCAGTCCATCCTGAGTGCCGACCCAGAGGCGCCCGTTGGCGTCTTCGAGAATCGACCAGACGTAGTCGTGGCTCAGGCTCGACGGATCGTCGGCGACATGACGCAGTGACGTAAAGCGATCGGTTAAAGAATCGAACCGGTTCAAGCCACCTTCAAACGTACCAACCCAGATCGTGTCAGACGCATCCTGATAAACGCGCATCACAATGTCGTTGCTCAGGCTCGAGTCGTCGCCCGGCTGGTGTCGATAGTTCAGGAAGCGTTCGGCCTGGACGTCCATGACGTTCAACCCGGCGTTGGTACCGAGCCAAAGATTGCCCTGGCGATCCATCATCAAATCGAAAATCGTATCATCGCTGATGGATCTGGCGTCGTGCGGATTGTGTCGGAAGTTGTCAAAGTCGTCGGTTTCGGGCCGAAACCGGTTCAGTCCGCCGCCCCGCGTACCCGCCCAGACGTGTCCGTCGGCGTCCACCAGCACGCTGCGCACGGCGTCGCTCGACAAACTGCGTGCGTTGTTGGGATCGTTGCGGTAGGTGACGAAGCGATCTGCGGCACGCTCCCATCGCACCAGACCGCCACCTTTGGTCGCAAACCACAAGTTGCCATCGAGGTCTTCGTCAATGTCCCAGATAAAGTCGCTGCGCAGCGCGTCCGGGTTTGAGCGATCCTGGTTATAGCGCTTGAACTGATAACCATCGAAGCGATTCAGGCCTGCCTCAGTGCCAATCCACATGAAGCCCTTTGAATCCTGAAAGACCGTCAGAACCGTGTTCTGAGACAGACCGTCTTCAACCGCAAGATGGCTGAAGACCATGGGTGTAGCGGCCATAGAAACAGCAACGGGGCTGATGCAGAACATCAGCCCCAGTAGCGCTGCAAAGAGCGTTTTCGATGGCATGTAGCGCCTTATTCGTTGTCGACCCAAGTATTTACCGCTGCAACGTCAGTCAGAGTTTCGCTGAGACCTTGCTCTGTGGGATCGGCCGCAGGTCCATTGCCGTCAGAGCCTTGCTCCCATGGCAGGGACTGACTCCAGACAAACCCCTGGCTCCAGACAAAACCGTCAGACCAGACATCGCTTTGACTCCAGACAAAACCCTGGCTCCAGACAAAGCCCTGACTCCATACGAACCCCTGGCTCCAAACAAAGCCCTGGCTCCAAACGAATCCCTGGCTCCAGACAAAACCGTCGGTGTCCAGCGGCGTCAGCGGCGTATCGGCATCCATGTCCATGACATAGAAGTTGCCGTCTTCATCCTGATTGGCCGGGCCACCAAAATGTTCTTCACCATTAATATCGGCGACAATGTCCAAACCTTGATTGGCACAGCCCGTGGCGGTGGTTGTGATCGCGGCCGATGCGTTGACCAGGCCGGCACCTTGCTGGAACACGCTGTACGCAAGCGTTCCGTCGCTGTTGATCGCGGGGCGCGCAGAGGCCATCAGTCGGCACTTGACATCATCCGGAGTCAGCGCAGGTTCCTGCTCCAGCATCAGCGCGACCACGCCGCTGACCAGTGCCGATGCCTGGGACGTGCCCGACATCGTGAAGTGGTACTGATTGGGGTGCATGGACTGCGGATGGAGTTGTGGAATGTGTGAGTCGTGGGGCATGCGACCAAGAACATGACCGCCCGGCGCCACGATCTCAGGCTTGATGAAGCCTTCATACGTCGGGCCCGCGGCAGAGAACGACGTCAACGTGTCGTCGGTTGGGTCTTGCGGCGTGTAGTTGTCGCTCATGGCGCCCACCGTCACGATGTAGGGCAGGTTGCCGGGCACACCGATGGTCATCGCATCCGGACCGGTGTTGCCGGCCGACGCGACGACCACAATGCCTGCATCCCAAGCGCGCATGACCGCCTGGTTGATCGGGTCGTCCCAGTAATGCGATTGGGGTGTGGCGCTGAACGACAGGTTCAGCACGCGAATGTCGTGCTCGTCAGCGTTGTCCACCACCCAGTCGAGCGCTTTGAGCACGCTCAAGTACGTTCCCGAACCGTCTTCATTGAAGGCCTTAATCGAGATCAGGCTGGCATCGGGAGCGATGCCTTCATAGAGGCCGCTCGACGTTTCGTTGCTTAACATGGCGCTGGCAACGTGGGTGCCGTGACCGTTCGAGTCGTTGAGCTTCTTGCCCAGTACGATGCCCTCGCCGGTCGTATCGACCTCCAACAGAACGCGGCCCATCACGCCGTTCTTGGATTGCAGATTCCACACACCAGTATCGATAACGGCGACGGCGATGCCCTCACCAGTAATGCCGGCGGCGTGCAGCTCGGTCGCGCCGAGCAGCGTCGGATTGTGACTCGCCGCATCAACCACCGGATGCGGGTTCGTCAAATCCTGATTGCTGTTATCGGTGTTTTGCTCATCCGTAGACGTCACCGGCTCGATTTCTGCTGTCGACGATTCCCACGCCGATTCCCACTGCGTCCAATCCTTGTTTGTCCAGCCACTGGTTTGCACTTTGCCGTCGGCAAACACCTTTAGATCGGCGAGTTGGGCGCGCTGAGAGGGCGTGAGATTCGCCGCGACGGCGTTGATGACATCCAGGCGCTCGGTCACCTGGGCCCCGACGGCAGCAACCCGCGCAGCCGCGGCTTCAGCCGACTCGGCCTGGACGATCATCGCCGTCGTTGCAACCACGTGTTGAGCGGAGGGAGCGGCAATAGGGGTATGCATGGATGCGCCAGCGAGCAAGAGTGGGGCGGCGATCAACAGGCCAGACAAGCGAGTGCGAGTCATATAAATCCTTTTGGTGCGAACGGTGGAAAACGCCGCAGTGGTAAGCAAGTGCGACGACGAACGCTATTGGATCAGAAAGCAGGTGATGCGCGCGCCAACGCAGTTCTCTTCAGCGCTCACCAGCGTGTGACGGGGGTCAAATAATTGGCGGTAAAGTGACTGGCGCTTGCGTAATGGACGGGTTATTGGCCAGTTAAGAAGGGATTGAGACGATGCGCCCGCGGCTCCTGGAAACGGAGCGTCAATCCGTTGGCGCCGGGCGAGTGGTTAGCGGACAGTTTTGCTGCGCCGGTGATTCCACCAGAAGACCAGGCCTTGCGCATTGAGCTGAGCATCCAGTCTGATCCATTTGTGTGCCAGCTCGGACGAAATATCGGGCAGTTGCCGGGTGCAGCGATCCACCAGGTAGTCGGTCAGCCTTTGGCCGAGCGCACTGACGAACGCGCCCTCAGGTTCTTGCGCGCAGCGTTCTGTTAAACGTACGAACTCATCAATTTGTTCATGCAGCCCGGCGATCAACGCGGGCGTGGGGCGCACTGCGCTGTAGTGCGTTAAGTAAAGCCAGGGCGGTGTGTGCGCCATGATCTTGTCGATCGATGCGTGCAGCGCGTCGGGATCAAACTGCACGGGAGTGGTCGTTGGCATCAAAAACAGATCATCGTCGCTGCGCAGTGGCGGGTATGAAATACCTAAGGTATCGCCAGTGAAGACGCTGCCGGTTTGACTGTCGACAATGCAGTGATGATGGCTGGCGTGCCCGGGGCTGTCGAGAAACGTGAAAGTGCGCTCGCCAAGCGTCACGCTGTCGCCATCGCTCGGCACCGAGGTTCGATCCGGGTTGATCGCGAGCACGTCGCCATAGAGTCGGTTGAACTCATTTTGACCATAAACCGCAACCGTGCCGGCAATGAGTTTTGTCGGGTCGGCCATGTGCCGCGCACCGCGTTCGTGCACGACGAGCGTCGCGTTGGGACAGCGCTGCATCAGTGCCCCCGCGCCGCCCGCGTGGTCCAGGTGGATGTGCGTGAGCATGATCAGATCTACATCATCAAAGCTCTGATCGAGTTCCTCCAGCGCCGCTTCGACGTGCGGGATCGAGTGTTGGGTGCCGGTATCAACGATGGCCAGGCGTCCACCCGAGCGCACCAGGTGAATCGACGCCAGCTCTTCGAGCACGTAGTGGGCGTCAACGGTAAAGATGTCGGAATGTGGAACGATTTCGCGCATGATTAGCCTGGCGTTTTGATGAAAGTCACAATTGCGGTTAGCGCTCGGTTACGGCGTCGATTGGCGCCGTCCAAACACGCGTTTGGCAAGCTCGACCACCAGCATGATCGCCACACCGGTGGCTAAGCCCACAACCGCCACAAACAGCATTGAGACCAGAGTGTCCCACGGTGCGGACAAACCCTGTATCAACTGCTTTTCGAGGTGATGCAGCGCCTTGATGCCGTGCGCGATGATGCCGCCGCCCACTAAGAACATCGCCGCGGTACCGGCGATGGACAGAAATTTCATCAGCCAGGGGGCACCACGCAAGATGCCGCGCCCTAAGCTTGGGAGTACATGCCCACTTTTTTTGCTCAGCGCGAGCCCCGCATCGTCGAGTTTTACAATGCCGGCGACCAGTCCGTACACCCCGATCGTCATAATCACGGCGATGGACGCCAATACGCCAAAGCGAACGCCGATGGCGGCGGTGGCAACCGTGCCCAACGAGATAACGATGATCTCGGCGGACAGAATGAAATCGGTGCGAATCGCCCCTTTGATCTTGTCGCGCTCGACGGCGCGAAAATCGACGTCCGGTGTCACCAGTGCGTCGTGCAGATCCTTTTGCTCTTGTTTCGCCTGCTCCGGATGCAGAAACTTGTGGGCCAGTTTTTCCGCCCCTTCATAACAAAGGAAAGCGCCGCCAAGCATCAGCAGAGGCGTGATCGCCCACGGCGCGACAGCACTGATAATCAGTGCGGCGGGCACGAGGATTAGCTTGTTGAGGGCTGAGCCTTTAGCGACCGCCCAGACCACCGGCAGTTCGCGGCTCGCCTGAACGCCCGATACCTGTTCGGCGTTCAGTGCAAGATCGTCGCCAAGCACGCCAGCGGTTTTCTTGGCGGCCACTTTGGTCATCACGGCCACGTCGTCCAGCACGGCTGCAATGTCGTCGAGCAACAAGAAGAGACTGCCTGCCATGTTGGTGTTCCGCGAATGATGCCAGTGCGGAGTGTAAGCGCAACGAAAGACCAGCCGCAACGTTATCGGTGTCGCGACAAAGCTAGGTTGTCCGGATAAGCTGATCCATTGGTGACAACGCTTTGGCGTCTGCGAATGCGTTCGATACGGCGCGGTCGCCAAGCTGCATATGCTCGGCCAGCACGCTCGCAAACAGGCGGCGAACGTCAGTTGTTGGGAAAAGATCTCGGTCCTGATAGAGGTTGCTTGCCCCAAGACCCGGCCAGGGGGCCACCGCTCTGCCACCGTTCAGGGCCCCGCCGAGCAGCGGCGCGGCGGGCCCAGCCCCGTGAGCGGTGCCGCGCGTGCCGTTGATTCTCACGGTGCGCCCAAATTCAGTGACGACGGCAACCACGGTCTTGCGCCAGGTCGGGCCGAGTTCGTCGCGCAGCGCGCCAAGCCCGGTGTCCAGCGTCGTGAACTGTCGCGCCAGCGTCCCGCCCGTGGTGCCCTGATTGGCGTGGGTATCCCAGCCGCTGAGTTCGGTGACGGCAATGCGCGGTCCATTTGGTGCCGTCAGGAAGCGGGCGGCGCTTTTTAGAGCATCGATGAAGGCACGTGCGGAATTTCGACGACGTGTTTTGCCGTCCATGCCATCCATGGCTACCGCCAACTCTTGTGCGGCCAGCGCCCGTGCCAGACGCTCATGGAAGAATGCGTCATCGGCATACAAATCAGCCAGTCGCGCCAGCGTGTCGTCATCAGCACCGTCGAGCCCGGAGGGCGCGAAGCTCGCCACGCTGCGTTCGCCACGCAGCACCAGCGGCACGTTTTGAGCCATGGCAATCGCGGGTTCCGGGCCCAGTACAGTGCCCGCGGACTGCAGTGCTCGATTGAGCCATCCGTCCCGACGATCGCCGGCGCGCACGCCGCCGTTTTCCAACACGTCCTGTGCGTCAAAGTGTGAACGCTGCCGATAGGGGCTCGCAACCGCATGCACGACCAGGGCTTCGTTGTGTAAAAACATGGCGTGTGTATTGGCCAAAGCAGGATGCAAGCCAAACAGACCGTCGAGTTTTCGCATGCCGTCTTCGGCGCCGGGCGGCGGCAACGCAAGGGCCTCGCGCAGACCCGCATAGGCACCGTCGCCATAAGGCGGCGCCAAAGCCAGTCCGTCCACCGCTCCGCGCAAGATAACCAGGACGAACCGCGCGTCAGTCGGTGCCGCGGCAAAACCGACCCGCGCCAGCGGCGCGGCCAGCGACACGGCGCCGAGGCGCCTTAACCACTGTCGACGATTAAGCATGCCTATCTCCTTTGGAAATCCGGTGACGACAACAACAGCGTCGTGCCTTGCTGCAGACTTTGCGCACGCGATACGGCGCGGCGAGTACGCGCGCTGAAGGCGACGCCCAAGGCCTTCTCGCCAACGTCGAGCGGGTTGACGCGGGTACCAATCAGTCGCGCTGCGGCAGCGGCCCATTCAATGCGCTTGTACAAGGCATCGGCGCCGCCCCATTTTTCGGCGGTGTCCGGCCAGCCGGCGGGCGAGCCGGGTTGAAACGCCGGTTGCCCAAGCGCTTCGAGCGAGCGGAAAATATTTCTCGGTTGATCGGGTGTGTAGTCGAACGCGCGCATGGTGGACAGCAGGAAGTCGTGCGGGCTTTTGTATTTCGCCGTGATCTGGTGCCACGGCTCGTCGGATTCGACTAGTGCGGTGTACACGAGAGACAGATCGCCGCCCGATTTCATAAAGACCTGAGCCAGACGCTCCACGAGTGCTGCGGGTGGCTCATCGGCGACGAAATGCCGCGCAAGTTTGCGTGCGACGTGCCGAGCGGTGGCTGGGTGTGTCGCCAGGTCGTCCAGAATGGCCTCACCTTGGGTTACGTCGTTTTGAGCGTAAGTGTTTCCCAGCACCGACTGACTACCCGGCTCGTGCGCAGCGGCGCGGAACATGAACTCGCCCGGTCTTTCCCTCTTTTTATTCGCTCTACCGACTGACCAGCCGGTGATGGCGCGAGCAAAAGCGGTGACGTCAGCTTGGGCGTAGCCACCGCCGACCCCCAGCGTGTGAAGTTCGAGAATCTCGCGTGCGAGGTTCTCATTGAGGCCACCTGCCACCTGCTTTTTCTGACGTCGCTGGCCAGCTCGCGATGCCGGGCCCATGGACTGTAGGTTATCCAGATAAATCAGCATGGCAGGGTGTTTTACGGCCGCCCTGAGCAAGTCGCGAAACCGGCCGGCAACGTGCGGGCGGATGGCTTCGTTTTCAAACCCTCCGGCCAACGCAGCGAGTGGCTTCTTGTCCGCCGACACCGCAAAGTGATTACTCCAGAAATGCACGAGTCGCTCGTGAAACGGATGGCTGGACTGTGCGGCAGCGGCGTACCGGGCCCGCAGATGATCGAGGTACGCGCTACGCAGGGTTGCCGAATACCGCTTGATGACTTCGCGATCCGGATTCTCAGGGTTCTTTTTTCGCTCGGCGCGGCGTTCGGCGCGCAGCTCGCCGATCCGAATGATCAGCTCCCGGCTGGTGGGCAAGGCCCGCAGCGCGCCGGCGGTCTTGTCGGGACCCTCCAGCTGGTCCAGTAACCATGCTCGGTGGCGCTCACCAATTTTCCGTAGTTCGTTCGGGCGTGCGCCCAGACCGAAGCGATTGGCGGCGATAACGGTGGTTGTCGTGGTCACAGGCAGTCGATCCCGGTGGCGCCGTTATGGCGGCCTCTGGGAGTGTAAACGAACCGGCGGCGGTTAGGTTGACACGATGGCCGGTTACACAGATTGCAGAAAAATCTCTTTGTACGATACGTACGCCGACGCAATCATGACTGGAAACACCACCAGCAGCCCCAAGCCAAGAGGAATCGAGCCGATCAGGAACAGGATAAGCCCGACAATGCTGTACACCAGCATCGGCAATATATTTTTCAAGCAGCCGGCGAGGCTTAGCTTCATGGCGTCGACAATGCTGACGTCGTGGAACGTCATCAGCGCTGGCGCAAACCAGGCAGCCATAGCCAATGGAATAAACAGCAGAAAGCCGACCAGCATCAGGAGTATGGCGAACAAGCCGACGTCGGGAACCTCGGCACCTGCGCTATCGACGAGCGTGCCACCAATCGCCGACAGCGCGACAGGGAGCACGCCGACAATCACAATGACAAACGCAGCGACGGTCATAATGAGTGATAACAGAACCAGCTTGCCGGGATCGCGAAACCCTTCAAACAGGTAGTTCACCGCAAAGGGCTTGCCCTCATCTTGCGCTTTGCAGCCGAGATAGTAGCCCGCAATCCACACGTAGGACGTCAGCGAAATGGCCAGTTGCCCGATCAGGGGAATAAATGCCAGCACGACGTAAATCACCGCTGCCGCAACGATGGTCAGAATCCAGGCGCCCGGGCTACGCTTGAAATACTCCCACCCTCCGGTAATCCAGCTCCAGCCGCGGCCCACCGCAACGGCTTGCGGGCCTCCGGAGTGCAGCCCGCCTTCGAGCGTGCGTTGTACATTGGAGGAAGGGGCGGAATAGGGATTCGTGTCGTTCATTCTGAGTCCTGCTGTGAGCTAACTGGTCTGCCATGTTCGTCTGGCCTTGGGCAGATCATACGCGAAGGAACGCCAGTATTGTCGGTCGACACAGTAGTGAGGGTCAGTGTGACAGGCCTGCAGGTTGGCTGTCTCACGTGGGCAGGTAGCGTAAACTTGACGGCAACGGTGGCGCTGAAAAAGGGCAAGAAAATGAAACGAGGAACGATTGTCGGCGTGATGTTGTTAGCAGCACCGTGGGGTTCAGCGGTCAGCGCGTCGAGCGCATTACCGGATCCCCTGGCGGCGGGTTGGGAAGGTGAACCGGTGTGTGAAGCATTGCATGAAAAACCAGACCTGCGTGTTCTGCGCTGCACCTTCCCGCCCGGCGGTGGCCACGATCGCCATTTTCACCCGGCGCATTTCGGCTATGCCTTGTCCGGGGGGCGGATGCAAATTGTGTCGGGTTCTGGCGAACGTGAAGTGTCATTGCCCGACGACAGCTCTTACGCCAGCGACGGTGTCGAGTGGCACGAGGTCCGCAATGTTGGCGAGACGACCGTGCGCTATCTGATCGTGGAGCCGCGCGTCGAATCGACGGCCTCACAAGGACCGTTTTCCTGGCTGGAGGGCCACTGGTGTGGCGGCGACGATGAGCGAGGCTTCGAAGAAATGTGGATGCCCGCGGTGCACGGTGAAACGGTCGGCGTCGGGCGAACGTTGCGCGCGGGAAGAACAACCAGCGTCGAGCACTTGAAGATTGCGCGGCAGGACGGTGTGCCAACGTTGTTTGCACGGCCAGAGGGGCAACCCAGTGTTGCGTTTGCTCAAACGGAGGAGGGCGAAACCTGGGCGCGCTTCGAGAATCCCGCGCATGATTTTCCAACGTTTATTGAGTATCGACGCACCGGCGATGCGTTGGTCGCCGCCATCGGGGACGGCAGCGGTAAGCGACGAGTGTTTGAATACGCGCCGTGCAGGTCGCGGCGCTAGGCAGGTGTGTGAAAGAACCCGGGCCAAACCGGCCCGGGTTCTGCAGACATCAGGCCTTGCGACGTTTCGCAAAACCGAGCAGACCGAGCGCGGAGCCGAACAGCCACACAGCACCGGGAACCGGCACGGTGGTGATCGACACGTTGTCGAAGAATACGTCAGACGTGCAGCCGGTCACTGCGCCACAAATGGCAGCGAGCTGCAGCGTGATACCGCCGCTGACGTCAGGGCCAGCAAACACGGTGTAGCTGAATGAGCTCCAGACTTCAGGATCGGCATTCAGAGCCAGCGGTGCGCCGCCCAGAATTTCCGTAGCGGATACACCGCCACCGTCGATTTCCGAAAAGAACTCGGCGAAGATCACGCCGCCGTTGGCCGTCGTGCCACGAGCGTCAAACGAGATCGTCACTTCCTGACCAGCACTGACAATGCCAATGCCAACGTTGGCTTGTTTGATCAGCGTGTTGGTTGGGTTGTCAGACGTTGCGTCCAGGTTTACGGCATACGTGCCGGTCGATGGATTGAACGTTGAAATAGTCTGGGTGCCGGCGTTTGGAAACTGTTCCCAGCCCGTGAAGTCTCCCGTTTCAAAGCCGCCATTGGTTGCCAGTTCCACGCCGTGAGCGGCGGTGGAGCACAGAACCATCGTCGCTGCGACGGCGGTAAGTTGCTTAACTTTGAGCATGTGTATTCCCCTTGCAAGGTATTTTGATTTTCTCTTCAAGTTGATGGAGCCAGGGGTAGCGTGCTTTCGCCGTCCTGCCTTTTTATTCTCGCGGATCCGGGCAAGTGTCCTGCCTCTTCGTGCATGGGCCATGTGGGGCCAGCGCGTCGTCCAAAGCTTCCATCACGCTGTCCGACCGCACCAATGTGGGCCGAGCGGTTAGCGTTCATCACAGTAATACGCCTATATGACAGCGCTGTCAACGCAAATAATCGTGTCAGGGCTATTTATTCGTTCTTTAGGGCGCAGCTTGCCCGAAAAAGCGGCCCGCTCAGGTCGAGCGGGCCGCGCGTAGTCTTAGTTCTTGTTATTGCGCCAAAGAAAGTAGTCACCGTCTGCGGGCGCGTTTAGCTGCCAGTTGGCGCCGATAAAGTCGATGTCACCGTCATTGCCGACATCGCCAACGTCCAGATTGTGTGATCCGTGTGTTGCCAGAATGTCGAGCACCCAGCTCTCGCCGTCGCCCTGGTTGTAGTAGACGCCAACCCGATCGCCGGCCGACTGGTGCATTTCGGCGAACACGATGTCCACTTCGCCATCCTGATTGAAGTCCACCAGGTGATGACGATGCACGTCTTCGACGGTGTCAATAACGTGGCGGGTCCAGGTACCGTTGAGCGGATCCTCCGGCGCCTCGAACCACGCAAACTGACCGACCCCGACTTCCGAAGCGGCGAGCGTTACGTCCAGACGGCCGTCTTTATTAATGTCGGCAGTATCGCTGCTCGACCCCGCTGGCCACGAGCCGATTGTGTAGCGTGTCCAGGCAGTGCCGTTCATGAATTGCGCGCTGCTCGTCGGTTGGCGTAACCAGTACCCGTCGCCCACGATGTCGAGCTTGCCGTCCGCGTCAATGTCGGCGACGGCCAGTCCGCCTGTACCCAACGAACTGTTGCCAAGACCCAGCTCGGTCCATGACGTATTGTCGCCTTGCACCCAGATCCGCGTCGACGGCTGACCGGTGCCGGCAAGACGCATAGCGATGTCCAGCTTGCCGTCTTCATTAAAATCAGCCAGCTGCAAATCGTGCGAGCGGTAGGTCGTGAATGAGCGCCGCTGCCACGAGCCGGTCACATCGCCACCTGAGCCGGCCGGATTCTCGTACCAGGATATGGGCGTCGCGTTGACCACAACATCGAGCGCGCCGTCGCCGTTGATGTCACCACCAACGATATCGTCGCCGCCACTCGCGCTGCCGATTTGAAAACGTTCCCAGTTCGGGTAGCGGTACCAGTAGACATTGTTGCCCTGCGCACCGCCCGCCTCGAGAATGTCGAGAAAGCCATCGCCATCGACATCAGCAAAACGCTTGCCCCAGGCGGCCCGATCCGGCGCGATGGTCAGCTTGGTAAACGATACCGGTGGCAGCGGGCCACTGGATACCGTCACGGTGGTCTCTTCAATGGTCGTGCCTCCGGCGCCGTTACAGGCCAGACGGAACGTACTATCCACACTCAACGGCCCCGTGGACTGCGAACCGGACAAGCCGACGCTTCCGCCCCAGTTCCCGAGCGCGATGCAACTGGTCGCATCCTGCGAACTCCAGGTCAACGTGGACGAACCGCCGCTGCTAACGCTGGCCGGGTTGGCGGAGATGCTCACCGAAGGAACCGCCGGTCCGTCTTCGACACCCACCGTCACGGTGTCACTGACGGTGCCGTTGGGGCCGTCGCAAGTAAGAACAAACTCGGTGTTCTCGGTGAGCGGAGCGGTTTCCTGCACGCCCTCCAGATTTTTGCGTCCGGTCCAGCCGCCGGAAGCCTGGCAGTTGTCGACGTTGCGAGTGGTCCACAGCAGCTGTGTCGCCGAGCCGGTCGTTACCACACCACTCGCCGCGTTGAGCACGACGGCGATGGAGAACACGGGTGTCAGATTGTCTTGCCCAACCTGCCCGGGTGTGCCGGCACTTGGGTCCCAAATGGTGACCGGACCACCGATAACCGGCCCCGTTGGCGTCCCGGCGACCGGTCCCTTGCTGCCGGTCGGGCGTGACGCGGGCGTGCACGAGTTCGGGCCGCCCAGACGAGTACGCGTAACCGTGCCGTCCCGGTCGGCAAGCGGTGCAGTGCAGGTTTCGGTAACCAATGGTGTGTGCGCGACATGAGCATCCGTGGCGTCATGACTGGTGGCGTGGCCAAATAAAATCAGCGCAGGCGCCGCTGCGTTTGCGATAAAAGAGAGAAGCATGTTTGTACCCTGAAATTGTGAAAGTGATTCGTGCGCGCTCGCATCCTTTGCGAGACGCATCGCGATCTTTTTATGTCCTAACTCTAAACCAACAAAGTCAAAAAAGTGGAATGTCGGCATAGTGCGACATAAGGGGTTTCCATGGCTTTGTGAAAAAGTGCGACGGGAATCTGCGTCGGGGATTCGTTTTGTGGGCTTTGACGCGTTTGCCCTCTACAAATCGGCCGGCGTTTTGTCAATAACTCGTTACAATTTTCTTTGATCCGACCGTCTCGAAACAGGGCAAATCTGCGCAAAACGTTTTGTCATAACGGTTGGGCAGACTCCCGGCTCGTGAGGTCTGTCGTGACGCACCCGTCTCGCGATGAGAAATCGGCGACTTGGAGCCGAGATCGATGGGTAGGGAAAATGGCCGAATAGGCCAGCTGTCATCGCTCGGAAGCCCGATCAATTTGTGCGAAAAAGGGCCGCGACGAGCATCACGCACAGACGCTGCACTGCACCAACGGTCGCTCCCATGTCATTTGCACTGTTTATAGCGTGAAATCAGTTGCGCACGGGCTTCAGGCCAGTACACTTCCCCTCGCCAATGCCGGGTATTCGGCGAGTTGGAGACAATGAGTGTGAAGAATTTTAACGCCGATCAGTGGGCGGTAATTCTGGGCGGTTCAAGCGGCTTCGGGCTAGCTACCGCAAAAAAACTGGCACGCCACGGCATGAGTGTTTTGGTTGTCCACCGCGACCGTCGCGGAGCCATGCGAAAAATCGAACCACACTTCGATGAATTGCGTGCTGCTGACGGCGATTTTGTTGCCATGAACCTGGATGCGCTGAGCGATACCGGGCGCGCGAAAGTGGTCGCCGCGCTTGGCGAGCATCTGGGCGATACCGGCCGCGTGCGGATGCTGTTGCACTCCATTGCGTTTGGCAACCTCAAACCCGTGGCGCCAGCCGTACCGGACGCGCGTGTCCCGGACGCGCTGGCACAGCTCGCGGCAAAGTTAGACGTACCGGCCGACGCGCTGGAGTCGGCTGTTGATGAGCTTGCCGCCAACGGCGTCAGCCCTCTGCACACGTTGTCGCGCGCACAGTACGGCGACCTTCTGATTGAATCCGAGGACATGGAGCGCACCATTTTCAGTATGGGCACCAGCTTGCTGTTCTGGGTGCAGGATTTGCATGCCGCCGGGTTGTTTGCCGACGACGCACGCGTGATGGGCATGACCAGCGAAGGTAACGAAATTGCATGGAAGGGCTACGCGGCGGTCGCTGCGGCGAAAGTCGCGCTGGAGTCCGTATCGCGCTCCATGGCCGTCGAGTTCGCACCCCACGGCATTCGCAGCAATATTATTCAGGCGGGCGTAACGCCGACGCCTGCGCTTGCGTTGATTCCGGGCAGCATGAATATGAAAGCCGCCGCGGAATTGCGCAATCCATTCCGCCGCACGACCACGCCGGAAGACGTGGCTGATTTCATCGCGCTGATGTGCACCGATGAGGCGGCTTGGGTGAACGGGACGGTTCTGCGCGTGGACGGCGGCGAACACGTCGCGTCTTCCTGAGCGGACTACGTCATGCTGTACGTGCACGGCGCGGGCCATTTCCACCCTGAGAACGTGATCGATAACCGGTTCCTGGAGGAGTTGGATATTGATACCTCAGACGCATGGATTGTGGATCGAGTGGGTATTCGTGAACGTCGCACAGTGATGTCTCTGGATTACATCAAGACCACACGCAACGCCGACCCGGCAGCGGCACTCGAAGCGTCCGACTACACCAACGCGCAAACCGGTGCGCGCGCGGCCACCGCAGCGCTTGAGTGCGCGGGACTCGGTGTTGACGATGTCGGTCTGATTCTTGCGGGCAGTTGCACGCCGCAAACGTCGTGCCCGGCTGAATCGTGCACCATCGGCGGCGAGCTTGGGGTGGAAGTGCCGGGCATCGACGTGAATTCCGCGTGCTCGTCACTCGCGGCGCAGATTTACCTGCTCGATCAGATGCGTCCCGAAGCATTACCCGACTACGTTCTGGTCATTAACCCCGACAACAGCACCCGCGGCATTAACTACGCCGACCGCGACACCTGCGTGTTGTGGGGTGACGGGACGGCAGCGCTGGTGGTGTCCACCAAAGTGCCCGCGCCGCTGCAGATTTCGCACAGTACATTTACATCGCAACCGAGCGGCCATGAAAAAGTGCAGTTTCTGCAACATCGGCACTTCCGTCAGGACGGCCGTACGGTGCAGACCTTTGCGATCAAGCGCACCGTCGCGATGATCAAGCAAATGCGCAAAAACTTGACCGAAGAGGAAAATGCCCGCTTAAAATTTATTGGTCATCAGGCGAATCTGGCCATGCTTGCCAGCGTGTGCAAATGGACCGGGATTGACAGTGACAATCATCTCTACAATGTTGACCGTTTTGGCAACTGTGGCGCGGCCGGTGGGCCGAGCGTGCTGTCGCAAAATTTTGATTCGCTGGTCGCGGGCGACGTGATCGCGCTGGCTGTGGTGGGCTCCGGCTTGAGCTGGGGTGGCATGCTGTTGCACAAGACACGGGAAGCGGCATGAAGTACAACGATTTCATTGCCTGCACCTCATTAAGCAAGGAACAGTTGCTGGCCTGGGGTCAGCAGCGCTTGCTCGACGACGCACCGGCGGCTATCCCGTCGTTGCCAGCGCCACCCATGCTGATGTTCGATCGCATCACGCAAGTGGAGCGCAACGGTCGTCGTGGCCGAATTGTTGCCGAGCAGGATATCGCTTTGGATGCGTGGTTCTTTCAGTGCCATTTCAACGACGATCCGGTGCAGCCGGGTTGCCTTGGCGTCGATGCGGTCTGGCAGCTGCTCGGTATGTATTGCGCGTTGAACGGCGCGACCGGCGCCGGTCGAGCGCTGGGCTGTAAGGATGTCGATTTTTTCGGGCAGATTCGGCCGCACGACAAACTCGTCACCTACGACATCACCGTACGACGGTTTTCAACCATCCAGGGCAAGGCCGTCGTCATTGGCAGCGGCACGGTGTCGGTCGACGGCGAGCACATTTACACCGTAACCGATGCGCGCGTGGGCGTGTTCCCCGGCATCCGTTACGCGGATTACCCGAATGCATCACAAAACGCCAAAGGAGGCGTTCTGAATAATGATTAATTGTTGTAGCGCCCCGCGCCTCGAGAGATCGCCATGACGCCAGAACAGGTTCTTGCCGCGGTGCCTCAGCAAAAGCCGTTTCGGTTTATTGATCGGATCGTTGAGCTGTCGGAAGAGCACATTGTTGGTGGTTACCGATTTGCGCCGGACGAGTTTTTTTACGCCGGCCACTTTCCCGGTAATCCGGTGACGCCCGGCGTCATTCTGACCGAGGCGATGGCGCAAACGGGCGTCGTCGCACTGGGTCTTTATCTTGCGAGCCTGAAAGTCGACGCGGACGAGCTGTCCAGTTGGACAACCTTTTTCAGTGAGTGCCAGGTTGATTTTGTGCGCCCGGTCTTCCCGGGTGAAAATGTCACGATCAAAGGGAACAAGGTGTTTTATCGGCGCATGAAGCTCAAGTGCAACGTGCGGCTCTATCTCGAAAGCGGAGAACTGGCGGCCGAGGGCATCCTGGCCGGGATGGGGGTGCGCAATGGGTAATCGTGTTGTCATTACCGGTATGGGCGTTCTGGCGCCAAACGCGCACGGTTTGGACGAATTTGAAACGGCCCTGCGCGCGGGCACATCCGGTTTGCGCTTTATCGAGCAGATGGCGGAGCACAAGTTTTCGTGTCACGTCGCCGGTGCGCCGCAGGGTGTTGATGAGCTCAAGCACCAATACCTGACCGAGGAAGATTTGCTGGCGATGAACCAGTCGATGGTCTACACCGCCATCGCGGGACTGGACTGCTGGCGCGACGCCGGCTTGTCCGAGCCATCCCCGGACGGCGAGGTGGATTGGGACACTGGCGCGATCATCGGAACCGGCATTGGCGGTATGGATACGATCGCTGAGAAACTGGTGCCGAAAGTCAACGCCGGTCGCGTTCGTCGACTGGGCTCAACGCTGGTCGAACAGATCATGTCGAGTTCGGTGTCGGCAAAACTTGGCGGCATATTGGGCTTGGGTGGACAGGTGACCACCAACAGCAGCGCTTGCACGACCGGCACCGAAGCGGTGGTCAACGCCTACATCCATTTGCGTGACGGTCGGGCAAAACGAATGCTGGCGGGCGGCGCGGAAGCCGCCAGTTTTTACATCTGGTCCGGATTTGACGCGATGCGTGTGCTCAATCGCAAAAGCAACGACGATCCGCAGAAAGCATCGCGGCCGATGAGCGCGTCGGCTGGTGGCTTCATTCCCGGGTCGGGCGCGGGCTTCCTGATGCTCGAGACGCTCGACAGCGCGCTGGACCGAGGCGTACGAATTTACGCAGAAGTTGCCGGTGGTCATGTGAACAGCGGTGGTCATCGAAACGGCGGTTCGATGACGGCACCCAATGCGACGGGTGTGGTCCGCTGCATCCACGCGGCGCTGGAGGACAGCGGCGTGCAGGCCAGCGAGGTTGACGCGATCAACGGACATTTGACGGCGACGTTTGCGGATCCGCAGGAAGTGGCGAATTGGCAACGTGCACTGGACTGCACCGACGAGGCGTTTCCGCCGATTAATTCGACCAAGTCGATGATCGGTCACGCGCTGGGTGCTGCCGGAGGACTTGAGTGTGTTGCAACCACGCTTGAGCTTTATCACGGCTTCTTGCACGGATCGCTGAACTGTGAAGACCTGCATCCGGACATACAGCGTGTTGAGAATTCAGTGGTGCAAGAAACGCGAGCATTTGATGGACGCGTCATCGCGAAATCCAGCTTCGGGTTTGGCGACGTTAACGGTTGCGCTATTTTTAAGAAATGGGATGAACCGGCGTCTTGATTCAGGGCGCCATTATTACTAGAGGACGAACAGTCACATGAACGAAGACCAAGTGTACGAAAAAGTGGTAAAGGTAATTACACCGTTTTGCAAAAACGCCGACGCGTTGGCAAGCGTTTCGCGCGAGACCGACATCTTGCAGGATCTGCAGGTGAACTCGGCCCGTCTGGTCGACATCATGCTCGAGTTTGAAGACGAGTTTGACATCGAAGTGGAAGACGAAGCCGCCGATAACATTCGCACCGTTGGCGACGCGGTCGCGCTTATCGTGGAAAAAACCAGCTGAGCACGATGATGTTCAGGGACAAAGCCGTTTTGGAGACTCAACGGCTTGTCTCGTATTTTTTGCTGGTGGTGTTCGGGCCGATCATTCACGGGCTCTACCACATTCGTTTTCGCTATTCAGCGCACGATCTAAAGGCGGTGCGCGCGCGCTTCGCGGCGATCCGACGTGATCACCCCGGGCCCATTCTGTTGTGCACCAATCACCTGACGCTCATCGATTCCATCGTGCAAGGCGTTATTCTCAATTCACTGTGGCGCTACTGCACGCGTGTTTCTGCGCTCCCGTGGAACTTGCCCGAGCGCAAGAACTTCGACAAATCTCTGAGTTGGCGACTGACCTGCTATCTGGGGCGCTGCATTCCGGTCACGCGCGGCGCGTCCCAGGAAGAGAGTAAGCGCGTGCAGCAAAAAATGAGCTATGTGCTCAATCGTGGCGACATCATTTCCATCTTCCCTGAAGGCACGCGCAGCCGCAGTTCGCGTGTGGATACCGAAGAGTTTTCCTACGGCAGCGGGCAGCTGCTGCGCATGGTGCCAGACGCGACCGTACTGTGCGTTTACCTGCGCGGCATGAAGCACGGATTGTTTTCAGATTTTCCTGCCACCGGCGAGCATTTCTTTGTTGATCTGGAAGTGATCCGACCCGAGTCAGCGTCCAAAGGCATGCGCCAGGCGCGAGATTTCTCGCGCCAAATCGTGCAGCAACTGGCGACGATGGAGCAGCGCTATTTCGACAGCGATCTCGCACCTCGGTAACGACGTCGTCGACCTGGCCGACCCGGCCAACCGTGCCAGCGCCGCTAACCCGGCTTTTCATCGGCGTGTGCTGTGCGACGCGGAGCGCGCGCATCTGACCGCAGGGTCCGACACCGCGCTGTGGGCGCACTGGGCGGCCAAGGAAACCGCCTACAAAGCGCTTAAACCAACGTGTCCATCGTTGGTGTTTGCACACCGCCTGTTTGTCGTTAGCACGACCGAGACGTTTGCAACCCAATCCGGCCGCGGTGAGGGCGTGGTCGACGTCGATGCGCTGAGTGTTTCAGTGTGCTGGGAATGGACTGGCGACTACGTGCACTGTGTTACCACGCTGCTGCCCGCCGCGGTTTACGCGGTGGCGCCGCTTGATGCGCTACGTCGCGAGGTTGCGTTTTCGGAGCTGGCGGCGAGGGAAGCACTAAGCGACGAATCCGTGGCGGTGCGGGTGTTGGCTCTGCAGCTGCTGGCGCACAGTGGGATCGAAGGTGCAAGCATTGAGCGCTCCACCCGCAAACAACGCGCGATGCCCCCCAGAATTTTGCATCCGACCAAAGAAATCGCTCTGAGTTTGTCGCACGACGCGCGCTTCGCGGCCGCTGCGCTGCGCTTACCCTAGACTGCCCGTTTTGGGCATCGACTCTGCCGCAGGGGCCGCGATTTCGGGTCGACTCGCGTGCCACCGCAAGTGGCCGCTGTCGACCAGCTGGGCGAGCATCGGCCCCGCGTGACGCACCTTGATGTTCATGGCTGGACGCTTATCGCCTTCGAGCATGACCCAGCCATCACGACCTTGGGATTTCACGCAATACAGCGCCGCATCACCGAGCTCAAGCAAAATTGCGAGCTGATCCGACAGATCATGACCATCCCACATGGGGAAGCGCACGCTGCCGAGCGAACAGGTGATCGGCAGGCGCGTGCCGTTCGGAAGTACGAACGGGTGTTCGCGAACGGAGCGAATGACGCGTTCGAGCAAATTCGGTGCGTCACCGGCTGAGCATCGGCACAGCAGCATGAATTCTTCTCCGCCCCAGCGTGCGACCAGGTCACTCTGGCGCGTGGCGCTACGCAAAACGTCGGCAAACTGACGCAGAACTTCGTCGCCGGCCGGGTGACCGTGGGTATCGTTCACGTTTTTAAAATGATCGATATCGAGAATAATGAGCAACCCTTGCTGGCGCATGCTCTGGGCCAGATCGCGGTCGTCGCGCCGCGCGTCGAAGTAGCGCCGGTTGTACAGGCCGGTTAACGCATCGGTTTCGCTTGCTCGCTTCAAGTGCTCGTTTTTGTCCGCCAACTCATCATTGAGCTCACGTAAGGTGTGCGTGCGCTTCTTAATGCGCTGCTCCAGATGGTGATGTCGTCGACGCGCGTTCGCACTGCGCAGCCAGATCAAGGCAAGCACCAGCACCACCGAGCCGCACCACAACACGGTGCGGAACATCATCGTTTCGGTGAAACGGGCGGTGCGGCGAAATCCGACACTGATGCCCGATTCGCTCCACAAGCCAGGTGCCGATGAGGCTTGCAGTTCAAAGGCGAACTCGCCGGGTGGCAGGCCCTGCAGTTGCACGCTGCGCACCCGCCCAACGTCGATCCATTCGTCGTTTATGCCACGCAGGCGATAGCGAAATTCAAGCTGTGCACCGCGAACCAGATCGATGGCTGAGTAGTCGATCCTGAGCCTATTATCGTCGGCGCTGACGTCAGGCCGGGCGGCATCGTCAACGGCATAACTGGCTGTACCGACGGTCAGCGATTTGATGTACGGGCGCGGGGCACGGTGAGCGCCGCCGACGGCGTCGAGATCGTAGGTGATGACGCCATCTTCGGTGGCAGCGACCAGTACGCCGTTCGACTGCAATGCGGCCGAACTGTTGCGCCCGTTGCAGCAATAGATGCCGTGCAGTGAGCGATACCGCTCGTGCGTGGCGATCGGCTGCACGGTCAGCTCCGATTGTGCCTCGTCCAATGCGTCAACGGGGGTCCGAAAGACGCCAGCGCTGGTTATCAGCCACAGGTAGTCGCCGCGTAACTCGATGTCGATCAGACGTTCTGGCGGTAGCCCTTCAGTTTCGCCGAAACGTCGCCACCTGCCGTCAGTTTCGACGACAATGCCGTTACTTGCGGTGGCCGCAATGATCTGCCCATTGGGTCGCTCGAGGATCGAAGTCACCACTGTGTTGGCGCCGGGTAGATCTGTGGCGTGGCGCGCGAGCTGATTGCCCTCAAGACTTGCCAGCCCACTCTCGGTGCCCAACCACAGTCGTCCGTTTCGGGCCAGATACAGACTTTCGATGGCAGTTTGCGCAGCGTCGAACACGGTATCGACGTTACCGTCGGTGATCTTGTGCAATCCAAGATCGGTGGCGACCCACAAATCGTTATCCATGCCTGCGGCCATGGCCAGTGCATTGACCGGAAGCTGTAGGCGTTGTTGCGCGGGCGATTCCCGCCAGGTGCCGGTGTGAAGATCAAAGCGACGCAAACCCGTTTGCGTGCCCACCCACAGCTGCTCGTCATCATCGACCAGCAGTGTGTGCACCTTTCCGTTACGCGCGAAATCCTCTTTGACCACTGAAGTAATGCTCGTGTCGGTGAGAACACTGATGCCTTTGTCCGTGGCGACGTAAACCTTGCCGATCGCGTCGCGCGTGACGGCGGCAACGTGCGGAGAGTGCAGACCTTCGGTAAAAGAAACCCGGCGAACGACCGTATCGCGCAGGGCCGTGAGGCCGAAGAAAAGACTGCTGTGCCACACCTGACCCTGATTGTCCTCGAGCATGGCGCTGAGTTGCGGTACGAATCCCAAGGCTTCGTCTTCAACGTTGGGCAGCTCGATTTCGCCGTTCGGAAAAAAGCGCCCCACCGCACGCTCGCCGCCAAACCACAGGTTCTCGTCGCGGTCCGACAACAGCAGTTCCACGTGCAGATCGGCGACCAGTTCATGGTCGAGGTGCTCAATGCCTTGCTCGGTCAGCCGAAACATGCCGCGATGGGTTGCCCCGTAGATCTGCTTCTGATGTACGGCCAGATCGCGGACGCGATGTTTGGCAAGCGCAATTGGCAGCGGCCGCTCGATCACCTCGTCACCGTTGATTTCAAAGACCACACCTTGTCCGCCAGCGTAGAGCGTGTCGCCGCGCACGACCAGAGCGCTCACTTGACTGACCTGCCCGGCGTAGCGCTCGGTATCGAAGGTGTCACCGCGCAGCGACCACAAGCCCTTCTCGCTGGCGAACCAGAGTGTACCCCGCTGGTCTTCGGCGATGGCATGCACATTGGCCGCCCATTTGTTACCGCTAAGCAAAGGGCGGAACACTCGGCCATCGTAGCGGCTGACGCCGCTTAGCGACGTCACCAGCAGCTGATCATCCGAGGTCGCAAACACGCCGGTCGGCTGATTTGTCATCAGTCCCGGATGACTGGCCGTGCGATACACAATGACGTCGTAGCCGTCATAGCGGATCAGGCCACGCCCGGTTGCCAGCCACAAAAAACCGTCGGCGCTTTGCGCGACGTCCAGCACGTCGCCGTCGAGATAGGACTCGGCGGGAGGGGTTGAGAAACTGTACTGCCAGAAACGCAGCTGTGGATCCAGCGCGCTGGCGGATACAGCGAGATGCAGGCACGCGCTGACCAGCAGTACTCTGATGAGTGTCAATGCCGTTGCCATAACATCAGTCCTGCGGCCAGACTGGCCGCTTCTTAACTGTGTAGCGACCAAGGAATGTGAGTCTTTAGCTGCCTGGCGCCACCGTTATGTCTTATTGCAAAGTCGTTCGGCGAGATTCAGAAAGAGCCAAGCACGCGCCAAAACACCAGCGGCAAGGACAGAGCACTGGCGAGTGTGGTCAGGCCGATCATGGCGACGATCAGCGTACGAGAAAACCCCGCGGCAATGCCCAGTAGTCCGGCGGTAATCATGCTTGGCATCGCTGCCTGCAATACGCTCGCTTGTCCGGCCGCACTCGCACTGCCGATAAGCATTGCGGCGGCGGTGGCGATGAGCGGCGCTCCGACCAATTTGATGCTCGCACCAATCGCCAGCGGCTGGCGCAGCGCCGCCGGCAACGCCCACTCAAGTTGCAGACCCACGATCAGCATCGCCAGTGGACCCATGGTTGCGCCGAGCAGTGTCAAAGGGCCAATTGCCCAGCCGGGCAGCATGTCGGGTCGAATTAGCAAGGCCAGCACGGTGACCAAAAAAGGTGGGAATAAAACGATCCGACGCACGACGCTGCCCACCGTCGGTGTTTCGGCTTGCCGACTCAAAAGAGCAATCACCACCGATGCGTAAATGGCCACCGCCATGAAATTGCCAATCTGATCGTACAAGATCGCGTAGCCGACAATCTCGTCGGACGCGATTGCGCTGATCAGGGGCAGCCCCAGATAGGCCGAGTTGCTAAGGGGCACTACCAGCAGCAGGGCGCCGGTGACTTCGCGAGACCACTGCAGGCGTCGTGACAGCGTCCAGACCATTAACGCCGTGGTCGCGATCACGCCCCACGCGAGGAACACTGGTGTCAGGGCTTCGGGTGTCAAATCCAGCGCCGGGACGCGCAGCAAAATCATCGCCGGCAGCGCGAAGTTGATGATCGTGCCGTTAATCAGATCCGGTGCCAGCGGGTGATTCAGCTTCGTCCGACGCATCAGCAGTCCGGCCGTGAAGCCAAGAGCAAGCAGTAGTAAACTCACGGAATGAGAAAAGAATCAGTAGTGAACATTTATCGGTTCTAAGTGGGCGAACGAAGAGCTTAACGTGCTCGCGGCAGTAATCGAAGCCCGATGGCAACAAGGCCAATCGGTATGACGGTTGAACTTCATGGCGGGCCAACGCCACTGGCCGCCAACGGGGCGAAGAAAGATGCATATTATTCTTGGAGCGCTTGGCTCCATCGTGACGATTCTGTGGCTCTTGCACAGACTTAATGACATGGGCGTTTCGCTCGGCGGCCTGAATCCGTGGCTGTGGCAACGGCGGCGTCGCTGGCGCAGCCAGTACGATGCCAACCCGGTGTTTCAAATTGATCGTCCCCTGGAGGCGACGGCGCTGTTGCTGACGGCTGTGGCCAAAGCGGACGGCGACATGAGTGCGCAGGCCAAAACCGCGCTGCTCGACACGTTTGAACAGGAATTCAAGCTGTCTGCAAACGACGCGTCGTCGTTGCTGCGCGCAAGCGTGCACTTGCTTGGCGCCGGTAATGAGGTAAACGACAATTTGTCGGGCGTCATGGCGCCGAGCGTTGATGCATTCACGGACGAGCAGTGGACATCGGTCCAGGAACTGCTGGAGCGGATTGCTAAAGCCGACGGGAGTCCGTCTGTGGTGCAGCGCGATCTGCTGGCGCAGATTGGGGCGTTCATTGCACAACAACAGCAGCCTTCAGGCAAATGGGATTGAGCAGCACGCTGTCATCGGCACGATAGCCGCGGTAGCATCCGTTATCTTTGTACGACTGGGGTACCTTCGATGATCACAGCTTACGTCTTCGGTCCGCAGTGGGAACTGACCGACCCTAGCCCGTTTTGCATGAAACTCCTGACCTATTTGAGCCTGGCCAACGTCGAGTATCAAACCAAATCCGGCATGGCGTACATCCGCAAATCCCCGAAGGGGAAAATGCCGTACATTCGTGACGGCGACAAAGTCGTCGGCGATTCCAATCTCATTGCGCTGCATTTGAAAACACATCATGACGTTGACCTGGATCGGCATTTGAGCCCCAGCCAGCGCGCGACGTCCCACGCGCTCAGTCGCATGCTCGACGAGCACACCTACTGGTGCCTGCTGCATTTTCGCTGGGTGCACGACGAGAACTGGGAGCAGTTCACGCGACCGGCTTTTTTTGATCCGCTGCCGTTTTTGCAGCGCAAGCTGCTGCCCAACCTGTTGCGCAAAGGTCTGATCAAGAGCAGCAAAGCGCACGGCATGGGGCGACACAGCCCGGAGGAAATTGCGCAGTTTGGCATTCGCGACTATCAGTGTCTCGTCGATACGTTGGGCGATCAGCCGTTTATGTTCGGGGACGAACCCACTGGTTTTGACGCGGCAGCCTACGCGTTTTGCGCGGGCATGATTAAGGTGCCGCACCAAAGCCCGATTCGCGATTTCGTCGAAGGCTCGCCACTGGTCGATTACGTAGAGCGAGTGGCCGCCAGACTCGGATGAATGCAGCCGATCAGTTCGACGTGCCCGCCGCGCGCGCGCAGGCCGAACTGCTGATCAAACGCAGCCGTTTTATTGCCACGGTCGATCACGTTGCCGATCGCGCCGCTTTCGGCAAACTGCTGGATCTTCAGAGAGCCGACTATCCCGACGCGGGACACCACTGTTGGGCGTACGTGGCCGGCGTGCCCGGCGATCTGCGTTCGGCCGACAAGAGCGACGACGGGGAACCGCGCGGCACCGCAGGGCGGCCCATGCTCAACGTGCTTGAGCACAGCGGTATTGGCTATGTCGGCGCGATCGTTACGCGGTACTTTGGCGGTGTGAAGCTCGGGGCCGGTGGGTTGGTGCGCGCTTACAGCCAAAGCGTCGGCGCTGCGCTCGATGCGCTAACCCGTCGTACGCATTTCGTCACAGAACGATGGACCGTTACGCTGCCCTACGCCCTGTTGGCCAGTGTCGAACACTGGCTCGCTACTACGCCAATTCAAGTCACGGACAAGACTTTCGCCGACGACGTGTCCGTCGTGCTTCAGGTGCCGTTGCAGCAATCCCAGTCGGCACGCGATATGCTGGCGACGCTCGGCCAGGGCTCAATTCGGGTTGTTGGGGAACAAGACGAGTTCGGGTAAGCGGGCGCACCGACGTTCGGCCGCCGCTACGCTCTTTGCTACCCTATCCCAGGCACGCGGCCACTCGCGTTTCAACGATCACCGGCAGGTTCAGCGACCATGGCTATTACGTGGCGTTCGGCGCTACTTCTTATGCTCATCGGCCCGACGGTGCTGGTGGCTGCCATGCTGTGGTGGCGAACCATCGAGCGACCTGCGTGTCGTTGGTTGGCGGCGTTTCTCATCGCCTTTTGTCTTGATACCGTCCCGCAGATTATTGGGTTTGCCGGCGCCTACGACGCCTGGCCGTGGCTGACTTTCGCGCCGTTCAACTACCAACCACTGTTTGGGCCGCTGATGTACCTGCATGCGCATACACTAATGCGCAAAACGCCGATCGGGCGACGCTGGTGGCTACTCGCACCCGGCGCGCTTCAGGTGTTGTACGACCTGTGGGCCTTTACCACTCTGGGCGACTATCGCGCGAAGTGGGCGTACACAGCGGCGGTTCACGATCCGTACATTGCGCCGTTGCAAATGGCCGTGTCCATCGCGTTGGCGCTGGGCTGCGCGGTCGCGACATGGCGCTTGCTGCGGCGCTATCGGCACTACTTGCGCACCACGCAGTCCGTGGCGGTGGAGCTTGATCCATCGTGGCTGTCGCGATTTTTGATCACCGTCGGGATCGCACTTTCGGTGTGGATCAGCTTCGAGGCCGTGAATCAGTTCGTGACCCCGCTGACTTACCGGGCGCGTTATCCCATGTTCCTGGTCATCGGCGCATTGCTTTTGTGGCTGGGGCTTGAAGCACTCAGTCGGTTGCGCACGCCGTTCGTCAGGCTGCAGGATGTGCCGGCAACCGAAGATGGGGCCCCACCGGGTCGGGATTGGGTGGTGCTGGGCGAGGCGCTACGACACGAATTGGTCGCGAAGTCGTGGCATCTGGAGCCCCGACTGAGTCTTGGCGATCTGGCGACGCGCATGGCGACAAACGAGAGCTACGTCTCCCGGGCGCTCAATCTGGGTTTGGGCATCAACTTCAACACGCTGGTCAATGACGCTCGCATCGACACGGCCAAGGCCTTAATGCGGGCCGAGCCGCAGGCCAAATTGCTCGATATCGCGCATCGCGCCGGCTTCAATTCCAAGGCGACCTTCAATCGTGTGTTTCGTCAGCGCTGCGAGACCACGCCATCTGCGTTCAAACGGGCGGAAAAAACGTCTCAAATTCGGTAAAACCCTGTTTCTAAATGATTTGGGGCGAGGCTCTGCTGCCCATGGCGGACACTTGTCAGCACATCGCAGTCACTGGGGCTGCGCAAATTTGGAGACAGTGAATGGGCCATTTGAAACGACTTCGGGTGATCGGCGGCGTGTTGTTGATGGGGGTGACCGGATTTGCCTGCGGCTTGACGCCCGCCGAGGTTGGCACGGATGTCAGGCTGGCGCAGGACGCGTTCGAGCGCGTGCATCCCGGGTACGAGCGCTACACCAGCGCGGCGAGCTTGACCACGGCCTGGCAGACCATTATCGACGACGCGGACGCCGCCGATGGCATGTCCGTTGAAGCGCTCTATCTGCGCTTGCAGGCCGTTTTGGCGATGATTCGCTGCGACCACACGAAAGCCGAGTTGCCCAAAGCGATGAGCCAGGCGCGCAAAACCGATCCGGTTTACCTGCCGTTGCGCTACACGTTGGTCAACGGGCGCGCGCTCGTGCTGGCCGTGGCGCCGGATCTGGGGATCGCCGTTGGCGATGAAATTCTTGCCATCGACGGGATGGCCATGGCCGAACTGATTGCTCGCTACGCGCCATTAATTCCGGTCGATGGTTTTACCGAACATGCACGTGAAGACGAGTTGGCGGATTCGCGGGAGTTTCCCGGCGGTGGCATTGAGCACTTCATGGCGTTGGCTGGCGTGGCGCCTACCGCCTCGCTTTTGGTCAAACAGGAGCAGGGCGTCGAGCGCACCGTGACCGTATCGCGCATTGGATTGACCGCGCAACGCGAGCTGGCCGCGCATCTTGACGGGGCTTCTGATTTTGCCGACAGCGTCACTCTTGATGTGCAGGAAGACGGCGTCGCGATCTTGCGCGTCGACAGTTTCATCAACTATCGCAACACGGTAGATCCCGACGAATTATTCGGTCCGATTTTTCGCTCGATTAACGCGGCGAACGTGCGGCATCTGATTGTCGATTTGCGTCGCAATGGCGGTGGTTCGAACGACGCTCGCGACAGCCTGTTCGCGCATTTGATCACCAAGCGCGCGTCGATCGTGCGCGAGAGCCAGATTCGCACGCTGGATCTGTCCGGTCTGCGCGAGCACGTGTCCACGTGGGAAAAACGTGCGCTGAATCCCAGTCGTCTTTGGTTCAAGAAACTCGACGATCGTCGCTATCGCTTGCGCAGTTGGATGATTGGCATACGCAGCACGATCCGCCCGGCCCGGGATGCTTACGAGGGGAAGCTCACAGTGCTGACTTCCACCGGCAACTCGTCCGGGTCGGCGATGATGATTGGGGCTCTGCAGGGCGTCGGCCGCGCGCGTCTTGTCGGAGAGCGTACCGGAGGAAACCTGGCGGGTTCAACGGCGGGCACGCTGTTTTTTCTGAAGCTGCCGGACAGCGAGATTGTGCTGCGACTTCCCGTTCTGCGCAGCGTAACGGGCTACGACGAAGACGATCGCGGGTTGGGTATTGTGCCCGACGTGCTGGTCGAGCCCACGTTTGAAGACGTGCGCGCGGGGCGGGATGTCGTATTGAATCGCGCGTTGCTCGAGGACTGAGGCTTGGGCGCGACGCGGTGACAGCAGGTGGTTATACTTCGCGCACCGAACTTAAATGAGACCAGATCATGTCCGACGCTTTGCCCCAACTTGTTGCGTTGCTCGATGCCGCCCCCATCGTTCCGCTGGTCCAGAGCGACGACCCCGATGGCGCGGTCGCGTTGATGCAGGCTTTGCGCCGTGGCGGATTGAGCGTGGTGGAAGTGGTGCTGCGTACCGAGCGCGCCTACGAAGTGGTCGAAGCGCTGTGCGACAAAGCCGACGATGAGATAGTGGGCGCCGGCACCATTCTCAGCGCGCAAAACGCGCGTGATGCGGTGGCTGCTGGCGCTCGTTTTTTGGTCTCGCCTGGGCTGGATGACGGTGTGGTTGAGGTGGCCCGTGAATTGAACGTGCCGGTGCTGCCGGGTGTGGCAACCGCGACCGAAGCGCAGCGCGCGTGGAACATGGGGCTGCGTCAGGTAAAAGTGTTTCCAGCGTCGCAGTCGGGCGGCACTGGCAAAATTCGCGCGTTGGCCTCGGTGTTCCAGGGTATGCGTTTCATGCCAACCGGCGGCATTGGCGCGGCGAACCTGGCCGAGTATCTGGCTTGTCCCGAAGTTCTGGCGTGCGGCGGCAGCTGGCTGACACCCAAAGCGGCGGTTGCGAGCGGTGATTTCGACACCGTCGAGCGCTTATGCCGGGAAGCGTTGGCGATTGCGGCTGATGTTCGAGGTTAGTTGAGCGGGTTTTAGCAAAGGCCCCTAAACGGTCTGCGAAATACCTTTGGTGATGTTTTGCGACACCAC
Organism: Gammaproteobacteria bacterium; assembly: GCA_045107005.1. Taxonomy (GTDB): domain Bacteria; phylum Pseudomonadota; class Gammaproteobacteria; order Steroidobacterales; family JBCCMA01; genus JBCCMA01. Next base: position 47,828 of record JBGCFP010000001.1, read on the forward strand.
CTGAAGACAGTGAGCGATAACGACGCTATCCAGATCCCGGAGAGAAGTTGGGGAAGTTGGGGTCAGACCACTGGGGGTCAGAGAAGTTGGAGAAGTTGGGAGAGAAGTTGGGGTCAGACCACTGGGAGAAGTTGGAGAAGTTGGGGTCAGACCACTGATAACCCTTTGATACAAGTCCGAGACTTCTTAAAATTCGATTCTGAGCCTTCAAATCTTGTTTTCGCAACCAGAACTAGCTTCTAAGCGGTTTGAGTTAGTCAGCGCCGCCGCTCAACTGGCTAACATTAGGCTGGGTCATAGCGATCTTGGGCTTAGATTACGTTTTTCGTAGCAAAAAGCGATTCTAAGGCTCCAGAAATCAAGTCTTAGAAATTTGAAGCGGCCATTGCAGAGTTATCGCTGGTCTGACCCTGAGTGCCCCCTGCCTGAGTGCCCTCCCTGAGTGCGGACCCTGAGTGCGGACCCTGAGTGCGCCAAGTTTTAACCGGCCAACCGAAGAAACGGAAACGGTTTACACGTTCGCCGACGTGGGCGCCGAGCGCTATTTAGATAAACCGGTCCTGATTCTGGTGAGTGAAAAAACGTTTTCGCTTGCGGAACAGCTCGCCTATGGGATGAAGCACTTCGACAAGGCGACCATCATCGGACGGACGTCGTCTGGAGCGGCTCACGCCATTGATTTTCTGGAAGTGAATGACAACTACGCTAGCCAGATTCCAGTGACATACAGCATTCATCCTGTGACCGGGACGGACTGGGAAGGGACGGGGGTTGTCCCCCATATTGTCGCTCCTGTGGATCAAGCATTAAGGACGGCCCACCTAAACGCGCTGGAAACGCTTATCGACGGTGCGACGATTGATCGAATTAAGGATCGATACCACAGTATCAAAGACAAACTCGTTGCCTCTGACAAAGCGCGCTAGTGATTGCTGAGCGTTGGGACAAGACCATCGATGGCCGTGCGCTTCACGTCAGCGACTTGAGGCTTAATCGTCCAGATCGTCCAACAGCGCCGACAAGTCGTCCAAACCTTGTTGATCGAGATCCGCCAGCGGGAAGTCCTGCGGCACCGCGGTACTTTCTTCGTTGCCGCCTAAACGCCGAAGCGACGTCACCGTGTCATCGGCGAACGCCTGGATATCGGATTGGTTCAGCGCGGCGCCGGGCCAGGCGAGGTTTAACACGAGTTCTTCGCCTTCAAGCCAAGTGTTGATTTCAAGCAAATACGGACGCGGCGCAGCGGGTGCACGTGCTTCGCCGCAACGTTCGTCAATCAGCCGTAGCGTTCCGGTTTCTGCTTGGTTTGTGCGTTGGCCCAAATAGTTCACCAGCACGCGGGCTCCGGCCGCTTCGCGCACAACACGTGCGCCCGGCGCGTCGCGCGTGCCGGAACGAATGGCACCGTAGCTCACGCCCTTGTCGGGCACGTCGCGCACTGCGGACTTCGTCGCACGCAACGCAGCGGTGACGTTGTACCAGTCCTCATCGGTTGCGATGACGATGGGGTATACGCTGGTTAACCAGCCGATCGTGCGGGACAGATCCAGATCGCCCAGGCGCGCGTCGCGGCCGTGCCCTTCCACCTCCAGGCGGACCGAATTGCCCTTGGTCCGCTGACCCAGCGCGCAGGCCACTGCGCACAACAGCATTTCCTGGGTACTGGCTCGCGTCTCGCGAGAGGCATCGAGCAGGGCGTTTGTGTCGTCGGTCGGGATTCTGATCGTCAGGTTTTCCGTCTGGCCCTCGGTCAAATCGGCGATGACGAAATCTGTGCGAGTCGCTGTCAAGTCGCCAGGCAGTGGCGACAGGATTTTCGCGTAGTACTGCGCCGCATCGTCAAAGTCGCCGTCGGCCTCGAGCGTAACCAGTCGGTTTGACCACGCTTTCAATGAATCAGTCTTGGGGGCCAGCGTAGGCGGTTTGCCTTCGCCGATTTGCGTCAGCGCTTGCGCCAGGTCCTGCGTCAGTAAGCCCCAGGACTCCGCGTCGACAATAAGATGATGCGCAACGATGACGAGTTGGTCCGGTTGACCTGACGGTGTACGCACGAGGCAAATGCGCAACAGCGGTGCTGCCCCGAGGTCCAGACTGCGGTTGAGCGTGTCTGCGTGCGCATGAATGGTTGCGGTCAGCTTGTTAGCGTGGACCGCCGTCAAGTCAAGTTCACTAACGATGTCTGCATCGACGGGCGGCGCTAGCGTTACCACCCAGCTCTCGTTTTGTTGCTCGAAGCGGCTGCGCAGCGCGTCGTGGGTTTTGAGTAAGGCCGTCACGGCGCGGCGCAATTGATCCGTTTGAATCGCGGCGCCAAGCTCGAAGCGATAGGAAAGGTTCCACTGCGACGTGCCCGTTTCGATCACGTCAAAAAACCAGCGCTGGATGGGCATTAACGGCAGCGGACCGGTTACGGCTGACTGCGCGGCCCGCGGTTTTTGCGTCAGGCTCGCGCGTTGCGCCTGACTGGCGATGGTCGGGAAATTGAAGAAATCCGCTGGCGTCAGGTGAATGCTGGCTTTGCCCGCGCGCGCCAGAATTCGAATGCTCAACAGCGAGTCGCCGCCGAGTGCGAAGAAATCGTCATGGATACCGACTTGGCTTACGCCGAGCACGTCACACCAGATCGCGCTGAGCTCGTGCTCTAAATCGGTCGAGGGCAGCGCCTCCGGTATTGTCGATGCAGCATCGCGAAGGTCCGCGCTCGCTAACGCAGCGCGGTTGATTTTTCCCGTTGGCGTCCGCGGCAGCGCGTCGCGCCGCTCGAAGTGCTGCGGCAGCATGTAGTCTGGCAGCGCGTTGGCCATGTGCTCGCGCAGCTCGGCATCCGTGACCTCAGTATCGGTGCAGACAAACGCGACCAGGATTGGCGTGCTGCGCCGCTCGCTGCGCGGGCGCTGAATCACGAGTGCGTCGACGACGTTTTCGTGGTCAAGCAAGCGCGCTTCGATATCGCCTGGCTCCACGCGAAATCCGCGCACTTTGATTTGCAGGTCAACGCGCCCGACGAAGGCCAGCGTACCGTCGCGGCGCCAGCGGGCACGATCGCCGGTGCGATAGAGGCGGTCGTTGGCCTCAAACGGGCTGGGAACAAATCGCTCAGCCGTGCGCGATTCATCGCCCAGGTAACCCTTCGCAACTTGGGCACCGCCGATACACAGCTCGCCGGCCACGCCAACCGGCACGGGGTTGAACTCGTGATCAACGACGTAAGCGCGGGTGTTGGCAACGGGCTGCCCAATGGTCACCGCGACATTCGGTCGCAAACGTGCGGCCGTGCACCAGACGGTGGTCTCGGTGGGTCCGTATTCATTGTGCAGGGCGGTGTCTGGCAACCGCTGTGCGTGGCGCTGAACAAGTTCAGGGCTGCAAGCCTCACCGGCGACGATGGCAACTTGCAGTGCACTCAAATCCTGATCTGCGGCGTGTTCCAACACCAGGGACCACAGCGCGGGTACGCAGAGCAAGTGTGAGATGCGCTGTGTTTCGATGACGTCGATCAAGGTCGCCATGTCTTGCTCGGCGCGCTCGCGGGCCAGGGTTAGCGTGCCGCCGCGGCCTAACGTCCAGTACAGACCCGCGACGGAACTGTCGGTGGTCAGCGCGGACAGCAGCAGAAAATTGGTCGGCGCGTCGCCGTAATACCGGTCGCGTGCGTCGATGGAATGAAACAAATTACGGTGGGTGATAACCACGCCTTTGGGCGTACCGGTCGAGCCGGAGGTGTAAATCAGATAAGCCGGATCATCGAGGTTTAGCGCGGGCGTGGCATCGTCAAAGTCGCCGCTTAGCGTCTCCAGCGCCAAGGCGGTTACGTCTTTGGGCAGATTGACGATGGCCGTTGACGACGCGAGCAGTTTCGCGTCGTGATCGTTGGCGCGCAACTGCGCCAGAATTTGTTTGACGCGAGACGCTGGCGCTTCAGTGCCAATGGGCACATACGCCGCGCCAGCGGCAAGAACGCCAAGCATGCCGGCAATCGTCTGGGTGGACCGCTCGGCGAGTATGGCTACGGAGTCGCCCGGCTTAATGCCTTTGTCGCGCAAGCCCGCGGCGATTTGCTCGACGCGAGCGATTAACTCGCGATAGCTCGTCGTCCCCGTTTCATCGACAACGGCCGCTCGATCTGGCGTTTGGTTCGCCGCTAACTGCATTTGTTGCCACAGCGTTGTCGGCGCGTCTGTGCCGACGTCGGTCCGATTTGGGACGTCCACCACTTGCTCGCGCTGGGCGTGAGGCAATGCAAGCAAATCTTCGACGCGACGCGAGGCTGGGTCGGCCAGTGCGCGCAATACGTGTACTACCCGATCAAGCATGTCGACGACGGCGCGTTCGCCAACACGCGCTGGGTCGCTAATGAGGATCAGGCGAAAATCGTCTTCGGGTACCGCCAGGAGCGCCAGTGGGAAATGGCTGTACTCGACGAAGGTGTCGAGTTCGAAGCTGAAGTCGTTCGTGACCTCAGCAGCCGCCGATGCGGGAAAGCTCTCGTACACCACGATCGATTCGAACACAGGCGTGCCAGCGGGTACACCACTTTGCCGTTGCGCGTGCGCCAGAGACGCTGCCTCTACGCCGCGCAGCTCGATCTGGCGCGCGTGAACGTCGGATAGAAATTGATCAACGGTGGCTGCGCGATCTACGCCGACGCGCAGAGGCAGTGTGTTGATGAACAGCCCGGCGATGTGCTCGACGTTCTCAAGCTCTGGCGGGCGACCGGAGACGGTGACACCGAATACAAGATCATCGCTTTGCGTGTAAGCGGCTATTGTCAGCGCCCACGCCGCACTGATCAGACTGCTGGGCGTGATGCGCTGCTCGCGGGCCAGCGCCGTCAGTGAAGCGTGCAGCGCAGGATCCAGCGTTCGCTCGATTTGTACGTGCGAGTTCGGCGTGGGCGGTTCGCCGTCGTCGATGTCCGGAAACACGGGTGTGCGAAAGGCCCCCAATCGCTGGCGCCAGAATTTGTTGTCGCGCGTTGAATCCCGTTGAGCCTGCCATTCAACGAAGCGCGTGAACGACGGCGCCAGTGGCGAGTCGGTGGGCAGACCATCGACGCCTTCGCGGTAAAGGCGCCGCGCGTCTTCCACCAGCAGGCGCATCGACCAGCCGTCGAGGATCAAGTGGTGGAAACTGAGCACGAATCGGTGCGTGTCGTTGCCCAGATCGATCGAAATACAACGCAGCAGGGGTGCACGGGTCAGATCAAAACCAAGATCTCGGTCCCGTTCGAGGAGGGCGGCGAGGTTGGCTTCTTGCTGTGCCGGCGTCGCGCCTACCCAGTCGAGCGTCTGCCACGGCGTGTCCACATGATGGCGGACCAGTTGCAGCGGTTTTTCACGGCCTTCCCAGGTGAACAACGTACGCAGAACGTCGTGGCGAGCGATGACGGCCTGCCAGGCATCTCGCCAGCGCGCTTCATCAAGCGGCCCTTGCAAAAGCGCGCTGAACTGGCTGTGATACGCGCGCCGATCCGGCGACTTGATGACATGAAAGAGTATGCCTTCCTGCATCGGCGTCAGCGCACTGATGGCGGCAATGTTCTGCGCGTTCATTCGCCTGACCTACTCGTGCATCTCATCAACAGGCCCGACTACAGGTCGCCGAAATCCGCCAGCAAATCGTCCAGCCCACTTTGGTCGAGCCCTGCCGTTGGGAAATCCGTCGGCGCCAGCGCACTGCCACCGCCGTCGCGGCACGCGTCAATCAATGCGATCAGATGAGCGCGGAAAGTGTTGGCAAGTGTCTCAATGGTCTCGCGACGGTGCAGCGACTCGCTGTACGTCCAGGTAATGGTCAACTGCCCGTCGTAGGCAATGACGTTAATCGCGATCGCATGCTCGCGCGGCATATCGGGTGCTTCGCTGAGCTGCACCGGGCGCGCGAAATGAAACCAGTGACCGCCCGCGCGTGCCCGATCCCACTGACCCAGGTAGTTGAACAACACCTTGGCCGGTGGCAGCTGTGCCAGCGCATCGCGCACTGTACTTTCGCCCGACAAATAGCGACTGGCGCCGTAAGCCAAACCGCGGTCGGGCAGCGCGCGCAGCATCGTCTTGGTGTCACGCACGCGACTGGCCGCGTCGGCGGCGTCGGGCCTGACCAGCGTGACCGGGCAGATACTGGTAAGCCAACCAGCGGTGCGCAGCAGATCGACATCATCGGCGATGACTTCGCGACCGTGGCCTTCGAGATCGATTTGTACGCGCTCACTGTTGTGCCATTCGCAAAGCGTTTCTGCCAATGCAGTGAGCAGCACATCCGGCGCTTGCGTGCGCCACGCCGTCGCGGTATCGACCAGCAGGCCGGTGGTTTGTTCGCGATTCAATGTGACCGATACATCCCGTGCGCCAGCAACAACGTTGGCAGCGTCGGAGGCGCCGTCGATCGGCATAGGCGACGGACTGGGGTCGGCGTTCGCGACAAAATGTCGCCAATCTGTGTTGTCCCGATTGGCATAGTCCGTTAGCGCTTTGGCGAAGCGTCGCACGGACGTCGTTTTCGGCGGTAGCGCGACCGGGTGCGCATCCTGCAGTTGACCGTAAGCGCTCTGCAAATCCTCAAGGACGACCCACCATGACACGCCGTCCATCGCCAAGTGATGCACAATGACAATGAGCCACGGCGGCAAGTTCGAGCCGCGCTCGATCAGAGCAACGCGCACCAGCTCGCCCTTTTCCAACGACAGGCTCTGCTGCCATTGCTCACAGTGTTGTTGCGCCGCCTCTTCCTGATCTCTGGCCGGCAGGGCTGATAGGTCGCACAGTTCTAACGAAACCGAGACGTCATCGGTCGCTTGCAGAACTTGTTGCCAGCCGCCGTCGCCGTGCTCAAAACGCGCTCTCAGCGCGTCGTGCTGGTTCAGCACCTGGCGCAACGCCTCTTCCAAAACCAGCGCCTTGATCGGCCCGGTGGCGGTCAGCCAGACCCACTGGTTGCAGTGCGCCAGGTTGCCAGCTTCACGTTCGAAAAATCGTTGTTGGATTGGATTGAGTGGCGTCGGCCCCACCACCGGGCCTTGTTCGCTGCGCACGTTAACCGCATCACCGACCACGCCGGCAAGCTGCCGAACGGTCGCGTGCTCAAAGATCTGCTGAGGTAGCAGCGTTAGCCCTTGCTTACGCGCACGAGCGACAATCTGAATGTTCAGAATCGAATCGCCGCCCAAGTCGAAAAAATTGTCGTCGGCGCCGATGCGATCAACACCGAGCACGTGTTGCCAGATGGCCGCCAGTTTCCGTTCGACCACGCCGTCCGGTGCCACGTAGTCAACACCGAGTTCCGGGCGCAGCGAATCGGGATCGGGCAGGGCGGCGCGATCGACTTTGCCGTTTCGCGTTAGCGGCAGTGATTCGACGCGCACAAACTGGGACGGGATAACGGCGCGCGGCAGTTTGGTCGCCAGCGTGTCGCGCAGCGTCGCACTGTCGATGTCGTCGTCGGCCACGTAGTACGCGCACAGTTTGCGTTGCTTGGCGAGCGCGCCGCCAACGTCCGGCATGTCGTAGCCGATTTCATCGAGAATTGCGCGCACGTTGTCGATATCAATGCGGTCATCGAGTTCGTCGCGGGCGGCGTCACGTTGCTTGTGACCCAGACGCACGTCCCAGCTGTAGGGCAGGGAGTAGTTGTGAAAACCGCGTTCCGCTTTGTGTACGAAAATGCCGGCTTCATTGATCAGGCAATTGGTCGAGCGGCCGGTGTCGGCAGGTCGAACCCACGGCACGCGACTGCCCAGGTAGTTGAGCATTTCGTCGAGACTGACGTCGGTGTAGCGATAAAAATCGACGTATCGAATGCTCTGGAATACGTCGTCGTCGTCGAACACGCTGACGTCCATCGTGCGCGACACCGCGTCGTCAGCCCGGTGGTAGGCCTTGCGCGCTTCAATGATGTTCTGATCAATTGTGACCGGATCGAAAATGCGCTGACCAAACTGATCCGCCACGCGCGTTTCGAAAATCTGGCCGCGCGACAGTCCCGTAAAAATGTGTGTGATGCCGCGCTCTTTGGCAAGTTGAACGGCCAGCGTATAAATGGTTTTGAAACAGCCGTTGCAGACGTTACTGAAGCGCTCGAGGCTGTCGACGAAAATCTCGTTCATGGTCGGCGACGAGCCGTTAACGAGCTCGAGCCCCAGCTTATCCACGACGCGGCGCATGTTGGCTTTGGCGCCGTCTGAGATAAACCCGTTGTCCAGAGTTAACACCAGTGGTGTCAGGCCCAGGTCGACCAGCTGACACAATGCGTAGGTGCTGTCCTTGCCGCCGCTTAGCAGCATCATGCAATCGGGTGTGCTCGGTTTCTTCGCCTTGATGCCGGCGACGATAAGGCGCAGATCATCCAGCGTGCCAAAGTACTTGAGCGCGCGCTCTCGTTCGTCCTCGTAGATGCGGCAAACGTGGCAGACGCTGTGTACGTCCAGGCGCGCCGTCGGATGGCGTCCGGACAGTCCGCAACGCTGGCAGAACGCCTCTTCTTCAACGCTCTCCTGTGCGGAAAGACGGGCGGCGGCGTCGCGCACGCCGTGCACGCTGGCAAGCGCCGCTTCGATATCGCCCAGTTCGACGCGTACGCCGTTGACTTTGATTTGATCGTCGCGGCGTCCGTGATACGCCAAGTTGCCATCGTCACGCCAGCGGGCCAAATCGCCGGTGAGGTACATTTGTTCACCCGGGCGAAACGGATTGTCGACAAAACGCTCGGCGGTGCGTTGCGGCTGACCGCGGTAGCCGCGCGCAACACCGGCGCCGCCGATGGCCAGCTCTCCAATGGCCCCCAGCGACTGCAGTTTGGTGTTCGAGTCGACGATATAAATATGCGCGTGATCAATTGGCCGACCGATCGGCACGGACAACCCGGTTTCCGCGTCTCGATCGTAGCGGTAGATCATGCACGCGACCGTGCCTTCGGTTGGGCCGTATTCGTTGTACAGCGCCACGCGACCGCCAAAAAAACGATCGGCCGTCTGCGCCACGTCAACCTTGAGGTCTTCGCCGCCAAGGATCAGTGCTTTTAACGACGACTGCGTCAGGTCCATCGGAAGAATCAGTGACAGATGCGCTGGCGTGAGTTTAATCACGTCAACCTGATTGTCCTCAATGACGTCGCGGATGGTCAGATCGCCGGTCTGATCTGATTCCGGATACACGACGATGCGCCCGCCGCTAATCAGCGGCACGAAGATGGATGTGACCGTCAGATCAAACGCCAGCGACGAGAACAACGGCCAGCTCGCGCTGTTGTGGTCGACGTATTCGCCGGACGCCCAGTGGGCGTAATTAATGAGATTGGCGTGCGTGACTTCGACGCCTTTGGGTTGTCCAGTCGATCCCGACGTGTAGATCACATAGGCCACATCGTCGATGGTGACGTCATCCTCTACGACGACGTCGCCGGAGAGATTCAATTCGGCCAGCGTTAGCGTCTTGGCCGTATCCGGCAACGCGACCGACGTAGCGCCGTCGATCAAGATCAACCTCGGCCCCGCGTTGTCGAGCATCGCGGCGATGCGGTCGGCAGGGTACGCAATGTCGATGGGCACGTACGCGGCGCCGCAACGATGCGTGGCCAGCATCCCGACGATCGCTTGAGGCCCGCGCGGGAGCGCCAGCGCGACTCGATCGCCGCGTGCGACGCCGCGTTCGCGTAGCTGGGCTGCCAAATTCCGGCTCGCGTTCTGAACGTCAGCGTAACTCAGGTCGCGCGAGCCCATGCGAATCGCCACGGCTCGCGGGTCGCGCACGGTTTGCTCGTCAAACGCCTGCACAACCGTGTGCTGAGGCGGCGCGCCGTCGGCGCCGGAGGCACCCAGCGCGAGTTTGCGCTGGGCATTGGACTGGGTCACTAATCCGACCTCACGCACCGCGCTTTCCGGTTGCTCGAGCAGCGCGTCGAGCATGGTCAGAAAGTCCCGTTGCGCGCGCGCGACGTCTTCGTCGTCGAACACGTCATCATTGACGTCGAAGAACACGCCGAACGCGTCGGCGCGATCAAAATCCTCAACTTGAATGCGCACCAGATGACCACGGTCTCCGTGATCGGCGTGTACCCAGGTTGACGTCATGTCGCGCCCGGCGAAGGGACCGTAGTGCGCGGTAATGTAGTTGAGCACAACGTCGTAAGCGCGTTGATGGGCAAACGTGCTGGCGCCCGGCGGGGCATTGACCAGCAGCTCGCGTGTCGCCTGCGCCACTTGTGCATAGAGCGACGCAAACGTTTCGTCCTTGTCGATGGCGACCTGCAGCGGGTAAACCTCGATGAACATGCCGGGCGTGCGTTTGAGCTTGCCGGATCCACGACTGTGGGACGGTGTCCCAACGGCAATCTCGCGCTGACCGCCGAGTCTGTGCAGCCACGCGCAGTACGCGGTTGCGAAAATCTGAAACTGTCCGAGGTCGGCGGTGATGGCGCGGAAAGTCGGACTGACGGCCGCATCCTTGATTCGACGCGTGCGCGCGGCGCCGATGGGACAGGCTACGCGCCGCGTCCGGCCGCCGCGCGTGGGCGGCGTGGGGCGATAGAAGCTTGACGGCGTGAACGGCGTTTCGAGTCGCGGCGCCCAGTAACCCTGAGCGCGCTGCATGGATTTCGATTCCCGACTGCGCTGCTCTTTCTCGATAAAGTCGGTAAACGCGGGCAGCGCAGGCGCGTCGGCCAGGGCGTCGCGTTCGGCGAGTTCGTACAGCGTTGCCATGTGCTGATACAGCACCGAAGTCGACCACGCATCGGTCGTCAAGTGATGCTGGTTCAAAAACCAGACGTGATCGTCCGTTGCCATACGCACAATGCACGAATCAAACAAACACTGATCCAGCGCGAATGGTTGTTGCGCACGCTGCGACTGCCACGCGGCGAGCGCGTCTTCGGGCGACGGGTCGTCGGACAAATCCACCAGCTCAACCGTGTAGTCAAAATTGCTGTTGACGTACTGATGCGCCACGCCGTCACGTTCATCGAAGGTTATGCGCAGCGCGTCGCTCTGTCGCAGCAGGTGCGCAAACGCGCTCGAAAACGTATCGAAATCAAAGTCGCCGCGCAGTCGAAAGGCGAGTGCCATATTGTAAAGCGGCTCGTCGGGTTGCAGGTGCTGACCTGTCCAGATGAGTTGCTGACTTCGCGTCAGCGGGTAGGCGTGACTGTCGCGATTTTGGCTCACGATTGACCGTTTTCGATATCAACGCCACGTGCGCGCAAGTAAACGATCATCATGTCGATCGTGCGAAAATTCTCGATCGTGAAGTCTTCCGGGGGCACGGTTATGCCAAAGGTCTGTTCAATAAAATCCATCAGTCGCAGCATGCCCAGCGAATCCACCATGCCGTCTGCCAGAAGGTTGTCGTCAGCGGCAATGTCGTCAGCGTCGTCCAGCAATTCATCGCGGATGTAGTCGAGCAATAGCGTGATGGCGGTCATGATTGAGCAGTGTGTCCTTGTGCGAGGGCGCGGCGGTCAATTTTGCCGCTGGTCGTGCGTGGGAAGACGTTCGTTGTGCTTAAGCTTGCCGGAATGGCGTACCAGGGCAGGCGGTCCTTGATGAAGCGCAGCAGAATGGATTCGTCGCAGCAAGACGCATCCTGCAGCGTCGCGCGAGCGTGTATGGCGGATGTGCCGTCGCCGCTGTCGATGCTGTAAACCGCCGCTTCAACCACATCCTCGTGTTGCGACAGTGCGAGCTCTATTTCGTCGAGTTCAATGCGATAGCCGCGCACTTTGACCTGGCGGTCTTTGCGTCCGATAAACTCCAGTACTCCTCGCGCGTCGCGGCTGACAAGGTCGCCGGTCCGAAAATAACGTCGCGGTGTGCCGTCGTCATCGCGTGTTACGAAAGCGCGGGCGTTTAATTCCGGCGCCTGCCAGTACTCGCGCATCATCGTCGGGGAAGCCATGAGCAGTTCGCCTGCGCTACCTGATGCCACCGGCCTGTCATCGGCGTCGACGATGACGCCGTGCGCTTGCTCGGCCACCGGTCCGATGGGTACCGCTGTCGTGCCGTCGAAATTCCCCGGCACCGTGTAATGCGTGACGCCATTGACTTCGGCCGGGCCGTAAATGTTGTCGAAACTGGCGTGCGGCCAAACGTCCATCAATGCTCGCAAGTGATCGGGTGCGAACGCTTCGCCGCCGAAAATGACCCAGCGCAGCGCTTTGAACTCGTAGCGGTCAATCGCGCCGCGCAGCACCAGCTGAATCAGCGCGAAGGGCACCGTGTACAGCACGCTGACCTTCTGCTCCTCGATTAGCGTGGCGTAACTGGCCGGCAGTCGGGTGTATTCCTCAGGAATGATGACCGTTGCGCACCCGGCGATCACACCGGCGAAGTAGTCAAGAATCGACAGATCAAAATGCAGCGGCGCGTGGTTGCTCAATCGATCGTCGGCCGTCAGCGCGTACTGCTCGACCGCCCATTGTGAAAACGCGAGGCAGCTGGCGTGCGTGTGGGCCATCCCTTTGGGCGTGCCGGTCGAACCCGAAGTAAAGATGATGTACGCCAGATCGTCCCGGTTCAGCTCAACATTTGGTTTCGTGGCAGGCACCGAATCGAGCGCTTCAAGACTGACGCAAGGTGTTCCTAGCGCCGGGTCGTCGACGCCAATAATCAAGTCGAGCGCTACGCTTGGTGTGATCAGGCGCAGCGCCCTGCGTTTGTCCCGACCGCTGATCACGATGCGAATGCCGGCGTCTTTAATCACCGCCGCAACGCGCCCGGGCGGTGCGGATGGATCGATCGGCACATACGCCGCGCCCGCTTTGAGTATCCCGTGCAGTGCCACCGGCGTGAACAGGCTCTTGTCCATGAAAATACCGATGCGGTCACCGCGGGCAACGCCGTGTTCCAATAGCGAGTTGGCAAGCCGATTGGCGCGGGCGTCCAAGGTGGCAAAATCCAGCGACTGGTCGACAAACGTTGCGGCTTGGGCATCCGGGCGCGCCGACGCGTGGTGTTCCAGCCAATGATGGATGAGCTTAGCCATCGAAAATTACAGCCCCAACATCCGTGCGACGATATTGCGCTGAATGTCCGACGTGCCGGCGTAAATCACACCGCCGATCGCGTCGCGGGCGTCGCGATCAATACCGTACTCGCTGACGTAGCCGCGCGCTCCGTGAATGCGAATGGCGTCGAGGCTCGACGCCATGAAAGCTTCGCCCAGATGCAGTTTCAGCAGCGCCGCTTCGGTCATCGCGTTGCCGCCGGTCTGTTTTAGCCAGGCGACTTTGTACAACAACAGGCGCGAGGTCTCCAGACGCAGTTTCATATCGACAATCCGATGCGATACGGCCTGAAACTGACCAATCTGTTGTCCAAACTGACGACGGTCACGCGCGTAGGCGATGCACTCATCGAGCTGCCTTTGCATGGCACCCAGCTGACTGGCCAGGATGGCACAGCGTTCCCACTCCAGAAAACTGGAAGACAAACTGACGCCTGCGCCTTCCGGTCCCAGGCGGTTTTCCTCGGGCACGAAGCAATCATCAAAATGCCAGTCGCCGAAAGGTACCGTGCGCAAGCCCATTTTCTCGCGGTTGTCGCCAACCCGCAGGCCGTCTGACGACGCGTCAACCAAAAAGGCGGTGACGCCCCACTTGCCCGCATCCGGATCGGTTAACGCAAAGACCAATGCGACGTCGGCGATGGGCGCCAGTGAAACATAGTGTTTGTGGCCGTTGAGCACGTAGCCACCGTCAACCTTGCGCGCGCTCGCTTCCATCGAAAACAGATCGGAGCCAGTGCCCGGTTCGGTGATCGCGTGGGCACCGATGAGTGTGCCGTCGCACATGCCCGGCAGATAGCGCTGCTTTTGCGCGTCGCTGCCAAACTTCAGTATTGGTAGCTGTACGGTCCACACGTGCGCATTGACCGCGAACGCCAGCCCGTTGTCACGACAGCTGTGGCCCAGTGCCTCCATCGCCAGTAGCGCCGTCATGAATTCCACGTCGTCGTGCTTGCTGTAGGCACTCCCTGCCGCGTAGCTCAGCAATCCAAAATCGGCGCAGCGCTGCCATAGTTCGCGATTGAACTGACTGTCGCGATCACGATTGATAACGTCATCGGCCAAATGCTCGAGCGCAAACGCACCGACACGATCACGAAACGCGAGTTGCTCTTTGGAAAATGCGAAATCCATGACCGGTTGGCGCCTACTTCTCGATACCGAGAATTCGATTAACGATAGCGCCGGCGGGCAAATCCACTTCGAACGCGCGCTCGATAAACCAGTACATCGAGATGATGATTAGCGCGATGGCGCCCGCTCGCATGATGCCTTTGATGTAGAGACCCGAGTTGCGCAGCAGGTAGAGCACGGGGAACAGCAGACAGACGACCACGACCTGTCCGAGCTCAACGCCAAGGTTAAAGCCAAGCAGTGAATGCACCATGTACTTGGGTGGAATACCGATGCCGCCAAGAATGCTGGCGAAGCCGAAACCGTGAAACAGACCGAAGCCGAACACGATCCACCAGATCTTGCGTTTGAATATGGGGATCAGTATGTCCAGTGCGGCAACGGCGATGGACAGCGCGATGATCGACTCCACCACGCGCGACGACAGGTTTATCTTGCCGAGTGCTGCCAGGCTGAGCGTGATCGTATGCGCAATGGTGAACACCGTGACGATTTTTAGTACGTGAATCATCGCATCGCGAAAATTGTCGACCGGCTGCCAAACGCCGTTCTTGCGCACGACAACGGCGGGAATCAGCAGTGCCAGCAGAAACAGAATGTGGTCAATACCGATCCAGATGTGATGGGTCCCCATCTTGACCATCGCGATAAAGCCGCGCAGCGTTGAGTTATCCGACAGATCAAACGATTGTTCGGTGGTGGTCGGTGTAAACGTCAGCGAGATCACCGCTTCGTTGCCAAACGTGCCGGTTTTCCAGTTGTCCTCGACGATCAGAAAACCGCGGTGATCGGGCATCTCGCGCAGCATGGCCGTGTAGCGCATGTCGATGGTTTCCGGCGGCGACGCTAATCCGGGGTACGAGAAATTCAGCGCCAGATACTGGCCCAGCGGCAGTTCGTGCAGATCGTAATCGGTCAGCGGCAGCGACAGCGGTTCGCCGTTGATGCCGAGCGCGACGTTTTGCTGGACGTAACGCCGCACGATGGGCAGTTGATCGGCGATCTGCTCGAGCGTCGCGCTGCCGTCGGTGGGCATATCCAGCCCAAGGCCGGTGTTGAGATCCTTCAGCGTAATTTCGACGCGGCCTTCGATGGCGTCGTCATAAACGTCAATGAAGACGTAGCTCTGATTCGGCGCGTGCGCGTGCGCGAGAGCGGCTGCAAAAAACGCGAGCGCAGTAATTAAGAGTCGTGTCATGTGACCGGTTCCGTTTCAATGGTTGTTATTGTGTCGGTGCTCTGGTCAGCCGCCGTCGGCTGGCCGTCGAGAAGGGCGTCGATTTTACCTGCTATCTGCTCTACGTGGGGCTCGCGCAGAAGTCGATCGTGATCGTTGCCGCTTAGCGGTACGATTTTTGTGTCGCTGAAGAACCGTCCCCACCCCAGCGTGTTGTCGCGAATGCGCCAGTATTGCTGTCGCTGCAACCGGAATACTTGAACGGTGGCGGACAGGGGCTCGAACCGCGGCAGCCGATGAGCAAAGCCAACGTCGCGGATCCACGGGCTGCCGAGGCCAACGTCTTCATTGGCGGGTCCAGCCTCCGGCACACTGGGCGGCGTCTCGACCGGCGCCGGGGCGCTTGCCGAACCCAACAGTTTCTCGCGAACGCGGGAAGCGTAATAACGCGCGACGTTCCGCGCGCGATGCAGGTAGTACACCCAGGATACGGAGTAGAGACTCCAAGTATTCACGATGCCAAAAAAGCGCACGCTCTGCGCGTCGTGCTCTAACTGGCGCGCCATGGCCAGAGCCAGATGCGCGCCGCCGCACATGCCCAGCAAGCGGTAAGGGCCGCGCGGCTGCACTTTGCGCATTGCCTCGACATACTCGGCCGCCAGCGGATCGATAACATCGGGGTTCATGGGCTGCTGCTGGTCCGTCGCTGGCGGGGCCTGCAGCACGCAAACGTTGTGCTCGGCGCTCAGGTGTCGGGACAGCACGAAGTAGCCGAGCGTGTTCACTTCCGGCGAAGCAACACAAAACAACATGCCACCACTGCCCGTCGTGCGCAGAGGCAGGGCGATCCCCGGCGTCATCGGCCAGTCTCCTTCGAGCAGGGTGTCTGTCACGCCGCGAATGCTCGGCTTTTTGAACAGCGCAAGTAACGGCACGTTTTTGCGTGTACCGGCACAGATTTGACCGTGCAGGCTGGCGGCGCGCAGTGAGTCCCCGCCGCGGGCAAAAAAATCATCATCGGGGCTAATGTCCCTGGTCCCCAGTGCGGTCATGAACTGCGTGGCTACCAGTTGTTCAAGCAGCGCAGGACTCAGCATTTCCCGCCCGCCGTTCAGCGCTTTGTCCACGTCATCGTGTGCACTGTCTGGCACAAAGTGGGGCATGGCGCGCTCCGCGTTGCTCCCGTCGGCTGTACTGGGCACTAACGTGATCAGGTCGCCCACCGTTGTGTCGGCTGTGCTGTGACAAAGCGCTTCTATATGCGCCACCAGCCGCTCCAGCAACGCTGCGGGTTGCGCGTCATCCGCGCTGCGCAAATGGGCATGGAGCGTGAGTGAGTCGGCGTTATCGGCAACGCTCAACGTCAGTGGATAAGCAGTCGCCAAATCGTGATTAAGCGGCCGCATACCAAGTGGCAGGGCTTGCTCGCCGGCGGCGAGCCATACCAGCAGTGTGTCGAACAGGGCCTCGTCGCCGCGCAAGGAAGCGCACGCGCTTATGTCCACGGGCGACAGGTACTCAAAATCACTGCGCTCGAATCCGACTCGCTGCAACGCGCTGAGCCACTGGCCCACGTTTTGGTTCGACGCCAGACGAACGCGCACAGGCAGATTGCTGACAAACGAACCCACGATCCGCTCGACGCCCGCGATCGCGGGCGGCCTGGCAGCCGCTGCGGTGCCGAAGACCACATCGTCGCGCTGTGTTTTTTCCGCGAGCAGCAGCGCGGTGGCCGCTTGTAACAACGCCCCGGGCGTGACACTGAATCGGCGAGCCGCCTCCTGTACCGCGGCTCGATCAATGAAGCGATGGTCAGCGACAACGTTTTGCTCACCAGTGTCGCCAGCCAACGCGTGCGTGGGCTGCTCAAATCCCCGCAACGCATCGCGCCAGTAGTCGAGCGCCTGACGACGGTCCTGACGCGATAGCCAGTCGATGTACTGTTTGTATGACGGCGCGCCGGCCAGGTTCGGCGTGGTGCCAGCCTCCAACTGCTGATACGCACTCGCGAGATCGGCGAAAATGTCGTCCAGACACCACCGATCCATCAGCAGGTGATGTGATGTCCAGATCATCCGCCAGCTGTTTTCGCCAAAGCGCAACAGAGTCAGTCGCATCAAAGGCGCCTTGCGAGGATCAAAACCGTCCGCTCGGTCTGCAGCACACAGACTCTCGAGATCGGTAGTGCGAACGTCGGCAGCGCGGTCGCGCCAGTCGGCATGCGCAAAGGGCAGTTTTATCGTCTTGCGGACCACCTGCAGTGGCGATTTCACTTTGTCGACGACAAACGCCGTGCGCAGCATAGAGTGGCGTTCGATGACCGCGTGCCAGGCCAGTTCGAACTTCTCTGCATCCAGCGCCTGTTCAATGGCGAAAACGAACTGGGTCAGGAGGGTGTCGGTGTGCCGGCGGCCGAGCGCGTGCAACAGCATGAGCTCCTGCATCGGCGAAGTGGGGTAAATGTCCTGAACGTTCTTCATCGGTTAGACACACGGATCTGGTGGACGCAAAGCGGGATCGATGGGGCACCAAATACTTATAATTATTATTGCGACCGAAAGGTTGGGTTTATCCGCCAACCACCCAGCGGGTCTTCAGACGTCGCTGCATGACATCAAGTATCGCAGCGACGGCGACCGTGGATGTGTTGTTGCATCGCAAAATAACGAGGCGCGGGTGCCCGCATCCAAACGAAGTACGACAGTGTAGGTGTTTTTCCCCCGAAATACGCATAAACATAATAAAAACAAGCGCACACACTGTTACATTTTTCGATTCGCTGAGCAGCATCCGCACCGTAATCTGCGACAAAATGCGCGGTCTTCTGCGTCGCAACAACGACCAAAAAAGCGGTTTTCGGCGCGCCGGGCATCGTCGCGGGAAAAGGGTCAATACCCATCACCGCCAGCGTGCATTATCCTCGCGATTTCCCAAGCAGCAGGACAATGCCGATGTCAATACGTGAAGATCTACCTCTTCTTGCGCGCCATGAGGGTGTGTGGGAAGGCTTCTATCGGTACTACAATCCGGCCGGCGACAAGATCGACGAACACAAATCGCGATTGTTATGTCGCCTGCCCAGCGACCACGAATACCACCAGACCAACCTATATCGATGGGCTGACGGCAAGACCGAGACGCGTGATTTCCCCACCCGTTTCGAGAACAAGCGACTCGTGTTCTACACCGAGATCGACGGCTGGGCCGCGAATGTAGACCTGGATACCTACAACCGCACCATGATGCTGAACTGGACGCGAAAAGAGGAGCGCGATCTTTACCTGTACGAAATGATCCAGATCAGCGATTGTGGCACCGCTCGGGCCCGAGTCTGGCAGTGGTTCAAAGCGGATCGCCTGTTGCAGCGTACGCTGATCGATGAACGTCGAGTCTCAACCGATTGGGCCGCCTATGACGGTCAGGACCCGAGCTACGAGGAGCTGGCGCAGGCACTGTCTTGATTGGTTTTGAAGGTATATCATTAGGTCATTAGCTTCTGTGGAAACCTGAGGTCCGCGTCGTCAGCAATCAAATCATTGTGCTCAAGTCGCGGTCGGTGGGTGTGCCCAAGCCAGCCGACTTTGCGTTGACGTCATCGGCCGATCAGCCGCTTGAAGCCCGACAGCTGCGTCTCGAGACGCAGTACCTGTCCCTCGACCCGTACTTGCGCGGCAAAATCAGCGGTCGACACTTGTCGGGCGCGATTGCACCGGGTGACATGATGGCTGGTGAGGCGGTGAGTACCGTCATCGAAACACGCAGCGAAAAATTCGCCGTTGGTGACGTTGTGGCCGCCCACAGCGGATGGCAAACGCGACCGGTGATCAGTGATGCGGACGCGCGAGCCGTCAACACATACGGCGCGCCAGCATCCACGGCGCTCGGCGTCATGGGGATGCCGGGCCTCACGGCGTACGCCGGCACGCTGCGGTTGGCACAGCCCAAACCGGGTGACCGTGTGCTGGTCTCGGCCGCGGCAGGACCGGTGGGTTCAACCGTCGGTCAAATTTCTCGCTTGAAAGGGGCGCAAGCCGTTGGTATCGCCGGCAGCGACCGAAAATGCGCGTGGCTGCGCGAGCACGCGGGCTTCGTCGACACCATCAATTACAAACAGGAAGACTTGCGCGCGGGCATAGCGCGAACATGTCCGGACGGCGTCGATGTGTATTTCGACAACGTCGGCGGCGACGTTCTGCAGGCCGCCATGGAGCATTTGGCGATCGGCGCACGGGTGGTTCTGTGCGGTCTGATGGCGCAATACAACCGCGATGATATGCCGCCAGGACCGAACCCGGCGTTCGTGATCAAGGCGCGCGCCACAGTGCGCGGTTTGGTGGTTTACGATCACGAGGATCTGCGTGGGGAGTTCGAGCGGACAGTGGGCGGCTGGATCGCCGACGGGAGTCTTGCGTTTAACGAAGATATTGCGCGCGGCATTGAAGCGACACCTGACGCGTTTTGTGCCCTGATGCGCGGTGAAAATTTTGGCAAGGCGCTGGTGCGCCTGGGAGCGTGATAAATGGCCGAGTTTGCCCCGACCGTCGAGCGATTGACGACCCAGCAGTTTCTGATCATGGCGTTGGACGGCCCGGACAGCCAACCCATGCGTGAGAAACACCTGGAGGCGCATCTGCATCATATTGAGAAACACGTTGACCGCTATGTCGCCTGCGGCCCGTTGCATAACGGCGATCCAACCCAGCTGTACGGCAGTTTTTTTTTGGTTCTGGCGCAAAGCCGCGAAGATGCGCGCTCACTGCTCGATGGTGATCCTTATCTTCACTGCGGGATGTATGAGCAAATCGACGTGCATCCAGCAACCGTTGCCGCCGGCACGGCTCTCGGTGGCGGCGTGATCTGGGAAAGCGCGGCGGCATTGCTGGCGCGCCAGAACCCGGCGAAATAGCGTAATGCGCGCATGAAGCAGCCGACCGAAGACCTGCTGGGTAAACTCCAAGCCACGTCGATCGATCCCAATTCGCCCACTCCGCTTTACTATCAGCTTTACACGATGCTGCACGATGCGATTGCCGGCGGGGAGCTCGAAAGTGGCTCCAAGATGCCGTCGGAAAAAGAGCTGGCCTCGGCATTCGGCGTTTCTCGCATCACGGCAAGGCGCGCACTTGATGAGCTGGCGCTCAAGAACATGGTAGCCAGACATCGCGGGCGCGGTACGTTTGTCGACTACGAATACCAGAGCGAGCCCATCCACGCTCCGCTGTCGGATTTGATGGAGAGTCTCGACCACATGGGCCGCGACACCAAGGTCAAAGTGCTCGACCTGCAGTTCATCACCCCAACCACTCGTATCGCCGGTGTGTTTGAGGCTGAACAAGACGAAACCTTGTGCCACTGCACCCGCGTGCGCAGTAACAAGGCGGTGCCGTTCGCGTTTTACGTCACCTGGACTCGCGGTTTCGACAGCACGCTCACCCGCGCGAAGCTGGAATCGAAGCCGCGAATGCGATATTTCGAGGCGTATGGCGTCCGAATATCCCACGTAGAGCAGTATTTGAGCGCCGAAGGAGCGTCGGTGGAAGTGGCCGAGTCGCTGGGTGTCGGCACAGGCAAGCCTCTGCTCAAACTGGTGCGCCAGTCGCGCGATAATGCCGGCAGACTTTTAGATCACCTCACGGCACTCTACAATCCCGACCTTTTCCGCTACAAAGTGGAAACCTCACTGGATTAGAGAGCGACCAATGTCCGCAACCACGATCAAGAAAATTCTCGCGCACGACGTTCAAATCGACGACGACGTCACTATCGAAGGCTGGGTCCGTTCGCGACGTACCTCCAAAGGCGGCTTTTCGTTTATTCACGTCAACGACGGCTCGTGCTTTGGCACACTGCAGGCAATCGCCGATCAGGCGCTGTCCAATTACGACAGCGATATTGTCACGATGGTCACCGGGTGTTCCGTGCGCATTACCGGCAAACTCGTCGAATCCAAAGGCCGCGGTCAGGATCGCGAGATTCAGGCCGCCAGCGTTGAAGTGGTCGGCGGTGTCGACGATCCGGAATCGTACCCCATCGCCAAGAAGCGCCATACGTTCGAGTACTTGCGCAGCGTCGCGCATTTGCGACCGCGCACCAACACGTTCGGCGCTATGGCACGAGTGCGCAATGCGATTGCGCAAGCCGTGCATCAGTATTTTTCCGAGCACGGTTATCTGTGGATCAATACGCCAATCATCACCGCCAGCGATTGCGAAGGGGCGGGTGACATGTTCCGCGTGAGCAAGCTCGACGTGGTCAATCGCCCGTCGGATTACGAGAAGGACTTCTTCGGTAAGGAAGCTTACTTAACCGTGTCAGGTCAGCTGAACGTTGAGAGCTTTTGCTGTGCGCTCAATAAGGTGTACACGTTTGGGCCAACCTTCCGCGCCGAAAACTCCAACACCAGCCGCCACCTGGCCGAGTTCTGGATGATTGAGCCCGAGATCGCGTTTGCCGATCTGCGCGATAACGCCGCGCTGGCGGAGTCGTTCCTGAAAGGCGTGTTTGCCCAAGTGCTCGAAGCGGTGCCGGACGATCTCGCGTTTTTCGCCGAGCACGTTGACGAGACGGTGCTGCCCCGTTTGAATCAGGTTATCGAGAAACCGTTCGAAATCATGACCTATACCGATGCAGTCAGCGTGCTGCAAAAGTGTGGGAAGAAATTTGAATTTCCGGTCGAGTGGGGCGTTGATCTGCAGTCCGAGCACGAACGTTTTTTGACCGAAGAGCACTTGCGCGGTCCGCTGATCCTGATCGACTATCCCAAAGACATCAAAGCGTTTTACATGCGCGAAAACGACGATGAAAAAACCGTTGCGGCGATGGATGTCCTGGTGCCCGGTGTGGGGGAAATCATCGGTGGGGCGCAACGCGAGGAGCGCCTCGATGTTCTCGATGCAAAACTGAAAGAGAAAGGCTTGAGCGAAGAGTTGTGGTGGTATCGCGATCTGCGACGGTACGGCACCGTGCCTCACGCGGGCTTTGGCGCAGGCTTTGAGCGACTGGTGCTCTACGTGACCGGCATGGATAACATTCGCGACGCGTCGCCGTTTCCGCGCGTGCCGCAAAACGCCAGTTTCTAGACAAGTCATGGCCGGTACGATCGACGACGCGCCGCTGGGCGATCAAACCGCGTACCCGCAGACGTACGATCCCGGATTGCTGTTTCCCATTGAGCGCGCGCAGTCACGCACGCCGCTCGAGATTGGCGATGCGTTGCCGTTCCACGGTGAGGATGTTTGGAACGCTTACGAAGTGTCGTGGCTCGGGCCGGGCGGTTTGCCGGTGGTGCGGATCGGGACGTTTTGGTTCGACGCGCACTCACCGCACATCATCGAATCCAAATCTCTCAAGCTCTACCTCAACTCACTGAACAACACGCGTTTCGACAGTGAAGAAATCGCGATAACGGCGATTCGCGCGGATTTGTCGTCGGCCAGCGGCGCGCCGGTCAGAGTCGCTCTGTCTGCCGTGGGATCGCTAGTACCCAACGTGACTGGGGTGCTGCCCGGCAGATGCATTGACGATGCAACGACAGTCGTGGATACCTACTCGGTGGAGCCAGCGTTTCTGCATAACGCAGCCGCTGGGACGCCCGTTCTTGAGACTGTTTATTCCGATCTTTTGCGTAGCTGCTGTCCGGTGACCGGGCAGCCTGACTGGGCGAGCGTCGTGATCCGCTATCGCGGTCCGGCGATTGATCCTCAGGCGTTGCTGCGTTATATCGTGTCGTTTCGCAATCACGCGGATTTCCACGAACACTGTGTTGAGCGCATTTTCATGGACATCAAGCGCCACTGTGAGCCCGCCGCTCTGAGCGTGTGGGCGCGGTATACCCGACGCGGTGGTTTGGATATTAATCCGTTCCGCAGTGACGCGGAAACACCGGTTGCCAACGTTCGCCACGCTCGGCAGTAGTCAACACGACCAACGCGCTCACTCCCTGAGCGCTACGTCGGCAATATCAAATTGAAACTCACCCGTGTCGGGTCCCGCAACAATGGCGAATCCAACCAGCGCGTCGTTGTTCAGACCGTCCACTGACGAAAGCGGAATCGTCACATCGCTCCACTGTTCGGTGGCCATAACGTTGACCGTCGGCGGTGCGCCAGTGGAGCCGGCGTTGAAGAACATCACGCGATAGACGGCGGGCGTGCCGCGCAGCCGCAGCGCAAGGGTAGCGAGCTCGGAGACGGTGTGTGGCGCATTGGAGTCGGCGCCAAAGTACGCACCAGCCCAGGGATAGGCGAATCCCGCCACGACGTCGGTCGTCACTCGCATCGCGCCGGTGGGTCGAGTGAGATCCGGCGGCAGATGGTCGATGCGCGCCACCGACTGACCGCCAAAACTCTGGTCGTCGGTGGCGTTCCAGGTGAAACCCGTTGGGGCGGCGAGCTGCTCGTCGAAATTGGACAACGCGCCCAGTGGAATGTCGCTGACGGCGGCAAAAGTCCCGGGACTGCGTTCCACGCGAAGCCCGTTTCGATAGATCGCGGCAAGCGCACGCGTGCTGGCGATATCGTCGAACGGGTTGCCGTTGACGACCAGCAGATCGGCGCGACCGCCCACTTTGAGTGATCCGCGATCACCCACCGGAAAATGCGCGGCAGGGCCTGTCGTGGCAGCGGTTAACGCCTCGAGCGGCGATAAGCCGGCGCGCGTGAGCAGTTCGATTTCGTGGTGGATGCTGGCACCTTGCGCGGTGCCCGGGTTGGGCGCGTCAGAACCGGCCAGAATGGCAACGCCGGCTTCGTGCAGTCGTCGTACGTTGTCGAGCGCCACATCCAGCGACATGCCCGGCACATTGACGCCAAAATCGGCGGCAAGACTGTTGCGTTGGGCTTCGGTCAAAAACTCGGCAACGTTCGGGTCAGCGGCCAGTCGTGCGCCTTCACCCGTGGCGTTGGCACTGGCGATCACGCTTAACGTCGGAATCACAAACAAACCCGCCGCGGACGCCTGCTGAACAAACGCGTCGGTGACCGACTCATCGGCGAATATGTGGACCAGACCGTCGACCCCGGCGTCGAGCAGTTCCTGGGCTGCTACCGCCTGCGAAACGTGTGCGACGGCCAACAGTCCCGCGTCGTGCGCCGCATCGATCAACGCTTCGCACGTGGCCAGATCAAGACTCGGAATACGAGTCTGGTTGGGTATGTACACGATCTTGATGTAATCGGATCCCTCAGCGACGCGACGTGTCACGAATGCCTCGGCATCCTGTGGCCCGCTCAGCGTCTCCATGGGGATGCCGTACTGCGTGCCGTGGCCACCGTCGATCGTTGCCAGCATGCCTGCGCTGAAGCGATCCGTTTGCCGATTGCTCGTGTCGTCGCGCCGGCTTCGGGAGTCCGAAAGTGATGCTGGCGAGGTGAACATATCGAGTGTGGTCGTGACGCCAAAACGCACGGCGTTTCGCAGTGCATCGCCGTAGGTATGGGTATGGGCATCGATCAGGCCGGGCAACAGAGTTTGTCCGCTGGCGTCGATGCGCGTTACGCCGCTGTCCAGTTCAACGTCGGCGCCCATTGCCACAATCTTTCCGTCTGCAAGGACGACGGTGGCAGACTGAAGGACGGAGCGACCGTCAAAGACGCGGGCATTGACGTAGGCCGTCGAGCCGACGGTCCCGGTGGCTTCCGGCTCAGGTGTTTCGGTGGGCAAGGTCAGCAGCAACACGCCGAGCAGCGCCGCGCACACCGCGACGATCACAATAAAACGCTGTTGCAAAAACTTGCCGTCGCTTTGGTTAGCCATTTTGACGTCTCCAGGCCCACAGTGCGGAGGCGGTAAGTAACGCGGTCATAACGGATATCACACTGACGTGAAACCAGACCGGGCGATCGCCGGCCGTATTGGCGACCGCGAGCGCCAGTTCCGCCATGTGGTAAGAGGGCAAAAACTGCGCAAACGTCTGCATCGTCGGAGGCATGACGACCATCGGTATCCACAGACCGCCCAGCGCGGCCAGTGCCAGGAAAATAACGTTGGTGACCGCGATCGCGCCGTTGGCATTGAGCGAAAATCCGAGCGTCAGACCGATCAGTGCAAACGGCACGGCGCCGACCAAATGTACGACCAGCAAGCTCGCCCAAACGGACCGGGGCATCGCGACGCCGCCCACAAACCCGGCAATGGCGTAGATCAGCACCAGAGCCAGCGACGCGAACACCACCGTTGCGGCAAGTTTGGCGCCGATGTACGCGAGCCCGGACGCGGGCGAGGCACGTTTGATGTCCAGCCAGCCGCGCTCGCGCTCGGTGGCTACCGCAACGCCAAAGCCGAAAATCGCCGGACCCATGACAGCAAACACGCCAAACGTCGCCAGAAGATAGGCGGCATTGGCACGCGAGCCGGGTAACACGATCGCAAACAACGAGTAGAACGCAACGGGCATGAGTAAGGTCGGTAACAGAAACTCCGGTGCACGTACCGCTTTCAACAGCTCGGCACCGGCTTCGCTGAGAAACGCCAGGCGCGCGCGGCTCATGCCGACACCGCCAGGCTCGCTTCGCTGAAGTCGGCCACGGCATCTTCGAGGCCGGGCTTGGCGACAGTGAGTTCAGTGGGCGCGGGATCGGCGGCAAACAGCGCCTGCAAGGTCGGCGCCGGGTCGGCGCACAGAATTTCCATAAAGCGTCCGCTGCGTCGTGCCGTGCGCGCGCCGTCAAGTGCAGCGCAAGCGTCGGGATCCAGTGTCGTTACACAACGTATCATCGCGCCGCCGACGGCCATGCGGATTTGCGGTGTTGGTGCGTGGGCCAGCACCTGGCCATCTTTCAATATGATAATCGCGTCAGCCAGCGCATCGGCCTCTTCAAGGTAGTGAGTGGTGAGCACGATCGAAGCGCCGCGCGCCGCCAAAGAGCGTACGGTGCGCCACAGAGTCCGGCGTGCGTCGCTATCGAGCCCGGTTGTGGGTTCGTCCAGAAACAGTAGATCGGGTTGACCCACTACCGCCAGTGCGAACTGCACCCGGCGCTTCTGGCCGCCCGAGAGCGTCTTGTAGCGCTTGTCCGCAAACGCCTCGAGTTCACACAGCTGCAGCGCATCTTCAACACTCATCGCGTTGTCGTAGTAACTGGCGAACAGTGTCAGGTGCTCGCGGGCGGTGAGAAGATCGGGCAAGTCTGCGTCTTGCAACATGACGCCGGTACGTTGCCGGCTGGCATCGCTGCCGGGCCGTTCACCAAAGACGCGTAGCGTTCCGGACGTCGCGGGAGTGAGCCCGAGTACGCAGCGAATAAACGTGGTCTTACCGGCGCCGTTGGCACCAAGAATGGCCGTCACGCCGCGGCGTGGCAGCGTCAGGGACAGGTCGTGGAGCGCTAACTTGGCGCCGTATTGCTTGCGCAGATTTGTTGCGACCACGGCGTTATCACCGGCGGAGTTGGGAGGAGTCGAATTAGTCATGAATTTAGCCTATCGTTTGGCCGATCCTGATGCTATTGACGATTGTCACGCTGGCACGAAACGGTCAAGCTATGTCAAAGCGGAATGATTTGTCATTGGCGCTGTCCATTTGCCTTGTCAGTACTCACGAGGGTTTTCATGTTGAGCACGTTTATGCGTTCCAGTCGAGCTTGCGCCGCCGCTGCCTGTTTTTTCGTTGGACTGGCCGCCGCGCCGGCCAGTGTCGCCGCCGATGTTTACGTGGGCGCGGATGCCGCGTACACGCGTATCCCCGTGGCGGGTCGCGATTTTTCGAGCTTTGGTGCCAAGCTGCGGGTCGGAGCAAAGGTTTACAAAGGCTTTGGTGCTGAAGTGCAACTGCTCGGTGGTTTTGGCGAAGACAATGTGGATACGCTGGAGCTGTCGCTGGACAGCACGGCTGCGGTGTTCCTGCGCTACGACACACCGCATGAGGGCGATTTTCAGTTTTTTGTGGTGGCTGGCTACGCGTCAACGTCACTGTCTTTTAGCGGCACCGGTACCGAAACGCTTGACGACAAGTACGACGGATTTGCGTGGGGACTGGGTGCTCAGGAGAAACTCAAGTGGTGGCCCGGTGCCAGCGCCGTCCTCGAAGTAAACAGTTACTTTGGTGACAGCAACGTGGATGTCTGGGCTCTGAGTGCCGGAGTGCGCTATGACTTTTAAAGTCATTGCAGCGGCGTGCATGCTCGCGGTCTTGACTGGCTGCAGCAGCGGCGACACGGAGCCGTTATCGGATCTGGTCGTCATCGCGGACCGCGATATTCAAGGCGTGACGGTCGCGACCAGCAAGGATGTCATCGGCGTTGACGAGGAACTGACCTTGACGGCCACCGATCCGGTGAGCAGTGCAGACCTCGCTGGCGAAGTTGACTGGACTTCGTCCGATACGACCGTCGCGACCGTCGCAGAGGGCGGGACGGTGACTGGCGTGGCGGACGGTATGGTGATGATCAGCGCAACGATCGGCGCGTTTGAAGGGTCGATCCCGTTGACGGTGTCGTCGGCCGGGCTGGTAAGCATTGCCGTGAGCAGCACGGCGGTGCCCGTGGACGTTTGCACCGGCGCGCAGTTGACCGCGACCGGTACGTTTGCCGATGGCCGTACCGACGACGTCACCGAGACGGTAACCTGGGCCAGTAGCGATCCATCGTTGGCGGACTTTGATACCACGACGCTCGGCCAGCTCAACAGCTTGTTGACCGGCACGATCGACGCGACGGCCAGCCAGGACGGCGTGAGCTCGGCCGCGTTTCCCGTCGTGATCAATGACACGCTGACCGGGATCACGCTGACGGCGGCGAGTTCGACGTTAAGCGTCGCCGACACTTCCCAATTGACGGCTACCGGCAACTACAGCACGACCGATCGCGAGATCAATGACGCGGTGGTGTTTGCGTCGGCCACGGAGGCGGTCGCGACCGTCGATACGACCGGTCTGGTGACCGGTGTGGCCGAGGGCACGTCGGTGATGAGCGCCAGCTGTGCCGGTTTGTCGGGCGAGACAACCGTCACCGTCAGCGTCACGACGGCGACGCTGGTGGATTTGGAAGTGGTCGGCACTCAGCCTTTCAGCGTCGCGCTCGGCGGAACGATTGAGCTGGACGTGGAGGCGGAGTTTAATGATTTGAGCAGGATGGAAGTCACCGAAGAGGCGTCGTGGACGCTGGCCAACGGCTCGCTTAACGTCGTCAGTGTCAGTAACACGGCGGGTAGCAAAGGCTTGGTGACAGGCTTGCAGTTAGGCAGAGCAACCATTCAGGCTGCCTACCAAGGCGAACTGGCGTTTATTGACGTCGACGTAACGCCGACCAATTAAGGTGACTGGCTAGCGCCGAGTCCCAGGGATCCGGGGTTCACGCGATGCTCGGGGTCGACTGCCGCTTTGATCCGTTCGAGCAGGGCGTAGCTGTCGGTGTGGTGCGCGTCGGCGAATCGATAGGATTTGCCGATCTGCATGTGCACGCCGCCCATTTCGACAAACGCGTCCACCAGCGCAGCTCGAATCGTTCCCACGGCGTCGCGCGCGGCCGTGTTGCGCTCGAAGCCGGGCAGTTTCTTCAAGATGGCCGATTCGACCGTTTGCTCGTGAAGTTCATTGATGGCGTCCGGCCAGAAAAAAACCGGTTCAATGACAAAGCCATTGTTGGCGATGGTCGCGTAAAGATAGCCAACGCCGATATCGTGCTCGTCGACTAACGCCTGGTATTTCTCGAAGACCGCCTCGACGGCGGCAATCCCGGCGCCGGCTTTCGAGTGCGGGATGATCGTGTGCACGGGCCCCCAGCGCTCACCCTTGGGCCCGACGACGTTATTCAGAGGCGTGAACGGGTTAGCGCGCAATATTTTCGGGATGCTGTTGTCGATTTCTCTGGCGCTGTGTTCGCGGCAAATGGCTTGCGCTTGCTCCAATGAGGATTGGGCGCTGGCTTCATCGCGCTCCTCAAAGACCAAATGCAATGTGTAGTGGACATTGTCCATGAAACGCCGGCCAGCCATGGCCACTTTGGCGCCTTCTTTGACCGCCTTGCCCACCGAGCCAGCTGCCTTGAGCATGTTGCCAAACGACTTGACGTCTTTGAGGAGGCTCTCGCGCTGCATGCGCTGGCTTTGTAAGAAGGGATCGAAACCAAAACACTCCATGGGCAAACTGCGTCGAGACAATTCGCTCATCGCCGCTTGTAAGTCGCTCGCCGAATCGAAATCAAAACTGGCGTAGCGGCGCGCGGGCATCTGATCAATGAGTTTGAGCGTCGCCGTCGCCTTGAAGCCGAGTGCACCGGTATCTGCGCAAAACAGACCGGTCAGGTCGGGTCCGTAGTGGCGGAAAAACGGCGTGCCGTTTTGGCGTGCGGCCGAGCCTGTCGGGACGACCGTGCCGTCAGCCAGCACGACCTCGAGCGACAACACCGAATCCAGCGCGGTGCCGAAACGCCCGGACCCCCAGAAAATGCCGTTCTGAGACAGTCCGCCTCCGACCGTAGCGTGGATGCCCGACAGCGTGCCCCAAAACGGCGTGCGCAAGCCAGTGTCACTCAGCGCTTCGTGCAGAGCCTGCCACGTGCAGCCGCACTGTACCGTGACGTACATATCTTCGGTGTTGATCTCCAGGACGCGGTTCATGCGCTGCATGTCGATTACAACGCTGTCGTCATTGACGGCCAGATAACCGCCGGTATACGACATGCCGGCACCGCGCGGAATGACACTGTGCCCGGCAGCCGTCAAATCATGCAGACACGCGGCGAGCTCCTCGGTGGTTGCTGGCTGGACGACCGCCACAATCGTCTCCCCGCGGGAGTAGATATCCTGGGAGTGCAGGCGCCGCGACGCTTCATCGATGAGCACATGTTCACTGCCGACGTGCGCCGTGAGCTTGCTCAAGACCGGATTCATGGTTTCCTGACTCGTGGCCATAGTCGTCTCCGTGGGTCGTTCTAAACGTTCAGTTCGCGCCAATTATCGGCTGGGATGTTCTCTAGTTGTGTGTCAAGCGTTGCATTCCACCGATTCAGGAAGCCGAAAAGCGATATCACCGCCATGATTTCAACCTGCTGATCTTCGCCGAAATAATGCGCGAACTGCCGGTAAGCGTCGTCATCGACGCCGTTGGGAACTTTGGCCGCTTCGCTGGCAATGTGCAGTGCCGCTTTTTCGGCGTCACTGAAGGCATCGGAAACGGCAAAATCGCACAACGCGTTCAGCTTGTCGACCGATACGCCCAGCGCTCGCGCACTGTTGGCCGTGTGCGCCGTGCAGTAGTGGCAGTTGGCGGCGCGGCTTGCCGCCATGCCCACCAGTCGTTTCAAATCGGGCGCCACTTTGCCAGGTCCGTAGACTGAGCGCACCAGCTCAAGAAATGCGGCGAGAAGCGGCGGGTTGCGTGCCATCACCAGCGCGTCGTTCGGGATAAAACCCATGAGTTTGGCGCCAGCGTCGATTGCAGCCCGCGCCGGCGCAGGCACCTGATCGAGCGATAGCGGTGCGAGTCGATTCATGGTTGCGACTCCACCTCGCGAAAAAAGTCATTGCACAGTGACGCGACATCCCCCGCATGGACAGAGAAAAACCCGTGACCCCAAGCCATGCGTTCGACTCGACGACCATTTCTTAGCAGCGAGTCGGCGCGTCGCGTGTGTTCGCGCATGTCGTCGTTGACGTTGAGGAGCATGATTGTGTGGTCCAGGCTCGCCAGACGAGTCTGATAGGTCGCGGCGTAGGCAAACGCGGCGCGGTGCCCCCATTCGTAGGCATCGCCGCTGCGCAAGTTCTCTGCAAACGACTCCGCGCAAAGCGGCAGAGACATATCCGGCCCGCGGTGTTTCAGCACGCGCTTCCACAGCTCATCGAAGCGCGTGCCTTTCTCGTCGAGAGGAATGGGGGCATACAGATCGGCGAAGGTCTGCGTCTCGTCGGGGGTCAGTATTGGAGCCGAGTGGCTGACGATGCCCAGTGTCTGGCCCGGGCGCTGAGTCGCCGCTTCCACTGCGACCATGGCGCCAGTGTGAGAGCCGATGAAATGCACAGGCCCAGGGCACAGTGCGTCAACCGCGTGCCACACGCAGCGTGCGTAGTCCTCGATGGTCACGTGCGGTTGTGCCGGGGGCAGATCGGATTCTCCGTGTCCCGGATAATCCACCGCCAGTGCCGTTCGTTGTTCGCTCAGCGGACCGAGCAAGTCGGCGAAAAGCCACGACGACTTGGGGCTCATGTGCAGGCAAACGACCGGACGGGCGTCGGTCGTTGTGCTCGACGCCAGGCGACAGTGCAGCTGGCCGTAGGGCCCGTCCACAAACGTGCGCGTAGGTTTCACCGCAGTTCGTCGAGCAGCTGGTTGAGTTCAATGACAAAGCCGTCGGGATCGGTCAGCACACTGACCAGCACGCGAATGGTGCTCTTGCCGTCGTAGGACGGGTAGGCCGTTTCACTCGGCTCATCCAGTACGCGCACGCCGTTGACCGTGCGCGCGCGGGCAAACGTGGACGCCAGATCCTGCGCATTGAAAAGCAGTACGGACGAGCCGGGGGTAAAGGGTTCCAGGCCCTGATGCGCCGGCTTTTTGTCGGGTTTGCGATACTCAAGCAAACCGATGATTCCGACATAGTCGTCATTGGCACGCAAGAAAACCAGCCGCAGTGAGCGCTGGGCTTCGTCGTCAGTCTTGGCTTCACGTGGGGTACGAATGAGCGTGTCATAGATCACTTCCATGCCCAGCGCGTCGCGATAAAACTCGAGCGAGTTGTCGATGTCACGAACGACCAGCGTCGTGCGTCGCAAGTCGATGGGGACGCGCTTATCCTCCGCAACCGGCGCGGCAAAACTCGGCGCGTAGAGCACGAAAATGGCGGTTGCTGCGAGCAGGTGGCGAATGATCGAACGATTCATAGTGTACATCCCATAACGTTTTCAAAGAGCGGGTCTACTCGACGATGCCCGAGTCTCGCAGCGCCGCGATTTGCTGCGCGGTCAGGCCAATATCGCGCAGTACTTGATCGGTGTCTTCGCCAGGTTTCGGTACGTCCTTGCGCAGACCAGGGCGCGCGCCGTTCATCGCCAGGGGTAGCGCAGGCAGACGGGTCGGATTGCCGTTGACCGTGTGCACCGGAACCAGGCCGCCGTCGGCGTTGAGGTGCGGGTCGTCAAACAAATCCTGCGGCCTCGCAATGGGCGCGTAGGGCAGTCCGCAGTCGTCGAGTGTCGCCATCAAGCGGGTTTTATCAAAGCGACCGAGGACTTCAGCGACGCGCGGGATGATCCGGTCCCGGGCGGCAACGCGCGCGGCGTTGGTCTCTAACGCCGGGTCGCAGCCTATGTCGCCCAAATCGAAGGACTGGCAAAACGTTTTCCACTGCCCGTCACTGACGACGGCGACAAACACTTTTTCGCCATCGGACGATGTAAATATGTCGTACACGGCCCAAGCGGAAATACGCGTGGGCATGGGCTGAGCGGGCTCACCGAGCACGGCCATTTGCGCCATGTGCTGTCCCACCAAAAAGGCCGTGCTTTCGTACAGCGAACTGGACAGATGCTGTCCTTTGCCCGTGCGCTGACGCTGCTCCAGCGCCGCCAGTACGCCGATGACGCCAAACATACCGCCCAGCACATCGACGACGGACGCGCCGGCACGCAGCGGTTTCCCCGGGGGACCGGTCATATAAGCCAGTCCGCCCATCATTTGTGTGACTTCATCCAGCGCCGTTCGATTCTCGTAGGGGCCGGTCAGGAACCCCCGCGCAGAGCAGTAAATCAGCCGCGAATTGATGGCGCACAGGGCGTCGTAGCCGAGCCCGAGTTTATCCATCGTCCCGTTGCGAAAATTCTCGACAAGTATGTCTGCCTCTTTGATCAGGTCGCGCACAACGCCACGACCGTCGTCGGTTTTCAGGTCGACGCAAATACTGTGCTTGTTGCGGTTGTACATGGTGAAGTATCCCGCCCCCGAGCCCTTGAGCAGGCGGGTCTTGTCGCCACCGGGTGGCTCGACTTTGACCACGTCGGCGCCCAGATCGGCAAGCACCAGCCCGGCCGATGGCCCCATCACCATGTGCGACAACTCGATCACGCGTATGCCGGCAAGCGGCAGCGAGTCCTTTTCCATCGACGCTAGCTCCTTAATCTATCCAGCGGACCGGCTGTGAGTGTGCCCAAGGGCCAACATGGCGCTTTGAGGCTTACTGAGATTGTTATATTAGTATAACATTAGTATTTTATAAACTCGGCGCACAAAAGGCAGCAAACAGCATGCAACCTGAGGTTCTTATTAGTGAAGTTGGTCCACGGGACGGTTTGCAAAACGTCTCCTCGATCATGCCCACTGACGCCAAACTGCGGTGGATCAAAGCCCTGCACCACTGCGGTTTGCGCGAAATCGAGGTGGGTTCCTTTGTGCCCGCAAAGGTTTTGCCGCAGCTGGCCGACACGGCGCAGGTGGTCGGCCGCTCGCGTCAGCTCGAAGGCCTGGTGGTCGCCGCGCTGGTACCAAACCGCCGTGGCGCCAAGGATGCGCTCGCGGCCGGGGCGCACAAGATCACGCTGCCGTTTTCCGTGAGTGAGACGCACAGCGTGCGCAATGTTCGTCGAACACATGCGCAAATGTTTGATGAGGTCCGAGCGATTCGCGAACTGGTCGACGCGCATGGCGCGCCGGTTCAATTCGAAGCGAGTTTGTCCACGGCGTTTGGTTGTACGCTCGAAGGGGCGATCAGCGTCGCAAAAGTGGCAGACAGCGCGCGTCAGTTGATGGAGGCTGGCGCCGATGAGGTGGGATTGTCCGACACAACCGGATACGCCGATCCCGCCGGCGTGGTCGCGCGCATCAAGGCCGTGTGGGACGCTGTTGGGCAAGACCGGCTCACGGGTGTACACCTCCACAACACCAGGGGCTTGGGCCTGGCCAATGCTCTGGCCGCCTACGAAACCGGTATCCGGACGTTTGACAGCTCTCTGGGCGGGCTGGGCGGCTGTCCGTTTGCGCCAGGTGCGAGCGGTAATATCGTCACAGAAGATCTGGTGTTCATGTTTGAAGCCATGGGCGTGCGCACCGGCGTTGACATGGATGCCTTGCTCCAGGTTCGCGACGTTCTGCGCGCTGGCTTGCCCGATGAAACGCTGTTTGGTTTCACACCTGATGCGGGTTTGCCATTGGGTTTTGCGCAATCGGCTTAAGAGCGGGAAGATACGCGTAAGACGAATCATGCGCGCGTTGGTTCTGCGGGCAACCCAAGGCAGCGAGGCCACAGAAGAACAATGAAAATGCACGACGAATTCAAGCGGGGCTGGCCCGTACTGTGCGCGGCGTCGGTCGGTATCGGCCTGGGCTTATCGCCGCTGCCGTTTTACACCATCGGTGTGTTTATCCCGCATTTGCTGCGTGAGTTCGGGCCACTGGGCTGGGATGCCGGGTTCATTCTCAATGCGCTGGCCATTTACACGTTCGGCGCGTTCGCGGCGGCACCGCTCGTGGGGCTGTTGGCCGCCAAGTTTGGCGCGCGCATTGTCGCGCTGGTGTCGATTGTCACATTCGGTTTGTCGATGATGGCCATCGGTTTGAACACCGGTTCTAAGCCCCTCTACATTTTGTTGTGGCTGGTACTTGCGTTTGCCGGTGCCGGCACGCTGCCGATTACGTTTACGCGTCCCGTCGCTTACTGGTTCAAGGCCAATCGCGGCATCGCGCTGGCCACTGCGCTCATCGCGACGGGCATCTTTGGCGCCTTGTCGAAATATTTTGCTCA
This sequence comes from Gammaproteobacteria bacterium, assembly GCA_045107005.1. Taxonomy (GTDB): domain Bacteria; phylum Pseudomonadota; class Gammaproteobacteria; order Steroidobacterales; family JBCCMA01; genus JBCCMA01. The sequence continues at coordinate 82,798 of JBGCFP010000001.1, forward strand.
GTACATTGCCGCCAACGTCGACTGGCGCACCGCCTATTTCGCGCTGGGCTGTTTGCCCCTGATGATCGTGCTGCCCATGAATTATCTGACGCTGCGCGACGAAGACGACGTGCCGGCGCGCGACAGCAAAGCGGCGCGTTTTAAATTACCGATACTGGCTATCAGTCTGCTCGGGTACGCAGGATTTATTTCTGTGGTGGTGCTGCAGGTTCTCAATCTGATTGGCGTAAACGGTCCGCGGCTTGAATACCTGTTGCCGTTTGTTTACTGCCCGTTGATCTTGATCCCGTTGGTGCTCATGTTGGTGGGAAACATCCGCACCGAACCGCCGCAGGTGCAGGCCGACGGCGCGGCGATGGCAACGGGCATGACGCTGCTCGAAGCGCTGAAGACCTGGCGTTTCTGGGTGTTGGCCGTGGTGTTCGTACCGATTTCCTATGCCGTTGGCGCCGTCATCCCCAACATCGAGCGCGTGCTAACGGCAAGTGGCGTTGGCATGCAGGAAGCGGTCGGGCGGGCTACGCTTACCGGGCTGGCCGTCCTCGGTGGTCGCGCCATTGGCGGGTATTTGATTGATCGCTTTTGGGCGCCCGGTGTGGCGTTCGTGTTTCTGGCGTCGCCCGCCATTGCGTTGTGGCTGCTGGCGCAGCCGGCTCTGACGCCGAACCAGGCGGCCATTGCGATTTTGATGATCGGGTTTGGGGCCGGCGTCGAGTACGATTTTATGGCGTACATCGTGTCGAAGTATTTTGGCATGCGCAGCTATTCGGCGATTTACGGTTCCATCTACGGGTTCTTCGCGCTGGGCGCCGGACTGGGCCCGGGCATCATGACCAACATGGCGGAAGGACGGGGATTGAAAATCATGGAGTGGAGCACCGGGATGTTCGTTGGCGAGGATTGGGGCTTCACGTTGATTACTGCCGCTATCATCCTGTTTATTTCCACCTTGCCCTTACTGGCGCTTGGTCGATATCGCTACGACGATGTGTAACGCTGCGCAGGATTTGGCCGTGATACCCGGGGCACCACTTCGATGAGTCAGTCGCAAGAGAACAACGACGACATCGCCGACTGGCTTGAGTCGTTGCGCACCGTGCTGCGCGTGGAAGGGCCAGAGCGTGTGCGCGACATACTCGATGCCGTGTACGCCGTGGCGCGTGATCCGTCGATTGGGTGGCAACCGCATCCGGGCACGCCTTACGTCAACACGGTTACCGTTGATCGCCAGCCCTCGTTCCCGGGCGATCTCGCCGTGGAAGAACGACTCGCGTCGATCATGCGCTGGAACGCGCTGGCCATGGTTGTGCGCGCCAACCGAGCCTACGGCGAGCTGGGTGGGCACATCGCGAGCTACGCGAGCGCTGCGGATTTATTTGAAGTGGGTTTTAACCATTTCTTTCGCGCGCGCAACGAGAATCACGGTGGTGATCTGATCTTCTATCAGCCTCACTCTGCGCCCGGAGTTTACGCAAGGGCGTTTGTGGAGGGACGACTTGACGCTGAAGATCTCGCTCACTACCGCCAGGAAATCACGGCACAAGCCAGTGGCGCCACGGGTTTACCGAGCTATCCCCATCCTTGGTTGATGCCCGATTTCTGGCAATTTCCGACCGGTTCGATGGGCATCGGGCCAATCAGTTCGATTTATCAGGCTCGGTTCATGCGCTATCTGACGCACCGTGGCCTGCAGGACAACGACGACCGTGTGGTGTGGGGAGTCTTTGGTGACGGGGAAATGGATGAGCCCGAGAGTATGTCGGCGCTCACGTTGGCGGCACGCGAAAAACTCGACAATCTGGTGTGGGTCGTCAACTGCAATCTACAGCGATTGGACGGCCCTGTGCGCGGCAACGGGCGCATCATCGACGAGCTCGAATCGCTGTTTGCTGGCGCCGGCTGGAACGTCATCAAACTGGTGTGGGGTTCGGATTGGGACGGGTTGTTTGCGCGCGACCGTGATGGCGCCCTGGTGCGTGCATTTGCGCAAACGGTTGACGGTCAGTTTCAGACCTTTGCGGCCAAGGACGGACGCTACAATCGCGATCACTTCTTTGGGCAAAACGACGCGCTCGCGGCACTGGCACAAGGCTTGACCGATGATCAAATTGACCGCCTGAAACGCGGCGGACACGATATCGTGAAAATCTACGCGGCCTACGCCGCGGCGCGCGCACATCGTGGGCGGCCAACGGTCATCCTCGCTAAAACCAAGAAGGGTTACGGCATGGGTGAGACCGGTCAGGGCAAAATGACCACCCACCAGCAGAAAAAGCTGGATCGCGCGGCGCTACTGTCGTTTCGCAACCGTTTCGATTTGCCCTTGAGCGACGACGACGTGGCGTCGCTGGCGTTTTACAAGCCTGCCGGTGACAGTCGCGAAATGCAGTATCTGCGCGAGCGTCGTGCGGCGCTCGGTGGCTACATTCCGCAACGTCAGGTCGAGGCAAAGGCGCCTTCGGTGCCGCCGCTTGCGCGCTACGCCGGGTTTGCGGTGGATGCCGACGGCAAGGAGATGTCAACGACGATGGCGTTTGTGCGCATGTTGTCCGGCTTGCAAAAGGATGCGCAGCTCGGTTCGCGTGTCGTACCGATTGTCGCCGACGAAGCCCGGACGTTTGGTATGGCTTCGCTGTTTCGAGCGCTCGGTATTTATTCGAGTACGGGGCAGCAGTACGAACCCGAGGACATCGGATCGATTCTGAGCTACCGCGAAGCCCAGGACGGCCAGATTCTGGAAGAAGGTATTAGCGAGGCAGGCGCGATTAGCTCCTGGGTGGCGGCGGCGACCAGCTACTCGACTCACGGCCTCGCGATGCTGCCGTTTTATATTTTCTACTCGATGTTCGGATTTCAGCGCGTCGGAGACTTGATTTGGGCGGCAGCAGATCAGCGCGCGCGCGGCTTTCTGCTGGGAGCGACCGCGGGCAAAACGACGCTGAGCGGTGAAGGGTTACAGCATCAGGACGGCAGCAGTCATGTACACGCGGCGCTGGTGCCCAATTGCCGTGCCTACGACCCGGCGTTTGCCGGTGAGCTGGCAGTGATTATCGATCAGGGCATGCGCGCCATGGTGACTCAGGGCGAGGACGTCTTCTACTACGTCACGGTCATGAACGACAACTACGCGCAGCCGTCTATCAGCCTCGATAGTGCGGAGGACGTGATCAAGGGGATGTACCTTTTTGCGTCCGGTAGCGATACCGCGACCTACCGCGTTCGACTGCTGGGCTCGGGAGCAATCATGCCTGAAGTGATTGAGGCGGGGAGGTTGCTGGAGCAGGATTTCGGCATTGCTGCCGATCTGTTCAGTGTGACCAGCTACCCGGAACTCGCGCGTGAGGCGCGTGCGCTGCAGCGTCAGGATCGACTGCACCCGGGCGCACCGGTGTCGACGAGTCATGCGGCACGTATGCTTGCGGGTTCGGCGCCGGTCATTGCCGCGACCGACTACGCCTGCGCGTTGCCACAGCTAATCAGCGAGTACATTGAGCCACGCTTGATAACGTTAGGCACCGATGGATTCGGCCGCAGTGATACCCGCGCGTCATTGCGTCGATTCTTTGAAGTCGATCGGCACCAGATTGTTCTCAGTGCGCTGCACGAGTTACACCGGCAAGGTCATGTGGACGCATCCGTGTGTGCGGCCGCTATCGAGCGCTACGACATTGATGCGGCGGCGCCGGCGCCGTGGCAGCGTTAAGATGGGCGCACCGACCGCGACCCGGCACTACGTCGACGGCCCGTTTGGACAGCTTCATTTGCGAATTTGGGGAGATGCCGAGCCGCTGCTCATTTGTCTGGCACCGTCCCCATAAAGCGGCGTTGCTTTCGCGACGCTTGCGCCGCTGCTCGCGACAAGGCACACGGTGGTTGCGTTGGACTACCCCGGTTACGGCGGCGCCGACGCGACGGCAGCGCTGCCAAGCATCGATTAATGGAAGCGCCGGACATCGACGTGGCCGTGCTGGAAAAAGGTGCACCGAGCATCGGGCAACGGATCGAGCCTTTCTTATTGAAACAGGAAGAGCACTGAGCATGCCTGTGGTAAGACGTCAGTTTGTCGATGGCCCGTATGGTCAGATGCATCTGCGCCTCGCAGCGCCGGATCGCTCAACCAATGCGCCGCTGGTGTGTTTGCATATGTTCCCTCAGTCAGGACGCAGTTTCAGTCCGTTTTTGTCGCACATTGCCACGGACCGCACTGCCGTCGCGCTGGATTTTCCAGGTTACGGCGAATCCGCACCCCCGCCAGCACCCATCAGCGCGTCAGACTATGCGAAGGCCATGTGGGCAGCGGTTGACGCGCTGGAATTGACGAGCGAACACGACCGAATCGATTTGCTTGGCGTACACGCCGGCGCAAAGCTGGCGGTTGAGATGATTCGCCAGCGCCCGGATGGGGTGCGCCGTCCCGTGCTGTTTTCCGCCGCCGTATTCACCCCGCAGGAGCTGGCGACACTTCGTGAGTCGTTTTCCAGTATGCCGCTGGACGAAGCAGGCGCGCGATTCCAGTTTCTGTGGTCGCTGCTGGTAAAATACCGCGGGCCGGAACTCGAACTGGAAGACTTGGCCATCACGCTCGCCGAAATGTTGCGCGGTGGTGAAGGCTATGAATGGGGACACGACGCCGTGTTTGAGTACAACCGGATCTTTCCAGACGTGCTCCGGTCACTGTCCCATCACGTCGTACTGGTCAATCCTAACGATGATCTCTACACCGTGACGCCACGCACGGCGGATTACCTGGCCCAGGTAGACCTGCATGACCGGCCGAGCTGGCACCACGGGTTTTTCGAGTTACATGCAGAGGAAGTGGCGACGCAAGTTCGTGGTTGGCTGTCAAACTAAACCACATTGCGACGACTCTCATTCTGACCGTCGACACAGGAGCAGCAGTGAAGACCCAACGATCGATTGACGTACGTAACCCGCGCAACGGCCAAAATGACTACGCATTCACGGCAACGTCTGAGGCGGAGCTCGACCGCCACGCGGCTGTGCTGCGCGGAGCACAAGGAGACTGGCAGGCGAACGGCGTTGCTGCCCGCGTTGCGGTCCTGCGCGAATTTCATCGGGCTCTGTCGGCCAATGCCGATGCCATTATCGACGCTTTGTCGGTAGACACCGGCCGCCTCACAACCGCCCGCGGCGAGTTTTACGGAACGCTCGCGAGCATTGAGGGCTGGTGCCAGTTAGCACCGTCGCTACTTGCGTCGCAGAGCACAGCTGCACGTTCGATGGCCGACGTCACGATTGAGCAAACCGGCCAGCCCTACCCCTTGCTCGGCGCCATTTCGCCGTGGAATTTCCCGTTGTTGCTGTCTTTCATCGACGTCACGCCGGCGCTTTTGGCGGGCTGCGCAGCGATCGTGAAACCCAGTGAAGTGACGCCGCGATTCGTCGAGCCGGTCACGGATTCGATCAACCGTGTTCCGGCGTTGCGCGACGTATTGCGCCTGTGCCCTGGCGACGGCGAGACAGGCGCGGCGCTAATCGATCGTGTCGACGTCGTAGCGTTTACCGGCAGCGTGGCGACGGGTAAGACGGTTCTGCGCGCGGCGGCGAACGCTTTCATTCCGGCGTTTCTCGAGCTGGGCGGTAAAGACCCGGCAATCGTGTTAGACCGCAGCGATCTGGAGCGCGCATCCACGGCGCTGCTGCGCGCCTCGGTGGCGGCAACGGGGCAGGCCTGCCAGTCAATTGAGCGCATTTACGTACACGAGAATGTGTTCGATTCCTTTGTCGAGACGTTGGTCACCAAGGCACGCGACGTGCCGTTCAGTTATCCCGATCCTCACAGCGGCATTCTCGGACCGCTTATTTTCGAGCGACAGGCTGACATCATTCAGTCGCACATCGATGACGCCACGGCAAAAGGAGCAACGGTGCTCACCGGCGGTCGGATTGAGCATCACGGTGGTGGCGCGTGGATTGCGCCGACGGTACTGACCGGCGTGACACACCAGATGCGTGTCATGACCGACGAGACCTTCGGGCCGTTGATGCCGATCATGAGCTTTGCCCATGAGGACGAGGCGATTGCGCTGGCCAACGACAGCAACTACGGGTTGTCCGCCGCAGTGTTTGGTCCGACGATGGACGACGCAACGCGCGTCGCGCGCCGCCTGAAAGCGGGCGGCATCAGTGTCAACGAGGCCGGGCTGACGACGCGCTTGTTCGAAACCGAGAAATCCACGTTCGGTTATTCCGGGATGGGGCCGTCGCGAGTGGGGCCGAGCGGCCTGACGCGTTTCGTGCGTCGTCAGTCGCTGTATCAGCACGCCGGCAACGTGATGCCCGTCGACGCGTTCAAAGAAGACAGCTAACGGTGAAAAACCACCGCAGGAATGGAACGCGATGAGTTAGGCGGACGAAATGCGCAATATCGTGAAGCGCACAACACTGATGGTGCGAGATATGTGATCGCTTCCAGATCGGCTTGCGTCTTGACGCCCTTGGCCATCTCTTTGGCCATCACCGATGCGTCAAAGCGATGGACCATGCCGATTAGAAAACAGCGCTCAATCACTTTATGATCGAGTTCGAAGAACAACTTCGTGACTATCAGTAATCCTGACAGTTACACAGAATTATAGACAGGCTCCAGAGCATGCTCGACCCGACTAAATCCAATAAAGCAGTATTTATCCTTAAATACCTTTCTTTAGCATCATTAACGCTCAGTGTTTTCGTGTATTTAGTGCACGCCTTTGAATTTAAAGTGAACACTGACTATTTCCTGTTTTTGCATCTGACTTCAATCGTTACTTTCGGCTCAATGATCATTCACCCGTCAATGCGCGAAAATAAAATGGAATCGAAGCGCAGTATGTTTGATTTTTCTCAGGTCTTTAGCGATTTCAAGATATTCATGAGCGCTTTTAAAGTACTGTGCCAGAGCAACAAGTTTCTCGTAAGTGCTATTGCTTCGAGTGTAATTGCTCTCATGGCATTCGCTTATTACCATCTGCCAAGTTTTATGCGACACATTAAAGACCTTGATCAAGCAGACGGTCTAGCTGGTTTCACTCACTTAGCTTAAGGTCATTGGATTATCTTTAGCGGATTCCCGACAATCTATTTCCTCTTTTGCATACCTTTGCTAGCACAATGGGATGTTATGGCGGTTGAAGCGCCACGGTTTTGATTGGCTGCCTCGCTGTCCAACAAAAGGGGTCCACTTCTGTCGGAATTCTGGATGCTGACGGCAACCTCGTCGTGATCTATCACTTACCCGGTTAGCCGGATCCCTTTTCTGCGAGAGCGAGAATCCTGCGAGCCGAGCGCAAATTGCGCGCGGTGGTAGACGTTTCCAGGAAGCGTTCAAGTTTCGCACCGACTTTGGAGCGTCCAAGCCCACCGGGTGTGTGCAGATAGACGATCCGCTTGCGCAAAACGTATTCCTCTTTGGCGGTCGCATAGGCATCGAGTGGCGACAGGTCTTGACTGGCGGGATTGCCGTCCAGAAAAAACAGATGGACGTGTTTTTCGTTGCCGGCGCTCACGTCGTAAGGGTTTGCCGCGACCGCAGCGCGAAATGCCGAGACCGACAGTACTTGCACGGGAGGGCGAAAACCGTGCGCCGATTCAACAGCGTTCGAGATGTCTTTTGCCATCGCTGTCGCGCTACGTTGCGTGGAGACAAATACCGCGTTGCCGCTCTGGATGTATGTGTCGACGTCGCGGTAATCGAGTGCGGCGAGCAGATCGCGTAACGATTGCATCGGCAGCTTGTGATGCCCGCCGACGTTAATACCTCGAAGTAAAGCGATCCACTTGGCCATGAGCGCTCAGGTCCCGACAGTGTTGATTCAGGCGCCGTCTGCAACACGGCTTGGCGTGTGCACCACCATCTCGTGTGGGTCTTTGGCGATGAGCGTTGCGCGGCGTCGCGGTGTCACTCGACTGGCTCTGCATCAGGGGCAAGAAAAACGAGCAACAGTCCGGGGATCCAGGGGAACAAGCGTTCGAACGGGTCGCCGGGCAAATGCGCCAGCGTGTACAGAGCGCCGTTGATAGCGCCCAGCCCGTCGCTGCTGCCGATGGCCCCGTAGCTGTAAAAAAGGACGGTCAATGCAAAACCGACGATGATCGCCAGGCTGCGAGCGCCACCAACCGGTTCGCGACCACAGACGCGTGCGCACAGTGTTGGGCCGAAGGCGGCGCCAAGAGCGCTCCACGCAAACAGCACTCGGTTAAAAATACTGTCGGGCAACGTCAGGGTCAGCACTACCGCCAACACCGCGATGGCGACCATGACGACTCGTGATACCCACAGCTCGCCGCCGGGCAACCGTTTGCCCAACCCGAGATCGTGGGACGCCGCGCCCGATGCCGCGATCAACAGGGAATCGACGGTCGACATCACCGCCGACAGCACGGCGGCAATCACAATACCGGCAAGCACTGGAGGCAGGTAAGCGCTGGCCATCAAATAAAACAGATCTTCGCCCGACGAGGTATCCACCGACATCGCACGCGCGGCAAGCGCCATGATCGCCATGCCGCTGAACACAACGACCGCCCAGGTAATGGCAATCGCAAATCCCTGGCGACGCTCGCGTTCGCCCCGCACGGCCATCAGCCTGGCCATCAAATGCGGTTGCCCGAGCGTGCCCAACCCGATGGACGCGATACCCACAGCAAAACCGATCAGCACCATTGGCGCCATGCCACCGGTCAGGTCGAGTGCCGCCATATCGCCGTGCTCTTGCAGTCCCTGGACGATGCCATCGAACCCGCCGGCGTGACGCAAAGCGGCGAATGGAACGATGATCGCCGCGGCGACCATCACCACTCCTTGCAGCATGTCGGTGACGCTGACTGCCCAGAACCCGCCAAGCAGACAGTAAATAACAATGATGGTCGCGCCGATCAGTACGGCGTGCTGGAAACTCAGATCAAAGTTGCTGGTGAAGGCGGTCGCGGCCGCAGCGAACTGAGCAGCAATGTAGAACACGAAACAAAACAAAATCATGACCGACGCCAGCAGAGCGATCTGCCGACGCGAAGACGCGCTGACGTTAGCGCTCATAAAGTCGGTGGACGTCAGCCACCCACGCTCACGCGACTCGGCGCGCAGGCGCGGACCAAACCACAGCCAGACCGCAGCGTAACCGCCCCAAATGCCCGGCAGCATCCACAGCGCGACCGCTCCTTGAGCGTAAACAAAACCGCTGAAGCCCAGCAGCACCCAAGCTGACGAGGTGCTGGCGGCGTAGGAAAGCCCGGCGACCCACGGCCCGAGGTTACGCCCGCCGAGCAAGAAATCGGTCGTGTCGTGAACGCGGCGCGACGCCCACAGTCCAATACCGATCAACAGCACTTTGTAGCTGATCAACGATATGGCAATGACCGTGGTTTGCGACATTTAAAGTGCGATCCGCATCGTGACGACTCTCTGTACTCCAGCGGCACATCGACTGGGTTTTTGAACCGGTAATCGCGCCGGCTCATTACCTGGAACGATTCTAATAAATTCGATCGGATTTGCGCTTTCCGAGAGAAGGCCACCGCGCAACGACTGGACACGCAGCTTACGCGGCGCTGACCAGTTGTGTACTCGCTTCGCCGCAGCCGACAAGACGTTTTGGCCTGTGTGCAAGACACCGATGACAAGCGCTGCTTGCAGCGAGGTCAGCACGTCTGAGGTAAGCCAAATCACGGGACAAGAAAGAGAATTTGCACGGCTTAAGATTGTAATTAAGTTATACGTTTAATACAATTTCGACGCGCGTGGAACAGAAGTTTTCCCCGCTCCGGTTTTGGATCAATCTGGACGATCCAGCCAGCATCGGGCCCACGCGCTGCCTTAAGAATATGGAGATGCCAATGTCTGCTTATCTGATCATTCGATGTGTGATCCACGACCGCGAGAAATTCATGCGTTACGCACAGCGCACGGCCGGGCTGGTCGAAAAATTTGGCGGCCAATACGTCGTGCGCGGCGGCGACGCGGAAACGCTCGAAGGCGATTTTGGTGAGGGCGTTCTGGTGGTTTCCAAGTGGGAAAGTCGTGAGGCCGCCGAACGTTTCTGGAACTCTGATGACTATCGCGAAGCCAAGGCATTGCGCCAGGATAATGCCAGCGCCGACGTCGTGCTGGTTTCGGGTGAAGGGTGACTGCGCCCATCGCGTATCGGGCCCTCGCGCTGCAAACCCGCTGTGATGCGATTAATGGTCTGAAACCGGCCGAGGCGCGCGCGCAAATGCAGCGCGCCATAGAGCGCATCGACGGCCAGATCGGCAGTAGCAAAGGGTTCATCGGACCGGATCTCAAGCTGGTGGTCTTACCTGAGTACTTTTTGACCGGGTTCCCGATAGGAGAATCCATCGCGCAGTGGCAGGCGGCCGCTGCTCTGCGCAACGACGGTGATGAATTTCGCCAACTTGGTGAAATCGCTCGACGGCACGGCATTTATCTCAGTGGCAATGCCTATGAGGTGGATGACGCCTTCCCGGAGCTCTACTTTCAGAGCAGTTTCATTCTTGATGACGACGGTAAGCTGATTTTGCGCTACCGACGGTTGCTTTCCATGTTTGCGCCGACGCCGCACGACGTTTGGGATCGTTATCTCGAAGTCCACGGGTACGAGGCCGTGTTTCCGGTGGCCGATACGCCGCTGGGGCGACTGGCCGTTATCGCATCTGAAGAAATACTGTATCCGGAGATCGCGCGAGCCGTGGCGTTGCAGGGAGCAGAGGTGTTGCTGCATTCCACCAGTGAGGTGGGTAGCCCGCGCCTGACCCCCAAAGACATTGGGAAACGTGCTCGCGCCGTCGAGAACATGGCCTACGTGGTGTCCGCCAATAGTGCTGGCATCCACTCTCGCGAGGCGAGTGTTCCGTCGCAGTCGGCGGACGGTATGTCGAAGATCGTGAACCACACCGGGGATGTGCTGGTTGAGGCCGGCTATGGCGAATCGATGGTCGCCAACGCCATTATCGATATCGACGACCTGCGCCGAGCGCGCGCGCGTCCCGGCATGGCCAACGTGTTGAGTCGCCAACGTCTGGAACTGTTTCGACCCGTTTATGAGGGCTCCGTGCATCCGGCTAATCTTATGCTTGGGCAGAACGGTGAGGTGGTTGTGCCAGATCGCAAGAATTTCGTGGAGACTCAGCGCGAGATTATTGATCGACTCAGGCGAGCCAAACGGTTGTGAACGTGCGCAATCCGCGCACCGGTGAGATCGACGTCGAAATGGTGGCGTCAACCGAGGCGGAGATTGCGGCGACGGTGGCGGAGGTTCGCGCTGCGCAGCCCTCCTGGTACGCGGCCGGCATCGAGCATCGTGTGGCCGCACTGCGTCAGTTTGCGGCAGAATTGACCGCTCATCGAGATGAGGTTTGCCAGGCGCTGATTGTTGATACCGGACGGGTGGTCGAGTCGTATCAGGAACTCGACGGCGTGTGCAATGCTATCGATCATTGGTGCGACGTGGCACCGGCGCTGCTCGCACGCAATACGCCATCTCCTACCCGGATTCCATTCGTGCATTCCACGGTTGGGCACACGCCTTACGCGGTCGCAGGCGTTATCGCGCCGTGGAATTTTCCGTTGTTGTTGTCGTTCATCGATGCCATTCCCGGCTTGCTCGCCGGTTGTGCGCTGGTGCTAAAGCCCAGCGAAGTCACCCCGCGCTTCGTGACGCCGTTGCAGCGCGTGCTTGATCGCGTGCCGCCGTTGCGTCAGGTGCTGCGTTTGATCTGCGGAGGCGCCGCAGCAGGTCGCTCCCTGACCGGCAAGGTCGATCTGATGTGTTTTACCGGTTCGGTGGCGACCGGCAAACAGGTTGCGGTTGCAGCCGCGCAACACTTCATTCCAGTGCACCTCGAACTGGGCGGTAAAGATCCGGCCGTCGTGTTCGCAGATGCCGATTTGCCGCGCGCGGCGGCAGCGATCAGTTGGGGCGGAACGGTTAATGCCGGTCAATCCTGCCTGTCTATCGAGAGAGTTTACGTCGAGCGTTCTGTGCACGACGCGTTTGTCGGGATGCTGGTTCGCGCGACGCAGACGCTGGCCTTGAATCGCGAAACGCTCCACGAGGGTCAGATTGGTCCGCTCATCAACGGGGCGCAGGCCGACGTCATCGACCGACATTTGAGCGATGCGGTTGCGAGCGGCGCAATCGTTCGATGTGGCGGTCGCCTGATCCGCGACGGCGGCGTCTGGTGTGAGCCAACGGTGTTGACCAACGTCAATCACACGATGTTGGTGATGCGTGAGGAGACGTTTGGCCCCATTCTGCCCGTGATGCCGTTCGAGGATGAAAAAGAGGCGATCCGTCTCGCCAATGATACAAATTTTGGGCTGTCAGCCGCCGTATTTACGGATGAGGCGGAGCGTTTGTCTCGAGTAGCCCGACGCCTCGACGCCGGGGCCGTTAGTGCCAACGATGCGTGCCTGACGTCGTTTGTTCACGAAGGGGCGAAACAGGCTTTCAAGGATTCAGGACTGGGCGGATCACGGATGGGCAACTCGGCGCTGGCGCGCTTCTATCGGTCTCGGGTCACGTTGGAAAACGTCGACCAAGCGTGGGATCCCTGGTGGTTTGAACAAACTCAAGGCGGCAAAGTATGACGATCAATGCCAATCACTATCCTTCCGGCCGGGCGGGGCGCATGGCCACGGCCTGCTTGTTGCTGTCAGGTTGTGCAACGGTGCCGCCGCCCACTGCCAATGAGGTGGCGGCACCCGAGTTTTCCATCGAAAATACGCTTACCGGCGACTTCAACAACTATTTGCAGACCTGGCAGCAAAACGTCGACGAAGTCGACGTACCCTATCCGAACCTGGAATTTGGCTTTCAGCGCCTCGATGCCACCGTCGATGTTGGCGATGCGCTGCTGGCGGAACGTCGCGTAATCGGACAGCCGGAGTTGACCGTACGTCGGGTTCTCGTTCGAACGCCAGAATCAACAGCTACCCGCTATCTCGCGTTTCGTCTCGTTGAGGGCAGTACCGTGCCGCTCGATCGATCCGATCTGCTGCGTGATGCGGCGTGCGATATCTCGTGGTTTCGCTCGGCCGAGACGTTCACTGCAGTGGATATTGACGGTGGCTGCCCGCTACTCGAAGACATCAGCGCGCTGCGTCTGACCGAAACCCAACTGACAGCAACGCTGGGTGGCGCGAAGTGGGATTTCAAGAAAGCGCGTCAGTTCAAGGGCTGGATGGGCGTAAAGCGGCAGCGCTGGGACCAGACCGCAGCCGATGATGACTGGGTATTCATGTCGAAATTCATGATTCACAACGAAGGGCAGATTGTGCAGCTGGTGGAAAAGGACGGTTCACCGACCGGTTACGCGATTCAACTTGAGCGTTTGGTCTACCAAAATACCCGCACGCCGGTTTTGAAACTGGGTCTCGTTGACGAAACGTCACAAAAAACGATCACGTATACCTGGTCTGAGCCCGGGTCGGCGCTTTTGGGGATGAATTTGCGCTGGTTTCAGGTTGGGCTTACGGCGTTGGACGAGTAAGTCTGCGCACGCCCTGATCGTCAGCGACAAGCAACACGTCGGCGCCACGTTGTGCAAACAGACCGACGGTTACAACGCCTGGGATCTGATTGATGAGCGACTCCATGCCTCGTGGGTCGTCAATCATCAAGCCGTGAACATCGAGAATTTCGCAGTGGTTATCCGTGATAAAACCCTCGCGCAAAACGCAGCGTCCGCCCAGCGCATCGAGCTGGCGCGTGACCAGCTCGCGTGCCATGGGAATCACCTCGACGGGAAGGGGAAACGTGCCGAGCGTTTTGACCAGTTTGGTGTCGTCGGCAATGCAAACAAACTGGCGCGCTGCACCGGCAACAATTTTTTCCCGAGTCAGTGCACCGCCACCCCCTTTAATCAGACATAAGTCCTGATCGGCTTCATCGGTACCGTCAATGTAAACATCCATGACGCCAACGGCGTTCAAGTCGATCACCGGGATAGCGTGGCGAGTCAGTCGCTCTGTGCTCGCGTTCGAACTTGAGACGGCACCAGCAATTGTCGGACCGTTGTTTGCCAGCGCATCAATAAACGCGTTGACGGTTGATCCGGTGCCGACGCCCAGGACGGCACCTTCGGTGACATCTTCGAGCGCGGCGACGGCAACGGCGGCTTTCTTTTCATCCTGGTTCACGGGCAATGCTCCAAAAAATAGCTTAATTAAATCAATGGTTTGGGATTAATGCGGCGCAATAAAAAACAGGCCCCGAGAGGCCTGTTTTTCGTATTTCTAAAACGGGGTCATCGACTGTGCGCGCATGCCAGCGATGACCACCGTTCGTTTAAGAAGTAGCGCTACTTCTTTTTACGACGAGTCGTTTTTTTCTTACGAGTCGTCTTTTTCTTCTTCTTCGCTACTTTCTTTTTCTTAGCGACTTTCTTTTTCTTACGCGTAGTCTTTTTCTTTTTCGCTACTTTTTTCTTCTTAGCGACTTTCTTTTTCTTACGCGTAGTCTTTTTCTTCTTCGCTACTTTTTTCTTCTTAGCGACTTTCTTTTTCTTACGCGTAGTCTTTTTCTTTTTCGCTACTTTTTTCTTCTTAGCGACTTTCTTTTTCTTGCGCGTAGTCTTTTTCTTTTTCGCTACTTTTTTCTTCTTAGCGACTTTCTTTTTCTTACGCGTAGTCTTTTTCTTTTTCGCTACTTTCTTTTTCTTCGCGACTTTTTTCTTCGCGACTTTTTTGCGGGTAGCGGTCTTTTTACGCCGCGTCACCTTTTTCTTACGTGCTGTAGTTTTACGAGCTGCCGGTTTCTTTTTCCGGACAGTTTTCTTACGAGTTTTCTTTTTGGTAGCCATTTAATGGTCTCCGTGTCGGGTTGTACGAATCGGAGTATATACACAAAAAGCAAAAATTCCAGCAACTTACAAAAAAGTTGACGTTGGGCGCGCAATTTGCGTTGCGCGATGTGCTCAATTTACAACGCAATCGAGTGCGCGTTGAAAACCCTGGCTGAAAAAAAGTGTGACGCAGTTCAAACTGCTTGCAGTACGCCGCGTCAATGAAAAACATGCGTAAAGACTGTATTGCTAGTCTATTTCTTTGTCATGCCTGTTATGAACTCCCACGCGTCGTGCGTTACTGGCATCACTGACAATCGATTGCCGCGACGGAGCAATGCAAAGTCTTTTAGCTCTGAATCGGCGTATTCACGCAATGCTTTTAGTGTCACCGTTTCGCGAAATTTGCGCACGTACGCGATATCGACCATAAACCAGCGCGGATTTTCGGGATCACTCTTTGGATCGTAATGAGGATCGTTTGAATCGAACGCGGTGTGATCCGGGTAGCTCTGTTTCGTGATGCGTGCGACGCCAACGATACCTGGCACGTCGCAATTGGAGTGATAGTAGAAAACCCGATCGCCACGACGCATGTCGTCACGCATCATATTACGCGCCTGGTAGTTGCGTACGCCGTCCCAGCACGTGGTTTTTTTCGGAGCATTCTTCAAATCGTCGATCGAAAAGACGTCTGGTTCCGATTTCATGAGCCAATAATTCACGGATGTGGTCTCCCGCAGTAAAAAGTAAGGGTGTCAGGTAATGAAATCATGCACGACGGCGTCAAGCGGTACGTCCCAAGGCGCCTCGTCCAGTGAGGATACCTGCTGCACGCGAAATGCCGCGCCGATAAAGGTCGGTTTGCGCCAGATCCCATGCCGCAGACTTGCCAGGGCACGGTCATAGTAGCCGCCACCTTGTCCGAGGCGTTGGCCCCGCTCGTCAAAACCAACCAGCGGGGCAATCACCAGGTCGAGTTGTCGAATGCTGATGCGTTGACGATGCGCGGCAGGTTGTTGCAGGCCAAACGCGCCCGGTATCAGCCGGTCGCCGGATTGAAATCGGAGAAAATCCATAACCTGGCCGCGGACACGAGGCAGGTAGACGCGTTTTTTGCGTCGTAAGGCGATGTCGATGAGCGGCCACAGGTCCGGCTCGCTGCCGCTTGCGCTGTACAGGGCTACCCGACGTGCTCGCCGGAATCCGGAATGGCTCATCAAGGCCGATACAATTTGCGCAGTGGCGATGTGGCGCGTTGGCGCATCAATTTGCGCGCGCCGGCGCCGCAGGGTTCGGCGCAGTTCGTGTCGCGCCATGTCCATCATCGCGCGACGTTAGAATGAGGAGGCGCCACCACAACTACCGGTTCAGCCATTGCTCTCGAACCAGAGCAATAGGTGGGGCCAACCGCGTCGCCGCAGGCTTTCCGACAAGCGGACATGCTCAGTAGCGTCAGCAGGCAACGGCCCCGAGATAGATATTTAGGGTCGAGAGGATCCCAGCCGAGATCGAATACAGCAGGAAGCACCTGTCTGAATAATAGGGTCGACTTGGGCGTAACGCAATGTGCGTGCGTCACAGTTCGAGTTGTTGGCCGCTCTCCAGCGCGCTCTCGACTTTCTCGCGCAGTTGGCGCACCTTGTCGCCAAGTCCGTCGTCCACTTTGTCGTCGGAATTATTGGCACGAATCAATTCATGGGAAATATTGAGTGCCGCCATGACCGCAATGCGATCCAGCCCGATGATTTTGCCGCTGTCACGAATTTCACGCATGCGCACGTTGAGCAATTCCGCGCAGCGCATTAAATCGTCGCGTTCTTCGGCCGGGCACGCAACCTGATACTCCTTGTCGAGGATGCGAACGCTGACACGGGCTACATTGTGACTCATGCACCGGTCTCCATGGCTTTGAGACGGGTGATCATTCCCTCTACCCGGGCGCGCACCTGTTCATTCTTCTGTAACAGATTGGCACGCTCACCAATCAAGGCTTCCTGACGGTGGCGCAAAGAGCGATTTTCTTCCTTGAGTTGACCGCACGTGGTCACCAACTCATTGAGGCGGCTTTCCAGTTTCTTGAGCTCAAGCTCAAACTGTTGTTTTGGGGTCTCGACATTCATAGGACCGAAGTCTAAGGGGGGCGCGGATGGTGGTCAATTTAACCGCAGGCCTGTGGACCGGCGCTGCGTGGCCGATGGTAGAATGCGGCGGTCTCTAACTCATTGTAAGGCACTCGAATCATGTCAGAGCAGATGGCGGCTCACCTGCTGGTCTCAGCGGAAGGCTACGACGGCGCTGCGTCCCACCAGGGCGGCTTTTTCGCGCTAGCCAGCGCCAGTGCGACGGATGCGACCCAGAATTGGGTGACCAGCGTCCTCAACGACTGGCCGGCGGATTTGCGCCATGAAGAACATCGGGCAACGCTGGTCGACGCTGCCGGCGAGTGGGTGACCCAGCTCGAAGTGGGTGAGCTGGGATTTGGTCTGATTATCGCGGGCGATGATGCGCCGCTTGCGGAACGCGCCGATTCGTTGGCGCAGTGGTGTCAGGGCTATCTGGTCGGGCTTGCCATGGCCGGTGTGAAAGATCACAACGCGCTGCCAGGAGACGTGCCGGAGTTCGTCAACGATTTGCTCAAGATCAGTCAGGTTGCGGCTGAGGGTGACGGCAACGACGACGAAAACGCTTTTTACGAGCTGTGCGAATACATCCGTGTGGGCGTGCAGCTGGTGTTCGACGAGCTGGCTCCCATTCGTCAGGCCCAATTGAATGACAGTAACAAGGTACATTAATGAAGCCATCGGAATTCGCACGGCGTCGTCGTCAACTGCAAAAGCTCATGGGCGAGGGCACGATCGCCATTTTGCCGGCCGCTCCGGAACGCCCTCGTAACGGCGATGTCGTCTATCCGTTTCGCCAGGACAGCGACTTTTTCTATCTGACCGGTTTCGCCGAACCGCAAAGCGTGGCGGTACTGGTGCCGGGCAGACCGGGCGGCGAATTTGTGTTGTTTTGCCGCGATCGAGATCCGACGCAGGAGACCTGGCATGGGCGACGCGCCGGGCAGGAGGGCGCGGTCAATCAATTCGGTGCGGACGATGCGTTTGGCATTGACGACATCGATGATATTTTGCCCGGGCTCATGGAACACGGCGAACGAGTGTTCTACACCATGGGGATTCATCCTGAATTTGATCAGAAAATGATCGGGTGGATGAATACGCTGCGCGCTCGCGGG
Organism: Gammaproteobacteria bacterium; assembly: GCA_045107005.1. Taxonomy (GTDB): domain Bacteria; phylum Pseudomonadota; class Gammaproteobacteria; order Steroidobacterales; family JBCCMA01; genus JBCCMA01. The sequence continues at coordinate 100,820 of JBGCFP010000001.1, forward strand.
CAAGGCAGCGATCGGCAGGCACCGCAGGAGATCGTCGCTCTGGATCACCTGCTGCACGATATGCGTCTGTTCAAGAGTCGCAGCGAGCTGGTCACCATGCGTCGCGCAGCGAAAATCGCGACAACGGGGCACGAGCGCGGCATGCGTGCGTGCCGCCCCGGCGTCAATGAAAGCGAGATCGAAGCGGAGCATTTGTACGAGTTCAAGCGCAATGGCGCGACCTGGTCCTACCCACCTATCGTCGGCGGCGGCGAGAACTCCTGCATCCTGCACTACACCGAAAACAACCAGACGCTCAACGACGGGGATCTGGTTTTGGTCGATGCCGGTTGCGAGCTGGAGTATTACGCGTCCGATATCACCCGTACGTTCCCGGTCAACGGCCGTTTCACCGAAGCGCAGAGCACGATCTACAACATTGTGCTCGAGGCGCAGTATGCCTCGATTGATGCCGTGGCTTGTGGCAACCACTGGAACGAACCGCATCTGGCGGCTGTGCGTGAGCTGACTCGCGGGCTGTTAAAGGTGGGTTTGCTCGAAGGTACGCTCAAGTCTTGTCTGGCAGACGAATCCTACAAGCGCTTTTATATGCACCGCACGTCGCACTGGCTGGGCATGGATGTGCACGATGTCGGCGACTATCGTGTTGGTGATGCATGGCGTGAGCTCGAACCGGGCATGGTGTTGACCATCGAGCCGGGCATCTACATTCCGCCGGGGATGAAAGGCGTGCCGCGCAAGTGGTGGGGCATCGGCGTGCGTATTGAGGACGATGTGGCGGTCACGCGTCGTGGCCCCGACGTACTCAGCAAACACCTGGTCAAGACGGTCGACGAAATTCAAGCGTTAATGGCCAACGCGTGAACGGCGAATACGACGTCGTAATTGCCGGCGGCGGACTGGTCGGCGCGGCGCTCGGCGTTGCGCTGGCCGACTGCGGGCAGCGAGTGGCCGTCGTCGAGGCGTTCGCACCCACTGACAGTCAGCCCAGCTTTGACGATCGTGCCACCGCTTTGGCCATGACCAGCGTGGATATACTTCGTACGCTGGATCTGTGGCCCGACGACGAACAAGTCTGCGCGATCCGGACCATTCACGTCAGTGATCGTGGCCGCTTTGGCAGCACCCGCATGCACACGCATCAACACGGTGTTCAGGCGTTTGGCTACGTGATCGAGAATCGGGTGATGGGTGACGTGCTGTGGCGCGCGCTTGACGCCAGCGATGTGGACGTCTTTTGCCCGGCACGTATCGAGGCGGCGACGCCGCAGGTCGGAGGTGTTGCGCTGAAACTTGACGGCGCCGGCGCGCGCTTGGACACAGGTTTGTTGGTGGTTGCAGAAGGGGCGTTGTCTGCGACGCGCGCCTTGCTGGATATCGACGTCGAGACCAGCAGTTACGAGCGGACCGCACTGGTCACGAACATCGCCACGGAAAAGCCACACGCCGGGCGCGCTTTCGAGCGCTTCACCAGCGACGGGCCCTTGGCGGTGCTGCCGTTGTCACGTGGGCGCAGTAACGTGGTTTGGTCCGTGCCGACGGCGCAGGCGGAGCCATTGATCGACGATGACGACGCGTTTCGCGGCGCGCTGCAAGAGGCTTTTGGTTATCGTCTGGGCAGGATCACGCAGGTAGGTACTCGGTCGCGTTACCCATTGGCCCGGGCCATTGCGCAGCAGTTGCATGGCGATCACTGGGTTTTGGTTGGCAATGCCGCTCACGCGGTACACCCCGTCGCCGGCCAGGGTTTGAATTTGGGCTTGCGTGACATGGCGTCGCTGGCGGAGCTGATCGTACAGCGCGACGGCGGAGGCTGGCCAGAGCTGCTGGCACGCTATGCGGCGTGGCGCGCCCCGGATCACCGGCAGGTGCTGCGCATGACCGATTCGCTGGTCAAGGTGTTCGCGCACAGCGCGGCGCCGGTTGGCGCGGCGCGAGACGCCGCGTTGATTGCGCTGCAAATGTTGCCGCCTGTTCGGCGCTGGTTTGCGCGACGATCGATGGGCTATCGCGACGCGTTGCCGCGTCTTGCACGTGGCGTGCCGTTGTCGCCGCGCCCTGCCGTGCCGTCCGGAGCAGGCGAATGAAGCGTCGTACCGACGTCGTGGTGGTCGGTGGCGGCATGGTGGGCGCCACGTTTGCGACCGCTGCCGCGCAAGCCGGGTTCGACGTTGTGGTGCTCGACGCCGGGACACCGCCACAGGCGCCAACGGGCGACCGCTATGCGCCGCGGGTGGTTGCGCTTTCCGGCGCGTCTCGCGACACGTTGATGGCGACCGGAGCGTGGTCGCATCTCGAGCCGTCGCGTGTGCAAGTCTACGAGCGCATGCGGGTCTGGGATGCCGCAGGCGCTGCGCTGGACGACGACGCTCTTTTGTTTTCAGCGCAAGATATTGGCGCTGCAGATCTTGGTTGCATCGCAGAAAACGACGCCGTCGCCGCTGCGGCGTACAGCGCGGCGCAGGCGCAATCGTCGATCAGCTGGCAAGATGGCGCGCGCGTTGCAGACATAGCCATTAGCGAACGCAGTGCGAGAGTGTCGCTGGAGGACGGTCAGTCCGTCAGCGGTGCGCTGGTCGTCGCGGCCGACGGCGCCCGCTCCGCATCTCGCGATTTGCTCGGTGTCACAGTAAAGCGCGGTGACTACCAGCAGCACGCGGTGGTCACTCACGTCACCATGGAGCAGCCGCATCAGGAGACCGCATGGCAGCGGTTTTTGCCGTCTGGCCCGTTGGCACTGCTGCCGCTCGCCGACGGGCGCGTTTCGATCGTGTGGTCCACCGACAGCAACTCAGCCGCAGAACTGTGCGCTCTTGAGAATGACGCGTTCTGCGTCCGCCTGACCGAAGCGAGCGGTGGTGTTCTCGGCGCGATCACAGAATGTAGCGAACGCTTCACGTTCCCACTTGGCTGGTTACACGTCGAGCGTTACACCGGTGAGCGATTTGCGCTGATGGGCGATGCTGCCCACGTGGTTCACCCGTTGGCTGGGTTGGGCGTCAATCTCGGGATCGCCGACGCCGCAGAATTGGCGGCAGCGCTCGCCGTGGCCAGCGCTGCCAACAGTGATATTGGTGGCGCCAACGTACTGCGACCCTATGCGCGATCGCGTAAGTCGGATAACGCCTTGATGCTGGAATCGCTGACCGCGCTAAATCGTTTGTTTGGCGTAGATCAGTTCGCCGCGTCCTTGGTTCGTCGCATGGGCATGCGCCTGGTCAATCGGGCGGCACCATTGAAGCGTCAATTTATCAAGCGTGCGATGGGTTTGTGAGCGCCGTCGCTGCGTTCTTTTGGGCGTAGTCGGCTACGCGTTATGACACACCAACGGCCTGTACTACGCACGAGCAGACCGTTGCAGTGCTGATTTCAAACCGATTGTGAGGTTCCTCACAACGGAGCTGTCCCCCTTCATGTAACTATTGCGCTCCGATATGCATTCACCATGGAGGTTGAAAATGCACGCAAAGGATGCGCTCGCTGTCATCGGAATGGCCGGTATCTGCTCATGGTTCGGCGCTACTGCCCAGGCGGAAGAAAACGGATTGTTTAGTCTGCGAAATGCCACTCTGGACGTTCGCTACCGGGCAGAATTTGTGGATCAGGACGGGCTGGCCGAAAACGCGCTTGCCTCGACCATTCGAACGCGCGTTGGCTATAAATTCACTCTGCCAGCGAGCTTCTCGGCCTACGCCGACGTTGAGAATATCCGCGTTATCGGCGCCGACAAATTTAACAGCACGTCCAACGGCAACGGCGAGTTTCCAGTGGTCGCAGACCCGGAAGACACCGAGCTAAACCAGGCGTTCCTCGCTTGGTCCGGTATCGATGGTACCGTCGTCAAATACGGGCGACAGCGCGTCAACCTGGACAACCAGCGTTTTATTGGTGCCGTAGGCTGGCGTCAAAACGAGCAAACCTTCGATGGGTTGAGCGTCAAGTCGGCGGTCAATGACGACGTAACCGTGTTCGCTGCGCATTTCACCAACGCCAATCGAATCTTTGGCGACAGCCATCCGAACCCGGCGCTGTCGGATCTCAACATCACCGCGCAGCTCGTCAATGTGGCGTGGAAAGTGGGCGATGCGAAAATCACGCCCTACGCTTACCTGGTGGAATTCGACCAGAACGCAGCGGCGTCGAATACAACGACCGGACTGCGTGTTCAGGGCAAGCGAACGATCGCAAGAGGCGAGCGCCCTGCGTTGGGCCTGAGCTACCTGGTGGACTTGGCGCAGCAAAGCGACTTCAAAGATGGTGCCGCCACGATCGACCACCATTATCTGCATGCAAGCCTTGGCTTGACGGCAAACAAACTGAACGTGAAAGCCGGCTACGAGCTACTGGGCAGCAACAACGGCACCAGTTCATTCTCGATGCCGCTCTCCACCCTGCATAAATTCAACGGCTGGGCTGACGTGTTCTTATCCACGCCGGCCAATGGCTTGCGCGACACCTATGTTAGCGCCGGCGGTTTTTTTCGTGGCGTGAAAATGGCTGCGATCTACCACGACTTCAGTGCCGACGTGGGCGGCGCGAGCTATGGCGATGAAATTAACCTGGTTGCGTCACGCCAGTTTGGCAAGAATTATTCCGCGCTGCTCAAATATGCGTCGTACAGTGCTGACGAGTTGGCGACTGACCGCCGCCGCATTTGGTTGCAGGTTGGCGCCAAGTTCTAACTCACAGCTCGGAACAAAGCCTCGTACAAGAAACCACGCTTTGCATTGCGCAGTGTCGGTTTTTCTAACCGTCCAGCGCGTCGATTCGCGCAGCGCAAATAAAGTCGTTGTCTGACAGGCCGTTGATCGCATGCGTTGTGTAGGTGACGTGGCAGCGACCGTAGCCAACCTCAAGATCCGGATGATGGCCTTGCCCGTTGGCAACGAACGCGATCGCGTTTACAAACGCCATGGTCTTGTAGAAGTTGTTGAAGGAAAACTCACGGACGATGGCCAGTCCGTCTGCGCTCAACTGCCACCGCTCATCAATGCTGTTCATAAGTGCCAAAGCAGCGCTCTTGGTCAACGGCTCGACGCCACCTTCGCAAGGCTTGCAGTGCTGGTCTTTCAACGACGTCATGGCGAATCTCCTGATCTTTGGGTTTACGCGGCGGAGCGACGTTCGACGTCGTCTTCTGCGCACACCGCCCGCACTTTCGCCATCAAGTCATCGTCAACGGTGGCGAACAGCTGTTCAAACGAATCGAGTACGAAGTAGGTCGGCTGAATCTTGTCGATACGGTAGTCGTGGCGCAGCACTTCATCAAGTTGAAATGGGCGTCGATCTACGTCTTCGCTTTCCAGTGCGTGGGTGGTTTCGCTGATTGAAGACGCAATGCCCGCGCCGTAGACACGCAGATCGTCATTGCTCTTCTGAATCAGTCCGAATTCAATCGTGAACCAGTACAGTCGCGCCAGAACCTCGCGCTCCTGCGCATTGGCCGTGACGCCGAGCTCACCGTACTTCTGGGTAAACCGGGCAAACTCGGGATGACACAGCAGCGGCGCGTGGCCAAAGATCTCGTGGAACAGATCGGGCTCGCGCAAGTAGTTCAGCTCGTCGCGTCGACGCAAGAATGAGGCGGCTGGAAATTCACAGCGCGCCAGCATCTGGAAAAAAACGTCGAGTTCAATCAAGGCGGCCACTGGCGACACTTTCCAACCCGTCGCCGCTCCAAGAACGCGAGAAACCTCGGCGCACTGCGGGGCTCGGTCGACAGGCAGATCAAGCCGACGCAGTCCGGCGACAAATTCGCTGGTTGTTGCCTGGCCCACCCGCGTCATCTGGCGCGCCAGAAGAATCGACCACGTTTGGTTCTCTTCGGCGCTGTATGCGATAAATCCCCGATGATCGGGTTTTTTCGCTACGTAAGTGGTTTCGGTGCTCATGACGGTACTTCCGGGTATTTCCAAGTGCCTGGATAGACTACGGGCACAAAGCCGGGAGTTCTTTGCTTTTTTTGCTTGAAATCACGCAAAATAGGCATGAACGTTCTTCCAAATGCTGGTTTTAAGAAAGGATATTTCTATTGTTTCACCTGGATCGAATGGATGTCTCAATTTTGGAAGCCCTGCAGGCTGATGCGCGCTTGTCGAACCAGCGTTTGGCCGAAGCGGTGGGTCTGTCGCCGTCCGCGTGCTGGCGCCGGGTCAAGAGCCTGGAAGAGGCAGGTGTCATTGACCGCTACGTGACGCTGCTCAACCCTGAACAGGTGAATCTTGGCGTTACAGCTTACTTACAACTGTCGCTGGAAAATCACCAGCCGGAAACCATGGCCGCGTTTGACCGGTTGATCGATGAAGTCGCTGAGATTACCGAGTGCTACTCGATGAGCGGTCAGGACGATTATCTCATACGGATATCGACCGCCACGCTTGGTGAATACGAAGCGCTGCTGGGCCGCCACTTCCTGCGTACGTCGGGTTTACGGACCGCAAACACCAGTTTCGTTCTCAAGCAGAAAAAATACACCACCGCGCTGCCGATCAAGAAAACCGCCAACTGAGCGCGCGCAAAAAGGCGACCGCGGGAGTCCTGGACGTGACGCAGGTCCTCTCTTAAGGGCGCATTTTCCGTCCCGCGTTTTTGCAATTGGCGTTGCCGTTACTGCTGCGAGCTAATCCACTCATCGACATTGGTCTCAAGCACGTCCAGAGGAACCGCGCCACTTCCGAGTACGATTTGATGGAAATCGCGCACGTCAAACCGGACGCCGAGCGCGCTTTCGGCACGGGCGCGCAGTTCCTTGATCTTGAGCTCGCCAATTTTGTACGCGAGAGCCTGGCCGGGCCACGCGATGTAACGATCAATTTCGTTGACGATGTCGTGCTTCGCCTTCGCCGCGTTTTCGGTGAAAAACGCAATCGCCTGATCTCGCGACCAGCGCTTGTGGTGAATACCGGTGTCCACAACCAGGCGTACCGCGCGCCACATTTCATAAGTCAGCTGACCGAACTTCGAGTAAGGGTCTTTATACAAACCCAGCTCGTCGCCAAGGCTTTCACTGTACAAACCCCAGCCTTCGACAAACGCGGTGTAACCGCTAAAGCGGCGGAACGCGGGCAGATCACCCAGCTCCTGCGCCAGCGCGATTTGCAGATGATGACCGGGCATTGCTTCGTGCACAGTGAGTACCTCAATCTCGTACTTGGGGCGAACTTCCGGACGATACAAATTGACGTAGTAGTACCCCGCACGATTGCCGTCCGGGGACGGTCGCGAGTAATACGCGGTGGTCGTGTCCGGTGCGACGGCATCCGGTATCGGGCGTACTCCGTAGGGCATGCGTGG
>JBGCFP010000010.1:0-6343 GCA_045107005.1 Gammaproteobacteria bacterium
GCTTCACGGATCTCGATCCGACGCTGACTTACGTTGTTCAGTTCATCAACGATCCGGCCATGAACATGCCGTTCACGACGCCGAACGTGGGTGATGACACGACCGACAGTGACGCTGGCGACGGTGGCATTACCGGTCCGATCAATCTCTCTTCGGGCGAAAACAACCCGACGATTGATGCCGGTCTGGTTAATCTGCCGGCCTCACTTGGCGACAAGGTCTTCAAGGACCTCAACGGCGACGGCCAGCAGACCGCTGGTGAGCCAGGCGTGCCGGGTATCACGGTCAATCTGTGGACGGACGACGACGGTGACGGCTTGCCCGACACCCAAATCGCGACTACGACGACCGATGCCAACGGCATGTACGGGTTTGCCAACCTTGATCCAACGTTGACCTACGTGGTTCAGTTCATCAACGATCCGGCCATGAACATGCCGTTCACGACGCCGAACGTAGGCGACGACACGACTGACAGTGACGCTGGCGACGGTGGTATCACCGGTCCAATCACGTTGTCCTCAGGTGAGAACAATTCGACGATTGACGCCGGTATCGTGAACCTGCCTGCCAAGCTTGGCGACTTCGTCTGGATCGATCAGGATCGTGACGGCGTCCAGGATGCCGGCGAGCCCGGCGTACCCGGTGCGGTGGTGAATCTGTGGACAGACGATGACGGTGACGGCCAGCCCGACACTCAAATCGCAACTGCCACGACTGACGACAACGGCATGTATATGTTCAACGGCCTGAACTCGTTCACGGTCTACATCGTTCAGTTCGAAGCCATTCCCGGCAAGCCGTTCACCACGCAAACGGCTGGTGGCGACCCAACGGTGGATTCGAACCCCGATGTGAACACAGGCATTACCGCTCCGGTAACGCTGGCGTCGGGTGAATTCAACCCGACTATCGACGCCGGTGTGATCATGCTGGGGGCGAGTATCGATATCGAGAAAGCCACCAACGGCGAAGATGCCGATACGCCAACCGGCCCGTCGATCATCGCTGGTGATACGGTCAACTGGACCTATGTTGTGACCAACACCGGTGAGCTGACGGTCAACAACGTGTCAGTGTCTGACGACCAGGGTGTGACGGTCACTTGCCCGAGCGACACGCTCGCCCCGGGCGCTTCGTTCACCTGTACCGGTAGCGGCATCGCCGTTGTTGGTCAGTACGCCAACCTTGGCAGTGTTACCGGTCAGCCGGTCGATGGTGGAGAGCCTGTCGGCGATCCGGTCAGCGACGACGACCCGAGTCACTACTTCGGTGAAGAAGCGGTGTGCGTCGACAAGTTTGTCGCCGATCACTTCAACACGGTGTCCTACGGTAACGACGACGGAGACATGAACTGGTCAGGTGACTGGGACGAGCACGATTCGCAAGGCGGAGGCGCAAACGGCGGCTCGGTGCGTATCGAGAACGGCATGTTGGTGTTGGCCGACTATCCCAACAGTGGCACCGACCCGTCGATCAGTCGTGAGGCGGATACCTCGGGCTTCCTGGCGGCCATGTTGATGTTTGACTGGTCGATCTCGGAAGAGGCCGATCATTCGGATCAAGCTGTGATCGAAGTACGTAACGAGAACATCGGCTGGACCGAACTCGCACGTTATGCAGGCAACAGCTCGAGCGGTAACGGCGGCGCGGCGATGTTTGACATCTCCGAGTTCATCGGCACCGACACGCAGATCCGGTTCCGTATCGCCCACAAGTTCGGCGGTAACTGGGATAAGTTCATGGTCGACAATGTGCGTATCGACAAGAAGTGTGAGGCTTGCACTCCGGGTGACGTTTCTGATCACTTTAATCACGTGTCGTACGGTAACAACGACGGTTCGATGAACTGGAGTGGAGATTGGAGCGAGGACGATCCGCAAGGCGGTGGTGCGCACAGTGGCGCGGTTCGTGTGGAAGATGGCATGCTGGTGTTGACGGACTATCCGAACAGCAACAGGCATCCGGAAGTTCGTCGCGAAGTGGATTTGTCGGGTTTCAACGCGGCAATGCTGTCGTTCGACTGGTCCATCTCTTACGAAGCTGACGAGCACGATCACGCTAACCTGTGGATCTCGTCCGACGGTGGCCATAATTGGCACTTGCTGGACAGCTACAACGGCGTGCACGGTCAAGCTAACGGTAATTCGGAGATGTACGACATCTCGGCGTTTATCTCGGATCGGACTGTGATTTCCTTCCAGATTGGCAACAACTTTGGCGCCGTCTGGGACAAATTCATGGTCGACAACGTTCGTGTTGACAAGAAGTGCGAGCCAACCGATCACGTGCCTCAGAGTTGCACGGCAAATGAAACGCACTATCACGCGTTCTATTTCCCGAACTTCAACAACGACGGCACGCTTGACCTGTATGACCTCGACGACGGTGCCACGTTTGTGCAAGCCGACGACGGTACGGCGGTGCTGCAGGGCACGATCCGCAAGCAGGGTGAACATAGCTATGCGTTCAACGTGGAGCTGACTCTGTCAGGTCGCACCGACACGCCGCCGCCAGGTAGTCCGTACAACCCGTTTGGCGCTGACCCGTCAGATTGGCAGTACTACCCTAACTGGACTGGGTCGCTGACGGGGATCGATTGGAACACCGGTGCACATCTGAGCATCGTGCGCCGAGGTGCGTCATTCCAGATCGGCACTGGCGCCAGCGCGCATAATGGCGAGCAGGATAACAATGGCGGTTCGGGTTGGTTTGACTGGACCGCAAACGGTCAGCCAAACGACTGTGCCCATTACGGTGACTGCATCAGCCATGATGGCCACGGTGACGTCAACGTGTCTCTGCACTGCGACTAAGTTAACGACCGCGGCCTAAAGGCCAAATGACGAGCCGCACCTTGACGGGTGCGGCTCTTTTTTTGCGCCGATCATGGACGCGATTATCCACACAGTCGCCCGAGCAACTCCTGGCGATACGTTTTTCCAACGGGGATCGAGTCGCCGCACGCCAGGATGGCAACAATTCGCTCTCTGTCTGTCGTGCGAATTTCGCTAATTTGGTCATAGCGGACCGCATAGCCGCGGTGCACCTGGATAAAGTCCGTTTTCGGCAGCGTCAACAGCACCTGTTTAAGCCTCGTGCGCAGCAAGTGTTTTCCATCCGTATGGTGAATATCAACGTAGTTTCCGTTGGCAGCGATCCACCGCACTTGCTCGATTCCTATCACTCGGATGGACGTGCTGCTCTTGATCGTCAAGTGCTTGAGCGGCGTGGAGTGCGCCCATGCTGCTTGCGCGGCGCGCTGGCTTTCGTGGCTCGAACGGTGGCCAAGGGCATGTTCAAGTTTGGTTATGCACTGTGCCAGTCGCTCATTGCTGAACGGCTTCAACAGGTAGTCCACTGCGTACAACTCGAATGCGGTTACCGCATAGTCGGAATACGCGGTAACGAAAACCACCAGCGGCGGTGCGCGGAGTTCGAGCAGAGCTCTGGCAATGACAAGGCCGTCCTCACCGGGCATCTGAATATCGAGAAACACAACATCCGGACGATGCGCCAGCACGGATTCCAGCAGACTCGCACCCGATGCAAAGGTTCGAGTGTTCGTCCAACGGTCGTGTTGTTGAAGTGCGTCGAGCAGATTGCCCCGCGCCATTGACTCGTCGTCTACGACGAAAGCGCTAAACATCTTCAACCCGAGGCGTCGCGGAAAAAGACAGCTCGACTTGAAAATCAGTGGCCGATTCCTCGATAGCCAAAGAGTAGTCGGATCCGTAGACGTGCTCGAGGCGAGTTTTCAGGTTTTTCATGCCGGTCCCGTGACCCATGGCTGGCGTGCTACCAGACTGATCCGCGATTCTCGTGTTGTGAACGCGGAAGCGGACGCGGCTGTTGCTTGACTCGATGGAAACGTGAATTGAAATATTGTCTCGCTCAATGCCATCCGGCGGTTCCGTGGTTTGCTCAACAACGTGCTGGAACACGTTTTCGAGCATCGGCTGAAGCGAGAAGGGTACGCAGGGTGTCGATTCAAGGTTAGCGTCTTGCACGAAAATACAATCGAAGCGCTCCCCGAATCGCAATCTCTGCAACGCCACGTAGTCTTTGGAGAATTGCAGCTCGTCCAACAGTGGAATGGTACGTTGCGACGCGTTCGCGATGGTGAAGCGCAGCATTCCTCCAAGCTGTGCAACCGCCTCGACCAGCGAGTCGCGCTCAACGCGTCTGGCCAAATAGCTGATTGCTCCCAAAGCGTTGAACAAGAAATGCGGGCTGAGCTGTGACTGCATCAACTGCATCTGCTGCTCGGCAAGTTCGAGTGTCGCACGCGCTGTTTGCCGTTCCAGCTCGGTATTGACCAGCTGCGCCTGCCTTGCACGAGCCGAAAGCACCAAGCCAACGCACAACGCGAACGTCAATGCATAGACAACGCCATAGAAAAAGATCACCGAGCCGCTGGTCGCGCGCAGCCGATTTACCCACTCTGCTCACCCACCGTCAGCAACCCACGTGGCCACCGCGTAGTCGTAGGCGAAATACGACGGTAGCCAGATGACCACGCCGACGACGAAAAGCACGGTGAGACGCCGAAAGGACAGCGCCTTGCCGGGGGTGCTCAGCACTCGTAACAGCAATTGAGGAGGAGCGCTTCCCGAACGGGCTGGCTTTCGACGCGACTAACAACACGGTCCTGTTCACCTATGGATTCGGTCCCGTTGCCAATATCGAGAAGATTCGCCTTTGGTAGAGTGGGCCGGTTCGCCCCCAGTCGCTCCTGCATGGCCCTCGCCATGCAGGAGCGGCAGCGCTTGGTGACTGCCGGTTCAGACCTCAACAGTGCAAACCAGAGGTGCGGCGCCTGCGCTGGCGGGGTACCATGCCGCCTTTCAACTATTCGATAGAGCAGTCGGGGAGAGGGCGTGGAGCTTCTGGTCAGTAATATTAATGGCGTAGTCTGGAGCCCGGCTCTGATCTATCTGCTGTTGGGCGCCGGTCTGTTTTTCTCGGTGCTGACGCGGTTCGTTCAGGTGCGGCTGTTTGCGGAAATGCTGCGGCTGCTGTTCAGCGGCAAGAAGTCCGACAAAGGAATCTCGTCGTTCCAGGCGTTGTCGGTGTCGTTATCCGGTCGCGTCGGGACCGGTAACATCGCGGGCGTCGCGGCAGCCATTGGTTTTGGCGGTCCCGGAGCGGTGTTCTGGATGTGGGTGGTGGCTTTCCTCGGCGCATCGACGGCCTACATCGAATCCACGCTGGGGCAAATCTACAAGGAAGACGACGACGGTCAGTATCGTGGTGGTCCCGCGTATTACATCGAGAAAGCCATGGGCCAAACCTGGTACGCGTGGTTGTTTGCGCTGGTGACCATTTTCTCCTGCGGCGTGCTGCTGCCGGGCGTACAGTCCAACGCGATCGGCAACGCCATTGAAGTTGCTTTAGGGCAGGGCTCAGTCATGAGCACGTTCCTCGGCGACATTGGCAGCACGAAACTGATCACCGGCGGCGTGCTGGTAATTGCGCTGGCCAGCATCATTTTCGGCGGCGTCAAACGCATCGCCAGCGTCACCCAGGTTGTGGTCCCGTTCATGGCACTGGCCTACGTGGTCACGGCCGTCATCATTGTGGCGCTGAACGCGAGCAAAGTGCCGGCAGTGATTGGTCTGATTCTGTCCGACGCGTTCACGCCCATGGCGGGCATGGGCGCCGCGATCGGCTGGGGCGTCAAACGTGGCGTCTATTCCAATGAAGCCGGGCAAGGTACCGGTCCGCATGCGGCCGCCGCGTCCGAGGTCGACCATCCGGCGCAGCAAGGTCTCGTGCAGGCTTTTTCCGTCTACGTTGACACATTGTTCGTGTGCACCGCTACGGCGTTGATGATCTTGATTACCGGCACGTATAACGTGCACGACCCGGACGGCGGATTCCTGATTCAGAATCTGGCGGGTGACATGGCGGCAAGCAGCCCCGCGTTCACCCAGTTCGCCGTCGACAGCGTGATGCCCAACGTGGGCAAGCCGTTCATTGCCGTCGCGCTGTTCTTTTTTGCCTTCACGACGCTTCTCGCTTACTACTACATTGCCGAGACCAACGTGGCTTACGTGCGGCGCAAATTTAAAGCGCCCTGGGCAATGCTCGTCCTCAAGTTTGTGCTGATCGCATCGGTGTTTTACGGGACCGTGCGCACGGCAAACCTTGCGTGGGCGTTGGGTGACCTTGGCGTGGGACTGATGGCGTGGCTCAACGTGGTCGGCATTCTGATTCTGTTCGCGATGGGGCGACCTGCCATCAAGGCGCTGCAGGACTACGAGCGTCAGCGCCGCGAGGGCGTTTCCCGCTATACTTTTGATCCCAGCGCGCTGGGTATTCGAAACGCAAAAAAAAAAAA
>JBGCFP010000100.1:0-4344 GCA_045107005.1 Gammaproteobacteria bacterium
AACTTAAAGTCGCCGTGACCCATGCCGATCTTGCCGGTGAGCAGCTTATAGACCTGATAGACACTCCACAGGGACAGATAACCTGCTGCGGCGCCGATAATGGCCGTGCGCGGATCAATAAACAGCGTTTGCGCCCCGTCCATCGGGAAAAACAAGCTCATGACCAAGCCCAGCCACAGCATCGGCAAAACGATGGAATCGGGCAGAAACTGAGTATCGAAATCGATCATCGACAGCGCGATGAGCGCCAGCGTGAGCACGATCGCCATCAGCGCCTCGAGCCCGAAGCCAAAATGCCAGGCCACGTAACCGCATGCGGCGCCAGTAAACGCTTCGATGATCGGGTAGCGCTTTGATATGGGCGTCTTGCAGCCGGCACAGCGCCCGCGCAGCAGCAAATAACTCAACACCGGGATGTTCTGCAACGCGGTGATCTTGTGGCCGCATTTGGGACACGCGGAGCGCGGTACGACCAGGTTGTATTTTTCCGGCAGCTTGGACGTATCGGGGCCTTCCTCTTTCTGGAACGCCTCGCACTCTTCGGTCCATTCGCGATGCATCATGATCGGTAGTCGATGAATCACCACGTTCAGGAAGCTGCCAATGAGCAACGTGAACAGGACGACCACAGCGACGAATAACGCGGGCTGTGCGCTTAGCAACTCGACCAGTGGGTGCATGCCGTATTCCGGCGCGTCAGGAAACGACGGCGCCGAGTTTGAAGATAGGCAGGTACATGGCAATCACGAGACCACCGACCAGCACACCCAGGATGGCCATGATCAGCGGCTCGAGCAAGCTGCTCATGCTGTCCACGGCGTTGTCGACCTCTTCTTCAAAAAAGTCAGCCACTTTGCTGGCCATGTCATCGAGGGAGCCGGATTCCTCGCCGATGGCGATCATTTGAACGGCCATGTTCGGAAACAGTTCGGTGTCGAGCATGGCGCGCTGCAGCCGTTGGCCAGTGGCCACTTCGTCGCGCATTTCCATGGTGGCGTCTTCGTACACGATGTTGCCCGTTGCGCCAGCAACGGATTCAAGTGCTTCGACCAGCGGTACACCGGCGCTGAACATCGTGGCCAGCGTGCGCGAGAAACGAGCGATGGCGGCTTTGTTCAGAATCGTGCCGATAATCGGCATCTTGAGCGCGATGCGATCGAGAATCTGACGCATCTTGCGACTGCGTTTCTTGAAGTAAAGAAACGTCGCAATCGCAGCGCCCACTACGATGACGATCAACAGGCCTTTTTGTCGGACAAACAGCGACAGATCGATCACCATGCGCGTGAACGCCGGCAAGTCTGCGCCAAACCCCTGGAACAGATCTTCAAACTGTGGAATCACAAAAATCAGCAGAATCGCGGTCACGATAAACGCGACGACCATCACCGCAGTTGGATAAAACAGGGCTTTCTTGATCTTCTTTTTGATCGCTTCGGTTTTTTCTTTGTAGTTGGCAATCTTGTCGAGCAAGGTTTCCAGCGCACCGGCCTGTTCACCGGCCGCCACCAGGTTTACAAAGAGGTCGTCAAAGTGCAGCGGATGTTTAGCCAGCGAATCGGCCAGCGAGGTGCCGCCTTCCACGCTTTGCTTGACGTCCATCACGAGTTTTTGCATGGCGCGATTTTCGTGACCGCTGCCGATGATCTCGAACGCCTGCACCAGCGGCACACCCGACGACATCATCGTGGCGAGCTGGCGACTGAAAACGGCAATCTCGGCGGGCGTAACTTTGCCGCCGCTGGCAAACAGCGTTGACTGCTTGCGAATCTTGACCGGAACCACACCTTGGCGACGCATTTCCGAACGCACCTGCGTTTCGTTTGCCGCGACGGTTTTGCCTTTGATGCGCTTGCCGCGTTTGTCCGTGCCTTCCCAGGTAAACGGGAATTGTTTTGCCGTTGTTGCGTCAGCCATTGATGTGCCTGTAGTGATTCATTGGTGGTGCTTCATAAACGCGCAAGACTATTCAATCGTCACGCGGTTGATCTCTTCGAGTGATGTAATGCCGTCTTTGACCTTTTGCAGGCCGCTGCGACGCAAGTCCCAGATGCCCTCCGTTTCAGCCTGGTCGGCGATTTGTACCGCGTTGCCGCCTTCCATGATGATCCGGCCCATGGTCTCAGACACCGGCATGACCTGGTAGATACCGACGCGACCTTTGTAGCCGTCCGAGCAGGAACTGCAGCCCACTGGCTTGTGAATGGCCAGCGACTGCGATGCGGTGTCTTCTTCGCTGAAGCCCTCTTTGAGGAGCGCTTCTTTTGGGATAGTCACCGGCTCTTTGCAATTGTTGCACAGGCGGCGTGCCAGGCGCTGCGCGATGATCAAGCTCACCGACGTCGCGATCGCGTAAGGTTTCACGCCCATGTCGACCATACGAGTCAGCGTTTTGGGGGCGTCATTGGTGTGCAAGGTGGACAACACCAGGTGACCGGTTTGCGCCGCCTTGATCGCGATTTCGGCGGTTTCCAGATCGCGAATCTCACCCACCATGATCACGTCGGGATCCTGGCGCAAGAACGCTTTCAGTGCCGATGAAAACGTCAGCCCCACTTTCGGGTTCACGTTGACCTGGTTGATGCCCGGCAAGTTAATTTCGGCCGGATCTTCCGCCGTGGATATGTTGCGGTCTTCGGTGTTGAGAATGTTCAGGCCCGTGTAGAGCGAGACCGTTTTACCGCTACCGGTGGGACCCGTGACCAGGATCATGCCGTACGGCTTGTGCAGATCGGTCATGTACTGTTCTTTCTGGAAGCTCTCGTAGCCCAGAGCATCGATCCCAAGCTTCGCGCTGCTCGGATCGAGAATACGCAGCACGATTTTTTCGCCGAACAGAGTCGGGCAAGTGTTCACTCGAAAGTCGATCGCGCGGTTTTTCGACAGGCGCATCTTCATGCGGCCATCCTGTGGCACGCGGCGTTCGGCAATGTCGAGACGCGACATCACTTTCAGACGCGCGGCAATCTTGCCTGACAGTGCGACCGGTGGTTGCGCCACTTCCTTGAGCATGCCGTCCTGCCGGACACGAATGCGAAATTGTTTTTCGTAAGGTTCGAAGTGAATATCCGACGCGCCCTTCTTGATCGCGTCGACCAAAACTTTGTTGACGAAGCGCACAACCGGCGCGTCTTCAACGTCATCGCGCGTGATGTCATCGTCGCCGGATTTTTCGTCGCCGCTGGAGACTTCGAGATTTTCCAGATCAAAGCCGTCGTCCTCGAACGAATCGAGTGACGATGAATCGATCGCTTCGAGCGCACGCTGAACCTGCTGCTCGAGTTTGTTGACTTCAACAACGACCGCGTCGATCGACATGCCGGTCTGAAATTTGATCTCGTCGATCGCCTGCATGTCGGTGGGGTCGGCAACGGCAAGGAACAATCGTTTGCCGCGCTTGAGCAGCGGCAGGATGCGATGATTTTGCAGCAGTTCGGTATTGACGATGCGGACGACATCGACGTCGATGTTGATCGCGTCAATATCCAGCAGCGGTACGCCAAACTCGTTGGCCGCGGCGACGGCGACGTCGCGCGGATCGGCCAGCTCGTTTTGCACCAGATAGCTGACTAACGGTGTCTTGCTCTCTTTCGCCGACGCTTTGGCCTCGACCGCCGCGTTTTCGTCCAGGATGCCGTCCTGGACGAGGCGCCGCGGGAGTCCGCTGAGCGTGGTTTTCATGCTTGTTGCAGCCATAGACTCTGATTCTACCCGTCGTTGCGGTCTGTCAAACGAGACTTACGGCACAAAATGACCGTAAATCAATACGCTGGATCACTGGCGAGGTAAACAATGTACCTGCTTTTCAATCATCTGCGTGAATTATGACAAGAATCTTATCAGTTTTAAGGGAAAGGACTACCGACAAGGTCACAAACGGGGCGTCGGAGCCCCTCGGTGTCGCAGTCTAGCGGCAGGTTTTAGGTAGATAGGAGGCTGGAAAAGTGTTGCCGACGCATTCCCAGCTGAGCCCGGTCAGGCCGCTGGTGATGCGAGTACCAACCAGTTCGATGGTGCCGGTCGCAACCGGTGAGCTCAGATTGCCCAACGAGTAGGTGAGCGTAACGTCAGTACCGGTGATCACAACCGTGGTGTCGGCGATGAAAAAATCGCTGCGGTCAGCGGACGTAATCAAACCGATGGTGCTCATATCCGCTGGGATATCGCCGTTAATTTGATAATACTCGCCAATGCGTCGTCGGTCGTCGCCGTTGATCACGAGGAACTCGGCAAGCTGGGAGCGCACGATATAGCGGCTGTACGCCGGAATCGCGATGGCGGCAATGATGCCGATGATGGCCACGACGATCATCAGTTCGATGAGCGTAAAACCGAGTTGTTTGG
>JBGCFP010000101.1:0-66782 GCA_045107005.1 Gammaproteobacteria bacterium
GCCCGCAGGTAACTATGCGGTGGTGATTGGTGCCGGCGCATTCGGTGCCACCGGACAGTTCGCCCAACTTGGCTATGGTAACGCGGCGATCCCGAATATCAGCTTTGTTGGTGGCAATCGTTTTGGGTGGTTTGAACGTGCTTCAACGGATATCCGCGTGGTGGTCGAAGGCTTCATGACCAACGATTTGGACGGCGACGGTGTTGATGCGGAGTTCGACAACTGTGCCGAGGTCGCCAACGCCGATCAGACCGACACCGACGGTGACGGCATTGGCAACGCCTGCGACGCGGATCTAAACAACGATTGTACTGTCAACGTGGTTGATCTGGGAATTCTGCGCTCGGTCTTTTTCGAGGCCGATGCTGACGCTGACTTTAACGGCGATGGCGTGGTTAACGTGATCGCTCTGGGTAATCTGCGCAGTCGCTTCTTTTCCCCGCCTGGACCAAGTGGTCGTCAAACCATCTGCGATTTTCCGGTAGAGCTTGATAGTCAACTCGTTTGGCGCGGCACGTTTTCTTATGATTTTGATACGGGCATCGAGAGAGGTTCACTCGATATGGGCACCGATTTTTTCTTCGACCGCCAAACCGCGACGGAATCCTATTTTAGACCGCTGTCTGGTGCATCGATCGGGTTGATCGGGCCTGAGGAGCCTAGCGTGCTCGATTGCGCGCAGGCCGCTATGTCGCCCGAGCGTTTGCCGCTGGCCAGCGTCAATCTCGACGACTGGCTGTGTGCGCGCACCAACGACGGGCGCCTGAGCCGTCTTCAAATTACCGGTGCGAACGTGCCGGCGATCAATGAGGCGGCGCTACTGGAATTCACACTGACGACCTTTGCTTGCGACGACTGTGAAGTGGCTTACGACCCCACTCCACTTTCCAATCTGATCGGCTGGTTCGATGGCGACAGTGCCGCTTCGTTTACAACAGAAAATGGCGCGCTGGTGGCGTGGGCCGATCGCAGCGGTAATCTCGAGCCGATCACCCCACCCAGCGTCGCGCAGCAACCGGCGATCACTGCAACCGGGATCAACGGCATCGGGTCAGTTGTCTTCGACGGCACCGACGATCGGTTGTGTACAAATACTCCTGTGAGCCTGCAGCCGGGATACTCGGTCTTTGTGGTTGCGCAAAATGACGTGCGTATGGACTACAACGGGCTGCTGAGTCTGCGCGATCCGTCCGTGGCCGGACAGGCCTCCTTCGAACTGTACTGGCAGGTAGGTACCACCGATGCAGCGGGCGGCAATCTGGTCGCCGTGGCCAATCGCGAGATCGGACAGTTGTCCGGTCTGCGCCTGCTTAATCCGCCGCCGGCCGTCACACAGACCTATTTGGCATCCGCGGGTCTGGCCTCGTCTGACCCCGGGTCTGCCTTTCTTCGCGTCAACGCAAACCCGGCTTCACCGCTCGTCATCGGCACGCCCGCGACGCCGGTAAACAGCCATGAGCTTTGCGTTGGTCACGGCTTCGGTCCGTTGGTCACCGGCAATACGCTCAATGGCTCGATCGGTGAAGTGCTGATTTTTGATCGCAGGCTGTCAATCCTGGAAATCCTTTTTGTCGAAACCTATCTGACGCAGAAGTGGTTCTAGCCCGCGGGACACCTGCATAGCGCCGCCTGAAGTTTCAGGCGGCGTTTTGGGTCTGCGCAAACGGGATTCAGGTGAGAAAAAGCGCCGCCAACGCCAGCAGCGCCGGTATAGCCTGAACGAAGAGAATCTTGCGCGACGCTGTTGCTGCGCCGTACAGACCTGCAACAAGCACGAACAGTAGAAAACATACCGCCACGTTGTGCTGCCAATGCGGATCGGCAATCAGCACCGACCAGATCAGACCCGCGGCCAGAAATCCGTTGTAGAGTCCCTGATTCGCCGCCATCATTTTGGTCGGTTCAAACAACTCGCGCGGAAACTGGCTGAAAATCTTCGGGCCTTTCGTGGTCCAGCGAAACATTTCGAACCACAGGATATAAAGATGCAGGGCGGCGATGGCCAGAATCAGAATTTTGGCAGGAATGCTCACTTCGATACCGCGTGATGGTGATTGGCGTGCCCGCGAGCATGGCACCGTTTTGGTCACGGGTGCAAACACGACCCATGGTTCTTCGCACCATGGTGCAGGACAGGCGGTTACAGAGGCATCCAGATTCGTCGGCCTGAAATGTGGCGTTGGCTTCTCCTGGATGCACACTTCGACATTTTGCGGTGTCCTGTTCGTGGGGGCGCTTGCTCGCCGTCAGGAAGCCGTTTGGTTTTGAGATGGGAACAACAGAAGATTGATTCCGGTAGCGATGCACCTGAATCCCATTGAGGAAGGCAGCGCTCTGTCGTTCCAAACGGTGACGGGCGACCCGCGGCTGAATGATCAGGGTCAGATTTCTCTGCACGGCAATATTTACAGCGCCAGTGTCGGCGGTGCGAAGGAAATGACACTCTCGCGAGCTGATCAGAATGCCCCGCCAGCTGCTTTTGACAATTATCAAAGAGCACAAATACAAATTGCTATAGCGTGAAATAGGAGAAAACTCCAACAACGCTATCTCTTCGGTGCTTTCGAATGCCATCACATTTAGTGACCGAAACCATTTTTGATCCGCAGATTCAGGAATGCCCCTATGCCTATTATTCCAGGATGCATACATTGGATCCTGTTCATTATGATGAGCAAGCCGATACCTACCTTGTCACAACACATGAGCTAATTACGCAGGCCGCTGCCGATTTCGAAGTGTTTTCGAGCGCCTTTGACCTTAGGCGGGAAGCGGGCGGCCCGGACAGCGCTTCAAGCGACGAGTTATTCAGAACGAAAGGCTACCTTGTCGAGGATGTGTTAACACAAGTTGATCCACCCAGACACACGGCCTTTCGCAATATGGTGAAGCCGTTATTCATCGGCCCTGTAGCGAACTCAATGGAGAGTTTTATCGAGCGGCATGTAGATGAACTTCTTGATGGTTTTATAGAAAAAGAGTCGGTGGAATTTTTCAGCGAATTCGCTACCCCATTACCTTTGGACATGATTAGCGATCAATTGGGCGTGCCACGAAAAGACATAGGGAAATTCAAGGTTTGGACCGACGCGATCATAGAAACGCTGGGCATAATGCTATCGGAAGAGCGCAAACAGGAGTGCACACAAAGGATTATCGAGTTCCAACACTACTTCGTGGCCATCATGGAGCAAAAACGTGCAAATCCCTCCGACGACATTATTTCGTTTATTGCATCCGCACGACTTGATCATGAAGATCGGGAACTTACCGTCGAGGAGCGCCTGGCTTTAATTCAACAATTACTTGTCGCTGGCAACGAAACAACTCGCAATCATCTCGCGAAGATTATGGTTTTACTTATACAAAATCCCGAACAGCAAGAGACACTTCGCAACAGACCCGATCTTATCAAGAACTTTGTCGAAGAATCGCTTCGCATTGAATCACCCGTTCAAGGCATTTTTCGGAAAACGACGCGCGACGTTACGTTGGGCGGTACATGCATCCCCAAGGATGCAAAGGTACTTCTAATGTATGGCGCTGGTAACAGAGATAACACCATGTTTGCCGACGCCGCCAAGCTGGATATAAATCGTGTAAACGCCAAGCGTCACCTCGCTTTTGGTTCTGGACCGCATGCGTGCATCGGATCCATGCTGGCAAGAAAGGAACTGCAGGTATCGATCCGCCAAATATTAAAACGCATGAAAGACATACGTTTTGCATCTGCAGATCAAAAACTTAGTCACAAACCAAATTTGATACTCCGAGCATTGGATGGAGAATTGAACCTACGCTTTACGAAAACTGAAACTAATCGCCAAAGCGAGGTTTGTGCCGATGGGCATAACCAAAAACCCTAATTGTACGGACGCGCGAATTACGCGGAATTATCTTGAATGCGACTTTGGCCAGCTTCATTACTATGAAATGGGAAAGGGGCCATGTTTAATATTGATTCATCAATCACCGCTCAATGGCAGAGCATTTGAACGCGGCATACCGTTGCTGGCACAAGCGGGACTTCGTGTTGTGGCTGTGGATACGCCCGGTTATGGAAATTCCGACGGACCAACCAAAGTACCTACGATTGAAGCGTATGCAAATATTTACCCGCAAGTTCTATCCGGTTTAGGGGAATCGAGCGCTCATTTTTTAGGCCACCATACCGGTGCCCGCATCATTTGCTCCATTGCATCTCAATATCCCGAATTGATTCGCTCCCCGATATTCAATGGCCCGGTTCTTCTCGACGACGAGGAAGCTAAAAAATACGACGCGCTTCATTTTGGTACTGAAGCACTGCACAAAGACGGCTCGCATCTCATTCAAACCTGGAAAAAGCGCGAGCATTTCACGCCCGGATGGACTGACACTGTTGCCATGCATCGCCGAGTCGTGGATATGCTCTGGGCAGGTGACCATGAATGGTTCGGGCACTATGCAGCCATTAAGTACCCGATGCTTGATGATTTCATGAAGCTGACATCACGCGCGATGATCTTTATAAATACGGGTGATATGGCGTATCCGATGGCACTCAAAGCTAAAGCGCTCAGACCTGACATGGACTATGCCGAGCTGGAAGGCGGCACCCATGATATCGTCGACGAGAAACCCGAAGACTGGTCCAAAGTGATCCTGGATTTTATTTTTGGTCACTGATTCCTGTTTTTTGTGTCTCACGCGTTACGACAAATATTGTCGGCCAATAACTGCAACGCCAAACAGCATGTTTCGTTCGTTGGCGTGTGATCATTGATTGGATGCTGTGGCGAACGTGACGACCGAACAAACGTCAATTGCCGCATGTGTCACGAGCACTAGCCTAGTCACTCGACCCCATTAAATGCTTCCAGAACAAATGCCGCTCCTGTCACTCAAAGCCGCAATCGTCCTGCGTTACGACCGTCGAATCAAAGCTCCGAGCCGTGCACTGTTTTTGCGTGTCGACAAGTTCTCGCAGAGTTTCGCGCCCACGCAACGAACATTCGACGACACCCTGCTTTGACGCTTTTTATTGTCCAGACAACCGTTTGCTCTACTTCGCATGTGGGGCGCTTGAGCTTCCTGACTCTCAAGCCCAAGTGTGGTCAGCCTAAAACAGTACTTTAGAAAATGTAACGAGCAACGCTAATGAGAAAGGGTAGCCAGTGAAAATACGACAAGTTCTCGCATTTGCAGTCAATCACAATCGATCAGAAAACCTCGGAGCCAGCGCACATCAGTCTTGGCCGGATGTGCGGCTCAATCGCCTGAAGGCGGCTACACAATGATTATTTACGGCGTGGCCTTGCTGGCGTTCTGCATGCTCGCAGGCGTAGCAGTCGGCGACGTGCTGGGCTCGCTCATTGGCGTAAAGGCGAATGTGGGTGGCGTTGGCATTGCCATGCTGCTATTGCTGATACTAACCAACATCTCGATCAAGACATTCAAACTCAATCCAGTGTCAGAGAACGGAATCGCATTCTGGAGCGCTATGTATATCCCCATCATTGTCGCGATGGCGGCAAAACAAAACGTAGTGGCAGCGGTATCCAACGGTTGGCTCGCTATCGTTGCGGGCGTACTCGCAGTCGTTGCGAGTTTCATTATGGTTCCGGTTTTATCCCGCATAGGTAAAGGAGATGAGGGATGATTATCGAGACGATTTCACAGGTAATGGTCAAGAACGGGCTGATCACAGCCTTTGTTTTTGTGGGGGTAGTGGTTTGGATTTCGTATTTGATCTCCAACAAGCTCACAAGGGGGCATATTCATGGATCCGCAATTGCCATCACACTGGGACTGGTCTTAGCCTACCTTGGTGGATTACAAACCGGCGGCAGTAAGGGGCTCGCCGACTTCCAGTTACTCAGCGGTGTCGGCTTGCTCGGCGGCGCCATGTTCCGCGATTTTGCGATCGTTGCCACGGCCTTCGGAGCTGATCTCAGCGCAATAAAAAAAGCCGGTTATATTGGGGCTTTGTCGCTGTTCATTGGCGTTTCACTCTCTTTTTTTACAGGTGCCCTGGTTGCGGTCGCCTTCGGATATTCCGATGCCGTATCCATCGCCACGATTGGCGCCGGTGCTGCCACCTATATCGTTGGCCCCGTTACCGGCACTGCGCTTGGAGCCAGCTCGGATGTAATTGCATTGAGCGTTGCCGCCGGACTGGTCAAGTCTGTCCTGGTGATGGTAGGCACCCCATTTGTCGCAAAAAAAATTGGATTAGACAATCCCCGGTCAGCCCTCATCTATGGTGGGCTGATGGGCACGACAAGTGGTGTTGCAGGCGGTTTAGCTGCTACCGACCCCAAGCTGGTCCCCTATGGCGCCATGACAGCCACTTTTTATACCGGGCTCGGCTGCTTATTGGCGCCCTCCGTTTTATATCTGGCCGTGACAGTTTTTGTTTAACCGTTTGGCCGACAATAATTTAGGGATCTCCATGATGACTGATCACGACTTTAATTTGTACGCTCATTTCCACAAGCAATTTCAAAAGCACGCCGACAAAGTATTGCTGACTACTGAGCTCGGTCAAGAGTACCGATACATAGATATACGATTGGAATCCGCTCGCCTCGCATGCTTTTTAACAGAAATGGGAATTCAAGTCGGCGATCGTATTTCGGTGCAAGTGCAAAAGTCCCCCCAAGCGCTTTGTTTATATCTGGCGTGCTTACAAGCCGGCTTTGTGTTCCATCCACTAAATACTGGCTACCAGGAAAGTGAACTCGAATATTTTCTGAACAATGCAGAACCAACACTCGTGGTTTGCGACGAAAGCGCACTGAGCACGATGCAGCGTTTGGCCAGCACCGCTGGGGTTCCGCATGTGCTGACACTTAACAGCGACGGCACAGGGTCGCTGATCGCACGATCGCGCAGTGCATCAACAGATTTCACGGCAGTAGTACGTGCAGCAGACGACTTGGCCGCCCTGCTTTATTCCTCTGGCACCACGGGTGTTCCCAAAGGCATCATGCTCAGTCATGCAAACCTTTTATGCAATGCCGAATCGCTAGTGCAAGCCTGGGGCTTTACGGACGAGGATTGCTTATTTCATGCCCTGCCAATTTTTCATGTACACGGCCTTTTTGTCGCATTGGGTTGCGTGTTGTTAAGCGGAGCGAGTATGCAGTGGCAACCGGGGTTTAACGCCAAAAACGCCGTGGCGCTATTGCCCAGGTGCAGCGTCATGATGGGTGTGCCGACTTATTATACTCGCTTGCTAAACGAGGAAAATTTCAACCGCGACACCGTAAAAACCATGCGCCTGTTTATCTCCGGTTCTGCACCATTGCTGGTCGAGACTTTTAATGAGTTCGAACAGCGTACTGGCCATAGTATTCTGGAACGCTACGGTATGACAGAAACCAATATGAATACCTCCAACCCCTTGCAAGGGGAACGCAAGCCCGGCACGGTGGGGCTGCCTCTTCCGGGAGTCACGGTGCGTATTACCGATGAGGAAAACAATGTAATTGCGAACGGTGAGGTCGGCAACCTTCAAGTGACAGGCCCGAATGTGTTTAAGGGTTACTGGAAAATGCCGGAGAAGACAGCAGAGGACTTCACTTCGGAGGGCTTTTTCAATACCGGCGACAAAGGCCGCATCGACGAAGATGGCTATGTAGCGATTGTTGGTCGCGCCAAGGACATGGTGATCACTGGTGGCTTGAACGTTTACCCCAAAGAAATTGAATTATTGGTCGACGACCTGCCGGGAGTAAAAGAGTCCGCCGTTATTGGTGTACCACATTCCGATTTCGGTGAAGCTGTTGTGGCCATCGTGGTGAGTAAAGTCGGAGAACAGCCAACAGAAAACGACATTATCTCTGCGGTAAAAAATAGTCTAGCCAATTTCAAAGTACCAAAGCGTGTTGTATTTGTTAGTGAACTGCCGCGCAATACGATGGGGAAGGTACAGAAAAATGTTCTGCGAGAGCGATATCAAGACTGATCCTGCCCGCCAACAACGTACACGCCACCAAGCGACCTTCAATACCTCAAGCGCGTCCCGGCTGACGCAGCCGTCAGCGCTGGCACTCATGGACAACTCGAAGTGACTTTCCTCAGAAGTGTTGACTTGCCAATGCGCACCTGACGCCGTAAATAGCAACCTGGTAACGTTGGCAAAATTTGCGGTTTGCCTTGAACTTGCCCTGTTCCCGACGCTTGGAGTATTTTTCACCGACACGTCTTATTCATCGCGTTTACTGACGACAGCGAATGGCCACAACAAAGCTTAGGGACAGGCATGAACAAAATCATAGTCAGATCGCAGGCCAATGCGTTGGTCAACGAGTCGATTTTTCTTCTTCGTCACCGCAGCTCGACGCCCAACCTCACCGAGGCACTGCGGCAGATTAGCAATCGTTTTTTCCAGTTGCACAACCAGATCAGGATGGCCCGCTCGCACACGGTCAAGTTGTACAACACGGGAAAATGGAGAGGGGACCGGCAGCAACGCTATCGGCACAAGCAGCGTTTCGACTCGCAGGATGCAAACCTGGCCGGCATCGACGACATACTTGCTCAAGCGTACGGACGGTTCATTGAGGCGGTACGAAGAGAGTTTGCACGGGATCCTTACGACCCATCGGATGATCGCAAGAGCATGACCGAGAAGCTCAACGAGCTGGCCGACGTGATTAACGAATACGCCGATAAACTCGATCCATCAGGGTTGCAGCAAGCGCCAGTGCCGGACCTGCACGCTACCGCACTCACGGGACCAAGCTTGTCGGCGTATCAGGATCACGTACCAGCACCTGGGCCGGCGGGCGGCACGCTCCAGGGGCTGTTAGTTGTTTGCGCCATCGTCGTACGCCTGTGTTCACTCATCCCCAGAAACAACTAGGCAAGCTTCGATCCACTCATTCGTTCGAGGTGCGATCCTGGGCCAGCTATGGTCCGACCCCAAGCCTTCGTCAATGCGCTGGCAGGACGGATAGCTCCCACCGTGCCGATCAGCCATACTAGCTTTCATGCAATCCTTCATTGCCGAACTCCAGCGCCGCAATGTCCTCAAGATCGCTGCCGCCTACGCACTGGTCAGCTGGATCCTGATCGAAGCCGGTTCCGTCCTGCTGCCCACTTTCGGCGCGCCGGAGTGGTTTTTCCGTATCTACGTGCTGATGGTGGCGACGGGCTTCGTTGTGGCACTGATCGTCGCGTGGGTTTTCGAGATAACGCCTGAAGGGGTCAAGCTGGAGAAGGACGTCGATCGGTCGACATCGATCACCGGGCAGACGGGGCGCAAACTCAACTACAGCATCATCGGTCTGCTGGCCGTCGCACTGGCGATCTCGATCACATTCAACGTCACCGGCATGCGCCAAGATGATGCCCCAGGCCGTGACGTTGCCCGCGAGGGATCAATTGCCGTGTTGCCTTTCACGAGCCGCAGCACCGATCCTGAGAACGCGCTATTTGCTGACGGCATCCATGATGACCTGCTGACGAGCCTGGCCAACGTGCGTGCACTGAAAGTGATTTCCCGCACCTCGGTTCTGGAATACCGCGACACGACCAAAAACCTGCGCGAGATTGGCACTGAGCTCGGCGTTGCCAACGTCGTGGAAGGCTCTGTGCAGCGCGCAGGGAACAACGTGCGCATCAATGTGCAGCTTATCGACGCCGGCACTGACGAGCATATCTGGGCGAAGATCTACGATCGTGAGCTCACCGCGCAGAACATTTTCCGGATCCAGAGCGAGATTTCCGGTGCGATCACCGCCGCACTCAAGAAGCAGTTGACGCCGGCAGAGCAAGACAGAATGGTGACTGTGCCCACCGAGAATCTGGAGGCTTACCGGTTTTACGTCGCTGGTCGCAACAATGTGTACCAGAGGCGTCTCGAGACGTTGGAACTCGCGCGGCAGCAGTTCAACAAAGCGATCGAACTGGACCCGGAGTATGTGCAAGCCTACTCTGGTCTGGCCGATAGCCTGTTGTTGCTGCTTATCAACCACAGTGCGATAGCGCGCGACAAAGCCTTCGCCGAGGCGCAGGCAGCGCTGGACCAGGCGCTCGAACTGGACAACACCAATGCGAATGCCTGGGCGTCGCTGGGCTTGCTCGAAATGCACCGTGCGCAGCGAACCACCGACAATCCGGACTACGCGCCGGCTGAGGCCGCGTTTGCGCGTGCCATCGAACTCAGCGGCAATAACGCTGAAGTCTATTCCTGGTACGCGAGTCTGAAGAGTGCAAAACTCGAGCACGACGCCGCCGTCGATCTTTATCTCAAGTCGCTGGAACTGGACCCGCTGGCACGCATTCCCCGTTCGAATCTTGCGCGTGTCTACGCCCGGCTCGGCCGCAACGACGAGGCGCTTGAACAGTTGTTGGAAGCGACGCGTATTTATCCCGAATGGCCGGTTGCCTACGACAACATCGCCGGGCATCTGGTCGGGCTGGGCCGATTCGACGAAGCCTACGCCTGGGCAGAGGCGGCGCATAAGCTGAGCACCGATTCGTTGACCGGCCAGTCGCGCATCAGTGTCCTGCTCCAGCTCGGCGAGTACGAGCGCGCGGCAGCTCTGCTCGATGCCATACCCCAAGGGCATCCCTTGAGGCCGATTGCATTGGCCTTCCAGGCGTTTTTTGTCGGTAATTACGCTGAGGCAATAGAACGTTGGGAAGCCATCGTGAACGCCGACAACAGCACTGTGCAGGGCATCCTGATCGACGCGCTCTCAGACGCGACAGTCCTCATCGGGGATTACTCGGCATCGTTAGAGTATTGTCTGCGGCTGACACCGACTTTGACCGATCCGCAGTTCAAAGTCGATGAGCTCAACGCGCATAACGCGCTCAAGTATGCGTTCCTGTTACAGCTTGACGAACCCGAAAGCGCACGCGCCACAACGCTCCTCGACGATTTACGTATGCACTACGAGTCTATGCCCAGATTGGGGACAGCCGGTCACGGCATTCGCGATGTGCAAGTGCTCGCGTTGCAGGGCAAGCAATCACTGGCGCTGGCGCGGCTGCAGCAAGCCTTCGACGAGGGATTTCGCGGTGTGCGCAATTTCGACAACTGGACGCTGGCACAGGATCCTTACCTCGTTTCGATTCGAGATACGCCGGCGTTTCGTGACGTGACAGCCCAAATTGCCACGGCTAACGCGCAGATGAAAGCACGGCTCAATGACGCGATCGCGGCGGACGACCTGGAATCACTGCTGGACGCCAGCCGTTTGGCTCACAGTCGCAGCAGCGATCAACAATGATGAACATTCCACCACGCGATTGAATTTGAATGGCCGCGTCAGTGCCGCTCCTGTTATTTCAGAACGTCGGGCCAGTTGGCGTCAGCTTTTTCGATAAAGGCAGCGCGATCGGCCTGCCATCGCTTACCGATCTTTCGGTTGTAGTTGACGTATAGCTTGCCATCCACAACGGCCCAGACTTTCGGATCACCCGACGCCGTATAGCCTTCAGAAACAGCCCACGCGCAATAGCCACCGTACTGTGGCGCGTAATTCTCCGGTGCCTTGGTGAACGCGTTCAGGTTTTCCTCGCTGCTGAATAGCCAGGTAGCGCCGTTCCATTGCGTCGAGAACTGCTTGTTGCCCTTGACGGGTTTGCCCTCGGAAAAATAGGCCACTGTGTCGTAACCTTTCAATGCCGTACTACTGAGCACACCGGTGTACACGGGTGCTTTATCCGCAAGGGCAGTGCCAGTTGGCAGTAACATCAGCAACAGCGCGATGAGCATGAAGGGTCGTGAAAAGCTGGCAGGATTAGAAAACATGATGCGTTCCTCTGTTAGATCAATAGGGTCGATGAGCGATGTATCGTTTGTGCTTGGCCGCGGGTAGCGCTGACAGATCAACGCTGAGCAACAGACCGGGCGTTGCTGCAAAATTGGAATCGACGCCGACGGCGTGAAATTCCGCGCCGAGCCCGGCGTAGTGACGCAACAGCACTGGAATACTTTTGCCGTCTTGTTCGCGCGCGGCGACGAGCGCGTTTAGCAACGCCAGATCGACATCATGACGAAGACAAAAGCGTTGCCATTCCGAACCCAGCACGTCTTCCATCGCCTGCCGCGCACGCACCTTTCTATCACCCGGCGCAATCAGCGTTGCGGCCATCATGGCGATCGACACAGGATCATACTGGCGGCTCAGTGAGACCGTGCCATACAGCGTGCCGTAGTGCGGGTGCGCCCGCAGATACCCGCCAATTCCGCGCCACAAAAAATCAAGCGAATGACGAGAGCGCTGGAACGGTGGCGTGACAAACGAACGTCCCAGCTCAAGCGCGGGCGCGCGCTCGGCAAAAAACGCCGGATCGAAATCAAACATCTGCTCAAGATAGCTGCCAGTGCCTGCGAGCAACCGATCGCGACGACCAATCCTGTAAGCGCCCACCAGCGCTTCGCTGCTTTGGTCCCAACAATACAGTTGATCGAAATCCGCATCAAACGCATCGCTATCGGTTGGAGCGCCACTGCCCTCGTCAAGCATGCGGAACGTTCGCTCGCGCTCACGGGCAATATCTGCCATCAGGTTGGGAAACTGTGCCTGATTGCCAAAACCGACAATGAAGCCACGCGTTTCGAGCACGCGCTGCGCACGCGGCAACGCTTCGAGCTCGGCCGCAATCAGCGATCGGTCGCCCGCCGGTGCAAGCTTGTACGGCTCAACGGCAGGTCTGGACGGCTGGCTCGTACGCGCCGGTTGTAGCGTTGTCGTTGCCAGGCGCATGACATCGGTGAGCGTTGCGTCTTCAACGCCAGAGAAAAGCTCAGGATCGAAAGGCCGACCAACAACCAGCTCGACGGTCTTATTTCGCGTGTTCAGTAACTCACGGGCCAACATCAAGAGCCGGAATCGATACCAGACATCGCCAAGCCGGTAAAACAGTTTGCTGTTCCTGCCGGTAAAGCGCATGGGCAAAATCGGCGCGCCCGTCTTGCGCGCCAGAATGGTGGTCGCCCGGCTCCACTCACTGTCTGCGATACAACCAAGATCAGCCTGATAGAACGATGTCCGCCCTGCCGGGAACATCACAAGTACGCCGCCGCTGCGTAACTGTCGCAAACTCTCGCGCAACCCGCGTCCGTTGGTCGGGTCGCTGGCATTGAGCGGGTTCACAAACAGAAAGTTGGGGGTGAGCTCCTTGAACACGCCAAGGGCGAGGTTTGCCATGATTTTGACATCGGGGCGCAACGCCGCGATGAGCTGCACCATGATCAGACCTTCAATGCCGCCGTGCGGATGATTCGCCACAACGATCACCGGTCCCTCGGTCGGCAGACGGTTCGCCATATCGTCACCGCCGGCGACCGTTGCACCCAGACTTTGCAATGCCTCAGTGGCAAAACGATGCGGTGGCAAGCCGGCAAGTGCGTTTCTGTGATAGAGCTCGTCCAGCTCATTGATCCCCAACACGCGATCCAGCAACGGCGCCAACCGACAAAGGCGCCGACCAACCGGTGTGCCCGCATCGACAACACTGCGAACGGATATTCTCCTCGCTCGCGGTGACGCGCTCACGACTGGCGTAGCCCTGACATCGGCTCGCCGCTGGCAGAGCCCAGCGCATAGCAGCAAACGTCACCGCCATTTACGTTTCCATCGGTCGTCGACAACACGATCATGCTACCTGTTCCGGTTGAGAGTCTGCGGCGGCGAAGTGTTCGCCCCAGTGTTACAGACCCCGGTCAACCCCAAATTATTTCATCGGGCAGTCGAGTGAGCGCGCGCAGCGGCCTATCGGCGATTCAGAATCAGGACTGTAATACCTGCCAGAAGAGCACCAACCCAACCAAGAAAATACTGGCGTAGATCGTGTTGTAAAACATCTCGTTGCTGAGTCTTCGGTTGGCCAGTACACCCAGGTAGACGCCGATGGGAGCTAGCGGCAAAAGCACAAGGGAGGTTGTGAGATTCGCCGGTGCCAGCATTCCCAACATCGCGTAGGGGATGATTTTGATAAAATTGACCGCGGCGAAGAAAACGACCGACGTACCCGCATAGATTTTTCTGTCGAGTCGTTGGGGCACCATGTAGAGCTGAAAAGGCGGCGCCCCGGCGTGCGCCAGAAAGCTTGTAAAACCACTAAAGGCACCGAGAAAAACGCCGCTGGCGCCGCTCGGGTTTTTGACCGTATTCTTAGCGCTGGCTCGAAACCAGTGGTTCAGCGCAAAGACAATCGCGATAGTGCCGACGATAATTCGAATCCAGTCGTCGTTGATAAACTGTGCGGCGAACGCACCAATGGCAATACCGATGACGGCGCTGGGCAGCAAGAGAATGAGGTTGCGCTTGTCATACGCCCCGCGGTACGCATACAGGCTTTGAATATCCATCACCAGCAAAATGGGAAGCATGATTCCCGCCGCTTGTACCGGTGATACCACCAGTGCCATCAACGGCACCGCAAGCAGCGCTACCCCGCCAAAGCCCCCTTTCGAGACACCGGTAATCAAGACCGAGGGAATCGCGGCCAAATAGAAGAGGTAATCGGTAATCATGGGTGGCCGCTATTATGTCACCGGGGATTGTGTCGATTTCAAGGCACTAACACTCTGAATCTGCGTACACGAATCGCCGGCCTGAGCGCCACGGGCGTTGTGGCCCTCAATCCTGGTTGGCCGACTCTCCGTAATAATTTCGTCATTTTGTAACGAAACTGTCATCAAACAGCCTCAAACTCAGCGCCGACCTGGACCGCCGCAACGTTTGCTTGCAGGCGGCAGATTTACGTTATTCACCGTCGAAGAGATCCTGGCCATGACCTTATCCCGCGGACTCCCGAAATTCTGCATTACTTTTTTCAGCGCCGTGCTGTTCCTGTCTGCAAGCCTGACGGCTCAAGCGGCCGACAAGGCGCTACTGGACATGTTGCTTCAAAACGGTGCGCTGACGCAGGCCCAGTACGATACGTTGATGCAGCGCGACAGCCTCACCGCTGAGGATTTCGCGGCCGCCAGCGACGAGACCAAGCTCGAAGCCGTGGTCAAGACGCAGGTGGAAGAGGCGACGCCGGTCGTCGCCAGCCACAGCAGCAAAGGATTTCGTCTCGCGACGCGCGACGGCGATTGGGAAACCAATCTGCTGTGGCGCGCCCAGCTGCGCTACACCAACCCGAGCACGGGCGATCCGCGGCGACTGTCCTCATTCGACGACGCCAGCAGCGCGACACTCGAGGCCCGGCGCTTGCGCATGAAAATCGGTGGACACGGCTTCAAGCCGTGGTTGAAGTACTATTTTGAAGTGGATCTGCAGCCCAGTCGCGATGTCGACGACAGCTCGTCATCCGCCAGCGCGCGCGTCATCGATTGGCGTGCCGACGTGGCCAAGTGGTCCTGGGGCGGTATTCGTGCCGGTCAGTGGAAAATTGATTACAACCGCGAGCGCGTCGATTCCTCCGGGCGCCAGCAGTTCGTGGAACGCTCCATCGTTAACCGTGTGTTCACCGTCGATCGCCAGGTCGGTGTCCAGTTGCGCGGCCATGCGTTCAAAGGCACGTCTGCCGATTTGCGTTGGTACGCCGGTGTGTTCAACGGCGAAGGCCGCGGTGTACGCAATGTGGACAACAACCTCATGTACATCGGCAGACTGCAGTGGAATTTCCTCGGTCGCGATCTTGCACTGCGCCAGACCGATGTCGAATACACTGAATTGCCGACCGCAAGCCTCGCGTTTGGCGGTTCCACCACCACCGGCGCCTGCACGCGCTGGTCGTCATCCGGTTGCGGCAATCTGGACGGCTTTACCTCGGCGGGCTCGGCCGGTATCGATCAGTTCGAGGTCGACCAAGCCGTGCAGGAATTTGCGTACAAGTGGCGTGGGCTGTCGATTCAGCAGGAATACCACCGCAAACAAGTCACAGACAGGATTGGGGGCACCAAGAGTGACCTGACCGGCGGGTATCTTCAGGCCGGGTATTTCTTCCACAACCTGTTCCCATCGGTCCCACGGCCGCTCGAACTCGCCATGCGCTACGCATTTGTGGAGGAACCCAACGCAACGGACATCTCATTCGACAATGATCGGGAAGAGCTCACCCTCGCGGCCAACTGGTTTTTCCGTGGTCACAACAACAAGCTGACTCTGGATGTTTCGCACCTGAGCCTCGAAGATGGCCTGGTGGGTCGGGGTGAGTCGGAGAACCGCCTGCGCTTCCAGTGGGACGTGTCATTCTGATCTGAGGCGAAACAGAGGCCGAAAATGGGTCTACGGGCGTCAAGTGACAACTTATCACGATTCGGTAAAGCTTTGTTCTATATATGAATAATGCCGATTCCTTGTAACGCCCGCCAAAGTGAAACATTTTCGTAACATACGCACCCTAGACTAGCCCCATCAAGAACGACTCGCAGGAGTAAAGCATGAAAAAATTCATCAAGTTAGGCGGTATTTTGCTGGCCACCGGCTGTGTTGCCGCGAGCTTGCCGGCTCTGGCCCAAAACAGCCGCGACCAGATCAACATTGTTGGCTCGTCGACGGTGTACCCTTTTGCGACTGTCGTCGCCGAGAATTTCGGCAACGCCACGAAATTCAAGACGCCGAAAATTGAACCCACCGGATCTGGCGGCGGCTTGAAGGCCTTCTGCGCCGGCATTGGCGTTCAGCATCCAGACGTCACCAATTCCTCCCGTCGCATCAAGCAGTCGGAAATCGATCTGTGCGCCAAAAACGGCGTAGCGGAAATTGTCGAAGTCAACATCGGCTATGACGGCATCGTGATAGCAAACTCGATCGAAGCTCAGCCCATCGAGCTCTCGCGACGTGACATTTTCCTGGCGCTGGCCAAACATGTGCCGAACCCGGACATGAAAGCCGAAACCAAACTCGTCGAGAACCCGTACGAGACCTGGCAGGACGTCAACAGTGCGCTGCCGGCGATCAAGATCGAAGTACTCGGCCCGCCGCCAACCTCAGGTACGCGCGACGCGTTTGTGGAGCTCGCTATGGAAGGTGGCTGCAAGACCTTTGACTGGATCAAGGCCATGAAAGGCAGTGACAAGAACGCCTACAAGGCGCTGTGTCACACGATGCGCGAAGACGGAAAATTCGTGGAAGTTGGCGAAAACGATAACCTGATTGTCACCAAGCTCAATCACAACAAGTCAGCACTGGGAATCTTCGGCTTCAGCTTCCTGGACCAGAACAGCGACAGCGTTCAGGGATCCAGGATCGACGGCCAGCCTCCAACATTCGACGCGATTGCTGACGGCAGCTACCCGGTGTCGCGACCGCTGTATTTCTACGTGAAGAAGGCGCACATCGGTACGATCCCGGGCATCCAGGAATACATCGACGAGTTCATCAGCGACAACGCGATTGGCGAAGACGGCTATCTGACGGATAAGGGCTTGATTCCTCTGCCGGAAGACGAGCGCGAGGAAGTTTTGAATGCTGTGACAGGCCTGATTTCTGTTAAGCTTGCGGCCGCTGACTAGCTTCGCAGACGCTGTCTTAATTTTTGATGCGCGGCGGTCTTTGAACAAAGATCGCCGTTTTTCGTTTTACACAATGACTGTTCTACGCGGGATTCGCTGGGTCCGTCGATAATCAGGTTTACAAGCGGCAACTCTTGAGCACGTTCACCCTTATCTTATGTGTCTTGGCGATGACCGCTGTCGGCTACGTTCTGGCGTGGCAGCGCTCGGTTTCCGTGTCTGGGGGACCGGGGCAATCCCGCAAACTCCATTCGCTGTCGTCCTATCATGGGGCTTATACCGCCCTGTGGATGACGTTGCCGGTGTTCGTGATGGTGCTGGTCTGGGGTATGGCTCAGCAGTATTTTATTGAGAGCAATCTGGTTGCTCAATTGCCGCAGAAATATCAGGAGATGACGGCCGATGAGCTGAATCTTGCGCTCAACGAAATCTCCAATCTGGCCACTGGCGGCATTACCAACTTTGAACAGCCCGATGAGGCGGCTAAAGCGGCCGCTAACGAATTTAGTCGGCTGTACCAGCGTTCAGCGCTCTATCGCACTCTCTTGGGTTTCGCGCTGGCGATCGCCGGCTTCGTGCTTTCCTGGCGCCGGATTAGCGTGGAATTTCGTGCGCGCAACCGGGTAGAAAAGATCGTCCGGGGGATATTGCTGGCCTGTTCCATGGTCGCCATCTTGACCACCATCGGCATTCTTCTGTCGGTCATTTTCGAGGCGATACGTTTCTTCGGAATGGTGCCGCTTACCGATTTCCTGTTCGGATTACAGTGGTCGCCGCAAACCGCCATTCGCAGCGATCAGGTGGGATCATCCGGATCCTTTGGCGCCATTCCCTTGTTCAGCGGCACTCTGCTCATCGCCGTGATTGCCATGTTGGTCGCGACGCCGGTGGGGCTAATGACCGCGATCTATTTGTCCGAGTACGCCTCCAAGCGTTTTCGCGCTTTTGCCAAGCCGGCTCTCGAGGTGCTCGCCGGCATCCCCACCGTGGTTTATGGCTTCTTCGCAGTGGTGACCGTCGGGCCCCTGATCGCCGATACGGCGGCACTGGTCGGTCTGGAAGTGACACAAGGGGCAGCCCTTGGGGTTGGCCTGGTCATGGGTATCATGATTATCCCGTTCGTCTCATCACTGTCGGACGACGTGATTAATGCCGTGCCGCAAGCCATGCGCGATGGCAGCTACGGACTTGGCGCAACGCAATCCGAGACCATTCGTCGAGTCGTGATTCCGGCAGCGTTGCCCGGCATCGTGGGCGGCATATTGCTGGCGCTTTCGCGCGCCATTGGCGAGACCATGATCGTGGTAATGGCGGCGGGACTGTCGGCAAATCTGACGGCCAATCCACTCGAGTCAGTGACCACCGTTACCGCGCAGATCGTTAACCTGCTGGTGGGCGATCAGGAATTTGACAGTGCCAAGACACTCGCCGCGTTTGCGTTGGGGCTGGTCTTGTTCGTCTCGACACTCATTCTTAATGTGATTGCGCTGCACGTCGTAAGACGTTACCGCGAGCAGTATGCGTAAAGGGCAGATGTGAACGAGCCTAAAAAAGAGAAACGCGGGCAAAACGACACCCTCGAACGGGTACGCGCCGGCATCGAAAAGCGCTACAAAAAAGAGCGCCGTTTTCGCCAGATGGGACTGCTCGCCGTTATGGTCGGCCTGGTCTTTCTTCTGTTCTTTTTTGGCAGCATTATTTCGCGTGGCTATACCGCGTTCGTGCAAACTGAGCTCCAACTCAACGTTACGTTTGACGAAAAAATCATCGACGCCAGCGGCAACCGTGACCCGGAAAAACTGGCGCGCGCCAACTATCGAACGGTGGTGCGCAACGCACTGATGGCCGATCTCGGCGAAGTCAAAGGACGCAAGGCGCGCAAGGCAATACTCGGGCTGGCAAGCAATAGCGCAGCGTTTGAGTTGCGCGATCGGGTCGTGGCGGACCCGAGCCTCATTGGCGGCACGCAAACACTGTGGGTGCTGGCCGACGACGAAGTGGATTTGTATCTGAAATCAGACCAAACGGCGGAGACCTATACGGGTCGGCTGTCGCCGGAACAAATTGCCTGGATCGACACCTTACGCAGCGCCGGCAAGCTGAAGCTGAAGTTCAACGTTGGGTTTTTGACCAACGGCGATTCACGAGAGCCGGAGCAAGCTGGCGTTTTGGGAGCGGCGCTCGGTTCTTTCTACATGCTTATTATTACGCTCGCCGTCGCTTTCCCGGTGGGAGTGGCCGCGTCGATCTATCTCGAGGAGTTCGCGCCGACCAATCGCTTTACTGACTTGATCGAAGTCAACATCAATAATCTGGCGGCGGTTCCGTCGATCGTGTTCGGATTGCTTGGTCTGGCCGTGTTTATCAATTTCTTTGGGTTGCCGCGTTCAGCGCCTTTGGTTGGTGGATTGGTACTGAGCCTGATGACACTGCCGGTGGTCATTATTGCCGGGCGCGCGTCGATCAAATCGGTGCCACCGTCGATCAGGGAGGCGGCGTTGGGCTTGGGCGCTTCGCGCAACCAGGTCGTGTTTCACCACGTCCTGCCTCTGGCGATGCCCGGCATGCTCACTGGCACCATTATTGGTATGGCGCGAGCGCTTGGCGAATCAGCGCCGCTACTGATGATTGGCATGGTGGCGTTTATTGTCGACAAGCCGACCGGGCCGCTCGACTCTGCCACCGCACTGCCCGTACAGATTTTCCTCTGGTTTGATATCCCCGAGCGCGCGTTTACCGAACGCACGTCGGGCGCGATCATCGTGCTGCTGCTGTTCCTGCTCGCCATGAACGGTACCGCGGTCTGGCTGCGCAAGAAATTCGAGCGTCGTTGGTAGCCACCGGTTTGAACAATCCTGCTCAGAACGAAGCCTATGAAACCGTCGGCAACATTGAGGCGGCCGAGCCGGTATTTCGTGCGCGCAATGTGGACGTTTACTACGGCGACAAGCAGGCCATCGACGCGGTCAACCTCGATTTTGGCAAGAACGAAGTGGTCGCTCTCATCGGCCCGTCCGGCTGCGGAAAATCGACGTTTTTGCGCTGTCTGAATCGCATGAATGACTCGATTGAATCGGCTCGTGTGACCGGAGACATCACGATCTACGATGAGGACATTTATGATCGCTCCATGGACGTTGTGCTGCTGCGCGCCCGCGTCGGCATGGTCTTCCAAAAGCCTAATCCGTTTCCAAAAAGTATTTACGAGAACGTCGCCTATGGTCCGCGCATACATGGTTTGGCGACAGATCGAGCGCAGCTCGACGACATTGTTTTTACCAGTTTGCGTAAAGCCGGTTTGCTCGAAGAGGTGAAAGATCGCCTTGACGAGCCCGGCACCGGGTTATCTGGTGGTCAGCAGCAACGGCTGTGTATCGCTCGCACCATTGCCGTTGATCCCGAAGTGATTTTGATGGATGAGCCCTGCTCAGCGCTCGATCCGATTGCCACGGCACGGATTGAAGATTTGATCGACGAACTGTCGGCCAATTACACCATCGCGATTGTCACGCACTCGATGCATCAGGCGGCCCGAGTATCACAACGGACCGCCTATTTTCATTTGGGCAAACTGATTGAGGTTGGGCGTACCGACGATATTTTTACCCACCCGCGACACAAACTGACCGAAGATTACGTTACCGGTCGCTTTGGCTAGTTTGCACGAGCTTCATCGCTGCGTTCCTGTGTATTACGACGGGGCAGACTGCTCTATCCCACCGACAACAAGGAATTGCTCATGCATCGACTTATTCTGACCGTTTTGGTTACCTTTTCCTTGCTCGGACTGTGTGCCGCTGCCAATGGCCAGGACAAAGCGCCAGACGCGCTGGCGTTCGACTCGGGCTTGCGCAAGCTGAAACAACGCGACGATCCGGAGGCCAAGCGCTGGCCACTCAGCAAACGCATGCAGTCTTACGGCACACCTGGGGTGGCAGTGGCAGTACTCAAAGCGAATGGTGAGGTGGATGCACGCGGCTACGGTGTTCTCCAGGCAGGCAATGCCGACCCGGTCACCAAGGACACCGTATTTTCGGTGGGTTCGGTGAGCAAAATCGTAAACGCTGCGCTTGTGCTGCGTCTGGTGCAGGAGGGCACGCTGGATCTGGACGCCGATATCAATGGTTATCTCAAGCGCTGGCAAGTGCCAGCCAACGAATTCGCAAAGGCTGGCCCGGTAACGTTGCGCCATCTTCTGTCACACACCTCAGGTTTTAGCCAGCACGGTTTTGGCGACTTCAAGCCCGGCGCGAAGCTACCATCGGCGCTGGACACGCTCAACGGCACTGGCCCTGCGACCCATCCGCCGGTGACGTTATTGTTCGAACCGGGCACCCAAATGAAATACTCGGGCGGCGGCATCACCGTGGCGCAGGTCATTGTTGAAGATGTCACCGACATGGACTACGAGGCGGCGGCACGAAAGTACGTGTTTGACCCGTTGGGCATGTCGCGCAGTACGTTTGTCAATCCGCTGCCCGAGCAGCACGGCAATATTGCCCGAGCTCACAACAAGCGCGGACGTCCCAGAGCCAAACCCCGCGGCTACGAAGCCATGCCGGAAATGGCAGCGTCGGGACTGTGGGCCAGTGCTCAGGACCTCGGCGTTTTCCTGCGCGCACTGCTAAGCGATGAGGCTTTCCTGGAACCCGCTGTTCGTGCCGACATGTTCCGCCGCGAAGCCAATAGCTGGCACGGCCTGGGACCCAGAGTGAACGGCGACGATGCCGGTCACGTTATCCATCACGGCGGCGCCAACGACAGCTACCGGGCCTGGCTTGAAGGGCACCCGGCGACGGGTGAAGGGCTGGTCATCCTCACCAATGGTGCGGACGGTCGCGAAATGGGTTACGAGATTCGGATTGAGTTGGGCGCGGCGCTCGGCTGGCCGATTCGCTTTCCCAATGATTTTGGTGAGCCGCAGTAATTACGCGTTAACGGGACACAAGCCGGCAACCGCGCTGCGGTTTTCACAACCCATACGCCTGGTTGACCCGTTGCTACCCTATCCGCTCAGTGCCGCCGCCCGTCAGTGACGTGGCGGCGCATAGCTGGTCAGGTTGATGCCTTCCACCGCTGCGGTGTATTCCTGAATACTTGGCGTGCGACCAAGAATGGTTGAGAGCACAACCACGGGTGTGGACGCCAGCAACGACTCGCCTTTCTTCTCATCCGAGTCTTCGACGACCCGCCCCTGGAACA
Organism: Gammaproteobacteria bacterium; assembly: GCA_045107005.1. Classification (GTDB taxonomy): domain Bacteria; phylum Pseudomonadota; class Gammaproteobacteria; order Steroidobacterales; family JBCCMA01; genus JBCCMA01. The sequence goes on from JBGCFP010000101.1 coordinate 22,619, forward strand.
GACGCGTAGACGTGGCCATAACGGTGTCGCCTTTCTCCGCCTTCTCCTGGTTGCCCATGCACAGATTGCAGCCCGGTCGTTCGAGGTACATCATGTTTTCATAGGTCGCCCGTGCCGTATTCTTGGGCGCCGCGTCATCAAATTCGAACCCGGCGTATTTTTGTAGCACGTCCCAGTCGCCTTCCGCTTTGAGCTCGTCGACGATGTTGTAAGTCGGAGGCGCCACTACCAGCGGTGCTTTAAACTCGATCTGGCCGCCCTGCTTCTCCAGGTTCTGCAGCATCTGCGACAAAATTTTCATGTCGCCTTTGTGCACCATGCACGAACCGACAAATCCCAAATCGACTTTTTTCGTACCACCGTAGTAGGAGATAGGGCGAATGGTATCGTGGGTATAGCGCTTGGACACGTCGTCGTTATTGACATCCGGATCGGCGATCATGGGCTCAACAATCTGGTCGAGGTCAACGACGAACTCGGCCGAGTATTTCGCATTGGCGTCGGGCGTAAGCGCAGGCTTGTCGCCCGAGCGAATCTCCGCGATGCGTTGGTTGGCTTTGTCGATCAGGCCCTGCAGGACCTGCTTGGCGTTATCCATGCCTTTGTCGATCATGATCTGGATTCGGCTCTTGGCCACTTCCAGAGACTCGATCAGCGTTTCGTCTTCAGAGATACAGATGGACGCTTTAGCTTTCATCTCGGCAGTCCAGTCGGTAAACGTAAACGCCTGGTCGGCCAGCAGCGTGCCGATGTGGACTTCGATGATCTTGCCCTGAAACACGTTGTCACCAAACTGCTTGAGCATCTGCGCCTGCGTCGCGTGCACCACATCGCGAAAATCCATGTGGTCCTTGAGCGTGCCTTTGAACGTGACTTTCACCGACTCGGGGATCGGCATGGTGGCTTCGCTGGTTGCCAGTGCCAGTGCCACAGTGCCCGAATCCGCACCGAACGCGACGCCTTTTGACATTCGCGTATGCGAATCGCCACCGATAATCACCGCCCAATCGTCGACCACGATGTCGTTGAGCACTTTGTGGATCACGTCGGTCATGGCCGGGTAGCCGCCATCTGGATCACGCGCGGTGATCAGACCAAACTTGTTCATGAAACCCATCAGTCTTGGGATGTTGGTCTGTGCTTTTCTGTCCCAGACTGAAGCAGTGTGACAGCCTGACTGATACGCGCCGTCGACGGACGGCGAGATCACCGTGGCCGCCATCATTTCCAACTCCTGCGACGTCATCAGGCCCGTGGTGTCCTGCGAACCGACGATGTTGACCGTGACGCGCACGTCGGATCCCGCGTGCAGCACTTTGCCCGGCGTTACACCCACCGCGTTGCGGTTGAAGATTTTCTCCACCGCCGTCAGGCCCTGACCTTCGTGCGAGATTTCGCGAGCTGGCGCATAGACCGCTGGTGGCTCAATGCCAAGTGCGGCCGCGGCGATCGTTTGCAGTTTTTTGCCAAACACCACGGCGTAGGAACCTTCCGCCCGGATGAACTCCACTTTTTGCGGCGTCAGTGCAGATGCGATGTCGCACAGCTCTTTGCTGCCGTCTTCGTTGTACAGCTTCTTCGTTGTAGTGTTGATCGTGAGTACCGTGCCCGTATCGACCGAGAAGAGCCGCTCGAGAACCGGTTCGTTGTCTTCGTCGAGCACCGTATTGCCATCGCTGTCGCGCTTCTTCGCCCAGTTTTTAAGATCGATGCCGATACCGCCGGTCACGCCAACCGTGGTCAGGAAAATGGGCGAGATGCCGTTGGTGCCGCCGACGATGGGGGCGATGTTAATGAAGGGGACATAGGGGCTGGCCTGCATGCCGGTCCACAGCGCCACGTTGTTCACGCCGGACATACGCGAAGAACCCACCCCCATGGTGCCTTTGTCGGCCACGAGCATCACGCGCTTGTCGGGATGCTGCGCCTGCAGCTCGCGAATCTTTGCCTGCGCCGTCGGATCGATCAGGCACTTGCCGTGCAGCTCGCGATCTGACCGAGAGTGCGCCTGATTCCCCGGCGACAGCAGATCGGTGGACACATCGCCAATGGCAGCCACGTAGGTGACGACCTGGATTTGTTCATCAACGTCCGGAAGCTTGGTGAAAAAGTCGGCGTTGGCGTAGCTTTGCAGAATACCGGTCGCGATGGCGTTGCCCGCCTTGTGCGCCGCCTCAAGTCGATCCGTGTCCGCTTCGTACAAGAAGACCTGGGTTTTGAGCACTTCGGCCGCTTGGGTTGCGATGGCGGCGCTATCACCCAACGCCAGATCGAGCAGAACCTCGACCGACGGCCCACCTTTCATGTGCGACAGAAGCTCAAACGCGAAGTCCGGCGTGATTTCCTCGACCGTCACATCGCCCTGGATGATCTGCTTGAGGAACTGCGCTTTCACGCCAGCGGCACTGGTGGTGCCCGGCAAGGTGTTGTAAATGAAGAATTTGAGCGAATCCGCTCTGTGCTCGTGACCCGCGTCCTTAATCTGCTCGATCAGTTCAACGACCAGCGCCGCATCGTCGATCGGCTTTGGGTGCAGACCCTGCTCTTTGCGGGCATCGATTTCATTCAAGTAATCTTTATACAAGCTCATGTTTTTCCAAAAATAGTCGTGATTATGGAAGCCGCGCGCACCGGGTATCCGTTACCGGGCAAGGCATGCTCAGCGCTCAGTACCGGAGTATATCAGGCTCGCTTTGCCCGCACGCCGCCGGCTAATGATAGCCGGGGCATAACAGGTCGAAATGGCGAAGGTGGGGCAGAAAATCCGAAACGACTATTTTCCGGGCCAGCGCTGGTCTGACCCCGAGCTTGAGGACCTTCGGGCAGAAGATCGAGACGATCTTTCTGCCCGAAGGTCCGGTTTAGTTTTCCCAGGTTGTGTAGCCAATAGTGAGCAGCGTTGAGCTCACGACGGTATCGCCGTTGGCGCCGATCACGCTGAATTTAGCGAGGCGGCCTTCGTCGGTGGTCAGACACAGCCACGAACCCACCTCCAGATCATTGAAGGAAACACTTGTCTCTGACAGCGTCACGGTCTCACAGTCGAGTAACGTTGGCTCGGTCGTACCGTACAGCGCAATACGCGCACCGTTAAGTGGCCTGAAGAACTTCACGGTCGACGTCTGCGCCTGATAGAAGACGTCGGAAGGCGGGGCCAGAAGCCCTTGGGCGACAAAGTCATCCAAATCGAACGACCAGGTCTGGCTCAACATGAACTCTCCGCTGTCACGAACGGGAACGCTGCAGATATTGGTTGCGCTGCCCGGACCGGGCTCGCTGAAGAACGCCGCACGCATGATGCCCAGGTCCACGATGTTGACGGCGCCGTCGCCGTCGAAATCTGCGTCCGGGTCCGCGCTGAAAAAGCGCGAGCGAAGAATGCCCAAATCCGCGACGTTTACGATGCAATCGTTATTGAGGTCAGCATCGCAAGCGTTGCCAAAGCCGTCGCCATCGCTGTCTGTCTGGTCTGGGTTAGACACCTCGGCGCAGTTGTCCACGCCCACGTCGACACCGTCGCCATCGAGATCAGCGGTCGAGAAACCCTCCACCACGACACGATACTCGCGTTGTTCGAAATCGAACCATCCAAACTGATTGCCACCCATGAAACGCGTTTCCGGGAAGGCCACATTGTTCCTTCTGAGGTTAGCGTTTTGCCCGTTAGCGCCAAACGCGCCAACGCCAAGCACAATGGCATAGTCGCCGGCGGGCAGTATTACGTCGACGGGCACTAGCGTATCGCTACTGGTATTGCTGGACGAGAAAACGGCGTGGACCACCGCAACTTCTTCAACGCTGCCCGTTGGCAGTGGGGTCGGCGACGGTAGTGGCACGATGGCCGCAAACATATCGCCGGTGGACGTCACAATGCCGCCGACGGCGGTTATTTGCATTTCGGTGGACAATGAAAATCGGACGCCTGCCATGCCTCCCTCACTACCCTGCAATTGCAGGAAGCCGCTCGGAGGGGTTCCACGCTCCGCGGACTCAAACAAGATATCGGCGCTGACCCCGTGGGTAACCGCCATAGCCGTGATTGCAAGGAGGGCGTGCCTCAAAAGGCGTGGTGTGGTGATCATGATTATTGCCTATGTGGGTGGACATTTTTGGTCTCTACATACACGCGTAAGGAAACGCGTGAAATTCCCCCATAGAATATTTTGCTTTTTTCAGGATCTTCGGTTCAGGGCATGAGCCCGCTCGGGCCGGGTGGCAAAAGAACGGCTGACGCAAGAGCCCCAGGTCAACAGTGTTGACCAAGCCGTCGTCGCACAGATTGCCGAAGCCATCTTGGTTATGTCGCGTTAGAATTCTCGCATCCAGATACCGAGCATCCTGACACTCATCGCAACGACCGCAATACTGAGCACGACGAAAATGAGCGCCAGAAGGTGATAGGCACCCCTTTTCAGTCGGATTTTCACCCGCGCAAAAAAGCGGGTGCCAGCAGCCGGTTTTTCCGGGATGACGGCAAAGCCCGATACGAGAACGAAGAACAGAGACGTCCAAAGTACACCCACCACACTTGGCATGAGGAAGACATCGCCATCCATCCCGCCAGGTGCGAAAACGCTCACAACGAAAAGCGCCAGGAAAAGAACACCAATGATCGCCACCAAGGGTTTTGACCAACTCAATCTGCGAGCAATGGATGCCAGTCTTTCTAGCACTCTATCAACAAGCCTCGCATCAACCCGGTCGCGGCTCACGCGCGACCGGCGGAACATAGTCCGACAGGTCTTCCTCGGCCACTTTGACCGTTTGGCCCAATTCCGCTGAGCGGTAAAGCGCCATCAACGTTCGCACCACGTCAGCACCATCATCAAACGTGAGGTCCGGCGCTCTACCCGCGAGGAAGCGTTGCACCATGTGCCGGTTCTCAGCCACGTATCCGTACAGATGCGGCTCGTCTTCGGCAATGGGCATCAACCCTTGCTCCGAGTTTTGCTTTTCGACTAAGTCCTCGCCCTGCTCGCCGGTGACGTTACGCGACAGGAACACGCTGACTCGGTGTTGCAGCGAATCGAACTGCATGGCGTATTCGGGGCCCTGCAACTCAAGCGCAATGCGCAATCCGGCGCCAACGAAACTCCAGGACGTGCTGACCTCAACGATCAGGCGTTGACCGTCCGGGTCGTCATACTCGAGCGTACCGCGTGCGAAATCCTCTGCCGGGAATTGGCGGTAGTCGTAGCCGATGCCCATGTTTTCTCGTAGCTCACGGGCATAGCGTGGCTGGGTCCACTTCAAGTTAGCGACCGTGGCGTTAGCGCTGACCAGCGTCAGCGCACTGCGCGGTTCGTCCGGTCCGGTGAGCAAATACCGACCCACTTCAACGCTGTGACACATCATGTCAGACAGTACGCCGCCGCCCTGCAGATGACCGTCCCAGAACCACGGTTCGTGTGGGCCACCGTGTTCCTCTGCCGCGCGTGCCAGGTACGGCCGCCCGGCCGACGGAACACCGCGTCGCCAGATCACATCCTTGCCTCGGGTAACCGCCGGGGCAAAGACCTGGTTTTCCAGATACCCGTGCAGCAGACCACTGGCTTTCACTTTGTCGAGGATCCGCTGTGCCTCGGACACCGAACGCGCCAGCGGTTTTTCGCAAGCCAGTGCCTTGATGCTCGAATCGCCAGCGGCGACGGCGTCCACGATCTGGTCAATCATCGCGACGCGCGTGTGATTTGGGGCCAGAACCCAAACGGCATCGAGGCCGGGTGCCTGCAACAAGGCATCGAGCGAGTCGTAGGCGACACACGGGCCGAGGCCAGCGGCTTTCGCCATGGTCGCGAGATGTTCCCGGTGGGCCGGTGTGGGACTGAATACGCCAATCAGATCAACATCCCGCACCGACTCCAGCGCCGACAGATGAAACTGCGCAATCAGACCACTGCCGATAAACCCGATGCGCAGCCGTGGCGTCGATGCCAGCTCAGTCATGGCAACGCCTCGTCGCGAGCCGGCGATTTAAACGTGAACAGAAAGACCAGCAGCACAAACAGCGCCATGGCCGCCGGCATGAGCCAGATCGAAGACCAGTCTTTTACGCCGTCCGCAGATGTCCACAGGCTGACGACGCGACCGGAGACCAAACTGCCGATGAACATGCCAAGGCCGTAGGTGCCCAGCGTCATCAGCGACTGCACCGAATTTCGCAGCGCCGGCGGGGAACGTTGATCCGCGTACATCTGACCGGCAACGAAAAAGAAATCGTAGCAGATACCGTGCAGCACGATGCCGGCGTAGAGCATCCAGACGCGCCCCGGATCCAGATCGCCCCACGCAAACATCGCGTAACGCGCAACCCAGGCAAACATGCCCGCCGCAATCATCCATTTGATGCCCATGCGTCGGAACAGCCACGGCATCAGCAGCATGAACAGCACTTCCGAGCCTTGCCCCAACGTCATCTTGCCCGCCGCATTGCTCATGCCCAGTTCATTAAGGAACAGATTCGTGAAGTTGTAATAGAACGACAGCGGAATACTGATCAGCACCGAACAAACGAACAACACGAGGAAAGAGCGCTCGCGAAACACCACGAAGGCATCGAATCCCAACAGCTGTGCCACCGAGGTTTTCTGCCCGACCGACGGCGCGGGCGTGTGCGGCAGCCACAACGCAAACAGACCGAGCGCCGCTGAGGCACCGGCCGCGATGAGCAGCGGTGTGTTCAGCGCCTCAATCCCGAGAAACCCAACCAGCAAACCGGCGACGATCCAACCGATGGTGCCAAGCACACGCACCAGCGGAAACTCTCGATCCGGCTCGTGCAGATGACGAAACGCAATGCCGTTGGCAAGCGCCAGGGTCGGCATGTAACACAGCGCGTAGATCAGCATGACGACATACAGCGCGCCGAACGTGTCCATTTTGCTCGCCACCACGAGCAGCGCCGCGCCGACAAAGTGCAGCACGGCAAACAGGCGTTGCGACGCAAAAAAACGATCCGCAATCATGCCGACAAACAACGGCGAGACGATCGCAGCGATGGCCGTCGTGCCGTACACCAGACCGATCTGCACGCCTTCAAACTGAAGTGTTGAGCCGAGGTAGGTACCCAGTGTCACAACCCAGGCGCCCCAGATGAAAAACTGCAGGAACATCATCAGCGCGAGGCGGCGTGTTGGGGAAGGTTCTGTTGCCAAAGTTTGGGTGGTCAAAGTCTGATCTCCTGGTGTGCCAGGTTATTGGTGAAATTGAAGCGACAAACCGTCAGCGCTAGTCAACAAGCTTGCCCTTGCGAATAGAGAAATCGGCGAAACGCGCCTTTTCTTCGTCCGCCCGCAAACTGGCCTTGTCCCCGACGGATCGATAGATGCCCCATTTTGGCCGCGAAAAATCACCGCGCCCTTCCCCTCGCCACATGTCGATTCCGACTTGCTCGATATCAATCAACACTTCGCCTGTTTCGAAGTTCGTCGCTTTCACGATCAGGTGTCCCTCATCGTGAAACGTGATTTGCACAAAGAACTCGATCCAGTACCCGGTGAAGAGCGCCATGTCCTTTTGCACGAGGTTTGAAAACTTGATGCGCTTGCCATCGGCGTCAAGGCTTGGACTGTGGCGCACCTGAAACCCATTGCCGCGCCGACCGCCATCAACCCCCGTGAACGTCAGCACCGGGAATTTGTCGCTGTCTTTCGGTTTACGCCTGCCTCGCTCGTTTCGAGCTTTTATCTGGAAAAAATGGGTAAATCGCTTTGAGAATTCGAAGCCACTATCGATTTTGAATTTCCAACGGTACTGGAGCGTGTCGTTTTCAAAGGCCTTGAGATCGGTTTTCGATTTATCGTAGACCTTGATTTCATTGCGCTGACGATCGGTCAACGCTTTGTCCCGATCCCGGTCGGCCTCCAGATGAGAGAGAAACACGAAATGCGGCCCCACCACGTCGTCTTTGTCTTCGATGATGTGTTGAACATCGCGATGATTGGGTCGATACAGATCGGGCGATTCAATCGCGCGCGGGCCGAACGCTTTTCGGATCAGCGCATAGCTGTCCTGCCCATGATCGGGCCCGTCGGCGCGGAGTTGATGGTGATGTTCTTCAACGAATGTCGCCGCGAACGCCGGTGCACCAAGCGAAACCATCCACGCACAAGGGACGGCAGCGGACCAGTGGCGTATTTTTTTCATGCGCCAAGTTAGCAGCGCATGCGAAAGCGGGTCAATCTAATTGGGCGTGTTGCACGGGTTTGAGAATGCAAGAAGCGACCACCCCAGCGCACTGCGCGGGACTGGTCGCGAGGCTCGATAGAACCGGCGAGTGCTACGGGCGGTGAATCGACGCAAACACGTTGGCGCAACCACCCGATGGGCAAGCCTCGACAGCCGTGCCAATCTGCTTCGACACGGGGCCAGCCGCACCGGTCGTACCGTGGGTGCGCAACACCAGGTGAATTTCGGCTCCGACCAGGTTTTGCAGACCATAGTTCTGCGTGCCGGCAAACAGCTCACGTGATGTGCGACCCGGTGACAGACGGATGTCCGCTTGGCCCAGTCCATAGATATCCGTCAGGAAGCCGCCGCCCCAAAAGACCGATGGCCTGACGCGTGGGTCGCCGTTGGCACCCAGATCGGCCACGCCACATTCGAACGGCTCGATGCAGAATTCCGGATTGTTGAAAACCGCCCACCAGATGGAATAGGCAGTGTCGGGCTCCAGCGCACGGCTGACGATCGACGCGTTCACCTGATTTGAGGCCTGGTCTCGAATCAGTATCGTGGCGCCGTCGACCATCGTGTCGGTGTTGAAGACGTGGTGGTCGCTGATCTGGACCGATTCTTTATTAAAGATAGGCTCCCCAAGCGCTTGGGCTTGTGCATTGGCGGCCAAAGAGTACGACAAAACGGTCAGAGTGCTGATCAGCTTGGTGGTGGTTGAAAACGTCATGATAATTTCTCCTCATTTAATAGTGATGGGGTGTGACCCCCGCGATGACCCGTCTAAGCGATTGATTTAACGCCAGTCGTTGGGCTTGGGGGAATTATGGTCAGGTGGGCGTCAGAGGTCCTGACTGGAGGATGACCACTGCGTGATCATTCAATGACCACGACAAAATGCCCATTTTGGGCTCCAACAAACCGCCTGAATTTCCTGATCCGGTGGCTCAGCATCGCGTCCCGCAATCCGGGGCTTGCACCCGGGTAACGGATAAATCACGCAGGCATAGCGAAGCGATAACGCCGTTCCATTGAAGTCGCTCTGTGACCTCATGCACCGTGGACATGGCGCAATTGCGCTGCATTTTTCACGAGGAATGATTGAAATGAAGACTACATCTCGACGGCTTTTTCTCCTTTTTGCTGCGGTCGGAATGGCCTGCTCCGCAGCCTCCGCTTCGGCAACGATCGACACCGATGGCGACGGCGTGCTGGACTACTTCGACAACTGTTCGGAAGTAGCAAATCCGGGGCAACTGGACACCAACGGCGACGGATTCGGTAACATCTGCGATGCGGACTTGAACAATGACGATATCGTCAATTTCATCGATCTCACGCTGTTTAACAACGCCTTTCTGACCACCGATCCTGATGCCGATTTCAATGGCGACGGCTTCGTCAATTTCCTCGATCTAGCTCTGTTTCAGACTCAGTTCTTGATGCCGCCAGGCCCGGGTGCCGTGGAAGAACCCGTACCAGACACGCCGACTCTCACCATTGAATCCGATGAACCGTTTGCCGATTTTGATGGCAACATCGTCGTGAACTATCCGAGCCCGGCAGCGAGCTTTAATTTGAAGCGGATTCGAGTCCCGAACATCGTCACCATTATTACGACGACCGAAGATTCCAACGATCAAACGAATTTGCCATCGGGTGAATACACTTATTCCGTACAGGCTTGCAATTCACAAGGAGCATGCAGCGCGTTCAGCGAGCCAGTATTCGTTTCGGTCGGCCTGAACTGATCCTGGCCTGGTCTGGAACATCGGGGCGCAGCCGGGCTGCTGCGTCCCGAATACGTTAGATACTCAGAAGGCGGAGCTGGCGTTCTACAGTAGCGGCGGCCAGGTATCGCTGATGCGATACCCGTCGGGAAACGGATCGCGTTCATCCAGCGTCAGCACCCGCCTCTCAGTAAGCCAGGCCCGTCCGGTCACGGACGGACGGATACCGTCTTTCCCGCGTCGGATCGTCCGGTTTCCAGGTCATGTCTCTATCTCGTTCACGGTGCGGCGCGCCTTTCGAAACGCCAGGTTGATCGCACCAATGTTCTCGGCGACACTATGATTATGCCCAAAAATAACGTCCTCGCAGTCGCCGCGCTTCTGCTTGTCTCAAGCGCGTGCACATCCGTCAACGAACCTGCCGCGGACACTCGTTCTGCCGAAGTTTTTGCGTCCAGCGGCCAGCTCCAGCCGCTAACCCAGCTATTCGAAGACGAATGGCAGCACCGCCTGGCGCGCTATCCGCAGCTCGCGACTGCCATGGGCGTGCACAATTACAATGATCGTCTGTCCGACGATTCGGCAGAGGCACAAGAGGCGAACCTCGAGGCTGACAAGGCGTTTTTACAACGCTTGCGCGACATTGATCGCGACACGCTTAAGCCCGAAGACCAGGTGAACTACGACCTGTTCGATTTCATCGTTGGTCATCGTGTCAAGCTTGGCCAGTATCAAGGCTATCGAATTCCGATCCTGTCAGACGCTGGCTTCCACATGTCGGTGCAACGACTGCATGAGTCAATGCCACTTCGAACCGTTACTGACTACGAGAATTACATCGCGCGTCTGCGCGCCATCGGTCCCAACTTCCAGCAGAATATCGACAACATGCGTTCGGGCCTCGCCACCGGCTTTACGCAACCCAAAGAAATTCTGCAAGGCATCGTGCCGTCCATTGCCGGCTCCATCGTCGAAGACCCTGAGGCTAGCGGTTTCTTCGAGCCGTTCCGCACGCTACCGAGCCACTTCTCACCTTCCGATCAAGCCCAGCTCACGGAGGCCGGCCGCCGTGCGATCGCCGATGTGGTCGTGCCGGCCTATCAGAATTTCCTGCGCTTCTTCGTCAAAGAGTACATACCGCAGGCGCGCACGACCGTTGGCATCTCATCGGTACCACAAGGCAAGGCTTACTACGAAGATCTGACTCGTTACTACACGACGCTCGACGATGTGACGCCCGATCAGATTCACGCGTTGGGGCTAAAAGAGGTGGCGCGCATTCGCGCGGGCATGGAAGCGGTGATCGCCGAAGTGAACTTTGACGGCGACCTGGCCGAGTTCATCGAGTTTCTTCGTACCGACTCTCAGTTCTATGTCACCGAGCCGGAACAACTACTGAAAGAAGCCGCGTACATCGCCAAACGCATCGACGGACAAATGCCCGGCTATTTCCGCACGCTGCCACGCATGCCCTACGGTGTGCGCGCCGTGCCGGACGACATTGCCCCGAACTACACGACCGGTCGCTACTGGGGTGCCACCGTCGGCGGACGGCTCGGTGGTTTTTACATGGTCAATACTTACGCGCTCGACAAACGTCCGCTGTATACGCTGCCGGCGCTGACCTTGCACGAGGGCGTGCCCGGGCATCATAACCAAAGTTCACTGCGCCAGGAAATGGCCGACTTGCCGATGTTTCGTCGTTCGTTTTATCCGCACGCGTTTGGCGAGGGCTGGGGGCTTTACGCTGAAAAGCTTGGCGTCGAGATGGGCATCTACCTGACACCGTATGACGAGTTCGGCCGACTGAGCTACGAGATGTGGCGCGCGGTGCGTCTGGTCGTTGACACGGGCATGCACTACAAAGGCTGGACCCGGAAGCAGGCACAGGATTTTCTGGCCGACAACTCGGCGCTGTCGTTGCACAACGTGCGAACGGAAATTGATCGCTACGTATCATGGCCGGGCCAGGCGCTGGCCTACAAGATGGGCGAATTAAAGATTCTCGAGTTGCGCGCACGGGCGGAAGAACGCCTCGGCGAGCACTTCGATATCCGGGATTTTCACGACGCTGTTCTTTTGACCGGCGGTGTACCGCTGTCGATGTTGAATTCGACTGTCGAGCGGTGGATTGCCGATCAGCTTGCCGTGACAGAATAGTCACGCCTCAAGGCGCAACACCACTGGATCCCGGCGGCGAAAAGAACAGCGCACTCAATATACCCAAGTCCGCCGCATTCACAACGCCATCAATATCGGTCTTTGCGTTGCAATCTGGAATGCAAAACCCGTCGCCGAGTGGCTGACCCAACTGGCAATATGTTGGTGGCCAGTTACTGTTTATTTTTGTGGTCGTGCGTGAGATGGGGTCAGACCAACGCTCGGACTGAATATATAGAGCGTGTGTCTTTAAAATCTCATTTCGAGACCTTAGATCCGTTTTTCAGGACCTAAAACCCACTCTAAGGGACTCGAGACGAGGATCCACGCCGATGGGACTCCAGACAAATACGCGACGCCACCACCGCTTAGAATCTATTTTTAGGTCCTGAATCGCATTCTTAAGCGCCAAAAACAGATCGTAAGCCGATTGCTACTTATAGATTAGATTCAGAGGTGGTCTGACCCCGACCATCGCCGACCATCGTAGATTCAGAGGTGGTCTGACCCCGACCATCAACTGACCCCGACCATCAAAAAACCAGACACGAGCGCGTTGCGCAGCGTCTCAATCCCAAGGGGGTGACGCCGTAGTAACGACAGACACTTCAGTTTGGGATCGCCCACAGCCCCTGTTGCCATGTTCCGTCTTGCGAATTCCCTGGACTGCTACAGTCGCCAGGCACGCCGCTCGGCCCGGGCACGCCAAAAAACACCGACCGCATTATTCCCAGATCAACGGCACTGACCACACCGTCACCGTTGAAGTCAGAATCTTCATCGTCACTGAAAAACGCGATTCTTAGCATGCCAAGATCGGAAAAATTGATCAGGCAGTCATTGTCCAAATCGGTATCGCAGACGTTTCCGAAACCGTCATTGTTCGAATCTCTTTGATCGCTATTGGCAACTTCCAGGCAATTGTCCGCATTGTCCAGAACACCGTCGTTATCGGCATCGCCCACCGGGGCAACTGTTATCTCCCAGTTATCCGCACCGTGCACGATCGTTAGCAACCCTTCTGCCATCAGTTGATTTTGCATCAGGGCATTTGCCAGACCATAGCCGAATCGAATCTCAGACCCATCAATACTGAAATCCGGAGACATACCCGGCTCGTCGATACCGGGATTGACCGCCAATGGCGCCTCGAAGTCCTGGGCGGTCAGACCGTTGAACTGCAGGTTTTCCCACGACCCCGTCAAAAATTCGCCTATCGGGCCAAAGTAAAAAATTCCATCTTGTTCGAGTACGACGAAAAACCCTGATGACCCTGAGAGCGACGGATCCTCGAGAAGATCGATCGACATACTGACAGACCCGATTGCATCCATCTCTGCGGCGGAATAACTTGCCAGCGTATTCAGGCCAACGGTTGCAACAACATCGCCGAGCTCGACGTTGTGGATCGACTCACGATAAAAACCGGGATTGCCGTTGACGCCCAATAAATCGATGCTGCCGGTGGACGTGCCCGGTCCTTCACCCGGCACTGATACATCGTCAAGAATGAAAACATTGTCGACCCATCCCACGCTAAAATCGCCATCGGTAAAGACGACATTCCCCGCGCTCGCGGATTGCCCCGCGCCCGCCACGCAACCGATTACACAAATAAACGAAAATATTGGTGTGCGCATGATTCAATTCATTCCTTTGCGTATGCCGTAGGAGCTTCGAATCTACGCCTGAATTTCGGTGCTGACAAATTGGTACTTCCGGGGCGGCAGCTTACCGCCCCACCAGAACAGCGACCCGCGGTCGGTTCGCTGGGCGGATTTAGGTGCCAGGAGATCAGTGTTGAGCACGCGCTTGAGGCGCCTGACCCAGGTCATGGCAGCAACCGTCGGGCGGTGGCTTGAAGGTCAGTTAGGTGGGACGCACTAGTACGCGTTTAAACGTTGGCGTTATTCACGGTGACGGGCGATAACCGAAGAGCTTCCGACTTACGATCGCCTGTGCGACGCAATCGGGCACCATGGCCTGCCACTCGTCCTTCCCTTCGCCAATCATCTCCAAAACCTGCGGGGAGTGAATGTCCAGGTACTCCTGCCGGATGTTGGCGAGCTCGACGATGCTGCCGCGTTCTTTCAGATACGCGAAAAGATGCTGTAAACCGTCGTCCAGATGAATGTCGCTCAAGGTATCGAGCTGCTCAGAATCCGGCACTCTCTGCGGGTAGATGAAGAGTTTGAGCGAGTCTTTGAACAGCCGACCGAGGCTTTCAAGAATGCCGCCATCGAGATGTTCGTAGTGACGCGCATCAAACAGGCTGCGCAACATGCCAATGCCCATCGCCATACCGATAGTGCGATCGGTGTAACGACTCAAATACGCCATCAGACGATAGTATTCGGGGAAGTCAGAGATCATGACCGTATGTCCCGTCGCCGCCAACACGTCTGCGCGGCTGACGAAATCCTGTAAACACACGTCACCATCGCCAGACAGCGAGTGCATCGAAATTTCCATGATGGGCAGAGGATCACGATTGGCGTCATCCACCACGTCATCGAATTTGGCAATCGCTGACGCCAGCATGTCCATGTTGACGTGGGTCACTGGACGAAAGCGGCCACGCTCGATGATCAGCGAACGCTTTCGCAGTGCTTGTGACGGCTGCAGTACTGTGCCGTCCGCCGCAAACATCGCGGCGCCCGACAATCCCAGTTCAACGAGCTTCAAGCTCATCACTCGATTGTCGACAGCCGCATAACTGGGCCCCTGGAAATCAATCATGTCAATTTCGAGCCGTTGCGCCGACAGACCGTCGAGCAACGAGGCCACCAGTTTTAGCGGGTCCGCATCGCCTTTCAACGCACCGTGAATCAGGTTAACGCCGACCAGCCCAAGCGCTTCTTGCTGCAACACGTTGGTGTCGTCCAGCATCCGCACGTGCACGATAATCGTGTTGTCTTCGCCATGCGATGCTGACTGAAAGCGGATTCCCATCCAGGCATGACAGTTGTTCGTGCCCAGATAGTTGCGTGCCGATACGGTATCGGCGAAGGAGAAGAAGCGCGTCGAGTCGCCGCGTGTCTCGGTTAGCCGATCGCGGTTGAGCCGTTGCTCGCAAGCGAGCATCGCTTCAAGACGTTCGCGGCAGACATAACGCTGACACGTCCCGTAGATCGCGTCGCTGACTTTCATGTCGTAGGCGGAAATACTCTTTGAAATCGTGCCTGCCGCCGCGCCAGCGCGAAAGAACCAACGCACCACCTCCTGCCCAGCGCCGATTTCGGCGAAGGTGCCGTACAGGCTGTCGTCCAAATTGACGTCCAGTGCTTTTTCGAGCGTCGACAAAGGTGGCGACATTGCGAATCTCCAGTTCCAGCTATTCTTATCGTGTAGCGGCAGGTGTCACGAGAACTGAAGGGGAGCGACAAGGGAATGGTACTGCCAACTTAACTGGCTGGTGTGCCACCTCGTCTAGACAGCTGATAGCTTCCCATTGGACCGGCCACGATCCGGTAGGCACTTCCAGGCTATTCTTTGGGCTGAGCAGGCTTCGCCAACCGGATGCGACGATGGAGAATCGCCTCATCCGATATCGGTGCCGGTGAGTGGAATTGGAGACAGACCGCGGCTTTCCCCTACGGATTCAGCCCACTTGGCCCGGGCGCGCCGAAGAAGCTGGCTCGCAGCAAACCAAGGTCCTGCGCATTCACGATGCCGTCGCCGTTCAGGTCGGCATCCTCGTCGGCGGCGAAAAACACCGAGCGCATCAGGCCGAGATCGACCACGTTGATCACGCCATCGTTGTTTAGATCGGCGTTGCACAGGTTGCCAAAGCCGTCACCATGTGTGTGGACGGCCTGACGGGCTTCCCGGACGCCATCGAGACGGTGTACCCGAAAGCGAAAATCCAGCTGTGCATCGTGCACATGATGCGCAACAGCCTGAACTTCGTGTCTTGGAAGCAGCGCAAGGCCGTTGCCGCGGATCTCAAACGCATTTACAAATCCACGACCGTGGACGACGCCGAGCGCGAGCTCGACGCCTTCTGCGAACGCCGGGACGATCCGTTGCCGACCATCGGTCTGATGTGGCGGCGCCACTGGCACAACCTCATTGCGCTCTACGATTACCCGATGGAAATCCGGAAAATCATTTACACGACTAACGCCATCGAATCGCTCAACAGCCTGATCCGAAAACCGGTTCGCAAACGCAAGCTGTTCCCGAACGAGCGCGCAGCCTGCCCTTGGGGTATAACGCCGCGCTCAAAGTGGTGTATCTTGCGTCGATGGACGCGGCGAAGAAATGGAAGCGGCCAGTGCGGGACTGGAAGGCGGCTTTAAATCAGTTCGCCATCCTTTACGATGGCGAGTACGACTTCAACTCATGAATCGGCGCTTACACAGTTACGTCGACAGTCTCGGGATCGCGGACAGACGTGGCGCCACGTGCGCAACCTGTCGATCACGCAATTTTATCGCATCGCCGCAGATGAAGCCGAACCGCTTTATAACGTGTGTGGCGGCACGCAGGACAACAACTCGCTGTGCGCGCCGTCGCGCACCACCGTGGTCCACGGCATCACCAACTCCGACTGGGAAATGGTGCTGGGCGGCGACGGCTACAAGCCGCAGATCGATCCGACCGATCCCAATACCATCTACGCTCAGTACCAGTACGGCGGCCTCGCTCGCTACGATCGCCGCACGCAGGAACGCATCTACATCACGCCGCACCCAAAGAGCGGGGCGACCGCTTACAAGTGGAACTGGAATACGCCGCTTCTGATCAGCCCGCACAATCCGCGTCGCCTGTACCACGCGGCCGAACGCGTTTTTCGTTCCGACGATCGTGGCGACTCGTGGAGCGTCATCCGCCCGGATCTCACACGACAGCTTGATCGCAATCAGTTAGAGGTCATGGGCCGCATCTGGAGCGTGGATGCCGTCGCCAAAAACGACTCGACATCGATGTATGGCAGCATCATTGGCCTCAGCGAAAGCCCGCGTGTCGAAGATCTCCTGTACGTTGGAACCGACGACGGTGTGATCAGCGTCAGCGAAGACGGTGACGACAACTGGCTGTACGTGGAAGGCGACCGGTGGGACAACCGGGAAAAAGGCTCGATGGGCAGCGGTTTCTTTGCCGCCCCCAACCCGGCTTATGGTGCGGTATTCAGCTACTACCTCGCCGATGACTCGCTTACGCAAAAAGAAGCGCGTCGCAAGAAGGAACTGGAGATTGAGAAAGACGGCGGCGACACGCCCTATCCTTCCTGGGACACGCTGCGCGCGGAAGATCGCGAAGACAAGGCGCAGCTGGTACTGGTCGTACGTAACGAAGATGGCGAGGTCGTGCGCCGCATTCCCGCTGAGACCAAAAAAGGCCTGCATCGCTCAGCCTGGAACCTGCGCTTTGTTGCGACAGACCCGGTCAATCTGAACCCGCCGAAGGACCCACCCTACTGGGAGACGCCACCGATTGGCCCGCTCGCGTTGCCCGGTACCTATTCGGTCACGCTGGCAAGGCTCGGCGACAAGGGCTTTGAAGGCCTGACCAAAGCGCAGGAGTTTGACGTGGTCAGCCTCAATGCCAGCCCCGAAATCACGCGCGACCGGGACGCGCTGCTGGCGTTCCAAAAGGAGACGGCCCAACTGCGGCGTGCGGTCATGGGCGCCTCCGGTCTTACGGGGGAGATGCAGCAGCGGATCGATCACATGAAAGTGGCGCTGCGCGACACGGCCGCGGCTGAGGATAAACACTTTGCACAACTTCGCGGACTTGAAGCGCGTCTCGACGATCTCAACCGCGCGCTTGCCGGCGACGCCACCGTGTCGTCACGCAACGAAGCCACGGCGTGGTCGATCGCCGGTCGCATCAACGCCGTTTATCTGGGACAAATCGAATCGCAGTCCGACGTCCCGCAGCTGTACAAAGAGTCGCTGGCAATTGCTCGCACTGAGTTTGAAACCGCTCAGAATGCCGCGCGCATTTTGCAGCGGAATCTGACGGCGTTTGAGGTGAAGATGGAAGCACTGGGTGCGCCGTGGACGCCGGGTCGCACGCCGGTCTGGTCGCCGGAGTAGCGGACACCTCATCGAAAAGGAACGGTCGTATCCATCTAAAGGATACGACCGTTCCGTCTTGCCTGGCACCGGCCCTGGCGGACGGGCCAAGCATTGGATCAATCGCTTACTGCGCCGTCACCCGCACATCGTCGATGCCCGCTTCGATCAGGCTGGGCACACCCGCGTCCGCCGCCTCGACCAGGATGTAGACGGTCTGTCCGGCGAAACTGCTCAGATCGACAACGGCCTCTTGCCACGCTCCGCCATCAATATTGGAGGCGCCGAGTTCTTCGAACACCGTTTGCGTGTTGCTGCCCACAACTTTGACACGCAGGAAGTCGTCGGTCGTGCCGTTGTCGTAATGCGCAAAGTAGTACGAGAACGACAGCTCACTGCTTGCGCCGGCCGGCAACACAATCTCCGGTGAGCGCATCGACGTGACACCGTTGTCGATGTCGTCGACGCCGGCTGACGAACCGGCGTTGCCGCCCGTGACCAGATAGTTGGTACCGCTAACGGCGTTGTCCAGCTGGTACGCGACACCGCTGATGGTCGTGGCCTGAGCGTTCGCTTGTTCCCACAAGCCAGTCGTCGCACTGTCTGTGCCATTGGGGTTGCGCATCCACAGCGATGCACCCTCAAAGTCGTCAATGAACAACTGGTCGCCAAACGGCGTTGGGTCGCTGTTGTCACCGATGCCATCGCCATCCGAGTCAAGCGTTTCCGTCGGATCGTTCGGGAACGCATCCAGATGATCGGCCACGCCGTCACCGTCCGAGTCCTGAGCGAAATACTCCGTACCGATTACCGTCAGTGTGCCGTTACTCGGACGCTGCCACGCGACCGCTACATTGTCACCGCCACCGGCTTCCTTGTGCAGGACCTCGAGGTAGTAAGCCTCACCGGCAACCAGCTCGATGCTGGCGGACTGCTGCTGTGGATACTTCGTCCACAAACGCGATGTGGTCCAACCCGGCACGCTCGCAATCTCTACCTTGTTCGCAGCGCTGCTGTCCGTGCTGAGATTGAGCTGGACGTTATCGTCGCCCGACACCCAGAACGTGTAGCTACCCGATTCGGGTGCGAAAAAGATGCCGCGAAGACGCGAACCGTAGTTATCCAGCACGTTAATCGGGCCTTCAAACGAAGCCAATTCTTCGAGCAACGCCGGGTTGTCCGGGAAATTGGCGGAGTTGGTCAGGTCCGCGACCGCGACACCACCAATGCCGGTGAACACGTCGCGCCAGATACCGGCACTGCGGGTCGGATCGTTCGGGAACAAGTCGATGTTGTCGGCCACGCCGTCGCCATCGCTGTCCTGGTTCGGACGATCCGGATCATTCGGGTACGGATCCGCGTTGTCGCCAATGCCGTCGCCGTCCGAGTCCGCGGTTTCCGTTGGATCGTTCGGGAACGCATCCGCGTTGTCACCAACTCCGTCGCTGTCAGAGTCGACGGTCTCGGTTGGATCATTCGGGAACGCGTCGCCGTTGTCACCCACGCCGTCACCATCGGTGTCCGTGGTCTCGGCAGGATCGCTCGGGAACGCATCAGCGTTGTCGCCCACACCGTCACCGTCGGTATCCGCCGACTCGTTTGGATCGTTGGGGAAGGCATCGCCGTTATCACCCACGCCGTCGCCATCCGTGTCCGTCGTTTCCGTTGGATCATTCGGGAACGCATCGGCATTGTTGCCCACACCGTCGCCGTCACTATCCACAGATTCGGTCGGGTCGTTAGGGAACGCATCGCCGTTGTCGCCCACGCCGTCACCGTCGGTGTCTGTGGTCTCCGTCGGGTCATTCGGGAACACATCGGCGTTGTCGCCCACGCCGTCGCCATCGCTATCGGCAGTTTCCGTCGGATCGTTGGGGAACGCATCGTCTTCGTCCGGGACACCGTCGCCGTCCGAGTCCACAAAGGCAACGCCCTCTTCTCTTCCGATCTGCTCGAGGTAAGCAACGAGATTGGTTAAATCAGCACCGCTCACGGTATTGCCATCGTGAGCCGTCACGGCGACCGCCAACGTTGGCGCGCTGCCGTCATGCAGGTACGGCGCCGTCTTCCACACATCGCGCAACGTCGGCACGTCAATGCCGGTCAGCGGACCGCCAAGACGCTCGCCGCTGGACGCATTGATAGTGCCGATGTCCGTCAACGTGGTGGCATCCTGACTGTTGGTGAAGCGCGTACCACCGTGACAGGTGCCACAGCCGCTGGCTTCGAACACCAGCTTGCCAGCCGCGCCCGCAGTCGTCAGCGAACCGTCCTGATTGCGGTACGGGCTTTCATCAAACTCGTTCAGCGAGGCCAGGTACGCGGCCAGCGCGTCGAGGTCTGAACTGAAGCCAGCCTTGGTATCGCCCAGAGGCTCGTTGCGCGTGCCGGCAAAAAAGTCTGCATCGCTCATCAGGCCGGAGCCGGCCGACAGCGTCCGAATCTGACCTTCGAAATCCTGCAGCTCATCGAAGTTGGCGGACCAATGCAGGAAGCCGTGGCCCGTTGCCGCGCGGCCATTGAGCTCAATCGTGTTACGCAAACCTTCGCCGAAGCTGGTCATGTCCCACACACGGCCGTCTTCACCGCCGTCGTTGTGACAGGACGCGCAACTCATGTAGTTGTCGTGTGCCAGTCGGTCGTCCTCGGCGTCGTAGAACAACTGCTTACCAAGGAATACCGGCGCACTCAACGCCTCATTGCTGACGACATCCGTCGTCCCGAGCACGTTGGTCGCGGGCAGATCGGTTTCGATCATCTCGGCCAGATCAAAGCGCGACACACTGCGATCCATAAAGTTGTGCACGTAAGCCTTGCTGCCGTCGCTGGACAATGCGACACCTTGGGGCGCACGCCCGGTCGGCAGGCGCATCACTTCAAAGCCGTTGAGGATGTCGAACACGCCCAGTTCGCGACTGGTCTCCAGTGCCACCAGCAGATATCGGTTGCCGCCGGTGATCGCGGCGCCCGTACCAAGGCTCGCGTTGTCAAAGTCGATACGCAGTGTGCCTTCGGTTTCCGTTGCCAGTTCAATTCTCGACACGTTACTGCGTACGGTCTGATCAAAGGTCATGCCGAAGTTACCGCGCAGCAGACCCGAGTCGATGTTGTCCTTCTTCGATGGCACGAACGCAAACGTGTTGTCGAAGGCGATGACCGGCGCGTTGAGATAGTTCGGCAAGCCCGGTCCCTGACTCTCCGATGTGGGCCGGTTGTCGTGCGTCAGAGCAATTGTGTTGCTCAGACTCATGGTAGCCGGGTCGACAGAGAACACTTGTGCGCCGCCGCCCGCGAAGTTGATGTCGACCGTCGCCTCACCCGGCACCGGTGGCGTGATGAAGTTACTGACGAGCAGTTTCGCATCGTCGTAGGTCATCGCGATGTGACGTGGCATACCGGACAACTGGATCTCGCTGATCAACGCCTGCGTTGCCGCATCGCGTTTTTGCACGGTCGCCAGTGCTTCGAGCACCACAAAGTATTCGCTGCCGGAGTTGTTGAACACCAAACCATGTGGTTGTGAGCCGTAAGGCAATGCCACCGTCGACTCCACCGCCAACGTTGCAGTGTTGATGATCGTGATGTTTGCGTCAGCCTTGTTCGCGACAAAGATTCGGGTTGCACTCGGCGCCTTGGCCAGTGACCACGGCTTCTCGCCAACGTCAATCTGTTGAATCAACGAACCGTCGGCCGACGAAACGGACACCGAGTCGTTGTCCGGGTTTACGTTCCAGATGCGATCACTGCCGCTGCTGTTTTCCACCAGCAACGTGGTCGAGTTGCGTGGTGCGGTCGGCAGCGCCACGATGTTCGACCCACCCGTTGGCGTCGAATCGCTGTTGTCGCCATAACCGTCGCCGTCTGAATCGAGGGTTTCGGTCGGGTCGTTCGGAAACGCGTCGCTATTGTCCCCGACACCATCGCCGTCCGTATCGACGGTTTCAGTCGGGTCGTTCGGGAAGGCATCCGCATTGTCACCGACGCCATCGCCATCGGAGTCGGCGGATTCCGTTGGGTCATTCGGGAACACGTCGGCGTTGTCGCCCACGCCGTCGCCATCCGTATCGGTCGTCTCCGTCGGATCGTTCGGGAACGCATCCAGATTGTCCGGCACGCCGTCGCCGTCACTGTCCACGGCGTCGGCCGCCGTCAGCTTGATATCATCGATGCCGGCTTCGATCAGACTGCCGCCCGCTGCATCGGCTGCGGACACGAGCAAGTAGATCGACTGGCCTGCAAAGCTGTCCAGATTGACGTTGGCCTGCTGCCACGCCGCACCGGCGTCGGTGGTGTTGCCGAGCACTTCGAGTACTGTAACCGTGCTGCTGCCAACCACCTGCACGCGCAGGAAGTCGTCGGTCGTCGCGTTGGTGAGATGCGCAAGATAGTATTGGAATGACAAGTCAATCGGCGTTGACGACGGCAGGTTGATCGACGGCGACCGGATTGAGGTTGTGCCGTTATCAATATCGTTGGTGCCAAGCCCAGCGCCCGCGCTGCCTTCGGTCACCAGGTACTGCGCGCCGCTGGCGGCGTCGGCGGTTTGCATCACGAGGCCGTTGCCGGTTTCTTCGGCATTCGCCGCTTCCCACAAGCCGGTTGTGGCCGTGTCCGTGCCGTTCGGATTGCGTGTCCAGCCGCTGTTGGTTTCGAAATCGTCCGCGAACAATACGTTACCAAATGGCGTCGGATCGGCGTTGTCGCCTATACCGTCACCGTCTGAGTCCATGGTTTCGGTTGGGTCGTTCGGGAAGGCGTCGAGACTGTCGGGCACGCCGTCACCGTCAGAGTCGGTGTCGAAGAACTGCCCGCCAATCACCGTAATCGTGTTGTCGCTTGGACGCTGCCACGCCACGGCTAGATTGTCGCCACCGGCCCCTTCTTTATGCAGCGCTTCCAGGTAATACGCTTCGCCCGCAATGAGTTGGATCGTCGCGGAACTTTGCTCGGGGAACTTCGTCCACTCACGTGAACCGGACCAACCAGGCACGCTCGCGATTTCTGTTTTGTTCGCTGGGTTGAAGTTAGAGCTGAGATTGAGCTGGACATTGTCATCGCCTGCTACCCAGAAGGTGTAGCTGCCCGTCTCGGGCGCAAACAGGATGCCGCGCATGCGCGTGCCGTAGTTGTCCAGAACGTCGGTTGGTCCTTCGAACGACGTCATCTGTTCAACCGTCGCCGGGTTGTCCGGGTAGTTGGCGGAGTTGGTCAGGTCGGTGACCGCGTTGCCGGCAATGCCGGTAAACACTTCGCGCCAGACGCCGGCACTGCGATTGGGATCGTTCGGGAACAGGTCAAAGCGGTCGGGTACGCCATCACCGTCCGAGTCCAGAATGGGTCGGGTCGGATCGTTGGGGTATGGATCGGCATTGTCGCCCAAACCATCGCCATCGGAGTCCATGGTCTCGGTCGGGTCGTTCGGGAACGCATCGGCATTGTCACCCACGCCGTCGCCATCCGTGTCTGCGGATTCCGCAGGGTCATTCGGGAACGCATCGCCATTGTCGCCGACCCCATCACCGTCGCTGTCCGTCGTTTCGTTCGGGTCGTTCGGGAACACGTCGGCGTTGTCGCCGACGCCGTCGCTGTCCGAATCGCGCCACTCCGTCGGATCGTTCGGGAACGCATCTTCGGAATCCGCGTAGCCATCACCATCGCTGTCGGTGAAGCTGCGCTGCACCTGAATGGTCTGACCAATGGACGGTGTGTCGTTATCGTTCACAGCAAACAGCCAGTAGTTACCGGCGATCAGTACGTTCGGGTTCGCGTTCAAAGTTAGCGTAAACGTGCCGTCACCGTTGTTGACCGACGACACGGGCAGATACCGCTGGTCCGTGTTCACATGGTGAGTGGTCGCCGAAAGACGAACCATCGAAAAGCGCACCGTATCCGCGCCGGCAGCAACGGTGAACGTACCGCCGGTGCCAATAATTGGTGGCACATTTGACAGGGCCGGTCTCGACGCTGGCGAACCATCGTCATTGTAAAGATACGGCGGCGTGAAAATCTGGCCGTCAAGGTGGTTGGCTGCACAACCGGTGCCACACGCGCCACCGCCCGCAGAAAGTACGCGGCCGTCTTTCATCAGCAGCGACGTCGAGTGGTAGTTACGCGGAATGGAAATAGAATCCACGACGCGCCAAGTGTTGGATTGCGGACTGTAAATTTCCGCGGGGAAAATCGAACCGCCGTCGAAAAAGTTTTGACCCGATACGTTGCCGCCAATCACCAGTACCTCGCCGTTCGGCAACGTGACCGAGTTACTCAATGCACGCGGATAGTTCATCGGCGCACCTTGCGTAATCACCGGCGCCGGGCCGTTTAGGTCCGCCAGAAAGACGTTGGTTACCAAGGTTCTTTCGGTTTCGCGCGGGTCCATCCCGCCAATCAGCATAACTTTGCCCACGTCGTAGGTGACCACGTTGCCCCATTTTCTCGCGCGCGAGCCCGTCGGCTGTCCAAAGTCCTGATTGTTGGCGCCGCTCACCGGATCAAAACTGTGCAATGTGGGCGTGGGCCCGCCGTGGAAAACACGACCGTTTGGCTGCACCGCAAGCTGGGGGAACCACTCCAAACCACCAATGCTGTTGTGCTCGTCGAGCAGCGTTTGCATGGTCGCGTTCGGCGTGCGGATCCAGCGGTTCTCCAGTGGATCGTATTTCTCCGAGCGATTGCCGGCCGACTTGCCGAACGTCGCGAAGATCTGGTTGTTGGGCAGCGTTACACTGGTGGCGTACCAACGCAGGTCAAACATATTGGGTAGCGCCGACCAATTCATGTTGGTCGGGTTAAAGGTGCTGGTGCGGCGATCGTCCGGGTTACCGCCCGACGCGACGATGCGACCGTCTTCCAGTGTCGCGACGCCGGCACAAAACATGTCGTGGAAATTATTGTCGATGCTGGAGAACGTCTGGGTCACAGGATCAAAAATCGACGAATGGGTAAATTCACGATTGGCCGGGAAAGAGTCCGTCTCGGTGGAGGACCAGGTCAGCACGCGACCGTCGGGCAGGTTCGCAGCGGAGATCGCGATGTGCGGCCACTGAATAACCGGACCCCACTGGCCAAATTCGGCGATGTCCGCCACTTCCAATTCACCGTTGGCCGGAATCGGCAAGAAGCCGCCACTGGATGCGCGGTAAAAGACGTCCAGCACTTCGCCGCCGCCTTTCTCAAAAAACTCGACGCGCAAATCGTAGACGCCGGGATTCAGAAATACCTGGCCGCTGACGGTGACTGGCGCGTGCAAGCCATCGTTGTCCACTACCATCGCACCGTCAATATACAAGCGCGAGCCGTCGTCCGATGTCGTTTGAAACGCGTAGGTGTCGGCCGCGGAGACGGTGATTTGATTGGTGAACACCAAACCAAACGTCTCAACCTGAGTGGTCACGCCAAGCGTAATAACGTCGCTGGTCCCACTGGCTATCGGAGACAGCGTCGTGAAATCAGGCAGCTGATTGAAGTCACCATCGTAGACGGAGTAATTGAATTGTGAAAACGCAAACGGGGCGTAAGCGAAGACACCGAAGAGAACCAGAGCTTTGAGCTCGCTCAATTTATTCATTGTTGACCCTTGGCAGTCGGACAAATGAGTGCTGTTATGAATCTGACGCTTCTACAGCAACGGCTTGTTGGTGGCCCACGATCTTGGTCGCGGTGCTTTATATAAGTATAGACGCAGCAATATTCGTGCCGGGGCCGGAGTTGTTCGCTGATTGTCTAAATGAAACAAAGGCTTAAGCGATATGGCATAACCTCTTCATTTGACTAATTTCGAAGTGGGCAACCGGCGAATCCGCAACTGGAAGAATTTTCGACGGCTTGGTGCAGCGCGCGAGGTATCAATGTGGTGTTGACAACTAAACTCCGTCGGAGCCAAAACCGCTTTCGCCCAGATTTAAGCTGCTGCTCTGCTCCATTCCGCGTACGCACTTGTCCTGAGATCACGGTAGTGATTGGCAGCTACCAAGTGCCTCCCAAGATTGAACAAATTGTAAACAGCAGCATGAGCAATCAGAAATCGCTGGCCCTGTTTGACCGATTTGAATCTTCGCATTACTTCTTCTCGGGCTCTCGTCGGTTGATGCGACAGTTCAGCTCGGTTGTTGGCGTATTGCGATCTGTCATGGATCGCATCGGGTATGAGCTCTCTGTGCGCGACATCGTAGCTCCGCAATTTGTCGGTCACAATCTTCCTTGGCTCGCCACCGTGGCTTCGCGGAAGGCGCTTGAAGAAACTCTTTGCGGCACTGCCGTCTCTGCGAGACTGAAGAAACACATCAACCACTTCGCCATCCTGGTCCACCGCACGCCAGAGGTAGTGCTGCTTGCCATTCATACGCACGAAGGCTTCGTCGATGAAAAACGTATCGCCGTACCCGCGATGGTTTTGCTTCAGTCGCCGAGCAAACTTCCGACCAAACTTGTTGCACCAGAGGAGTATTGATTCGCCACTTACTGTAATTCCACGCTCAGCCAGCATGTCTTCAATGTCGCGATAGCTGAGATTGAAGCGAAAATACAGCCAAACAGCGTAACTGATGATGCTTGGCGGGAATCTGTGGCGCTTGTACGTGTGGCTAGCCCCGTCATAATTGGTCCAGTTGCTATGTTAGTGTTTCTCGACGCAGGAGAAACCAATGAAAGGAAAGCGATTTACAGACGAGCAAGTCATTCGGATTTTGCAAGAAGCCGAAGCGGGACTGTCAGTGGCGGATGTTTGCCGGAAGCACAACTGTTCGGAGCAGTCATTTTATCGCTGGAAAGCAAAGTTCGGTGGCATGGAAGTGTCTGAGGCAAAGCGGCTCAAGGAAATGGAGCGCGAGAACGCGGAGCTGAAGAAGATTGTGGCAGAGCAAACGCTGGATATCCGTATGCTCAAAGACGTCAACAGTCGAAGGTGGTGGGCCTGGCGGAGCGGCGGCGCTGCGTAATGTACTTGCGAGAGCATTACGACATCAGCGAACGGCGCGCCTGCCAGGCCATGCAGATTAACCGCTCGAGCTATCGTTACGTTGGTCAGCGCACGTTGATCGATGCGGGCTATAAGGAAGTGCTTCGATTGTCTGATGCTTATCGGTAGTTTGGCTATCGAAAGATCTACGACTTGATGCGCGAGAGCTGGTCAATCAGCCGAGAAAGGGTGCGCTTAATCCGTCGTCGAGAGGGCTTGCAGGTCGTGAAAAAGCGTCGTAAACGTCGGGTACTGAGTATGACAACGCAGTGGGTGAACCAGGCTCGATATCCCAATCATGTCTGGAGTTACGACTTTGTTTTTGATCGCACGGATGATGCACGGCAACTGAAGTGCATGACGGTCGTTGATGAGTTTACGAGACAGGGGTTTGAAATAACGGTGGGTCGCAGTTTGACCGCGGCGGACGTTACCCGGATTCTCGGCAAACTCTTTGAGCAGCACGGGCGCCCAGTTTGCCTGCGTAGCGACAATGGCCCGGAAATGGTATCGACCAAGGTCCAGGACTGGCTCAAGGAAAAGCATGTTGATACGCACTACATTGATCCGGGTAGCCCTTGGCAAAACGCGTACTGTGAGAGCTTCAACTCTATCTTCCGGAGCACGTGCTTGGATCGATGGCTGTTCGGCTCAATGACCGAAGCGCGAGTGATCATCAAAAGCTGGCTTAATGAATACAACACGGTAAGGCCGCATGGATCGCTGGGCGGGCTGAACCCGAAGCAATTTCTACAGCGATGGGTTAGCAAAAATACGATTCAAAAACCCGAAACTCTAACAGCGTGAGTGGACCAGAAATCTCGGGCTTGCCAGACGCAGTATCCGATCAATGATCACAGGCCGCACGATGCAGGCGATGATCCTGACTTCACCGCCGCCGTGTTGGCACACTTCAACGTCAATTCGGAACGCGCGCTTGAGGCGTTCGGCCCAGGTCAGATTGTTACGATTGCCGGGCTTTAGCGTGAATGCCTCCGCGGACGAGCCGCGCGAGACCTCCGATGACAAGGTGCCTGAGCGCAAGCCCGAGGCAGCGGTCAGCTGCCCCGCGTGCGGCGGTGGTCACTCCGCTGTCGCGCACGAGGGTATAACCAGCTACGCCACGATAATGGGGCCCGCCAATGAGCGGGCGGCGGCGCCTGCGTTAGTCACGGTCTGATCGAATGAGTTCGAAGCATCGCTCACGCCTGCCAACATCACGAGACGGGACGTCAATCACACGCGTTCGTCAACGCACTTGGGCCGGGCGACTGAAAGAAGCGGCTGCGGAGTTCGCCCAAATCCGCGACATTGACAATTCGATCGTTATTGAAGTCTGCATTGAGGTCATTCGAAAAAAACACCTTCCGTAGCAGGCCCAGGTCTGCAGCGTTCGTCACACAGTCGTTATTCAGATCGGTGTCACAGGCGTTTCCGAAACCATCACTATCGGCATCCCGTTGGCTCGTATTTGACGTGACAACGCAATTGTCCTCGCTGTCGAGGAAACCGTCGCCATCAGCATCGTTGTCCGGCGAAAATATATCCGCTTCATTGAAGAAAAAATACTGGCTGCCGGTAAAGTTGCCTGAATATTCTGTAGCCGTGGTCTGCCAGTGCGTATTGTTGAAAACCCAAGAACCGATATCGTTATTTGCTTCCCAATAGAGCAGTGATCCAAGGCCTGACAGCTCGGGCACCGAAAAATCCAGTGCAATAAGGGCCAGGATGTTATTCGAACCGGGAATAAAACCTGAAAACGCCTCGACCAGAATGCCGGAGACCAGCAACTGAGGTTCATCAATGCCTAACTCAGGAATCGTACCGCGTAGAAAAAACGCGCCGCCGATTGCTTCACCATCGTTATTCACGATGGCATTCAGCGTCGCCTGGGTCGTCACTTCGATCGACACAACGACGCCACCAATAGACAGCCCTGTCCCATTGCAGTCACCAGTCTGAGACCACAGAAACGTAGACGCGTTGTATGAGCCGTCCGACGAGCAGCTCGACGAGCCACCTATATTACCGGTTGAAGTGCCGCGCTGAACACTTGTGAGCGGCATGAAGCCAGAGGCCCCATCTGCCATTGCCATGTTGGCGACAAGAGTAAATACCGACACTCCAATTAGTGCGGTTAATGCGAACACGGATCTCAACATTGAATGTTCCTTCAAGATTGCTTGGCAAGGTCTGAGCAGAGAACAGGACGCATAAACACCCTACCCGAAGTAGTGCAAACAAGGGATAGATCCGAACAACGAGCGGAAGTTGCGATTCGTCGGACGGGCGTTTGGTAGGCGAGGCCAGGTGAGTGTAGTGGTCAACACGCGAAACGTTGCAAAGCTGGAGTCAGTTTAAGGCATCAAAGCAATCAGGGTGAACTTTTGGTGCCGAACTTTTGGTGCCGGTCATAACCTCATGACTATTGGTGCCGGTCACAACTTTAGAACACTTCATCCTCCGCGAATTATTCTGAAGTTGGGGCTTTGAGTGCCAGTCCAAGACAGTGCCCTAAGTTATAGTGTTATGACCGGCACCCGATCCCGTAAGTTATATTGTTATGACCGGCACCCGATCTCTTCGATCTCCTGACCGGCACCCGATCTCCTCTAAGTTATATTGTTATGACCGGCACCCGATCTCCTTGTTATGACCGGCACCCGATCTCGGCACCCGATCTCCCGAGTTGGGGCATCGAAATCTCTGGTCAAGAATCGATAGACTTCGAGCCGAGCGGTAAAAGCGGCCGGCCGTGACGGGCGCGGTGCTTTTACCGCCTTGTTGTGAGCGGTCTACGGCGCTGCAGAACAACCGTTGGGTTGGCCGCTCGGTCCTGGCGGTTGCAAGAAGCGCGTGCGCAGGATACCAAGATCAGCCACATTGACCGATCCGTCACTGTTAAAGTCGGCAGCCGGGTCGGCGCTGAAAAACACGCTGCGGAAGAGCCCCAGGTCCACCACGTTGGTCACGCAGTCATTGTTCAGGTCGGTATCGCACAAGTTGCCGATGCCGTCGGCGTCGCCGTCAATCTGGTCAGCATTGGCGACCAGCGTGCAGTTGTCACTAACGTCCGCCACACCGTCATTGTCGGTATCCACGTCGCCGGTCAGGCCGTAGCGCAGCATGCCGTCAGCGGATAACGTCCACGCGCGCTCGAAGTCCCGCTCGGAGAACTCGCCACCGGAGAACTGATCAAACTCGCGCGCGTAAAACGCCAGGGTTTCGCCAACGGTTGCACCGGTCGAAAAGAGTACGACCGAGCCCAGCGATTCGTTAAATGTAGCCGGATTGGTGTAAAACCCGTTGCTGGCGGGCAGCTCGATCGTGCTCGACAGATTTTCCGCCGGATCCGTGGTGCCAGCCGCCATGTCGTGCGCGGCGGTGAACATCGAAACGGCTGAGTGAATCGCCTGCAGACTCGTCAGCGGGTCGGTGGGAAAATCAATCGTCGGGCTATTGCTCGTCGTGAACACCGTCAAGAAGCCGCCAAACGAAAAGTTCTCCACGCCGACAACCGAGTAGCGCAGATCGCCGGCAGCACTGTCGCCGAACGTGTTGAGGTACAGATCGTCCGGTGAAAATTCGAAGTCGAAATTGCTGAACTGGAAAGCATTGAGCGTAATACCGAGATCTCTTGTGTAGGTGATGCCGCGCGACGAATCGTGCACGGTCAGGAACATCTCCGCTGCCGGATCGTCAATGTCCCCCTCGGTAACGATGGCCGCGGAGGCGCCAGCCGACAGGGCGAGGGTGGTGAGCAGGGTACCGGTCTGCAGCAGGGCTTTGGTTTTTTTCATGATGTTTGTACTCAGTCTTGCTTGTGTCTACCAGGAAAATGCATTGAGTGGGCTCCAAAAGTCGCGCGAATATAGCGGCTCGATTTAGCCATCGCAACAGGCGATTTACATAAGCACTTTAGCGGTAACTCAAGATCAACCGCGGTGAACGGAAACCGAAATCCGGCGGTGCCATTCGATCTGTGCAAAGTGTTAGCGAGTCGCTACGAGCCCGTGCTCTGTTGCGACCAAATATACGCCGCAGCAACGTCCCTGAACCAGTGTTGACTCGTGATCGATTTGTGATTCGCGAAGCGTTGGGCAGCTGAAGGCTTATACAGGACGGCACGCGCGTTGTGCCTGGCGTTCGTCGGGAGCTTGGGCCAGCAACTCAATGCCGGGCCCTTTGCCGCTTCTTGGTCATCAACTGGCGACAATTTTCTGGCGTGCGCGTCGGCGTAGCGAAAACTCGGGGCGAAAAAAAGCAGGCTTGACGCCAGTGCTTGAACCATTTTCAACATGTAGCCGGGTGCCGGTCATAACTTTATCACTTATTTCTTGTCATTTGGCGCGCCGCCGTTTCTGGCGATTGCGGATTGAACGGGGACAAAAAAAGCGGGTTCCTTCCCCTGTGCCCAAACAAGTTATCAGATGCCGAACGGGTTGGAATGCCCCCGTTCTTTGGCCGCTTAGCTTGTTAGGCTTTCAGTTTTTTACGTAGTCCAAAATACGCGATCTCTGGCGTGATGTAGTCTTGGACACGTGGTGCCGGACACGTGGTGCCGGTCATAACTTCATAACACTTCATCCACTGCCAGTGATTCTGATTTTGAGGCTTTGGATGCCGTTTCAGGACCGTGTCCTAAGTTATATTGTTATGACCGGCACCCGATTTGTTGCATGCCGTTCCAGGACCGTGTCCTAAGTTATATTGTTATGACCGGCACCCGATTTGTTGTTATGACCGGCACCCGATTTGGGCACCCGATTTGTTATGACCGACACCCGATTTGTGGCTATTTGGGCGACGGACTGGACCTGAGTTCGCACACCGCGATGGTTGACGTCGTCGCACAAGCCGGGCTGGACGCCAACAAGGCCATAGAAATTCTGGAAGGCACCGCGTTTGCCGAAAGCGTACGTGGCGATGAGCAGCAGGCGCAGCAATACGGCATCACAGGCGTTCCCTTTTTTCTGATTGGGCGTTATGGCGTATCGGGCGCGCAAGAGGCAACGACGCTGGCGGATGCCATTCGGCAGGTTGGCGCTGACGGACCGCCGCCAGCCGAACCGCCCGCATAGATCCAATCTAGCCACTACGATGGCACTTGTTCGTGTGTTTTACTCTATCGTTACAAACACAGTCGGTTAGCTCGGCTGTATCCTGTTGCAGTCTGTCCCACATTAATCAGGAGCGAAAATGACGATCACAAGGCACACAAAAATAGCGTGCGCGGCAGTGCTGGTCATGGTCGCAATCGCGTGGTATCTGCAACCTCAAAACAGTGCGCCCGCACCGGCGTATGCCGGGCCCGATCTGGCGCCCGGCGATTGGGTGCTCGCGCGTCGGTTTGCAGGCAGTGAACTGAGCCAGGCACGTCTGCGTACGATTGACAGCGACTATTTGGCCTTGCGCGCCACCACGGCCCAGCGCGCGCCGCGCGCGGCCGCTTCTGCGTGGTCGTTTCTCGGACCCGTGAACATCGGTGGCCGCGTTCTCGACATTGCCGTCGATCCGCAACTGCCCGATACCCTTTTCATCGCCAGCGCCAGCGGCGGGGTTTGGAAAAGCACCGACGCCGGCGACACATTTGACTCCGCGTGGCCCGCTGCGAATGCGCAGGCCATTGGCGCGCTGGCGATCACCAGCGGCGGGCTGCTCTACGCCGGTACCGGGGAATCGGGGCCCGGCGGCGGCAGCCCCACGTTTGGCAATCAGGGCGTCTTTCGATCGGCGGATCGTGGCGCCAGCTGGACCAACATTGGCTTGACCTTAAGCGACCGGATCAGTCGCGTTGTAATTGATCCCAACAACGAACAACGACTTTTTGTGGCGGCGACCGGTCCGGTCTACGCCCCGGGTGGCGAACGCGGCGTGTTTCGCAGCGTTGACGGTGGCGACAGTTGGCAACTGGTGCTGCCCGGTGCCAACGCCACAACCGGGGCATCCGACGTTTACATCGATCCTGTGAACCCGGATCGCGTATACGCGGTGCTGTGGGATCATTTGCGTCAACCGTCGCTGCGCCGCTACGGCGGCGTTGGCTCGGGCCTGTTCCGTAGCCTCGACGGCGGCGATACGTGGACGCGACTGGCGAGTGGATTGCCTGGCGCCGCGCCAGACGTGGGTCGTATTGCACTGGGTGTCGCTCCAACGAATCCCGACAGGCTGTACGCCACCTACTCGGACGATCTGGGCTTCTTCACCACTTTCTATGTGTCCGTTAATGGCGGCGACACCTGGGTCGCGAGGCCGTTCAGCCAGGACCTCGCCGATTCACAGGGCCGCGGTGCGTACTGGTACGCAAGGCTATGGATTGACCCGATGGACGAGACACGTGTATTCAGTGCGGGCGTCCCGTTGCTGCGATCAAGCGATGCGGGAATGAACTGGACAGTCGATTTCAGCGTCCATGTCGATCATCACGCGATGGCGTGGGACAGCAAAACCCCAGGCCGGGTTTATCTTGGCAACGACGGTGGCGTGTATCGCTCTGAAAACAACGGCACAGATGGCTGGGTGTTTGGCAGCGTGCAGCCTTTCACGCAGTTCTACGCCATGGACGTGAGCGAGAGCAATCCGCAGCGCGTGCTGGGCGGCACTCAGGACAATCGCTGCGTGCGTTCCTACTCGCAGAGCAATCCCGATGACTGGAACCAATGGGGGTTTTGCGGCGATGGCCTGGAGCAGCTCGTCAATCCGTTGGATGACAACGTGATTTACGGTTGCAGTCAGTACGGCAATTGCTTGCGCTCGATCAACGGGGGCGAGACCGTGTTTCAGCTCGGTTCGACAGCGCAGCTAAGACGCAATTGGCAGACGCCATTGGCCTTCGATCCCAGCGATCCAAGTGTAATGTACTACGCCGGGGAGCGGGTCAATCGGTCGGTGGATGGCGGCGGCAGCTGGGCAACCATTAGCTCGGACCTGACCGGCGGCGATCCGTTTCCGACACCGATTGACTACTATCCGTTCGGCACCATCACCACGCTGGCAGCCGCAAAGAGCGATCCGAATACCATCTATGTCGGCACCGACGACTCGCGCCTATGGGTGACGCAGGACCTGGGCCAAAGCTGGACGCAATCCACCGGTAGCAACCTGCCGCAGCGCTGGGTCACCAAAGTGCTGGTCGACCCTGTCGATGCCAGCGTGGCCTACGCCGCGTATTCGGGTTTTCGCAACGGTGACGACACGCCGTACATCTTTAAGACCATCGACGCCGGCTTTACCTGGACTGACATCACCGGCGATTTGCCCGGCGCGCCGATCAATTCACTTGCACTCACCCAGTCGGGCACGCTGATTGCTGGCAGTGATATTGGCGTGTTCGCGACCATCGATGGCGGCACCAGCTGGAACGTCGTCGGGCAAGACTTGCCACAGGTACCGGTGTTCGACCTGCGCATGCACGAGCCCTCTGCGACCTTGTTCGCTGCTACTTTCGGCCGCGGCATTTGGAGCGTGCCACTCGTCGCAGAAGACAGCGACGCCGACGGTGTGACGAACGCCATCGACAACTGCAGCGAGTTCGCCAATCCCGCACAGGTCGATAGCGACGGCGACAACTACGGCAATGGTTGCGACGCAGATTTCAACAACGACTGCCAGGTAAATATTATTGATCTTGGCGAGTTTCGCCAAGGGTTCTTCGGCCCGGATCTGGAATTCGACCTGACCGGCGACGGGGCGGTAAACGCTGCTGATCTGGGACGTCTGCGGTTACTTTTTTTCCAACCCGTCGGTCCAAGCGGACTGAGCAAAGCGTGTGTTCCTGACTAGATCGGCCTCTGCAAGGGCGCTGTCTCGCGTAGAGAGCCTCACCGTGAAGGTGGCCGACGCAAAGAACAACATTCTTGCTGATATTGCCTTCAACACTTAAACAGGTTGCAGGCGACCGTTACTACGGGCGAGATGAAGGCACCAAAAAATGTGGCCGATATGCGCCATCCTATGCGGCCCCCAAACCAACCAGGAAGCACGAAGACCGACCCGAACAGGAATAGCGCCTGCTGGCCGCGATCCTCGATGGGCGGATGCATCCCCATGGGCAGTGCCATGACCGTGATCGAGCCGTAAACGCCCCCGAAGACGGTGTCGTCAATTTGGCGTGTCGCTGCTGCCATCTGGCCATTTCGCGTCATAGTGCGACCCATCGCAAAAAGGCTTGTTGTTCGACAACCCACAGCGGCAGAGCGAATACTTGGCGCGGGATGCGCCCTCACCGTTGAACTCCGCATTGAGGGTGACGTTGGTGACGTGGAAGGGCCCGTCCTTTTCAACCTCGATGCCCAGAAAATAGGAAGCATAAACGTCCTACACGAAGTATCGCAAACGATCGCTTGATCTGAACAAAGAGTGGAAGTTGCGATTCGGATTTCTGGCGCACCGAGGTTTAGCTCGGGATCAAACGACGCATGGCCGATCCAGCCGCCGACTAGCCCACCAACAATGACGCTAATCAACCCTGCCGCTTCCATAGTCTTTCCTCGACGTGTAATTCGTTGGCAATGAACAGTGAAAGACAGCGCGTGCTACGGCCACGCACCTAGATTTTTCAAATCTTCAATTTCAATTAGCGAGTCCGGTACGCCGTCGCCATTCTTATCGTTATCGCATTCATCGCCAACCCCGTCGCCATCTTGATCCTGATGCCCGCTCATACTGTAGATATCCGGACATTTGTCGCACGCGTCGCCACGCAGGTCGCCATCCTTATTGAACTGAAACGTGTTGGGTTGAGAAACGCAGTTGTCGCTGAGGTCCGGCACGCCATCGCCATCTGAATCGGCTCGATGTCTGACAAGCAACGCCTCGATGTCGAGATTTTCGCGATGGGAAAACGTGATGTTGTGGCGTCCAGCCTCAAGCACCCGGGTTCTGCCCAGCGATGTTGCGGAGGTCGCCCAGCTCCAAACCAGTGGCGTGTTGCCGGCCATCGACCACGGTAATGGCACCCCACCGTCTACGGTCATGAAAACAGAATCACAGCAAGGACCGTCAGTGCGTGAAAGCAATCGAAATTCGTAGACACCCGTACGTACAATGTCGATGTCAAAGTCCAGCCTGTCGGCCGCATCGTCCAACGTCACATACTGATCTTCAATTGGAATCGTGGTCCCGGGCTGCGTGTGGGCGATGACGTCGACCGACAGCGAGCGACGCGCCTCGGTAGCCAATATCAGCATCTCGCAATCATCACCCTGACAATCGGCGCGCAGACGAGAGCGCTCGGCTCTGCGGATAGGCAGCTGATGTGTCGTGAGAATGCGCGCTTTGTCACAGTCGTGATTCCAACCCAGGCAGTGGTGGTTGAGGGTCGCAAGGACTCGCTGATAGTCCAGAGCGCCAATATCGCCATCAATCAAAAAGCGAGAATATCGCCATGACACGAAATCGAAGAATTTGACCATGTCATGGTGATCGCGCATTTTGCGAATGGCTGAGGTAAACGCGATGTTTGCCAAGCGCACAGCATCCGGATTTTCTTCAATGATCGTTTGGGACTGCGAACACCAGACGCCCGACTGACTACGATAGCCCGTACGGCATTCATTCCATGCAAGCTCCCAGTAAATCGAGGCCAGCACGTCACCGCATGCGTGGGGCGAAGACGCAGAATCCGGTGAGCAGACCCGCGAATCACGATCGTAAACCAAATGGCCAAGACCAAAGGTGTCGTGCGTACTGGGCGTCGCGATTCCCCCTGAATGATGCCCATACTCAAGGTGCGTGCCATCGTCGTAATTCAGTTCGCTCATCTCGTCAAAGGGAC
Organism: Gammaproteobacteria bacterium; assembly: GCA_045107005.1. GTDB lineage: Bacteria > Pseudomonadota > Gammaproteobacteria > Steroidobacterales > JBCCMA01 > JBCCMA01. Next base: position 59,435 of record JBGCFP010000101.1, read on the forward strand.
GATTGGCATTTTCCTGAAATCTGAACAGGGCATAGCGCAGTAGGTTGTGGTCAGCAAAGCCCTCGTCGACCGCCCGTCCGCGCAAGCTGGTGGGTGTACGGTCATACATGAAATGAATGATGTGGCCAAATTCGTGCGCCATAGAGCTTAGTGAAAAAGCACTGCCCGTGATGGTCGGAAGCAAAATTTTGTACTCAGTCATCCCTGACTTGGCACATGCAGAAGCCAAACCGGGACACAGTCCTGAGGGAGCGACAATCACCCGCAGATTCTCCGGGTCGTAAGATCGCCAGGGATAACGCGCGTCGTACGCTGCGTTGGGATGACGTGAAAATTGCGAGAGGTCGTGGAGCCAGAAATAGGCATTCACGGCATCGTCTGCGATGCCCTCGGCCGATGGCGCAAATCGAAACACCGAGTCGCTGTCGCAATCCCGTCGCAGTCGAAACGTCGTTGAGCCGTCAGGCCGATACTTGCCGTCCACTTTGATGCCGACTTTGGGCTCCCCCTGATCATGGCTCGATCCGTGATCCAAAGAGAACAGGCAGTCATCTGCGTTCACGCGGCGCGTTACCTGCACACCGCTTTGTCTCGATCCACTGCGCGCGCTCAACCGATTGTCATAGGCGGCATGCACAACATTTTGGTCAACCAATGCGTGATTTTCGTAGGTCAGATCATCGGTCGCTACAATTTGCCGCAACCGTTCATTGATCAGATGCCGAATATGATCCTCATCGCTGGGCGCCACGCGGAGCATCAATGCGCCCTCAGTGGGATCAAAATATCGTTTATCGACAACGACCGTGTGCCCGAGTCGTTTCTCTACCCATTGCAGCGCTTCGCGCTCGCTGGAAAACGATGTGATGTCGTCCGCAGCGCTCACCTCCGTTGCGGTTGCCGCACGCCCGATCACTTCCAACACGTTGCCCTGCGCGTCAAACGTCAGCTCGAGCTCTGTGCCAAGAACCGGGTGACCGCGAACCTCCTGCACCGTCAGAATCTCTCGATAGCCATCCTCATCCGTCACGTCCCGAACCAGCTTTCTTGGCAGCAACCGCGATGCATCGTCGACACGCCAAAGCTCGGCAGCGAGAAATTGCGCCACGCAGTCGGCGAGCGCGACGGCGTCGCGGGGCAGGTCGCCATTGACGGCACAACCGGTACCGATGGCACCCGCGGCGAGATACGTCGCATTGCCGTTTTCGTCGGTGGCGGTATAAAAAACCTCGGGACGCTCAGCCTCAAGCCGGGTTAGCAGCGCGTCGCCGACGCTATCGGGCCGCGATGCGGACTGGTGGGCGCAACTCGTGCAAAGCACTACGGTCAGCGAGATGATCTTGATCAGGTTTCTCGTAAACATCATGATGACTCCGATTCAAAAGGACCAATGCTTGCCGACGGTTTGTCCTCCAGATAACCCATCACCCATGTTCTGTCCGACGGATCCACCGCTCCATTGTTTTGCGAGAAATCGGTTGCAAAGACACTGACCAGTTTTCGGAATGCCAATGCTTCCGTTGCCTGCTGCCAGTTTTCGAGCGCCGCGCTCCACGATTCGCCACCGACCGTCATCGTGGTGTAGTGAATGCGATACGACAGCAAGAGCGAATCGGTTCCCTCCGAATAGGAGTAAGTCCTCGTAAATTTATCCTCTGGGACGACGATCGTGCTTAAGATCAAATCCCGCAGCCCGGGTGAGTCGGAGAAGCCACTTATCTCGACGCGCGGAGTAATGCTGGTTCGAAGATCAAAAGAACCAGTGCGGCTTGAGCCATCGTGCAGCCGAACTGCACGTTGGCCCACCCATTTACCTTTGGCATTGCGGGAAAACGATGTTTCGCCGTCGTTTTCTCGAATGAACTGCGGAATGCTGCTGGAGTATGGCGTCATGCCATCCGGGATCACGGTCAGCGAAGACTCGAGCAAATCTGCCGGGGTGTTCTGCGAATCCGTGTCAACGTAGAGGAACAAGGCACCGCCTGATTTTTTGGCCTGCGGTGGCTTGACCGACCTTTTGGGCGTCGTTGGCTTTTTGGCCGCGCCCTCGCCGCTGCTACTTCCGACCGATTCGGACGAGCTCTTGGTACTTTTGTCGGTACTCCCGGCGCTGCTCGAGGTGGCCGGTTTTTGCGCGCTGGTACTCGCGGCGCTGCTCTTGGCGGCTTTGCTTGTGCCAAGGCTATCGAGGGTCTTGCCCGCCAACGTCGCTTTTTGCTCGGCGGTCAGATCATCGTTTTCAAATATTTGCTTGAGCAAATCTGACTGCCGCTTGTTCCCGCCCATTGCGTTCACCATGTTTTGCGTGCCCTCAGACAACGAAGTCATGTACTTGGCCAGCTCCTCTCCCCCTGACATATCACGGAACACATCTGAGGTACCCAGCACTTTGAGGGCGCTTGCCATCGCAATGGGGTCGGGCGCCGCCGGCGGTGCGGCCATCGATATGATGCTGTTGGGCAAAGCCGTCGGCGTGAGCCCCTGGGCCGCCTGAAAGCGCGAGTTGGTGGACACTGGCGCGATGTCGGGCGCATCGCCTGGAATTGGCGATTTTTGAAAATCCCAGAACCGTGTGTCGTCGATTTTCTCGCACGATGAACAGTGTCCGAGCTTGCCGTCTGCAAAGACGCCTTTGGTGGGTACGGTGATCAGATCTTCTACGGAGATGCCGGACGCTTCGAGACGTTCGTCATCATCGGCAACATCCAGCGCCTCACGTGCGTGCCGTTCATTGACCAGCGGGAATGCGAAAGTCATACCGTCACGTAGCAGGATGCGATTTTCTATCAGGTCAGTCAGCGGCCTGCCGTCGAGTCTCGCCGCTTTCAAAAGTTCGGACCGTTGGAGCGGATCTGCACCGGCATAGGCCGCCGCCTGGTAGTACTGACTGAACGCGGCAATGTGCTGCATCAGGCGGTCTCGGGCCGCGACATCCCCTTCGGACACGAAATCCGTGAGGATCGGGCGAATATCCTGAGGCAAAGAATCCGGCGGGTTGACAGGCACGTTGAGTGACGAGCGACCGCTAAATTTGTGGTTCACAAGCTTGTCGACCAGTGTTGCCGTGCTTCCGGTTGGCGTGGTCGCCGTCACCTGAAGTCGCTCCAGTAGCCATTCACCTGCGTCGTCCAGAGGACTAGGCCGCACCCGAAAGCCCACGCGGACCATCGCGATGTCTTGCCATTTCACTGCGGACTCAGGCACCACGACAAACGCATCAATCGAATGCTTACGCCAGTTGTCGTGACTCGGCGTATCCAGAACGCTCGTGTCACCACCGGCATCCGGATGGATCTGTCGACAGACAATCGTCTGTCCGTCTTTTTTGACGATAGTGAAATTGACGCCACGCGCGTGGCTGTCGTTGCCGGTATGAAACAACACGGTGAGTTGCTCGAACGACAAACCAGCTTCCCCCGGCTGCGCTGCACTCGTATCAAAGCGATCCTGTTCTTCTTTGAGTCGAAGCCGCGCAGCGGCAACACGGTTGAGCGCCTCAAAGCCGGCCAGATAGCGCGAGTCTCGCAACGCAAATTCAACGGCAGCACGATGGGCGAGCACCGCGGTCTCCCTGGCCAGCGCGTCCGGATTTGAAAAATCCGGCATGTCCTGCGGCTCAAATTCTACGAACAGTGCCGGACGGCGCCCGACAAAGGACGTCAACGTGCGGTAGTGCCGAAGGACCTCATAATAAAGAATGGTCAGCGTATGGCAGTGATTGTGATTGGCCACGCTGCGCGTCTCATAGCGCCCATCCTCGGACTGGGTAATCTGCGTCACCACCGTAGAGTTGAGCTCGCGCACTGCTGTGGACGCCTGGTGAAACCCGTCGCTCAGATCCTGCGTCGTTTCTGCGGCGATTCTGCGAAATCCTTTGCTCGATTTTTTTGCACCACCAAAGCCGAGCGACGAGCCGACGACGCCCGCGCCAATCGGAGCGGCAACGCTGGCGGCGATCCCGCCCATCATCGAATCGCCACTTTGCTTTTCGCGTATGGAAGCGCGAATGACCTCACCGACCACCCGGTCACGACCTTGCTCATTGACTAACTCATCACGCGCTTGGGTTGACTCGCTGCGGGATGCCCCATCGGAACGCTTGTAGTCGATAATCGCGAGCTTTACTTTTTCGCCTGGGGCCAGGGGCAAGCTGTACAGGATGCGACCCAGAGAATGTCCCACGGGAAACCACTGCGTTCGATAGTCCATCACATAGCCAAATCGAACCGCCGCGACTTCTTTGCTTGGTCGTCTCGGTGTCGATCTACTGACTTGTACAGCTTCGTGAAACGCAAATTGATGCGTCGACAAATCGCCCGGATACAGGTCTTCGCATGCACCATCCCCGATCAACCTCGATGGTGAGATGGCGAACGAGCCCGGCGAATAGCGCCAGTCCTGAATGTCGGGGTTTTGCATCGACGGCAGAGACGGATCATCGCCACGCCCTTCCAGCCAGCTCTCCTCAACATGCAGCCGGAGCATGATGTTGCTCGGCGACACGTCACCTTTGTCCAACGCATCGATGGCGAACTGATCGTCCGAAAACGGCACGACAAGATAGTTCGCCGTCAGGTCCACATCATCAACCGGTATAGAGTCCGGGATCTCACGTGCCAGCGACATAAGAAACCCAATGTCCTGCAGCGGGCGCAGGTCGAACGACGCATAGCCAACGTGGTCTGTTGCCAGTGACCCGAGCGGAAAGGACACCGTCTTGCGCACTTGAGCAGTCTGATCGCCAGGCTCGCGTGTAACGAGGGCCAGTTTCACCAACCCGAAGACGGGAAGACGCGCCACAATATCGTCCGTCTCATACGCTTTGGAAAAAACGGCCAGCTTCTTGAACTGCATTCTTTGACGCAGTGCAATGACGATCTTCTCTTGATGAGACAGTTCGACATCAATACCGGGTGCGTTATCGAAAAACGGATCGTCCATCATATTTTCGGCGGTGCGGATGGAATCGCGCACGCCCAACGGTGCTGTGGCGAAAATACGAGTATGTGAATGCGGCATGTTCTGAGATCCCTTTGCGTTGTGTCCAACCCAACAATAGGACCCGGCGATGCGAACAAACAGGCCATTTGAACGACTTTCGTGCCGCTTTCGTCGAACTTTCGTTGCCCTCTGGTTCTTTGCGCCACCTTGCATTCGCCGCAGATGTCGCCACTACTTAATTGAGAGCCGTTTCAACAGGGTCTACACTTAAAAACAGTCACGTCTGGCCACCACTTAAACACGTCGATGGTGCAAATTTTGAATCGGTCCACGCCGCACGGAAAGCGTCTGATCTTTGCCGACGCAACGCTTGATCTCGAACGAAGACGCCTTACCCGGGACGGTACAGACTCACCGCTACGTCCAAAAGCCATGGACTTACTTATCTTCCTGGCCAGTCGGCCCGGAAAGCTGGCAAGCAAAGACGATATTTTGAAAGCCGTCTGGCGACAGACAGTCGTCACCCCCGATTCGATCACACAATGCGTTATCGAAATCCGTCGTGCGCTGGGTGATGACGATCATGTCATTGTGCGCACCGTCCCCACACAGGGCTACCTGCTGGATGTGCCGGTACGCGAGGTGGACGGGCAGAAAGACAAAGTCGATGCAGCCGATGATGGTGGCTCCAAGCCCGAAGCGCGGCCACGATTTGCCTATGTATTGTCGGCGGCGGTATTCGGTGCGTGCGCGCTAGTGCTGATGGTATTGCTGGGTACGTGGTCAAAAACATCCGCACCCTTGAGCGCCGAAGTCATGCAAGCGTCGCCAAGGGCTGCCGGGCTGGCTGTCTTGCCGTTTGAGGACTTGAGTCAAGACGGCGACTACACCTATTTTGCGGACGGTCTGGCTCACGAAGTCATCCACAAGTTGTCCAGTGATCCCAAGCTGCGCGTCATCGCGAGCAACTCGTCGTTTACGTTTCGTGATCGGCGCCCCTCCTTCGCAAAGATCGCTTCAGAGCTTGACGTCTCACATGTGCTCTCGGGCGCCATTCGAGTGGAAGACTCGGATATCCGGGTAACGGTTCAGTTCATTGAAACGCAATCGGGCAATGTCATCTGGTCAAAGGCGTTTGACCGACACGTTGACAACGCCGTGGCTGTGCAGTCAGAAATCGCGTTGTCTGTGGCTCAAACGCTAACGGAAGCGTCACGCGATGTGACCGCCGATGCGACGCCCAACGTCTGGCGCCCCGGCGCGTATGCAGAGTTTTTGAAGGGGCAGTTTTATTTTGCGCGGCGGACGGACGGGGATGTTGAACGTTCCCGCGTTGCGTTTGAGCGTTCGGTTGAACTGGATCCCAATCATGCACGAACGTGGGCAGGGCTCGCGGGCTCGCTCTGGATATCGCTGGGCCAGGAGCAACTTCCGCAAGAATCGGGGCTCGCCCGATTTCGAATGGCGGCGGAGCGGGCGCTGGAGCTGGACCCCAATTTGGTTGAAGCCCATGTACGACTCGGCAATTATTGGTACGCGACCGGTCATGTAAGTCAGGCGCAAGCGCACTGGGCAAGCGCGGAAAAGACCGATCCAAACAACACACTTTTGCTCAGCGTTCTGGCGGGCAACGCGTTTTTTGACGGCGACATGGACACCGCCATTCGGTTGCAGAAAAAGGCGGCAAGCTTCGATCCGGTCGGTCCATTCTTACGTTCCAACCTCGCTAGCTATTACGTCTTTGCGGGACGCCTGGACGAGGCTCGTGCCGAATACGCGGAGCTTCTGGAACTGGACCCCAACCGGCGCCGCAATATCAACACATCTCTGGCCGAAATCGCCATGCTCCAGGGATACCCTGACAAAGCATTATCGTTACTTCGAAAAAGCGGAGAGCAGACCGTATCACCGTTGAGTGCGATGGTGCTGTGGGCAGCGGGCGAGCATGCGGCGGCAGATCGTATGCTGGAAACCTTGATTGCCAAAAGCGCTCGCAACCCCTCATTGATGGTTGATGTCGCCAAGGTCTATGCGCAACGCGATGATAGCGACTCGGCCGCGTCGTGGTTGGCGAGAAGCGCTGCGTCGGTGGCAAATGGGGATGGCGATGACGATTTTTTGACGAAGTGTACCATCGCATTTTATGCGCGGCACTCGCCGTTTCTAAGATCCATTCAGGCTGACCCGCGAGTAGAAAATATCGTCGCCCAACTGGCTTCAATTGCGAGATAATGACCTGCAAGTTCGAAGTAATGCGGCCGCTGCTGAGAATAGGAAGCATAAACGCCCTACACGAAGTATCGCAAACGATCGCTTGATCTGAACAAAGAGTGGAAGTTGCGATTCGTCGGACGGGCGTTTGGTCGGCGAGGTTAGGTGAGTGTAGTGGTCAACACGCAAAACGATG
>JBGCFP010000102.1:0-46868 GCA_045107005.1 Gammaproteobacteria bacterium
TCAATGTTGTAGTAGTCGAGGTTCACGAACAGATCGTCCGTAATGTTCCAGACCACACCAGCGCTGAAGCTTTTCGACGTTTCCGCGTCCAGAAGCGGGTTACCACCCGACAGGTTCTGGTACTGCGTAGACAGGCAAGCACGCTGCAGTGGATCGGCAGGGTCGATTGCGCCAGGAACAATGTTGCCGCCGGCATCAACGGCATCGTCGTTGGCTGCATTACAGCCCGTCACGTCGATGGCGTTGTTGAAGCTCTGTGCCAAACCACTGTACAGCTGGCTCATCGATGGAGCGCGGAAGCCTTCACCGTAGTTAACACGAAGCAGCAGGCTGTCGATTGGACGATAAGCGACACCGACTTGCGGCGTGAAAGCCGTACCGAAGTCGTTGTAGCTATCCCAGCGACCCTTGATGCTGATGTCGAGGTTGTCGAGCACCGGAATCACGCCTTCGCCGAAGATAGCGAAGACCGAGCGAGCACCGCTGATGTCCTGACCACCGGCCGAGCCGTCAACGATTCCTGCGTTCTGCAGAGCATCGTAGTTCTGGTCGAATTTTTCATCACGATATTCGAAACCCAGTGCAACCGGCACAGCGCCCTTCGCCATCTGGAACGCATCGAACGACAGCGAGCCGTCGAGCGAGGTGATACGCGTGTTTTCGTCGTGGAAACCTTCGTGTACGAACGTTTGAGCGACTGCAGGATCGGTTGGGCCGTTGACACCGAAGATGTCGTAGGAACCATCGTCAATGGCTGCTTGAAGACCTTCGCGAAGCGCCAGGCCACGCGACGTGTCGCGGTTGGTCTGACGGCTGTTTTGCAGGCCAACTTCCCATTCGGCGCCGCCGAACCAGTCGTTTGAACCTTCAAGGCCAACGAGGCCGTCGATCAGCGTGTTTTCCACAGTACTGTCGCGGAAGCCACCAGGCACGTTGCGATAGAAGATCGACAGATCAAAAGGACCGGTCAGCGTGTTGCCCGAGGCTGGATCCACGATGTTGTGGAATGGCGTCAGGTCGTTACCTTCCGAATCAACCAGGTTGGCTGGGTTCGTTGGGTTGTTCGGGTTTGCTGCGCTCATCGTCGGCAGGAATGGGCTACCACCCACCTGCGGCGTTGGTGCGTAACGGCCGAACGAATCGGTCTTGGTGAAGATACCTTGTGCGAAGAAACCGATGTTGTCGGTGACTTCATACGTGGTGTTCACAAAGAAGCTGTCGCGCGTCAGGCTGGCTTCGTTTGCCGAAACACCAGCGTAGTTGTAACGGCAGCGACCGCCGAGGATCGTGGAAGCCGGGTTGTCAGCGCTATCCAGAGCAGACGGGCAACGCGCGTCAGGGAAGGTGCCGAGCGATTCGCCGTTCGGGCCGCTTGCGAAAAAGCTGCCTGGGAAGCCGAATGAAGACAGGCCGACTGCAGAGAAGTCACGATCACCGTTGAAGATGATGTCTTGCTCAGCGTGGTCAAGAGCAAACGTGATGTTGCCTTTGCCCGAGGTTACACCGCCAACGACGCCGAAGCTTTCTTCATCACCGCCGTCTTGAGTCGGACGACCCATGCCGACGTTCATGCTCAAGCCTTCGTAATCTTTACGCAGGATGATGTTCACAACACCACCGATGGCGTCAGAACCGTACACAGCCGAGGCGCCGTCACGCAGCACTTCGATGCGCTCAACCGCCGCGATTGGAATCACGTTCAGGTTGGCTGCGGAGCCAGCGCCAAACGTCGGTGAACCCGACATACGACGACCGTTCAGCAGAACCAGGGTACGGGCAGCACCCAGACCACGCAGGCTGACGGTCGACTGCGACTGGGCAGACGAGCCGGAGCTCTGGCGGAATGAACCGAATGAGTTAAAGGTGGAGCCACGCAGGACTTCTGCCACCGAGATCTCACCCGAAGCGTCGATGTCTTCGCGGTTGATGGTGGTAACAGGCTGTGCGGTTTCAAGATCAACACGTTGAATACGTGAACCAGTGACCGTGACCTTGTCTTGTTCGGCAACATCGTCGGACTGTGCAAACGCCATCGGGGCGCTGGCAACCGTCGCGGCTACGCCGGCGGACAGAGCAAGTTTCACTGCATCCTGGATAGGATTGCGCTCTTTCATTAATGCCTCCTAGGAGAGGGTTTTATTTCGTTTAATGCGTGTGCGAATGGCAGGCACCCGCCGCTATCAAACTCGTTGAAGGTTCACGGGAATGACCCGCTCCCTTTCTGAGTTGTGGCGATACTAGCACAGGGTGGTGGTAAAAAAACACCAATGTTGCGAAAAAGCAATCAATGGGACAGCCGTCCCGAATCGGTGGGGCTGCCGTGAAATACCCGGGTTTAGCGGTATCTAGACCAAACTTCGTATTGGGCTCGGTAAATCGGGTTTCACTCTCAATACGTAGGAGATGTCGCATTTTGCGCTGGCACGGGCCAAGGGGCGCGGCTCGGACCCTCGCCAGCCACCGTGACCAACGGGTAAATGGGCGGTTACCTGCGGCTGTTGTTCAGGAACAACACCTTGGTCGCCCCATTTTGGCTCGAAAATTCGTTGTTTTCGTGCAACAGACGGGCTTGCCAATAGGGAAAACCGGCCTCCAGCAACGTGCTTGGGCACACTATGTTGTGATCCGGTCGGCAGACAGCGTCCAGCCGATCAACGACCCCTCATGCTCAAACGGCCTGGCTGGCGCGACGTCGAAACCCTGACGGGCGAAATCCGAGCGCAGCGCCTCAATGCCGCTCGCGTCCAGCGCAGCCGCTGACAGATCGTCCAGGCGTGCAAAGTTCGCGTCGATTTCCGCTCGACCGCGGTCCAGAATGGTGCGGCCGGCTTCGAAGCTCTGGCTCAGCGTCGCGCTGTAGCCGTTTTTCGCATAGTTCAGCGCGATGTGCAGAATCTCCGGCTGCTCTGAGGAGCGTGCGCGTTGCGTGACGGTGGCGGCCAGGTCGTTCAGGCGCTGGCGGCAAGCCTCGGCATGCGGGTCGTGCGCTAACGCCTGCCGCGCGGCCGGCGTTGTCGCCTGCGCCACGCACTGTGCAAGGGCTTCGGCGGCATCCAGGAGTGTGTCACTGCCGGTCAGAAGCGGGCGATGCGCCAGCTCGCCCGCCGTGGTCCGTAAAATCACCGAGTCGCTGTGATGCAAAATAAAGCGCGCGCGTCCCCCCGGGCGAATGACCCGAGCCAGTTCGCGTACTGTGTCTTTCAGTGGCGTGTACTCCAGCGCGTATTGACCGCACGCCAAAGCCACACAGGCGTCGTCAAGGGGAGTGGCCGCTGCCGATGTGCGCGGAAAAAACTCGATGCGTTCAAGCAGCTCAGTCTGACTCGCGAGCGCACGGGAGGGCTCGATGGCGGCGAGGTCGACGCCAACCACGCGCAGTGCCAGATCGTGGTCGAGACCGTGCTGCGCCGCCAGGGCGGCGACGGCGCCGTTGCCTGTGCACACGTCGAGCACCACCGCCTCGCGCTCCAGAGCCGCAAATTGGTCGTGCCAAAAGCGCGCGATACTCCCGCCGTAGTTGCCGTCAAAGGCGTCGGCGCAAGAGGTCAAAAACCCGTGCTGCCAATAAGCGTCCCAACGCGCAAGCGCCGCGTCGTCGTGCTCGGTCATGATGGTTGCTCGTCAAAATCAAACGCGGCACTGCCGGCCTTTAAGGGGACGGCGCGCTTGTGCAGCAGCGTCGCCCGATCGGGCGCACCGCCGAGAATATCAGCGATGCGCTCGCTGGCGTGTCCGTCGCCATATGGGTTGGCGAGGGTGTTCAGGCGCGCCTTCCACGCCGGCTGATCGATCAGCGACAACGCGTCACCGATGTCTGCGGCGTTGGCTGCGCAGGCAACGATGTTGTCGGCCTTGAGTCGACCACGCTGCCGATCGCCAATGTCGATCACCGGCACCTTGACGGCGGGCGCTTCCATGATGCCGCTGCTCGAGTTGCCAATCAGCACTCGCGCGCGGCGCAGCAAGCTCCAGTACACCCAGTGATCGAGGTTGATGAACAGCTGGGCCTGCGCGCGGGCTGCGCAGAACGCTTCGCTGCGCTCGATGAGTCGGTGACTGCCCGCGTCGCTGTTTGGAAAACAAAACAAAATGGGGTGATCGACATTTTCAAGTGCCGCATAGAGCGCATCCGCCTCTTCGTCCGTTTGCCGTGTCAGCGTTACCGGATGAAAAGACACCAGAACAAATTGACGCGGTAGGGTGCCGCCAAGCGCCGCTTCGAGCTCTTCGTCGGTGAGGTCGGAGCGGCGCACTAAATGATCAAGCGACGGCGCGCCGACTTGATGTACACGCCACGGCTCTTCGCCCATGGCCATTACGCGACGTCGGGCAACTGCGGTGGTGGTCAGATGCAGGTGGCTCATTTTGGTCAGAGCGTTGCGCACGGCGTCGTCAATCGCGCCTTCGCTGACGTCGCCGCCCTCGAGATGCGCGATGGGGATGCGCAGCGCCAGGGCCGCGCTGGCGACCGCCAACATCTCGTAACGGTCGGCCGGAATAAACACCAGATCCGGTGCGAGGCGTTCCAGTGCGTCCGCCAGACCCAGTGTTGCCAGGCCGATGGTTTTGGCCATGCCCACGCCGGTATCGGAGCTCAGCAGGCATTCGATGGTGTCATCGATGTCGAAACCCGCCGCGCGAATGGCGCGATGCGTGCGGCCATATTCCGGCGACATATGCGCGCCGATAACAATGAGCGAGACGCGCACGTCGGGCCGCCCGCGCAGCGCGATAATCGGCCAGTGGAGGTGGCCGAAGTCGGCGCGGGACGTCGTAACGACGGCGATATGACGACGCATCGAGTGTACGTGTTACAAACCCACCGCGTGACGCATCACGTGGTAGACGTAATTTTGTTCGTGCACGCCGCGAAACAAATCGGCGCTGGGTCCGTCGGCAAACACAATGACGTCGGTGCCCGAATGCGTCTCCGAGCTCAGCGGTACGCTGGCATCCTGCTGAAAGTTGATGTCGGTCGTGTCAACGTTTTCCAGGTCCCGTCGTGGTGAGTGATAGCCAGGCCCGTTGCCATAGCTCAGCGTGGTGTAGGGCAGGTCGTTCGCATCGCGAGCCAGTCGCTCGCCCGTGGCAGAGGTTGGGTCGTGCACCGCCACTTTGCCCAGAATTGGATTGCCACGACGAGGGTAGCCGCTGAAGCTGAGCACATGTCCGTGATCGGCGGTCACAATGACCAGCGTGTCGTCGAGATCTACCGCGGACAGCGCTTTTTTCACCGCCATGTCCAGCGCCACGGTGTCGTGCAGCGCGCGTGCGGCGTTGCCGCCGTGATGGGCATGGTCGATCCGTCCGCCTTCGACCAGCAGGAAATAGCCTTCTGTTTGTTGCTGCAGACGCTTGATAGCAAAGCCCGTCAACTCCGCCAGCGACGGCTCGTCGGCGTCAGACGACCTGCGGTCCGCTTCAAACATCATGTGCGACGGCTCAAACAAGCCCATGATGCGTTCGGTTTTTGTCGCGTCCAGTGCCGCCAGCTGTGTGGCATTCCAGACGAAGCGCGCGCCGGCGCCATAGCGCGTCTGCCATTCGTCAATCAGATTGCGCCCGTCGACGCGCGCACCGTTTTTGTTGGGGTATTCCGGGTCGGACATGTCAGCGGGCAGGAACATGCCCCGGCCACCGCCCAGTACCACTTCAATGCCGTCGCCCAAGTCAAAATCCGCCAGTTGGGTGGCAATGTCGATACAGCCACCGGTGTGTGCCGCCTCTGAAACGGCGATTTCCCAACCGCGTTTGGGCACGTGGGCGTACGCAGCAGCAGGTGTCGCGTGGGTGATGCGCGCGGTGCTGATCACCCCGGTCGCTTTGCCGCGCGTTTCCATCAGCTCAAGAAAGCTCTCGATTTTGCTCGCGCGCGTACTGGTGCAATTGTCCGGGGCCGCGTCTTCGCCGACGCCAACAAACCCGCTGCGCGTTTTCACACCACCGAGCATCGCGGTTGCCGTGCCAGCGGAATCCGGCACCTGCATGTCCGTCGTATACGTTTTCATCAGCGCTGTGTGCGGCAGTTTTTCAAACGTTAACTGGTGATCTTCGCCGCTGCCACCGGCGCTCTGTCCCGCCAGGATCCGGGCGCTGGTGATGGTGTCCAGACTCATGCCGTCGCCGACAAACAGGATGACGTTGCGCGCACGCCGCGGACGGCGCGCTCGACCAGCCGTCGCTGCGACGTCGGCGGCACCGGCCGCGAACCAGTCGTTGTTTGCCGCTGGCGTCGGCGCGATCGAGGGTGCAGGCGTCGTGCACGCGGTCACGGTCGCAATCGCGCTCAGTGCGCAAAGTAAGAACACTCGATTCATGCATCACCTTGTGGCTGTGACTGGCGACCCGCGCGCAACCGGGGCCGCAGCGCAAAACACGCAATATCCGGTAATTGCCTTGGAAACGCAACGGATTGAACGAGGCTCGTTCGTGTACGCGTTTAGCGGCGTGTAGACTTTGGCCCGGCATCATCAAAACACGGGAGTAACGGGCATGTCTCATTGGTATCGCCGGCTGCACTGGTCGGTGCTGATCATCATTGCGCTCAGCGGCTGCGCGACGAGTACAAAGGCGCTGGCGGACCGTCACAGCATGAGCCGTCTGTGGGCGGCGCCCGAGGGTGACTTGATCTATTTCGAGGCGACCGTTAGCCCCGACTACCCGCTTGACAGCGCCGCGGCGGAAGTCGTGCGTGAGGACTGGATGGCGCAGTGGTTGGAGCGAGGCCGGCTGTGCGCCAACGGATTTGAAGTGATCGATCGCATTCGCATTGGCAGTGCGGCAGACAACCCGTATCAGCACGATTTGCGCTACACGTTGCGCTGTACCGGCGTTTGATGGCTTGGAAGAGCGGCTCAGCGTGAGCTAGCCCTCTTTTTCGTTGTCCATGCGCATGCCGGCCTGGACCAGAAACCGGCGCAGTGGCGAGAGATAGGAATCGCCACTGCTAATGTGACCGCCAGAGTGCGCACCTGTCGTAGTGATCAGTTGGGTGCCCTGCGGCGCCGCGTTCGCCAGGGCCTGCGCATGATGCAAACCGATAACCTGATCTTCGCGGCTGTGCACGAGCAACAGTGGGGCCGAGATTCGGGCGATGCGACTCAGATTGTCGAACGCCATCCGCGTCAAGCCGAGGTTTGGCAGATGGGGATACTTCTCTTTGGCCAGCCGCGGGATCGACGTAAACGTCGATTCAATCACTGCGGCGCCAGGTTGCACGCGCGTTGCCAGCTCACTGGCCACGGCCCCGCCGAGTGAGCGGCCGAGAATGACAATGTCGTTAGGCGGCAATTGGCGCTGAACGCACAGATAGCGCCACGCGCAATACGCGTCGGCGTAAAGGCCTTGTTCGCTGGGTTTTCCCGGGCTGCGCCCGTAACCGCGGTAGTCGATCCCAAGAACGTTCAGACCCAGACCGCGATACAGCGCGAGGCTGTCTATGCGATCAGACAGATTGCCCCGGTTACCGTGCAGAAAAAGCAGAGTGCTGGCGTCGGGCGAGCAGGGTAGCCACCACGCGTACACCGGTTGGCCGGCGGGTCCGTCGATGATGATGTCTTCGAAGTCGAGATTCAGGCTGCCCGGATCGGGTTTGAGCGGGCCGCTGGATGCGGTGGGTTTGAACAGTTGCTCTTGCTGGTAACGACGCAAGCCAACGATCGCACCAGCGGCGGCAACGCCAAGCGCGAGGGCGAACCACAGTAAGGCGCCCATGGACTATTGAGCGAGGTCGACGTTGTTGAAGTGCGCGTGAATAAGTTGATCCCCGGGCGAAATGCCGAGCGTTTCGCTGATGCCAGCCTTGAGTTCCAGCACGCAGCACACCTTGCCTTGGGCGGCGACGGATTTGAGCGAGCCCGGCGTCGTGGCGGCAGCGATGCTCTCAACCGTGCCGTTGCTCTTGATGAACAGCATGTCCAGCGACATGACCGTGTTTTTCATCCACATCGACGCTCGCGCGGGTGTGTCATAGAAGAACAGCATGCCGACGTCGTCCGGCATGTCTTCCACAAACATCAGCCCCTGGCGTCGCTCGGATGGTGAGTCGGCAACGTAAATGCTGAACGTATGCACCGCTTGGCCGGAGGCGATTTTAAGCGTGCTGCGGCCGAAATCCTTGAGCAACGGTTCGCTCAGATCTTCCGGTGGTGTCGACGCGCTGCAGCCAGCGCCGATCAAGAGCAGGCCGCTAATCAACCACGCGGGAACGCGTTGATGAGCGAAAAAAAACCCCGGCCGAGGCCGGGGTCTTTCATTGTGATGCGATGGGCTTATTGGCCAATCACTCGCAGCGTAACGCGGCGGTTTTGCGCGCGGCCCGCTTTGGTGCTGTTGTCGGCAATCGGATCGGCTTCGCCGTAGCCTTTCGCCGTGATGTTGCCCGCAGCCGCGCCGCGAGTCACCAGATAGTCACGTACTGACTCAGCGCGACGCTGCGACAGGCTCTGGTTGTAACCGGCAGCGCCCTGGCTGTCGGTATGACCCTGAGCTTCAACGCTGATGTCCGAGTTGCGCTTGAGCGTTTCGGCGGCATCGTTGAGCACGCTCAGCGATTGCGGCGTCAGCGTCGCGGAGTTGAGTTCGAACGTGACGCCCGGCAGACGAATTTCTTCTTTGAATTCGCAACCGTTTACGTCAACGCGCGCACCCTGCGCGGTGTTCGGGCAGCGATCGCGATTGTCGAGCACGCCGTCGCCGTCAGCGTCGCCGATGGTCTTGCAGCCGTAGCTGTCGACTTTGGTGCCGCGCGGCGTATTCGGGCATCGATCGGTGCCGTTGGGTACGCCGTCGCCGTCGCTGTCGACCGTAATTTCGCAACCTTTGGCATCAACCCGCGCGCCAGCGCGCGTGTCCGGGCAAGCGTCTTTGCTGTTAGGTACGCCGTCGCGATCGGAGTCGAGCTCGCAGCCGCGGGCGTCAACCGCCGCGCCAGGGGCCGTGCCCGGACACTGGTCGACGCCGTCGTTTACGCCGTCGCCGTCAGTATCAACGACCGGTGGTGCAGCAGGCTCGCCGAAGGGCTTGACGAAACCAACGTTCCACAGCCAGTCGCGGTAGGAACTGGGATCGGCAAAGTCGAAGCGGTAGCGCACATCGGTCCGTAATTTGAAGTCGCTGCTGCCGACGTTACGCATGAAGCCAGCACCGACGCTGGCGAACGGGTTTTCGTCATCAGCGCGCGAGCCAGCGAAGCTGCCGGGGCCTTCGACAATTTGCGTCTTGAGCATGCCGGCGCCGATTGAGTAATAAGGTATCCACTTGCCCCAGGAATCGAGGCCGTGCAAAAGGTCGACACCGAGACCCCATTGATTGGTCTCGTCGTAGGCGTCGCTGCTGGTGCCGAACAGGCTGAACTCGAGAGCCCAATCGTCGGAGAACCCGCGACCTACGCCAATCTGCCCGCCAACACTGGTGTTGGTGTTGCGATCAACGTCTTCCTTGAAAATGTAGGTGCCCATCGGCGACACATACCACTGGCCTTCGCTGAAGGCTTCTTCGGCGGACGCGTTTGCCGCAAACATCAGAGCGGCGGCAATAATGCCGGTCGCGCGGATAGGGTGTTTCATTCCATTACTCCAACGTAACTTGCTGGTCGCCCGAGCCAATGGCAGCGGACGCGCTGTGTATTGAGACGGTTAATTTAACATAGCTTGCGGTGGCCGGTGCCGTCGAACCCGGTTTTTCAGCTCACTGGTGAGCCCGCGCGGCGGATCATAGCGACATGGTTGCGATGCAGCAAGATGCTCCGGTGGGCAGTGTACTCGATTGTCACCGGCACGCTTTTTAACGTTTCGCAAAAAGCCGCTGGTTATGGCTATTTTTCGCCAGCAAAACACGTGTTTGCGCCGTTGTCATCGCCTTGACACACCTTGGGTGTCGCCCCATAGTGGCGGACATAATCGACGCTCTATAAGAGTGCGACAAAAAGGGCCTTCGCCCTCGAGTTGCGCGCATCGCTCACGCCTAGGTTGTTACCGCGTGAAGGTAGCGATGGCTGCGCATTGTCAGTGACGATGCGAGGTGAGTTGCGGATGTTCGTCAGGGACGATGACATTTGCGGAAGGCTCTGCGGCAGCACGCGGTGAGTTGGAGGATGCTCGACCCAATTAATTAGGTTTCATCGACAGGGGATAGACCATGACCGGATTTGTGCGCGCTCGGCTTGCCGCGTTCGTCATTTTGTTGAGCGCGGCGATGTGGCCAGCGCCACAGTCGCACGCCGACGTTTTTTTATTCGAAGGAGAAATCTTCTTCTGCCTGGGAACTTGCGATTCGTTCGCGGCGCTCGGCGGTTCAACCGGTGGCGCGGCCAACACGACCAACTCCATCGTGACCGGCGAAATCGATGTGCCAGTTCAGCCAGACGGTTCGTTTTCATTTTCAACGACCGACGGTGTGCCGTTCTTGTTCTCGATCGAAAACGCCAGCGCTCCCCCCGAGGATCCGGTTTTTGCGCCCGACCCGGTGTGTACAGGCCAAGCCGATGGCGAGTTGTGTAATCCCAATACGACCAACCCGCTACCACTCGATTCCCGGGTTGCTACCGTTTCAGGTTCCGGCATTGTTGGGGCCGACGGCAATTTTGAAAGCGGCACGGTGCAGTTCGTTTTCACCGCGGCGCCGTTCAGCAATAATCAGGGTGAGGTCACATTCGATCTGAGCGACTCGAGCGCTGAGGGCACGATCCTCGGTGTCATCACGTTTACTCGAATCAGCGGTGCGTTTGTACCGGCGCCGCCCGACCTGGCGGTTTCCGTTGGCACGTTCCCTGACACACAAATCAATACTTCAAGCACGGCCGATGTGACTGTCAGCAACAACGGTGACGGTGCCGGTCGCCCAACGGTCGATACTACGGCGCTCGCCGAGCCGTTTTCGATTGAGGCGGGTGACGACGCGTGCACCGGCAACGTATTGGATCCTGGGGCTACATGCATCGTGACCGTGACCTACTCGCCGACCACAGACGACATGGTCACCGGCGAATTCGCCATTACCGACCCGAACAATGACCCGATGAGTGTGCCAGTCGCACTGACGGCAAACGGTATTGCGCCCGAGATCGAACTGGACACGCTGCTGGTCGAGTTTGAAGACGTGCCGGTGGGCGATTCGGCCGACTTGCCCGTGACGGTGACAAACGACGGACCCGTTTCGCTGAACATCTCCAACGTTACTGCGCCGGCGGCACCATTTTCAGTTGATGATGCAGCGTGCACGACGGCTGCCGTCGCGAGCGGCGGAACCTGCGTTATTACGGTTACGTTCACGCCAACAGACGTCGCGGATGCGATGGGGAGTTTTGCGGTTGAGTCGGATGATCTCGACGAGCCGAGCGTAACCGTTGAGCTTACTGGGACCGTCGCGCTGCCTGAGATAAGTATTGATCCCGTGATTGTTGAATTTGACCAGCTTCTAACTGATCAGACAGACGTGCTGAGTGCCACCGTGTCCAATGTCGGTGGAGCCGATTTGGTCATCGATAGCGTGACGCCGCCGCCGGCGACGTCGCGATTTTCGCTGGCAAACGAGGTGTGCTCGGGCGTGACGCTAGCGCCGATGGAAACCTGCGATCTAATGTTTGAGTTTGCCCCGGACGTCGAAGGCGTATTCGAGGCGACCTACAGTGTGGCCTCAAACGATCTGGATGATCCCAACTTTACCGGGATGCTTACTGGCAGTGCTTCGCAGGCCCCTGAGCCCTCAATTTTGGTGTCGTTGCGGGATGTGGACTTGGGCGAGGTGGTTGTGTCGGAAGTGGGTGCCAGCACCCTCACGATCTCAAGCAATGGCAGTGCACCGCTAGAAGTGAGTGAACTGAGCATCAGTGGTTCCAACGCGGGCGATTTTTCCAGGACGGAAGAGTGTCTTGCGACGATCATGGACGGCGACGCCTGCGAGTTTACTGTTATGTTCGCACCGGCTGACGTTGGTGCCCGTGAAGCGACGCTGACCGTGACGTCCAACGCGACCGTCGAGCCGACGGTTGATATTGATTTGAGCGGGACCGGTGTCTCCGGACCGCAGCTCACACTAGCGGAAACGACTCTCTCCATTGGCAGCGCCGAAGCGCCCATCGAGCTCGATCAGTCTGCCACAGCGTCGTTTATGGTCATCAGCTCCGGCTCAAGTGATGTCACCGTAGCGTCCATTGCTCTGTCGGGCGACGGGGCGGCACAGTTCGCGATCACTGACGAGGACTGTACCGCCAACGCACTGGCGTCAATGGACGTGTGCAACGTCGAGGTGACGTTCGCGCCGGCAACTGCGGGAGATAAATCGGCGATTGTGACCGTGACGTCGAATGACGTCGACGAACCTGAACAAACGGTGATGCTGACCGGGTTCGTGTTCGCAGGCAGTCGCCCGGATTTCTCCGTGCCTGAGCTTGAGGTTGGCAGTTCTACGGCGCCGGTGACCGTTGGCAACAGCGGCACCACAGAACTCTCAATTACCAATACCGGTACCGATCCACTTATGGTCGTGTCGGTCATGCTCGGGGGGCCGGACGCGGCGGAGTTTTCTCTAGATGAAGACTGTAGCGCCACGCCGGTAGATCGGAACGATGACTGCACCATTAACGTGATTTTCACGCCGACTTCCCCGGGTACGAAGACGGCAGAAGTCCAGATTACGACCGATAGTGTGGTAACCCGTCAGTTTAGCCGTGGTGCCACGCAAATGGTGACCATCGTGCCGATCATGGCGACGGCTGCTGAGCCACCACCGCCACCACCACCACCGGCGGGCTCGCAGACCAACATTCCGCCAGCGTTCGCTACGTCTGATCAAGGCAGTAACGGCGCGTGCTTTATCGCCACGGCCGCGTTTGGCAGCTACCTGGATCCAAACGTCAAGGTGCTGCGCGATTTCCGTGACAACGTACTGATGCGCAACAACGCCGGTCGTTCGCTGGTGAAGTTCTACTACGCGAACTCGCCGATGATTGCCGATTACATTGCGCGTCATGAGGGTGCTCGAACCGCGACGCGCTTCGCACTGACGCCGCTGATTTACGCCATGGCTTATCCAGTGCCAGCGCTGCTGGTATTGATGGCCGCGTGGGGCTTGCTGCGACGACGACGTGTGGTCCGACTAGCTGCCTAGCGCTTCGAAAAAACCCCGCTTGATTGCGGGGTTTTTTTTAGCCTTCAAAAACCAGATCAAACACCTGGTCGTAGCGGGTGACGAAAAACACGTTGAGGTCGGCGCGGATGTGTTCTAGCAAGAGCTCGTAGTCCCGACGGTTGTCGTCGGGCAGCACCACCGTGCGCACGCCGTTGCGTTTTGCGGCAATCACTTTTTCACGGATGCCTCCCACGGGCAGTACGTGTCCGGTCAGGGTGAGCTCGCCGGTCATGGCAACGTGACGTCGGAGGCGGCGATTGCGCGCCAGTGAGATCAGCGCCGTCGCCATGGTCACGCCGGCGCTTGGTCCGTCCTTGGGCGTTGCGCCAGCGGGCACGTGCAGGTGAATAAACGACTTGTCGAAATAGTCGTCAGCAATATCAAAGCGACTGGTGCGCCCCATCACGTAGCTGTAGGCAATGTCGGCCGATTCGCGCATGACGTCGCCAAGCTGTCCGGTGAGTTTCAGCCCGCGGCTCAGTTGATGTGAACGCGTCGCTTCGATGGACAGCGTCGCCCCGCCCATGGGCGTCCAGGCAAGGCCGGTCACGACACCCACGCCTTCGAGCCGGCGTTCGCGCTGATACGTCGGCAGGCCGAGGTATTTCTCAACCGATTTTGCCCCGACACGGATCGGCGTTTTGGCACCTTCGAGAATCTCGATGACCGCTTTGCGCGCGATGGTGCCCAGCCGTTTTTGCAATCGCCGTACGCCCGCTTCGCGCGCGTAGTTTTCGATGACCCGACGCAAACCGCTGTCGTTCACTTTTAACTGCGCCGTCGTTAACCCAGCCCGACGCAGCTCGCGCGGCAGCAGATGATGACGCGCAATACCCATTTTCTCCGACGTCAGATAACCGCTGAGGCGGATCGTTTCCATGCGATCGAGCAGCGGGCCCGGAATCGTATCGAGCTGATTGGCCGTGCAGACAAACAGCACTTTGGATAAGTCGGTGCGTACGTCGAGATAGTGGTCGAGAAATTTGTCGTTCTGTTCGGGGTCGAGCACTTCGAGTAGTGCCGATGCCGGGTCGCCGCGGAACGACGCTCCAATCTTGTCAATTTCGTCGAGCATGATGACGGGGTTGGCCGTGCCGCATTCTTTGAGTGCCTGCACAATCTTGCCCGGCATCGCACCGATGTAAGTACGGCGATGCCCTTTGATCTCGGCTTCGTCGCGCATGCCGCCGACCGAGAAACGATAGAACTTGCGGCCGAGCGCGTCGGCGATGGACCGTCCCAGCGACGTCTTGCCAACGCCGGGTGGCCCGACAAAAAGAATGATCGAACCCGAAATCTCGCCCTTCATGATGCCGACGCCGAGAAATTCGATGATCCGTTGTTTGACGTCCTGCAGTGCGTCGTGGCCGTCATCGAGCACTTTGCGCGCGTGCTTGAGATCGAATTGGTCTTCGCTGTGCACACCCCACGGCAGTGACGTCAGCCAGTCGAGGTAGTTGCGCGTCACTGCGTATTCCGGCGAGCCCGTCTCGAGCACGCTCAGTTTTTTCAGCTCATCGTCGAGGCGTTTTTGAGCGCCCTCGGGCACAGTGAGTGCGGCCAGCCGGCCGTTGAATTCTTCGAGTTCCGCGGTACGGTCGTCTTTGGACAGGCCGAGCTCTTGCTGAATCGCTTTGAGTTGCTCGCGCAAAATCGCTTCGCGCTGCCGTTCGGTGACTTTTTCTTCGACCGTGCGGCGAATCTTGTCCTGACTGCGCGCGACTTCAAGCTCTTTGTGCACCAGGCGAAGCACTTTCTCGAGCCGCGTTCGGATGCGTGTGGTCTCGAGAATTTCCTGTAGCTCGTCTTTGGTGGACGTGGTTAGCGCAGCGGCAAAATCCGCCAGTTGCGACGGCTCATTGGGATTAAAGTGATTCAGGACGGCGCGAAACTCTTCGGCGTAGATCGGATTGAGTGGCAGCAGTTCCTTGATCGTGTTGATGATCGCGACGGCGTACGCTTTCACCTCTCCGACGTTTTGATAGCGCGTCTCGAGATGGTAACTGACGTTCGCGAGGAACGTTGGCTTTGGTTTCAGCCACTCAACGACACGAAAGCGCTGCAAGCCCTCGAGCAACACCTGAATCTGATCATCGACCCGTTGTACCTTGTGAATACGACAGGCAGTGCCGACCACGTGCAGGTCGTGGCGTGAGACTTGTTCGTCAAGCTCGCCGCGGGCCAAAACCAGTCCAAGTATTTTCTGATCGGTCGCATCGGCCGCTTCGATCGTTGCCGCCCAGCGCTCGCTGGTGATCAAGGGAATAGCCTGACCTGGAAAAAACGGACGGCTTTCCTGCGGCAGAATGTGAATGCTGGCCGGCAGCACTTCGCTCGCCACCACCAGATTTTGTGCGCCCTGCGAACGCTCGTCTTGTTCGTAATCCATCCGATCAAAATTAACCGGCAACCGCATCATGTGCAACCGTTTCACATGCTGCGTCGCGATGATATTTTGGTGGGGCAAACACAGGGTGTGGCAGTAGCGTCACGCGTTATGTCAGCAACTGTCGCCATGGCCGTGTTCACGCTACGGTTTGGGAGTGTGAGCGACTTAACGGAAATGCGCAGTCAGTGTGTTAGTACTGGTAGCACGGAGGAAGTCTATGGCGTTAACAGGTTCAGCTAATTCAAACGATCAACGCAAACTGATCGCCGTGAATAATCTGCGCGAGTACTTTCGCGATTCGCTCGACGATGCTCTGCGTAGCCAGAACATCGAGGCGGGCGCACACACGTCGCATTACGTCGTCAATATGCTGACGCTGTTTTCGCGGTCCGAGCGATTTTACGAGACGACGGATGACGGCGTCGCCATCAAACCACTGGCGCTAATGCTCGACGATGCCCTCGCGTCCAAGACTGACGCCGAACGGGATCAGCGTTTCCAGCGTCTGGGCGATGTTGCGTTGTTCGTGGCAGGCTTTTTCGCGCGCAGCTTCGCCCGCAAACCCATTGACGTTGACTACTACATCGCGATGGGCGGCAACGCCTACGGGACGCTGTCGAATTCGATGCGCTCCTCCTCTCGGCCGGTGGTGTTTTGCGATATTTTTGACGAGTTGGCGCGCAAGTTTCTGCCGTTCGTCGATGCGCTCAACGAAATCGCAGACAGCGGTTACCAAAATTCTGACAAGGACATCTTGCGCCTTTACGACGTGTGGTTGCGCACGGGCAGTCCACGTGCGGCAACCAAGTTGCGAGAGCTGGGGGTGATTCCAATCCCTTCAGCCCGGCAGGATCGCCTGCAGTGAACGCGCCCGCGTCGCTTACCGCGGCGATGCAGTCAACGATTGAAACGGTTTACGATCTGAGCACACCGTCCTGTGTCGACGACTTCGTCATCAGCGATGCACGTGTCGCAGAGCGGCTGGATCGCTACGGTCGACCCAACGTCGAGAAGCTTCTGGTTGCGCAACGCGATGACGTTGTGGCCATGTCGCTGTTCATCGACCCCGATGCGCTGCAACGACTCCACGCGAGCAACCCGTTCCAGCATCTCGCGGAGCACAATTTCAACGATTTCTGCACCGTTCTCGAAGGCGTCAGTCACTTTGTCTACGTGGCTTGCAATGCGGCTGTTGATAAGAAAGTGACGCTGCTCGAGTTGGAGCTGCAGGCGGAAGTCGACAAATACGTGGTGGCCAGTTTACTGCTCGGTCGACAGAGCCGTCGCCCCCCACTGCGCGCGCTGTGGCATCGGCTCTTTGCGGGCGTGCGCTTTGCCGACGCGTTGACGCGCGCCGAACTCGAACGCTATGCCTGCGCTAACCGCTCGGCCAGACGCTACTGTCACCATATTGCACGGCGACGTTCCAGCGGGCGACGTGTTGTACCGCAGCTTCGTCGGTTCTACCGGATGCCCAAAATTGCGAAGCTGGCGGCCTGCTAGGTTTGCGCGTTGCGGATGATTGGGCTCCGTCAGGTCGTAGGACCCCGGCCGAGCCCATCGGCTGAAAAAGCCGTTTAGGGAATGGCTCCCAAGCGGTCCGCGGAATTTCCCTAAACGGTTTTTTCAGCCGATGGGCTCTACACCACTCGCTGATGTTGTTCTTCGACCCACAAAATCAGAGTGGACTGGGAGTGGCGGCGATTTGAGGTTTCGTCGGCGCTGCGTGTCCGTTATGGAAATTCCGCCGACCGCTCGGGAGCCATTCCATACCGGACACGCAGCGCCGGCGAGGCCGGCCCAATCGAGACGGTGTTCGCGCGTCACTTTTCGCTACCTGAATCTTGAGGTAACCAATTGGGAATTCTCATGGCAGATTCGTTTTCGCAGCAATCCGCAGGAAACCCGGGCCGAGCCCATCGGCTGAAAAAGCCGTTTAGGGAATGGCTCCCAAGCGGTCCGCGGAATTTCCCTAAACGGTTTTTTCAGCCGATGGGTTCTACACCACTGGCTGATGTTGTTCTTCGACTCACAAAATAAGAGTGGACTGGGAGTGGCGGCGATTTGAGGTTTCGTCGGCGCTGCGTGTCGGTTATGGAAATTCCGCGGACCGCTTGGGAGCCATTCCATAACGGACACGCAGCGCCGGCGACACCGGCCCAATCGAGACCGCCCTTACGAATTTCACGCCATATGCGCCCAAGCCCGAGTGCCAAATCAAGCAGCAACCCCAGTCGAGTCTCAAGTATCATCGCACTGATTCGCCAACGTTCGACGGGAGACCTGGGATGACCAAATCAAGATGCCTGCTGATGCTGACGGCCCTGCTGCTCGCCAGCTGCGCTCAGCAAGACGGCCGCGTTGCGTCGGCACCAGTAAACGCCAGCCCCGGCGCCTGCGCGACCCCGGATGAACTGAATCTGCCGCCCGGGTTTTGTGCCACCGTATTCGCTGATGACATTGGCAGCGCACGGCACATCGCGGTGCGTGATAATGGCGATGTGTATGTGTCACTGCGCGGCGAGAAGGGCGTGGTCGTTGCGCTGCGCGATAGCACGGGAGACGGGGTTGCCGATGAGACGGCCCGGTTCGGTCGCCGCGGGGGCACGGGGATCGCGGTGACTGACGGGCATCTGTATCTGGCATCGCCACTGAGCATTGTGCGCTATCCGTTCGACGGCAATGCTCTGGTGCCTTTGGACGATGAAGAACTGATCGTCGGGGGATTCAACGCGCAGGGCGCCCACGCCTCCAAGACCGTGGTGTTTGATAACAAGGGTGGTTTGCTGACCAACATCGGTGTGCCGTCGAATGCTTGTCAGAAGCCGCAGCGCACTCCGGGTGTGGCGGGGCAGGATCCGTGCCCCGAACTGGAACAGCATGGCGGCGTGTGGCGATTCGATGCCGACCGCGTGGGTCAGGATGCCTACAGCGACGGTGAGCGCTACGCCACGGGCATTCGCAATGCGATCGCTCAGGATTGGCATCCGGCGTTTGGCAAACTCTATGTGGTGCAACACGGGCGCGATCAGCTTTCAGAATTGTGGCCAAAAACGTTCTCGCAGGCGCAGCGTATTGAACTGCCCGCCGAAGAATTTTTCGACGTTGAACGCGGGGATGATTTTGGCTGGCCCTATTGCTACTACGATCCTTTCAAGCGACAAAAATTGCTGGGGCCGGAGTACGGTGGCGACGGCGAGACGGTAGGTCGATGCGCAGAGTTCAAGGATCCGCTGGTGGCGTTTCCGGCGCACTGGGCGCCGAACGATTTACACTTTTACCGCGGTCGCCATTTTCCGGCGCGCTATCGACACGGCGCGTTTGTCGCCTTTCACGGGTCCTGGAATCGGGCACCGGAGGCGCAGCGTGGGTACAACGTGGCGTTTGTGCCAATGCGCAACGGCGCAGTCGTCGCGCCTGACGAGAGCGGCTTTGAAGTGTTTGCGGATGGTTTTGCGCATACCGACTATGTGCGCAGTCCCGGTGATGCCCGCTATCGTCCGACCGGAATTGCGGAATCTCCGGAAGGTCATCTTTACATCAGCGATTCGCGTAAAGGTCGCATCTGGCGGATCGAATATCTGACGCCAGCCGAGGCCGATTAAACTAGCCTGGTCGGTTACAGCCAGCCTTTCTGCCGTGCGATGCGCGCCGCGTCGATGCGGTTGCTGGCATTGAGTTTGCTGATCGCCTCCGACAAGTAATTGCGTACGGTGCCGTCGCTCAGGAACAGGGCAGCGGCAATTTGCTGCGTGGATTTTCCTTCAGCCGCCGCCCGCAGGGCCTGGCGTTCGCGCTCGGTTAACGGGTCGCGCGCATCCAGAGACTCCATGGCCAGCTCCGGGTCTACGACGCGCTTGCCAGCGGCGACTTGACGCAGCGCTACGGCGAGTTGCTCCGACGGTGCATCTTTGAGCAAATAGCCGCGCACGCCAGCATCGAGTGCCCGGCGCAGATAGCCGGCCCGGGCAAAGGTGGTCAGAATGACGACTTTGGGGGCTTCGGGTCGGTCGCGCAGGGCCAGCGCCAAATCCAGTCCGCCCATCACCGGCATTTCGATGTCGGTGACCAGGATGTCGGGTGACAGGGTGTCGAGTAGCTCGATAGCAGCTTTGCCGTCGCTTGCTGTGCCGACGACCTGGAAGTCGGGTTCGAGATCGAGGAGGGCGGCCAGAGCGCCCAGAACCATGGTTTGATCTTCGACCAGTACGATGCGCAGTGTCGTCATGTGGTGACGACGAGCGGGACACGGGCGGTCAATCGTGTGCCCTGCTGCGATTCGATGGTCAGCTGCCCGCTTAAGGCCGCCAGTCGCTCGCGCATGCCGGTCAATCCCTGGCCTTCGCCGCCGCCAAACCCCTGGCCGTTATCGGCGACCGTCAGCACAAGCTGTTGGGCGTCACGAGCGAGGGTGATTTGGCAGTGACTCGCGGCGGCGTGGCGGATCACGTTGGTGACCGCCTCGCGCACGAGCAGGGCCAGCATTGACTCATGACGTGGCTTGAGCGGCGCGTCGTCAATCTGGGTGTCCAGCGTGACGTTGGCACTGGCAAGCGCGCGATGGGCTTCGCGGATTTGTTCCGCGAGACCGATTTTGCGATAGCCGCTGACCGTTTCACGGACGCTGGCCAACGCCTCCCGCGAGGTTTGGGCGATTTCACGCAATTCAGCGGCACCGCGTTCGGGATCGGTGGTCAGAAGTTTGCTCGCCAGCTCCGCTTTCAATGTGATCATGGAGAGGGTGTGTCCGACCACGTCGTGCAAGTCGCGCGCGATGCGTTCGCGTTCGGCCAGCTGTGCCAAATGATGCACTTCTTCCTGCGACCGGCGCAGCGCCGAGTCGGCCAGCTGGGTCTGGCGCTCGTGAATGCTGATGCCGACCAAACCCAGGCAGACGATGATGCCGGGGATGTAATAATAAGAGGGCAGGCCAAAAATCCAGGCGACCAACAGCATCCACGCGCACATGCCGAAAACCAGCAGGAGTGCGTTACGTGCGCCGGTGGCCATGCCGCTCAAGTAAGCCGCGAAATGGAAAAAGACGGTCGACCCCAGGTTGATGGGTCCGAGCACGGCGCCGAGCAGCGCAATGATCGTCAAGGGTCCGAAAATCGCGTGCCCTTCGCGGCGGTAGGCGGCGTAGTAGGTCGGCACAAAGATCACCAGCGCCAGTACGCATATCCAGAAGGGCGGCTGATCCTTGGGCATGCCGACCATTTGCACGATGAAAAAACTGGTGAACAGCAGCCACACGTGCGGCAGGTAGCCAAGCCTCTCCGGCGTGGCAAACATGCGGCGCCACCACGCGACCCGGGGCGCGGCGGGTTTTGCTGCCAGGTTGTCCAGGCTGTGATCGAAACTCATAGGTCAAGCATACTCAAAGTCAGGGCGAGCCGCCCGAAGCCAGGCTCCGGGCGGCATTTCAATTGGCTTAACGCTGTGCCGTCATGTTGTGCAAAATGAACCGTGCCCACGCGTAGTCGGGCTCGCGCTCCAGAACGGTGTTCAGATCCGCGATGGCGTCGTCGCGGCGACCCATTTCATCCAGCGTCAAAGCACGCCATACCCAGGCTTCGGCAGCGCCCCATTCGGACTGTGCGTCGGCGTCAAACGCCTTGATTGCCGCGTCGAGGGTGGCTAACGCGTCGCTTTTGCTGCCGCCGAACATGCCGGGCGTGTTGTAGCTTGAAATGCCGCTAACCAGCAGCGCCTGGCTGTTGCTGGGGTCCATTTCCAGCGCACGTTCGATCATGCGCTGAGACTTGGGGCCCAAAAACATCGCTTTCATGGGGCTGACGCCAATGGTCATGCCGTAAACATTGGACAACAGAGTCAGGGTCGCGACTGAATCCGGGTTGTTATCGAGGGACTGCTCGAGGATTTTGGCGCTGGCCTTGAGGCTCTTTTTGGCGGTTTTGCCGTCCTGATGCGCGTTGGCCGCAACGCCGATGCGAAATTCGAGGAAAGCGGCCGCGTAGGGCGTCTGACTGGCGTCGACTTCGCTGCGTAAGGCGATCAGGCTATCGAGGTCGTTGCGAATGCTCGCGTGCTCAATGGTGGCCACACTCAGCGCATTGGCGCCAATCGCGCACAGGGAAAGCAGCGCGGTGCCTAGGAATGTCGAAAGTTTCATGTGTATGTCTCCGGTAATGATCCACGTGACAAATCATGCGTGAGCCGTGGGTGCACTATAAGTTGAGAGTGTCATGTCAGGGCACTGACGATTGTCATGATTGCGCGTCTTGCGCTGCACAAACGTTGATGAGCCGCGGTGTCGAGGGTTATCTGGCCCAAAACGGCGGCTGCAGACTCATGGTCAAATGAGACTGGCGTCTCCTTATCGTTTACGTCGGTCTGCTAACGTTTCGCCTGACAGTAACGCTTGAGCGGTGTCCGCGAATCTTCGCTTTTGAGACTTGGGTGTCTTGGCAGCGACATGTTTTCTTGACACGATGTAAAGCGCGCCTTCCAGCGATATACGCCGCCACTTGCGATTGTTGGCTTTAACTTAACGTGTTTGAACAGGTTCACATGCCCACGCCCACCCTCCGTACACTGCACGAAGCTCAGGCTGCCAAGCTTCTGGTCACCAAAGACGGTGAGCAGGTGGCGGAGTACAGCCTGAACAAGCGCCGCATCACCATCGGCCGCAAGCACGACTGCGATATTCGGCTGGACTGCAAGAACGCGAGCCGACACCACGCTCAGATCTTTACCGTGCTCAAAGACGACTATGTGCTCGATCTCGACAGCATGAACGGCACCTTCGTCAACCGTAAGCGGATCAAGAAATACAGCCTCGATTCGGGCGACATCATCACGATTGGATCCTACCAGCTGCGCTACATTAAGGAATCAGGGTCTCCCGCGAGCTAGCACACTGCCGTTCGATCAATTCGAACTTTTTCTCGCCTGTCGCTTCAAATATGGATGTCATGGCGCTGCCTTCCCACCGGAACGCGGCGTTTTTGCTATTCTTCGGCTCCGCTAAAAATGATTGGGGAAGTGTGCAGATGAGATGGACGATGATCGCGGCGGTCACCGCCACGCTGGCAACCGCTTGCGCGGTAAATCAAACCGATAGTCAATCCGATGGCGCGATGAAAGCGTATTCGGCGACGAAGGCTCTGGGTTTCGATCCAGCGAATCTGGACACGAGCGTACGGCCACAGGACGATTTTTATCGTTACGTGAACGGCGGCTGGCTGGCCCGTACCGAAATTCCCGGCGATGAATCGAACTACGGCTCGTTCTCGGTGTTGGCGGACGCGGCGCGCGAGCAGTTGCGCACGATTATCGAGACGGCGGCCGACACGCCGTCTCTGGACGGCAGCGACACGCAAAAAGTTGGCGATTTCTTCAAGAGTTTCATGGACGAAGCGGCCATCGATCGCGTTGGCCTGACGCCACTTAACGATGAGATCGCTCGCATCGACTCGATCGAGTCGGTCGAAGATCTATTGCTGTATTTCGGGCACGCACAGAAAACCGGTGGTGGCAGCCCGTTTACGCTGTTCGTTAACCAGGATGCGAAAGAATCGACCCGTTATCTGGCGTACCTGACGCAGTCGGGTTTGGGCTTGCCCGACAAGGACTACTACGAGAACGAGGGCGAGAAGTTTGTAGCGCAGCGCGCGGCTTACATCGAGCACATCCGCAAGCTGCTCAGCCTGGCCGCCGTGGACAACACGGCCGATCGGGCACAGCAAATCATGGATATCGAAACCCGGCTGGCCGGCTACCAGTGGGAGCGGGTGCGCAATCGCGATCGCAATGCGGTGTATAACAAGTACACGATCGCCGAAGCGAATGCGCTGACGCCGGGGCTCGACTGGGGCGCCGTGCTCGGTGCGGCGGGCATCAAGGGTGAAAACGAAATCATCATCCGTCAGCCCGACTACTTCCAGAACATGGTCAAAGTGATTCAGGAAACGCCGCTCAATCACTGGCGCGGCTATTTGTACTGGAACGCACTGAGCGCCAGTGCTCCGTACCTGAGCAAAACCTACGTCGACGAAGATTTCGACTTCTACCGCCGCACGTTGAGCGGTGTGGAAGAAATGCGGCCGCGCTGGCGCCGTGGCGTAAGCGCAGTCGAGCGCGCGCTGGGCGAAGTGGTCGGCAAGCTTTACGTCGAGCAAAATTTCAAGCCCGAAGCCAAAGCCCGCATGGAAAAGCTGGTTGAGAACCTGCGCCGCGCGTTTGGTCTGGCGATCGACGATCTGGAGTGGATGAGCCCGGCCACTAAGCTGGAGGCGCACGCCAAGCTGGACAAATTCACGCCGAAGATTGGCTATCCCGATAAGTGGAAAGATTATTCGCGCCTCAAAGTGCGTCCCGACACGTTGCTCAGGAACGTCATGAATTCCCGCGAACTTGAGTACAACCGCATGATTGGCAAACTCGGCCGACCGATTGATCGCGACGAGTGGTTCATGACGCCCCAGACGGTGAACGCTTACTACAACCCCGCGATGAACGAAATCGTGTTCCCCGCCGCGATTTTGCAACCGCCGTTTTTCGATCTGAACGCGGACGACGCCGTGAACTACGGCGCCATTGTGGCGGTGATTGGTCACGAATTCAGCCACGGCTTTGATGATCAGGGCCGCAAGTCAGACGGCGACGGCAATTTGCGCGACTGGTGGACCGAAAGTGATGCCGTTCAGTTCAAGTCCCGTGCCGACGGGCTTGTCGCTCAATACGACCAGTATTCGCCAATCGATGGCATGAACGTAAAAGGCGAGTTCACCCTCGGTGAGAACATCGGCGATCTGGCCGGGCTGGCGATGGCTTACAAGGCCTATCAACTGTCACTGAACGGCAAGGAAGCACCGGTGATTCAGGGTTACACCGGAGACCAACGGTTTTACATGGGTTGGGGTCAGATCTGGCGCCGGCTGTATCGTGACGATGAGCTGCGTCGTCGTCTGGTGACCGATCCGCATTCGCCAAGTGAGTACCGGGTCAACGGCATTGTGTCGAACATGCCTACGTTTTACGAGGCGTTTGACGTCGAGCCTGGCGACGGCTTGTATCGCGAGCCCGATCAACGCACGGAGATCTGGTAGTGCGCCGCGCGTGGATGACGGCTAGCGCGCTCGCGCTACTGATCTTGACCGGTTGTGCGACGACGGTGGATACGCCGACAGCGGCGACGTCGATTGAGGCCGGTCGCGACTACCACTCGTTCGCCAATGCGCACGAGGCGCGCGTCGAACACGTGCATCTGGATCTGGATGTAGATTTCGACAGTCGCCAGCTCAGAGGCACGGCGTTAATGCGCGTCGCGCTCGAGCCGGGCGCCACGCGCGTCGTGCTCGATACCCGCGATCTGAACATTGACAGCGTCAAAGCCTACGTCGGCACGCAACTGATGCCGGTCGACTATGAGCTTGCGCCGGCAGACCCGAATCTTGGCAGCGCGTTGAGCATCGAGCTGCCGCCGCGTTCCGAGAGCACGGCGCGGCTCGTGGTGGCGTACTCCACGTCGCCCAAAGCCAGCGGATTGCAGTGGCTGACCCCGGCGCAAACGGCGGGCAAAGCGCATCCGTTTTTGTTCTCGCAATCTCAGGCGATTCACGCCCGCAGCTGGATTCCCATTCAGGACACGCCGGCCGTGCGCATGACTTACACCGCGACGATTCGCACGCCGCAAGATCTGCGCGCGGTCATGAGTGCTTTCAATGATCCCGAGGCAGAGCGCGATGGCGAATACGATTTCGAAATGCCGCAGGCGATTCCGGCGTATCTGATTGCGCTGGGCGTTGGCGATTTGCACTTCAAGGCCATGAGCGAGCGCACGGCAATCTACGCCGAGCCGGTGTTGCTTGACGCGTCCGCCGCCGAGTTCGCGGATACAGAACTCATGCTCGAGATCAGCGAAGACCTCTACGGCCCCTATCGCTGGGGCCGCTACGATCTGTTGATTCTGCCGCCCAGCTTCCCGTTCGGCGGCATGGAAAATCCGCGCCTGTCGTTTATCACGCCGACGGTGATTGCGGGCGACAAGAGCCTGGTTGCGCTAATCGCGCACGAACTCGCTCACTCCTGGTCGGGTAACCTTGTGACCAACGCCACGTGGCGCGATTTGTGGCTGAACGAAGGTTTCACGTCGTTCCTGACCGATCGCATCATGCACTCGGTGTACGGCGAGCGTCGCGCGCAGATGGAGTATTTCCTCGACGTCCAGGGTTTGGAGGCCGGAATGGCGGAAATGCCGCCCGGCGATCAGATACTCGCCATCGACCTCAGGGGCCGTGACGCTGACGATGTCTTTACCGGCGTGCCGTATACGAAAGGCCAGCTGTTCCTGACGTGGCTGGAATCACGCTATGGGCGAGATCGCTTTGACCAGTTCCTGCGCCGCTATTTCGACGAGTTTGCGTTCAAGAGCATTACGACCGAAGAGTTCGTGGTCTTTCTGGACAAGGAGCTTATCAGCGCCTCGCCCGGTATTGTGACGCAGGCCGAAGTGAACGAATGGATTTTTGAGCCCGGTTTGCCCGAAGATCGGCCGCGACCGCATTCCGATGCGTTCAACGTGATCGCCGGGTTCACCGCGGACTGGCTCGGCGGCAAAAAGACGCTCGCCGACGCCAACAGTGAAGCGTGGAGCGTTCACGAGTGGCTGTATTTTCTCAATAACCTGCCCAAAGAGATGGCGCCCTCACGCATGAGCGAGCTCGACGCGGCGTTTGATCTGACGGCGAGTCGCAACAACGAAATCGCGCACAGCTGGTTTTTGCAGTCGATCCGCCATGATTACGCGCCGGCGTTCG
This sequence comes from Gammaproteobacteria bacterium, assembly GCA_045107005.1. Taxonomy (GTDB): domain Bacteria; phylum Pseudomonadota; class Gammaproteobacteria; order Steroidobacterales; family JBCCMA01; genus JBCCMA01. Next base: position 26,299 of record JBGCFP010000102.1, read on the forward strand.
TGCCGATGGAGGATTACCTGATCGGCATTGGACGACGCAAACTGATCGTGCCGCTGTACGCCATGCTGGTACAAACCGACAAAGGTATGGCGTTCGCCAAACGGGTCTATGCACAGGCGCGGCCTGGCTACCACCCGCTGGCGGTGGGTTCTGTCGATACAATTATGGGCAAGTAGAACAAGTCGGTCGCGGCTAAAAACGCAATCAGCGCCCCAAGGCGTGGGTAAACATCGCAGCACTGCGCCCCAGTGCTGCGAGATTGTAGCCGCCCTCTAAACCGGCAATAACCCGGCCGTCGCACAAATCAGCGGCCCACTCGCCGATGTGCATGCCGAGCCAGGCGTAGTCGTCGTCGCGCAAGTTCAGGCCTGCCAACGGGTCGTCCACGTGAGCGTCAAACCCGGCACTGACCAATATCAATTCCGGCTGGAATTCAGCCAGCGCCGGTCGCCAGGTTGCGACGATAGCCTTGCGAAACGCGTCGCTGCCGGTACCAGCGGGCAGCGGCACGTTGACCAGCTCGCCCTCGACGTTCGGCGAGTTGGTGTTGGGATAAAACGGGTGTTGAAACGACGAGCACAGCAGCACGCGCGGATCGTCACGAAAAATATCCTCGGTCCCGTTGCCATGGTGTACGTCGAAATCAAGTATCGCGACGCGCTTCATGCCATGTTCATTGAGCGCCCGATAGGCGGCGACGGCGATGTTGTTGAACAGACAAAAACCCATCGACTGCTCGCGCTCGGCGTGATGCCCGGGTGGGCGTACGCAGCAAAACGCTTTGTCGTGTTGTCCGGTAGCCACCTGATCAACCGAGCCTGCCAAGGCGCCCGCCGCCAACATGGCCGCATCCAGGGAATGCGCCATCATGGTGGTGTCGCCATCGATGGCCACACGGCCCTCAGCCGGGGAACACGCGAACAGTCGTTCAACGTGACGCTCACTGTGCGCGGCGATCAACGTTTCCAGAGCGACAGGCTCAGGCGTGGCCTGCACCAGTTTCGGCGACGCCGTCAGCACGGCGTCGCGGACCGCCTTGAGTCGTCCCGCGCTCTCGGGATGGCCTGCGCCGGTGTCGTGCCGTTCGCACGCTTCATGATGATAAAAAAGTGTCATTGCGAGTGGATTATGGCAACCGAATTTTTGTGTTTTGGATCACATAGGTTATTGAAAGGCGCTGGTATTGTACGCCCATGGATTTGAAGTACTACGCACATTTTGTTTTGACCGAGCTCGGCGGTTCCGGCTTCGGGGAATTTACCGGTGTTGTTCATGTCGATCGCGTTCGCGCGGACGGGATGATGGCTGACGAAGCCAAATACATGCTGGCCAACAATCTTGATGTGGATGTGGACGACGTTCACGTCATCCACTGGTCTCATCTCCACTGATCCTCCAGATCTCCTCTTGTTAGTATCTCCCCCTGATTTGACCGGTGCCTCGTGCACCGGTTTTTTTATGCGCGAACCGCCGGTATAGACGGCGTATGGCCAGCCCGTCAGGTGGGTTGCAGTGCAGTAAATCCCCAGTTTGTGGGCCATTTGGGGTATTGGGCGACTGATTTTAGGATAAAAAAGGACTATCCTTGCCGCCCGGCAGCCCGCACAGGGGGGAGGTCGAGGTTCAATGGCACCAGGTGTAAGGACGATAAGACTATGACAGACAAAAGCGTAACCATTACTCACAACGGCACCGGCGAGACCGTCACGATGCCCGTGCGAGAAGGAACGGTGGGCAATCCGGTTATCGATATTGCGGCGCTGAACAAGTCTTTTGGCCACTTCACGCTGGACCCGGGTTTTGTCTCGACGGCGAGCTGCGAGAGCCAGATCACCTATCTCGACGGCGCCAAGGGCGAGCTGATTTACCGCGGCTACCCGATTGATCAGCTGGCCGAAAACTGTAACTACCTGGAAGTGTGTTACCTGCTGATTCACGGCGAGCTGCCAACGCTGACGCAAAAAGAAGAGTTCGAGGGCATCATTCGTGTGCACACGATGATCAATGAAGGCTTGCGCCGCTTCCTCGACGGCTTCCATTACGATGCGCATCCGATGGCAATGATGACCGGCGTGGTTGGTTCGCTGTCCGCGTTTTATCACGACGCGCTGGATATCAACGATCCGGAACAACGCATGATCACGGCACATCGCATTATCGCCAAGATGCCAACCATCGCAGCGGCGAGCTACAAACACTCGCTGGGGCAGCCGTTCATGTACCCGCGCAACGATCTGAGCTACACCGCCAACCTGCTGTACATGATGTTTGCTGTGCCGGCTGAAGAATACGAAGTGGATCCGCTGGCCGAAAAAGCCCTGGACGTGCTGTTCACGCTCCATGCGGATCACGAACAAAACGCATCGACTTCCACGGTACGCCTGGCCGGTTCGTCGGGTGCCAATCCGTTTGGCGCCATTGCGGCAGGAACGGCGTGTTTGTGGGGGCCGGCGCACGGCGGCGCCAACGAAGCCGTACTGCACATGCTGGACGAAATCGGCTCTGTCGCCAACATCGACAAATACATCGCCAAGGCCAAAGACAAGAACGACAATTTCCGACTGATGGGCTTCGGTCATCGGGTCTACAAGAACTTCGATCCGCGCGCCCGCATCATCAAGAAAATCGCACATGAAGTGCTTGAGAGCTACGGCGACGATCCGCGCATGGAACTCGCCATGCGCCTCGAAGAGATTGCGCTCAAAGATGAGTACTTCATCAAGCGCAACCTGTATCCGAACGTCGACTTTTACTCCGGCATTATTTACCAGGCGTTGGGAATTCCCATGAGCATGTTCACGGTGATGTTTGCCATCGGTCGTGCCGTAGGCTGGATTTCGCACTGGATGGAAATGGTGTCGGGATCGGCTGGTGCCATGCGGATTGGGCGTCCACGTCAGCTCTACACAGGCTCCGCTCACCGCGAGTTTGTGCCGCTCGACAAACGCTGAACCGCCGGCCCGTGAAGACGGGCCGCGGCGCGTAATCACTGACGACCGTAAGCGCCACCGCCCGGGGTTTCGATTCTAAGGCGATCGCCTGACTCGACCTGGACCATGGCCGTGGCGCCCAGGACTTTTGCAGCGCCATCGACGCGCAGCAGCGTGTTGACGCCACAAGCGCCGTTGCCGCCGCCGTGCACGCCAAAGGGCGCGATGCGTCGGCGGTTGCCAAGCAGCGACACCGTCATGGATTCGAGAAACTCGTATTCGCGGATCAGTCCGTCGCCACCCCGATACCGACCCCGACCGCCACTGCCGCGGCGCACCTCAAATCGTGTGATCCGGACCGGATAGCGCGCTTCGAGAATTTCCGGGTCGGTCAGTCGAGAATTGGTCATGTGAGTGTGAATCGCTGAGCAGCCGTCGAAGCCGTCGCCCGCACCCGCGCCACCGCAGAGGGTTTCGTAGTACTGCACCCGATCGTTGCCAAAGGTGACATTGTTCATCGTTCCCTGGCTCGACGCGAGCTTGCCCATCGCTCCGAACAGTGCGTCGGTAATGCACATGGAGGTTTCGACGTTGCCAGCGGCCACGGCAGCGGGTGGCCTGGGGGCCAGGAAAGAGCCGTCGGGGATCGTCAGATCAATGGGCGCCATGCAGCCGGCGTTCATCGGGATGGGACGCGCGACCAGACACCGAAAAGCGTACAGCACCGCGGCGCGGCACACGGCGGCTGGTGCGTTAAAGTTGCTGGGTAACTGGGCGGACGTGCCGCTGAAATCCACGTGAGCGCGATCCCCTTTGACGGTGATGCGCACTTCGATGCGTTGACCGTCGTCCATCTCCAGCGCGCAGTGCCCGTCGCTGAGCGAGCACACCACGTCGCGGACGGCCAGCGCCGCGTTGTCCTGCACGAATTGGGCATAGGCACAGGGCTCGTCAATACCGTGTTCCTTGAGCATGATGGAAAGCTGGCTCGCCCCAAAACGATTCGCGGCAAGCTGGGCCAGCAGGTCTGCGATATTCTGATCGGGGTCGCGGGCCGGGTAAGGGCCAGCGGCCAGCGCGTCGCGCAGACCGGTCTCATCAAATTTCCCGCCAAGCGTTAGTCGCCGCGGCGCTAGCAGGATGCCCTCATGCTCAATCTGCGTGCTGTCGGCAGGCATCGATCCGGGCGAAGTTCCGCCCACATCGGCGTGATGGCCGCGCGCCGCGAGATAGAACAAGGGCGTGGAGGAGGGCCCAAAAAACGGCGTTACGACGGTGATGTCGGGCAAATGGGTGCCGCCCGCGTACGGATCGTTGACGACGAAGCTGTCGCCGTCCACCGGTTTGGTAAACGCGTTGCGCACGGCTCGCACCGATTCTCCCATGCTGCCCAGATGTACAGGCATGTGCGGGGCGTTGGCGAGCAGTCTTCCGTCGGCGTCAAACAGCGCGCAAGAGAAATCGAGACGTTCCTTGATATTGACCGAGCGCGCGGTCTTTTGCAGAACGGCTCCCATCTGCTCCGCGATATAGGTGAACAAATTGTTGTACAGCTCGAGGCGCGCCGGATCCGCCCTGTCGTGCCGCTGAGTTGAGCGCGCCGGTGCCCTCGTGTTATCCCGGGTTAGCAGCAGCTGCTGATCCTCGACCAATCGTGCGTGCCACGTGGGCTCTACGACCGTGGTGGCGTGATCATCCACAATCAGTGCCGGGCCGACGATGCGCTGCCGAGCACCGAGTTGATCCCTTCGATACACGGGCGTGTCATGCCACCGTCGATCGAACCACACCGGTCGCACAGCGGCGGGCGCGGCAGAGTCGGTAACGGTGTGCGCGCCAAAGTCATTGAGCGTGGCGCCCTCTACGATGGCTTCGACGCTGATCGACTCCACGACCAATGCTTGAGCGTCGTCGCACAATCCAAAGCGCTGGGCATGGGCGGCTTCGAAAGCGTCGCGCATGAGCGAGGGGGACCCAAAGGGTACCTCCAGTGTCGTGTCGCTGCCGCGATAGCGCAGATGGCAACGGCGTTCGTGACGCGCGTCGGGGTTGCGGCTCAATGCGTCGAGCGTTTGCGCTTCAAGCTCCGCGAAATCCGATTCCAGTTCGGCACAAAGGGTATCGTCCAGCACTTTGCGTATCGCGCGCAGGCGCAGTGCCGTGTGATCGGCCAGACCCATGCCCAGCGCCGACAAAACACCGGCGAAAGGGCTGATCAATATGCGCCGCAAGCCCAGCGCGGCGGCGACGGCGCACGCGTGCTGGCCGGCGGCACCGCCGAAACTCGACAGGCAAAATGCGTCAACGTCAATGCCGCGACTCAGGCAGGCACTGCGCACCGCCAGGGCCATCTTGTCGATCGCAACCTGCAGAAAATCCTCGGCCAGATGGGGCGGGTCGCGGGCATCTTCCATACTGGCGCACAGTGCCGCAAACGCGTCCGTCGAGCCTTGCGTATCGAGCGCAAGAGTCCCGCATGGTCCAAACACAGGCGGGAAGAAGTCGGGCTGCAACCGACCCAGGCACGCCTGAATGTCGGTGACCGCCAGTGGCCCGCCGTTTCGATAGGCAACCGGTCCGGGCGTGGCGCCTGCCGATTCCGGGCCGACCTGCAAGCGACCGTCCGCAAAGCGCAGGCACGAACCGCCACCGGCAGCGATGGTGTGCACGTCGAGCATCGGCGTCTGGATGCGCACGCCGGCAATGTGGTTGGCGATGCGACGGGCGAAGCGCCGATCATAAAGCGTGATGTCGGTGGATGTGCCACCCATATCAAAGCCAATGATCCGCTCAAAACCGGCCCGCTCGGCGGTGCGGGCCATGCCGACCACGCCGCCGGCCGGGCCCGACAGAATGCTGTTGTAGCCCCGGAACGTCGCGCCTGAGGTAAGGCCGCCGCTGCTTTGCATGAAGCGCAGTGTGGGGGCAAGCCGAGGGCCGACACCGACTTCCACCGCCCGTACGTAGCGGTGCAAAACGGGCGTCAGGTAGGCGTCGACGACCGTCGTGTCGCCGCGCCCGACCAATTTTGCCAGCGCGCCGACATCGTGTGACATCGACACGTAGTCGAAGCCGGCATCGCGGGCGGTGTCCGCACACTGACGCTCGTGGAGAGGGTTCTTGTAGCCGTGCAGTAGTGCGATCGCAACGCTGGTTACGCCCTGCGCACGCGCATCGGCCAGAGCATCACGCAGTGCGTCGAGGTCAGGTTTGATCAGGACGCTGCCGTCGGCATCGACGCGCTCGTCGACTTCAATCACGCTGTGATAAAGCGATGCCGGGCGTTGAATATCGAGGGCGAAGATATCGGGACGATGTTGCTCGCCGATCAATAACGCGTCGGCGAAGCCGCGAGTGATGAGCAGCGCGGTGGTGGCGCCGTCACGCTCAAGCAACGCGTTCGTGGCCACCGTCGTGCCCATGCGAATCGCCGCAACCGGCGCGTCAGCCAAGGAGCTGTAACCGCGTTGTCGCAGCATGTCGCTCATGCCGAACAGAGCGGCGTCCGCGTAGCGCTCGGGCGCGACGGACAAGTACTTGGCGCTGACTAATGTGCCCTCGGGCGTGCGCGCCACAATGTCGGTAAACGTGCCGCCCCGGTCTATCCAAAATTCAAAGCTGGTTTCGGTTCGCTCGGAAATTAACATTGGTTTTCACATAAGACCTGGGATGGCGGCGGTTCTGTGACCGTCATCACGGTCCACGCTGCGCCTGCCACGCACACTGACGGTGTCTCTTATCAAACGCAACCGGACCGATGCCATGCGCCAGATCGAACGTGCCAAAAATATCTCTGACCGTCTGGTGGCGTGGAATATGCTCGAGAGCGCGTCCAGCGTACTTGAGCGCGTGCTTGAGAAACATCCGTATCAGCCTGAGCTTTTGCGTCGACTGGGTCGTATCCGTCTTGCTCAGGGTCTGCCGCATGAGGCGATCCCGCTGCTGAAACTTGCCATCGCGCACGACCAGCAAATGGAAGCCATTGCGCTACGCGGTGCAAGTGCCCCGGTCGCGCCGCAAACACAAGCCTGAGTTCAGATCGCCAGCTTGTAGCACGGCTGATAGTCTCCACCGCCCAATTTCATTCTGCCCTGTGCGACAAACGCACGCAGTAGTTCGTCGAGCAAGGTCATGATCTCGCGATCCCCGGCCAGTTCGAACGGACCGTGCGCTTCGATCGCGGCAATCCCACCTTCCTTGACGTTACCGGCAACGATGCCCGAGAACGCGCGCCGCAGGTTCGCGGCCAGTTCGTGTAGCGGTTGATCGCGTGACAGATTGAGCGCGGCCATGGCTTCATGCGTCGGCTCGAACGGTTCCTGGAATTCGCGGGCGATGGTCAAGCCCCAGTTGTAGTAAAACGCATCGCCGGTCTGGCGCCGGAATAACCGTACCTGCTCAAAGCCGTCGCGCATGGTCCGCGCGACTTCAGCCGGGTCGTTGATGATGATTCGGTATTTGTCACGAGCCGCGTCGCCCAGCGTGCTGCCAATGAACGCATCGAGCTTGGTCATGTAGCCCGCGCTGTCAGCCGGAGCGGTGAGCACAAACGGAAATGGCATGTCGGCGTTGTCGGGATTGAGCAAAATGCCGAGCAGGTATAGCACTTCTTCAGCCGTACCCGCGCCGCCCGGGAAAACCACGACGCCGTGCCCGGCGCGCACGAACGCTTCCAGGCGTTTCTCGATATCGGGCATGATCACCAGATCATTAACGATCGGGTTCGGCGCTTCGGCAGCGATGATGCTCGGCTCGGTAATGCCGATGTAGCGACCGCCACGAATGCGTTGCTTGGAATGACCAATCGTGGCGCCTTTCATGGGGCCCTTCATGGCGCCAGGGCCGCAGCCGGTAACGACGTTCAAGCCGCGCAGGCCAAGTTCGTAGCCCACCTTTTTGGTGTAGTTGTATTCATCGCGACCGATCGAATGACCACCCCAGCACACGGTGAGATCAAGCAGCGCGCGCGGGCGCAGCGTGCCGGCGTTGCGCAAGATGTGAAAAACGGCGTTGGTGATGTCTTCGGAGCGACCCAGATCGAACTTGCCGGTGTCCTTGATTTCGTGATCGACAAACAGGATGTCGCGCATCACAGCGAACAGGTTTTCCTGCGTGCCTTTAATAATGTCGCCATCGACGAACGCGTTGCCCGGCGCCGCGCTCAGGTCAAGCTTCACGCCGCGCTCCTGCTGCAACACGGCGACTTCAAATTGTTCGTGTGCGGCGAGCACGGCGCGGACATCATCGACTTCCTGGCCGCTGTTGAGCACCGCCAGCGAACAGCGACGAAACAGGTCGTAGAGGCCACCCATGCTCTTGTCGCGGAGTTTGGCGACTTCGTGTTGCGAGAGTAATTCGAGGCTGCCGGCCGGGGTAACGCGGGCGTCAATGCCAGTGCTTGATGTAGTCATGCAGTGATCCTAGATGCGGCTTGAAAAACGGTTGAACGGGGTGATGGGAGTGGTGGGCAAATCGACGTCGCGGTGGAAGATGTTTTCCTTGAGCCAGGTCAGCTCTTTCGCAGAATCGGCGTCCGCAACGTCGATGTACCAGGCTTTAGGGTGGCCATTGTCGCCCGGGTTCCAGCGATAGCCACGCGCGCGCAGTTTGTCTTTGGTTTCAAACGGGCTGCGTTCGGCATAGATGCGCACCTGCTTGGCGCGCGCGTTTTCGACCAGGTGCGAAAATCCGGTGCCGCCGATGTCTGGCAGCGGCTGCGCCAGCGCGTGCAATCCGGCTAAACAATCGGTAATCGCCCGATGCCCGGTGTAGAAAAATCCCTGGCGGTAAGCGAGGTACTCGAGCTTGCGGCTTTCAAATCCCGCTTCGCGCCACGGCACCTGGTTGGCCGAGCAGCCCCACGCCAGTTGATCAAAGCCCTCCAGATGGGCTTCGACGAAGCGTCGATCGAACGCAGCGTTGTGGGCGACGATCAGCGCGGCGCCGCTCAAAAAGTCGCTCACTTTCTGCTGGTCGATTTTTTGCCCGGCCACCATGTCATCGGTGATGCCGGTGAGGGTGACAATTTCGGCGGGGATGGGCGCACCGGGATCGTTGAATTCATCAAAGTCAGCCGGCATATCGAAAAGCCGACCGTCAGAACTGAAACGAAAACGCACCATGGCAAGCTCGATGATCTTGCAGGTGTTTTCATCGAATCCGGTGGTCTCGGTGTCAAGATAGATGCCGGTGCGGATCGTGCTATCGTCGGCGCCAGGTTGCTCGTAGTGAAGCGGTCGCGCGTAGCGCCGGACGACGCGGTAGTCGGGGTGCTGGTCGAGAGCGTTGGCGGACGACTCCGCAGATGCCTCGTCGGTCATGGTTGGTCCTTGTGCAAAGCGTGCCAGCCCAGTGCTGACACGGCTGCGATTGCGGGCAATCGCGCGCGAAGAATATCATGAGCACAGCGCAATGGAGCGCCGAGTATGAGTCACGATTCTGCCCTTTTTGAGCGCGCCCGGCGCGCGGCCGCGAATGCCTACAGTCCCTACTCTGGCGTGCGTGTGGGTGCCGCTGTTGAAACCACAGACGGGTCGGTGTTTACCGGGTGCAACGTCGAGAACGCGAGCTACGGACTCACGCTGTGCGCAGAGCGAGTGGCGCTGGTGGCGATGGCCGCTGCCGGCCAGCGCAACGTGGCCAGAATTGCCGTGTGCGTTATCGGCCCGGAAGGCGGTGATGCCAGGCCCGTGCCGTGCGGTGCGTGTCTGCAGTTTCTTGCCGAGTTCGCCGATGATGACACGCCCATTGTGACGGGCACCGACAGTGTCACTGCGTTGCGCGACCACTTGCCGCTGCCGTTCAGACTCTCGCCGTGCGACGACTGACGGCCGAGTCGACGGCGCGGGCGCAAACAGCGCTGCGACGCGGCGACCCCGCGATGCAAAAACTGATTCGAATTAACGGCACGTGTCCGATTTATCGGGCTCGCCAGCGACCGTTCAACATTCTGGCCTGGTCGATCATCAACCAACAGTTATCGACCAAAGCAGCGCAGACTATCGCCGGGCGTGTGCTCGATTTGTGTGGCAGTCGCGAGCTCAGTGCCGACGGCTTGTTGTCGGTCACGCGCGAGCGTTTGCGTGCGGCTGGCTTGTCGTGGCGCAAGGTGGATTATCTTCACGCGTTGGCCGCAGCGGCGGATGACGGGTCGTTGAATTTTCGCCAGCTGGCACAGTGGGACGACGAACGGGTCATCGAGCGGTTGATGGCGTTACCCGGCATCGGCGCGTGGACGGCGCAGATGTATTTAATGTTTGCCCTGCGTCGTGCTGACGTCTTTTCCCCCGCAGATGTCGGACTGCAGCGCGCGACACACGAGCTTTATGGGCTCGATGGGCGGCCAGTCGGCGATGCGTTCGAGGCGTTTGCAGAGCGCTGGCGACCGTGGCGTACGGTGGCTTCGTGGTATTTGTGGCGGCATGTTGACTAAGCCTCACCTTCGATTTGCATTATGTTAATTGTGAGGCGGGTGAATTTTGCTAAGCTGACGAGCGGGGGAACACGACAACAATAATCCCCTAGATTCGTGACCATCTCTTGTGCCCGCGAATCGCGGAGTACCATCATGATAAGAAAGCTAGTGACACTGGTCGTGACCGGTCTGTGCGCGACGGTCGTCGCGGACTTGCCCGAGGTTGATCCGGCCATCAAGGCGCGCCTGCTGGCGCAGTTGCGTGCAGAGCTCGCGGCCGGTGGCGTGCCGCCCAGCAGCGGGCCACTGCGGGTGCACAAGGATGGCAGTGAATCGATGCGCATCGGCGCCGATCAAGTCTCCATTGTGGTCGCTACGACCAAGGCGGACGGCACGTTGCAAACGCAATGCGTTATCGGTGCCGAAGCGGCAGCCGAAGTCATGGCGTCGGCGCCCAAGCCCAAGCCATGAGCCAATACCCAGGCACAGCGGCGTTAACGCAGCGCATGTTGATGGCACTCGCACTCAGCGTTTGTCTGATGGGCTTGAGCGGCACCGCGTGGGCGCAGACCGTAGAGTTTATTTATCCGGAGCCTGCCGGGCTTGGGTTTAACGACCCGACGCCAGCGACTCCCGTGGGCGGAAACCCTGGCACCACGGTTGGCGATCAGCGGCGAATTGCCATTGAGCTGGCCGGACAGATTTGGTCAAACATTGTGCTGGCAACGCAAACGGTGCGCGTGCGCGCGGTTTTCGGCGCGCTCACCTGTGACGCCAACTCGGCCGTCCTGGGTTCGGCGTCGCCGCAAGGGATATTTTCGGATTTCGGCGGCGCTGCCCAACCGGACACCTGGTATGTCAGCGCGCTGGCAGACACGCTGGGAAATTCTGATCGCGAGCCCGACGAAGTGGATTTGCGCGCCAACTTCAATCGCAACATTGACAACAACAACGCGTGTTTGTCCGGTCGAAGTTGGTACTACGGGCTCGACAGCAATCCACCCGGCAACGACATCGATTTTCTGAACACCGTTATGCATGAAATTGGCCACGGTCTGGGTTTTTTGAGTCTGGTGAATGTCACCACCGGCGCGCTGCCTTCGTCCAGGCCAACCATATTCGATCGCTTCGCCTTTGACGGCAGCCAGGGCCTCTATCTGTCCGACATGACCGACGCGCAGCGACGCGACGCCGTGCGCGCAGGGAGCAATCTGGTGTTTGACGGTGGTCGTACCAACCTGTTCGCGCAGAGCAAGTGGCAGTCGGGTTTTGGTTCGGGGGGCTTCACGCGTCTATACGCGCCAAACACCGTACGCCCGGGTTCAACCCTGTCGCATTTCGATACGTCGGCGTCTCCGAATGCACTAATGGAACCATTCCTGAGCGGGTCGCTGCGCTCCACACGGGATGTGGATCTCACGGCTAACTTTATGGCAGACATTGGTTGGTCCATTGCCGATATTGACGAAGATCTGGTGACCGACGTGAACGACAACTGCGTGACGACACCCAACGTCGATCAGTTCAACGGCGATGCGGATGATTTTGGTAACGCCTGCGATGCCGATCTCGATGGTGATGGTACGGTAAACATTGTGGATCTTGGTCTGCTGCGACAGCGTTTTTTCAGCGCGGACCCGGCCGCGGATCTCAACGGCGATGGCGTGGTTAATATTGTGGATCTGGGCAGAATGCGCGTCGCGTTTTTTCGCGCGCCGGGACCAACGGGTTTGGTTTTTCCGTAGCGCGGGTTGCGACTGCGGTTTTTCAGGAAGGGGGAGACGACAATCATGACTTTTTTAAACAGAGCATTGGCGACGATGCTTGCGGGTGTGTTGCTCACGCTTGGCGTTGTTGCCAACGCGGCACTGGAGCGATCGGACGATGGCGTCTGGCAAGATGTGGATGTGAGTCGCATCGCCACCCGAGGCACGGTCTACATCAGACCCAATCACTATCGCGCTGTCGCGCTTGATGACGCACGCGTTGCGGCCATTTTGGCGCGGGCGCCCGCGCACACCAATGGCGGGCCTGGCGTTGTGCTGACTCTGCCGATGCCGCACGGCGGCTTCGAACGTTTCGAGATTTACGACGCGCCGATCATGGCGGCGGAGCTCGCCGAGAAGTTTCCGCAGATCCGTACCTATGCCGGTCACGGCCTTGACGACAAGACCGCACGCGTACGGCTCGATCGTACGCCCGCCGGTTTTCACGGCATGATTCGCAGCGCGCGCGGCACCGCCTACATTGATCCTTATCAACTGCTCGACGGTCAAGCTGTTGGTAGCGAGTATCTGAGCTATCACAAAAGCGATGTCACGCTGACCGGTGATCGACAGTACAAGTGTGACGTGCACAAAGCGGGTCACGATGAGCCAAAGGCCTCGCCGGCAGAGGCAACGCGCACACCCATCGGACCAGTACTGCGCACTTACCGTCTGGCTGTGGCCACGACCGGCGAGTACGCTCAGTTTCACGGCGGCACCGTGGCCAACGCTCAAGCTGCTATCGTGACTGCGATAAACCGGGTCACCGGTTTGTATCAGGAGCAGCTTGGCATTGCGCTGGAGCTGATTCCGAATAACGATCTGCTGATTAATCTCAACTCTGTCACTGACGGGTATACCAACAACAACGGGTTCGCAATGCTGGCGCAAAACCAGTCGCGCGTGGATTCGGTGATCGGCTCTGGTAACTACGATATCGGGCACGTGTTCAGTACCGGTGGGGGCGGCATCGCGCGCCTGGGCTCAGTGTGTCGCGGCGGACTCAAGGCGCAGGGCGTCACCGGTTTGCCACAGCCCATCGGCGATCCGTTCTACGTCGACTTTGTGTCTCACGAGATTGGTCACCAATACGGCGCCAATCACACGTTCAACGGCACTGCCAACGCTTGTGCGAGTCCTAATCGTAACGCCTCGACGGCGTACGAGCCGGGCAGCGGGTCAACGATCATGGCGTACGCCGGCATTTGCGGCAGCCACAATATTGCGAACTCCAGCGACGATCATTTCCACACCGAGAGTTTTGATGAAATCGTGGACTACACCAATTTTGGCAGCGGCAGCAATTGCTCGGCCAACACCAATACGGGCAACCAGGCACCGCTGGTTGATGCGGGTGCTAGCTTCACCGTGCCGGTCAACACGCCGCTGCGCCTGACCGGAGCTGGCACTGATCCGGATGGCGATACGCTGGTTTACCGCTGGGAGCAGTACGATCTTGGCCCCGGCGGCTCGCCGGCAACGCCCTCTGGCAACGCGCCGATCTTCCGTTCGTTCTCTGCCGTGTCGGAGCCCGTGCGCTATTTGCCAAAACTCAACGACATTCTGAACAACGGTCTGACCGTTGGTGAGCGTCTGCCGACCTACGCGCGAAATTTGCGCTTTCGTCTGACGGCACTGGATATGCAGACGGGCGGCGGCGGTGTCGATTTTGATACGGTCCAGCACTCGGTGACCGATCAGGCCGGTCCGTTTGATATCACGTCGCAAAACTCAACGACCACCTGGACGCCGGGAACGCTTGAGACCATTACCTGGGATGTGGCCAACACCAATCTTGCACCGGTTAACTGCGGCAACGTGAATATTCTGTTTTCGGCGGATCTGGGTCAGACCTTTTCGACCTTGCTGGCCATTTTCACGGCCAATGACGGCAGCGAAACGATTACCGTGCCCAACATCCAAACGAGCGTGGGTCGCATCATTGTCGAGTGTGCCGACAACATCTTCCTCGACATTAACAACGTGAACATTACGATCTTGGACCAGCCTGATCCGGACTTCCAGATCAATGTGGCGGACGAAACACTGCAGGTGTGTGCGCCGGACGACGGTGTCCTGGACGTGGATGTCCTTAGTCTGGGCGGTTTCACCGGACCGGTGAGCCTGGCCACCTCGGGCACGCCAGCGGGCGTGACCAGCACGTTCTCGAGCAACCCGGTCAATGCGGGTAACGCCTCGACACTGACGCTTGGTGGCACCGGCGCTGCGGCCCAAGACAGCTATACCGTCACCGTCAGCGGTACGGGCAGTACGGGTACCCGCAGCGATGACTTTACGTTCAATCTCCTTGCCGGTCCGGCACAGATGCCCACCATGCTGGTACCAACTGACGGCGAGCGCAATGTCCCTATTTTGCCGATTCTCAGCTGGGCGCCCGCCACCGGTGCGACGGATTACCTGGTGGAGATTTCGACGGACAGCGGATTTGGCAATATCGTATACAGCGCGACCGAACCCACCACCAGTCATGCGGTGACGGCGTCGCTGCAGTTTGGCACCGACTACTTCTGGCGCGTCTCGGCGCAGAATTTCTGCGGCGCTTCGGCGAGCACGACGGCAACGTTTAGAACCGTTAACGGTCCGTTCGTTGAATGCGCGTTTCCGTTTGCCGTTATTCCTGACGATGGCGGTCCGATTGAGTCGTCGTTGAACGTTGGCATTGACGGAACGGTGCTGGACATCAACGTCACGGTGGAAGCCACGCACGGTGCGAGCGGTCATCTCGGCTTTGGTCTGCGCAGCGACATCACCGGCACGACCGTGCAGTTGATGGATCAACCAGGTGCGCCGTTGTTCACGGGCGGTTGTCCAACGGCCAACGTTCAGAATCTGTATGACGATGAATCCGGTATCGATGCGGAGGACGTGTGCAACGTCAGCCCACCAGGAATCGGGCCCGATTCGCGTCCGGACGAGCCGCTGAGCACGTTTGATTCCGAGGCAATGAACGGTCAGTGGACGCTCACGGCGTTTGATGGTGAGGCCGGGACCACCGGTTCGCTGGATTTCTGGTGCATCGAAATTGTCTACGACGAGACCGTGTTCGTAGATACCGATGGGGACGGCGTTGGTGACGATCAGGATAACTGCACGTTGATCGACAACGCGGATCAGCTCGATACCAACGGCGACGGTTTCGGCAACATCTGTGATGCGGATCTGAACAACGATCTGACCGTGAATGCCGTGGATCTGGGTATCTTCCGGTCGCGCTTCTTCAGTTCCGATCTTGATGCCGACTTCAACGGTGACGGGACGGTCAACGTGCAGGATTTGGGAATCCTGCGTCAGGCCTTCTTTAACCCGCCCGGGCCAAGCGGCATCGCGCCGTAATCGGGTGTCAGGAAGCCCCCGGCCGTGAGGTCGGGGGCTTTTTTTTGCATTGCGACAAAAAAAATTGAAAAAGTCTGACGCTTTTTCCTGCGGTTTGTCGCTTATATGAGCGTAAGGACACGATCCGCAGATGACACGGTAGTCAAAAATCAATAATCAGTCAGCGGACGCGAAGGCATTGCCCACGCTGTTCACCCCGTGTAGGGACTTTAAAACTGGCCTTCGCACTAAATGGACTTGACCCGCTTCGGCAACGAAGCGGGTTTTTTTATGCCCCACGTCACCTATCCGGGTTAGACTCCTCCGCGGAATAATATTTTAGAGTCGGTGGGTCGCAACCTGCCCGTTGTATCGCCCCACACGCCGACCGTTCATAAGGGGAGAAGGGGCCATGCGCTCAACGGCCAAGGTTTTCAGACGATGCGCCCAGCGAGGCGCCGTGTCATTAACGGGCGCGCTGGCTGGCGCTTTTTTCATGCAGAGCGTTATGGCCTGCCCGATTACACCGCTGAGCATCGGCGAGTTGGCGGGAAAGGCGAGCGTTGCGCGCCATGACGAGACCATCGTCTGCGAAAACGGTTCGGCGGATGGCTACCCGTGCAGCAATATTGATCTGGTGTCGTTTACGCCGCTATCGGACATTGGTGGCGGCTCGGGTAACGATATCTGGGGCTGGGAAGATGCGCTAACCGGCCGCGAATACGCGTTGATGGGTCGGACCAACGGCACGGCGTTCATTGACGTGACCGAGCCCGATCATCCGGTCTATCTGGGCAACTTGCCCACGCACACGACGAACTCGACGTGGCGCGATATCAAAACGCACAACAACCACGCGTACATCGTGAGCGAGGCGGGCAACCACGGGATGCAGGTTTTCGATCTGCGCCAGCTGCGCACGGTGTCGAATCCGCCGGTTCAGTTTACCGAGACGGCGCACTACGATGAGTTTGGCAGCGCGCACAATCTGGTCATTAACAATTCAACCGGTTTTGCCTACGCCGTGGGCACGCGTAATGCCGACGACAGCTGCAACGGCGGGCTGCATATGATCAGCATTTCCAATCCGTCGAGCCCGTCGTTCGCCGGGTGCTACAGCGAAGACGGTTATACACACGATGCGCAGTGCGTGACCTATGTGGGTCCCGATCCGGACTGGAACACAGGTGGTACACCCAACGAGGTCTGCTTCAACTTCAACGAAGACACGCTGACCATCGTTGATGTCACCGATAAAGCCAATCCGCAGCTTATTTCGCGTCGCGGCTATCAGGGCAGCGGATACACTCACCAGGGTTGGGTCAACGAAGAGCAAACGTCGTTGTTGCTCGATGACGAAACCGATGAAAGAGATCAAGGTCACAACACCCGAACCTACATCTGGGATATTCGCAATCTTGACGACCCGCGTCTGACCCAGACGTACGAAGCGTCAACCACGTCCATCGATCACAACCTCTACATCAAAGACGGGTTCGCGTTCCAGGCGAACTACCGCAGCGGTTTGCGCATTCTGGATATCACGAATCTCGATCAGGGCGTGGTCTCGGAGAACGGGTTCTTCGACGTATTCCCCAACAGCGACGCCGCGTCGTTCAACGGCGCCTGGAGCGTCTATCCGTATTTTGACAGCGGTATCGTCGTTGTCTCGGGTATCGAACAAGGTCTGTTCGTGCTGCGTCCAACCGCGCTGGAAGCACCGTTTACCCTGTCGTCGGCATCGGACAATCTGGATTTTTGCGGCAACGGTTCGGGCAGTGCCCCGATTTCGCTGATTGGGCGCCCCGGGTTTGATGCGCCGGTCAACTTATCGGTCAGCGGTGCGCCTACCGGCATGAGCGTGTCGATCGCGCCGCAGAGTATCGTGCCGCCGGCGGAGCTTTCGCTGTCTGTGGCGGTGACGAATGTCGCGTCGGGCGTCTATCCGCTGACGGTTTCGGGCAGCTCTGGTCCTGACGATTTCTCCATCTCGATTGCCGTGTCCGTATCGGGCGATATGCCGTCTTCAGCGCCGCTGGTAACGCCGTGGAACAACGCGACCGACATGTCCGTATTCCAGCCGGTTTTCTGGGATGCGGCGCCAGGGGCCTTCCGCTATGACGTCGACGTCGCCACGGACGCTGCGTTCGTTGACATCGTGGCGGCCGGCAGCAACATTGATGCGTTGAGTTTCACGCCGGTCGGCGGGCTGGAAGTGGGCACCGAGTATTTCTGGCGCGTCCGCGCACGCAACGCCTGCGGCACGACGCCGTCCGACGTTTATCGGTTCCAGACGGCCAGCGAAAACTGCCAGGTGTTTGCCGCGCAGGACGTGCCGTTCAATATTGATGGCGGCAGCACGCCGACCATCGTGTCGACGCTCGATACTACGCTCGGTGGTCTGGTGACCGATGTGAATGTGGTCAACGTTACGGGTCTGCACACGTATGTGGGCGATCTGCAGTTTCGCATCGAAGGCCCGGTCAACCGCGGTCACGATGGGCAAACGGGCAATGCTCGTCACCCTCAGCGCACGACCGTCACGTTGATGGATCGTATCTGCGGCAGCAACGATAACTTCAATTTGAGCTTTGACGATCAAGCTGCCGCGCCCGTGCCCTGTCCGCCAACCGGCGGCGGCACGTATACGCCATCCTCGTCGCTTGAAGAGTTTAACGGCGTTGACGGCACCGGCGACTGGCGTTTATACGTGTCCGATAATTTTCCCACCGACGGCGGACGTCTTGATACCTGGGGTGTTGAGGTGTGCGGCGTGCCAGATGTGCTGGGACCAGACAGTGACAGCGACGGTGACGGAATCACCAACGCCGCGGACAACTGCACGGCTACCCCCAATGCCGATCAGCGCGACAGCGATGGCGACGGATTCGGCAACGCCTGTGATACTGACCTGAACAACGATGGCATCACCAACGTCGTGGATCTGGGTCTATTGCGCAGCGTATTTTTCAGTGACGATCTCGACGCCGATTTTGACGGCGACGGCGTGGTCAATGTTGTGGATCTCGGTATTCTGCGCCAGCGTTTTTTCAGTGCGCCGGGACCGAGCAGTATCGCGAACTAATAACCAGTGTGAATGGAGTGATTGCATGACGTATTTCGTGACAGGGGCCACCGGCTTTATCGGCCGTCGATTGGTAAACGAGCTGCTGAAAAAACGCGGCACGGTGTATTTTCTTGTGCGCAGGAAAGATCCGAAAGTGTTGGCCTCCCTGTACGAATATTGGGGCGTGGATCGCAAGCGTGCGGTAGCGATTAAAGGCGATTTGACGAAGAAGCAGCTGGGCGTCTCGAAAAAAGATCGCGACACGATGGCGGGCAATGTCCGCCACGTGTATCACCTGGCCGCGCTCTACGACATCACGGCGCCCGAAGAGCTGCAGGAACAGGTTAACGTTGAAGGCACGCGTCAGGCAGTGAGTCTGGCAGAGGGCATCAAAGCCAAGTGTTTTCATCACGTCAGCTCAATTGCGGCGGCGGGTCTGTACAAAGGCGTGTTTCGTGAAGACATGTTTGCCGAAGCTACCGGCCTGTCGAAAAGCCCCTATCACCGTACCAAGCACGATGCCGAGGGCGTGGTACGGACCGAATGCTCGATCGGTTGGCGCGTTTACCGGCCCGGTATCGTCGTGGGCGATTCGCGCACCGGTGAGATGGACAAGATTGACGGTCCGTATTATTTCTTCAAAACGATCCAGAAAACCCGTGCACTGTTGCCACCGTGGTTTCCAACTGTCGGCATTGAAGGTGGGCGCATCAATCTCGTCCCGGTGGATTTCGTTGTGGATGCGCTGGTTTATTTGTCGCACGCCAAAGGCATGGACAAAAAGTGTTTTCATCTGACCGACCCGAACGCGCGTCGTATTGGCGACGTTCTGAATATCTTCGCCAAGGCGGCGCACGCGCCGTCGATGGTGATGCGTTTGAACGCACGCATGTTCGACATCGTGCCCAAGTACGTCCGGCAGGGACTGTGGGCGCTAACCCCGGTGCGCCGGATGGTGCGCTCGCTACTGTCGAGTTTTCACCTGCCGCTGGAGACCTTCAAGTTCATCAACTATCCGACAGATTTCGACAGTCGCGAAACGACGAAGGCGCTTGCGGGCAGCGGCATCAGCGTACCGCCCATTGAAGATTATTCGGAGCGACTGTGGGACTACTGGGAGCGCAACCTCGATCCCGATCTGTTTATCGACCGGAGTCTGAGTGGTCGCGTAAAAGACAAAGTGGTGATGGTGACGGGTGCGTCGTCAGGCATCGGTCGAGCCACGGCAATCAAGATGGGCGAGGGCGGCGCGACGGTCGTGCTGATTGCACGCTCCCCGGACAAACTCGAAGAAGCGCGCAAGGAAGTGGCCAAGCACGGTGGCAACGCGCACGCCTACACCTGTGATCTGTCCGATCTGGAAGACTGCGATCGTCTCGTCGCCAAGGTGATTGAAGATCTGGGGCAAGTGGACATTCTGGTCAACAACGCCGGTCGTTCCATTCGCCGCGGCATTGCCAGCTCGTTTGATCGCTTCCATGACTTTGAGCGGACGATGCAGCTGAACTACTTTGGTTCGCTGCGCCTCATCATGGGTTTGCTACCAACAATGACCGAGCGGCGCTCCGGCCACGTGATTAATATTTCTTCCATTGGCGTGTTGTCCAACGCGCCGCGCTTCTCGGCCTACGTGGCCTCCAAGGCCGCGCTGGATGCGTTTACGCGTTGCGCAGCGTCGGAGCTCAGCCACAGCGGCATGCATTTCACGACCATCAATATGCCGCTGGTGCGCACGCCGATGATTGCACCGACCAAGCTCTATCAAAACGTACCGACCAAGAGCCCGGAAGAGGCGGCGGATATGGTGGTCGATGCGATTGTGCGTCGGCCCAAGCGGATTGCGACGCGCCTGGGTATCTCGGCGGAGATCATGCATTTGCTTGCGCCGAAAATGACCGAGCTGGGTATGAACGAAGCCTTCCAGCTGTTCCCCGATTCGGCGGCGGCTCAGGGCAAGTCCGGGCATCACAGTTCGCCAGAGCAGATTGCGGTCGCGCAACTGAAGCGGGGGATCCACTGGTAAACGGGCGCCCGATTTCGGTCTAGCAGCGTGTTGAAAA
>JBGCFP010000103.1:0-5243 GCA_045107005.1 Gammaproteobacteria bacterium
TGCTTGAAGAATTCGATGCCTGGCTGGCGGCGCGACCCGCCAGCGGCACGGCCAATCCCAAGGGCAAACACGCGCAACGCGTTGGTCTTGGCATGTACTACTTTCAAAACAACTCCCAGTCTGGAGAACAATCATGAACGTCCCTTCCAAATACACTGCACGGCGGGTTATTGCGCTCGCCTTGCTCGCTTTCCTGTCTGGCTGCGGCGGCGGATCTGGCGGCGGCAACCCGACGATCGCGCCGCCCGCGCCACCCACGCCACCGCCGCCGGTGGCCCAAAAGGGTATCGAAGGTGGGGGTGTTGTCAGCCGCTTCGGCGCCAACTTCAGTTCCGTCACCGTGGGCGATACAACCTACGATACGACGTCGGCGTCGCTGGTCGTGACCGTGGACGATCAGGTCGCAACCCTGATGGATATCAACCTCGGAAACATCGTCCGGATCACGGCGACCACCGTTGACGATGGCGTCACGGCAACGGCAACGCAGATCAATCAAATCAATGATCTGGAGGGCCCCATTACCGCCGGATCGATTGATGTGGACGCGAGTACGTTCGAGGTTCTCGGGCAGATCGTTCGGGTGGTCGCGACGACCCTGTTCGATAGCGACATTTCCCCACCCTCGCTGGTCGGGCTGGCTGATGGCGACGCAGTGGAGGTCAGCGTGCAGAGCGATGGCAATGGTGCCTACACGGCGTCACGCATCGAACGCGACGATGATGCCGGCGACTTTGAAATCACTGGCGTCGTCAGCGCGCTCGACAGTGTCGCGCTGCGCTTCAATATCGGGGCGCTGATTGTCGACTACTCGGCAGCCACGCTTGAGGATTTCGGCAGCGGCATGATTGCCGATGGTGACACGGTCGAGGTCGAAGGCAATGCGTTGGATGCCAACGGCGCGCTGTTGGCGACCAGGGTCGAGAGCGAGACGCCTGGATTTAATGGCGCCGACGGTGACTTTGGCAGCTTCGAAGGGTTCGTGACACGTTTCGTCTCGGTGACGGATTTTGACGTGGACGGTTTCCCCGTGACAACCACGGCTCAAACCGTCTTCGACGATGGCATCGCCAGCGACCTTGCGCTGGGCGTGCGTGTTGAGATCGACGGCTCACTGGACGCCAACGGCGTTCTGGTCGCGACCAAAGTCGATTTCGAAGATGTGGAAGACAACGCGCAGATTGAAGTGGAGGCGCCGGTCGAGGCGGTGGATACGGCAGCGTCGACCGTCACGGTGCTGGGTCTGACAGTGTTCGTCGATGGCGCCACGCTGATCAAGGATGATACGGACGCCAACGTCATACCGTTTACGCTGGCCGATCTGATGGTGGGCGACTACGTGGAGATCAAAGCCTATGTTGATACCGCGTCGGCCGATCGCCTGACCGCCGTGCTGCTCGAGCGCGACGATGACGACGACGGAGAAGTCAGCATCGAAGGGCCTGCGTCGGCCATTGCCCAGCCGAACCTCACGATCGCCGGGGTTGCGGTCGCCACTGTCGCGAACACCGAGTTCGAAGGCCTCAACGATCTGCCGATCAGTGCCGACGTTTTCTTCAGCAGCATCAGCGACGGCGACCTCGTGGAGGCGGATGGCACCTGGGACGGCACGACGCTGACCGCCGATTCGGTCGAACGCGAAGACTGAGCCTGATCATGCCGCCGCGGAGAGGCTCCGCGGCGGCATGGGTCGGATCGTATCAGCCGCGGTTGAGCAGGTACTTGATAAAGACAATGGCCAGCCACGTAAGGGCGAGCCCAAGACACACAAACTTGATGACGGCAAAAACGCCGCCGACGAAGCCATAGAAGTCACCCGATTGGCGCACGATGACCTGAATCAACGCGAAGTTTTCAGCGGCATCGGCAAGGGCGATGACCGGACAGGACCACGCCGCCAGCGCCGTGGGGCCTCGTAGATTGGGTGGCAAGTGCACGGCAAGCAGTCGCAATACGATGAAGATGAGCCCGGGGTACAGAATCAGGAACAGATAGTCGAGGCCCAGACTCAGCATGGCCAGGGCCTGGCCCTTTGCGCCCCATTGATCCAGAGCACGGTCGCACGACGATGCAAACGTGCACAGTTCGAACGACACAATGCCATGCGGCGTGGCGGCGTTTCGCAGCTGCACATCGATGGCAATGAGCGCGGCGGCAGTCAGAACGAAGAGCACGACGCAAGGCCACAGGATTTTATTCAGTGACGCCGAATTGGTCATGACAGGGATTTTGGTTGCTACCAGGAATTCTTACCGTATCAGCACGCTTTGCAACGTTTTGCGTGTTGACCAATACACTCCCCTAGCCTCGACTACCAAACGCCCGTCCGACGAATCGCAACTTTCACTCTTTTTTCAGATCAAGCGCTCGTTTGCAATACTTCGTGTAGGCCGTTTATGCTTCCTATTCTCATATGTACGCGGAGCTGATGCTGACGCCCGGTAATCGGCTCAAGTTTGTAGCGCGCCATGCTGCCCCGTTTCTCGATGATGTCCACCACGGTTTCCGAATTTGCGCATGCGTCGGCGTTTTCCCGCATGATGAAAAACGGGTTTCCGCTCGACACGATATGACTACGGTGGGTAAAGGGAAATTCACGCTCGGTCAGCGGCGCAATGGCCTCGTAGCTTTTACTGATCCGGCGTTTCTGGAACAGTGATTGATACGCTCCGCGGACTTTCGCATCGCAACTGAACAGCATGACGCCGGCCGTGTCGCGGTCCAGCCGGTGAATCGGGCAAATTTCCGCATTCTGATACCGATGCCTCAAGCGCGACACCAGGCTTTCGCGGATGTAGCGGCCTGTCGGTGTCACCGGCACAAAATGCGGCTTGTCCACGACGATAATGCGATCGTCCTTGAACAAAACCTCTTCCGAAAACGGAATTTTCTGTTCGTCGGGGATTTCGCGATAGTAGAAGACGTGAATGTCGGATTGATATGGACTGCCGGGTCCAAGTCTCTCACCATCTTCGCTGGCAATATGTCCGAGGTTCATGCGCTCTGTCACGATGGTCTCGGTAAGAAATGGAAAACGGTCCAGAAAGAAGTCGAGAATGGTCTTCCATTCGAGGGTTTTTTCGTAGCGGTGGTCCGCTTGACCTACCTTGGGCAACCAGACGCGACTGGCCGACACACCCTGTCGCATGGGTAAAGGTGACTTTTTCTTGCTGGCGCGCCCCGGCCGGGTTTTGGTCAGGGTCGCTTTTTCGTCTGCATTCATCCGGCGGGTATTTCATTGTGGTGATGCCGCGTAGGTTATGTGTTTTCGGCAAGAGTATCGAGGGCGTAACGTTTTTGCGTCTTGACCAAGGCTCTCAGCGTTTTTAGCCCACGAAACGAACAGACAACCACACCCTGTTTCGACACATTCAATGACAACAGGCCGCAACTTGCAGGCGGTGATCCCGACAACACCGTCGCAGTGCTTGCACCCTTCAAGGTCAATTCGAAACGCGCGCTTGAGAAGCATCTTCTCGACGACATCCCGTGCTAATTCAGCAGATTATTCTCAAAAAACTCCCATATCCAGATCGTTGCCGGGATTTCGCTATTGGTGATGCCAAGCCCGATCTTCGCCAGCATTGCCGCGGCGGCGTGATCGGGCTCAGTCTTCGCGTTCGACCGAATCGGCGGTAAGAGTCGTGCCGTCCCAGGCGCCATCCGCTTCCACAAGGTCACCATCGCTGATACTGCCAAAAAATGCGTCGGCACTGATCGGCAGATCGTTAATGTCTTCGAACTCGGTGTTCCCGACAGTCGCGATCGCAACCCCGGCGATGCTGAGGTTAGGCTGGGCAATGGCCGACGCAGGCCCTTCGATGCTGACTTCTCCGTCGTCGTCATCGTCGCGCTCGAGCAGCACGGCGGTTAGGCGATTGGCCGACGCGGTATCAAAATAGGCTTTGATCTCCACGTAGTCACCAACCATCAGATCGGCCAGCGTAAACGGCGTGAGATTCGCGTCGGTATCATCCTTGATTAGCGTGGAGCCATCGACGAACACCGTCAGACCCAGCACCGTGACGGTCGACGCCGCCGCATCCACCGCCTCAACCGGTGCCTCCACTTCGATCTGCGCGTTGTCTTCCGCATCCTCGAAATCGACTTTGGTCGCGACCAGAACGCCGTTGGCGTCCAGCGAACCGTCGATTTCTACGCGCACGCCAAGCGCAAGATCGCTGGCGACGCCATCGTCGAACACCGTTTGAGCCGTGGTTGTCACGGGGAAACCGTCCACGTCAAAATCGGTGATCGAGACGAAACGTGTGACGAACCCTTCGAAGCTGCCGAAGTCCCCATCGGCGCCAGTAAACCCTGGCGTCTCATTCTCGACCTTGGTCGCCAACAGCACGCCGTTGGCATCCAGCGCATTGCCTTCGACCTCGACCGTGTCACCATCGGCAATCATACCGCTGCCGAAATCTTCGAGCGTTGCGGACGAGTAGTCGACAACCAGCGCCCCGATATTGAAGCGCAGCGCGACACTGTCGAGCGCGCTGACGACGCCAGTGATTTCGAAGTCGCCGGCATCATCGTCGCGTTCGATGCGCGACGCCGTGTAGGCGCCATTGCCATCAGGTTGTACGCTGACCTCCACGGCGTCGCCATCGGCCAGCCCGGCCAGCGAAGGTGGGGAAATATCGCTATCGAAAAGGGTCGTCGCGACCACCCGAACGATCTGCCCGAGAACCTCAAAGGTACCTGCGTCCACATCAATCGACCCGGCAGTAATGGGTCCCTCCAGATCATTGATCTGGTTGATCTGCATAGCCGTAGCCGTGACGCCATCGTCAACGGTAGTTGCCGTGACCCGGACGATGTTTCCAAGATTGATATCCATCAGCGTCGCGACCTGATCGTCCACGGTCACAACCAGCGACGCCGACGTCGTATCGTAAGTGGTATCGCCTACGGTGACGGAACTGAAGTTGGCGCCGAAGCGGCTGACAATACCGCCACCTTCGATACCCTTTTGTGCCACCGGCGGCGGTGGCGCGAGCGGCGCGATGGCCGGGTCGCCGCCGGATCCACCGCCGCAGCCAGACAGGAAAGAGAGCAAGGCGAGAGCAATTACCCGCCGTGCGGTGTTGTTGGAAAGAACGTTCATGATTGTTCTCCAGACTGGGAGTTGTTTTGAAAGTAGTACATGCCAAGACCAACGCGTTGCGCGTGTTTGCCCTTGGGATTGGCCGTGCCGCTGGCGGGTCGCGCCGCCAGCCAGGCATCGAATTCTTCAAGCA
>JBGCFP010000104.1:0-26255 GCA_045107005.1 Gammaproteobacteria bacterium
AGCAGATACTCCGTCAGATCAACGAAAGCAGACAAGCGTAAAAAACACTCATACGAAAACAAACCGCCCCATATGAGATACATCAAAAAACCGATAGGATCGGTGGTGCCCGCTTCGATCGGCGTGTCGGGCAGCTCACCGCAAAGACCCCGAACCGGACCACCAAACAGCGTGCCACCGCAGTTGAAATCACCGAGTTCCAGTCTCGATTGCGCCCGGCTTTCCGTTGCTTGCTCGAAGCGGTGATACGCGAGGTCCAAATCCCAGGTATCGTTCGGCGCAGCGACGAAAGACACGCTGTACGAGTCGTTGTCCCATCCACCAATCGTGTCGTCCGTGCCGGGACTTACCCCAGCGTTAGCAGCCGGATGATCGTTATCCCAGTCACCGTCAAACTCTGAAATGGCCGCACCAATTTTTATCGCCGCTTTGCCTGGACTAAGCGGAATACTGATCTCGGCGGAGATATCCTGTCGTCCATCAGAGCCGACGACCGCGCCAACATCAGCAAAGAACTCCTCGAGATCGGCCTTGCGCGTGACGTAGTTGATCGCGCCCATGAAGGCGTTGACACCGTACAAGGCGCTTTGCGGTCCTTTCACCACTTCGACGCGCTGCATATCGATGGTACCGACATCCACGGCGTACTGGCGCGGAATATAAACGCCGTCGATAAACGTCGAAACGTTTTGCTCCAGCTGATCAACCGAGAACTGACTCGCTCCACGAATCACTGGCGTTCCGAAACCACCGTTTGAGAAATCTTCATACGTGAGACCCGGCGTCATCAGCGCGACGTCTTCCAGCTCCTCAATGCTGCGTGCTGCGATGTCCGCTGCCGAATACGCATTGATCGACAGCGATACGTCTTGCAACGACTCTTCCGTCTTGCGCGCCGTCACCACAACTTCTTCAAGCCTCGTTTCGGATTGCGCGTACACGGGCATCGCCACGCTGAGCGCAACCGCCAGCGCAATTGCCCTTGGTGCAAGTTGCTCGGCTAAATCGTTGTTCATTGTGGCGCCCCCAAAAATGTTGCGGATCGAAGCTTGCATCGAGTTCCTCGACCGCGATCGCCAGCTCGGCCGAAAACCAAATCGATACAAAGCGTGTGAATGTTTTTTGACTATAGTTCACGCGATCATCGCGATTGATTCAATTTGGCGAATACCGCTATCCACTATCGGGATGGCGGCATGCAAAAAAGAAAACCCCGGTGGATGCCGGGGTTTAAGCAAGTTAGTGAAGGAAGTTCTGCAACGCCGGCTAGATATCGGGCGGCGTCATATTGCCCTCATAACTCTTCCAGTCTTCGGTCACAAAGTGCTCATCGATCAGCGTTCGTTTGAGCAAACGCCCTCCTTTAAACCATTGCCAGACCCGCGATCGATACTTGCGACAGTCGCTGTTCTGTATCATCTCGTAGAGATAGAGATCCGGCTCATTGTGGCGTGTCCAGTGCAACATTGTCGTGCGACCGAACGTATCCAGATCGACCTCAGCCGCCCAACCGTCAATGTGGGTATAGAACACCAGTCGATTGCCGTCTATGCGCGTTGGGAAGTCTTTGACTTCGGTCGTGCCGTCTGCCCAGTAGTAATAGTTTGTCTGGTGGTAATTTTCCTCATCGGGAAAACGGCAGAGCAGTCTCGATCGATGCTCGTCAATCTTGTTGCCAGCGATATCGTAATAGCGATACCACCCTTCCCAGACGCCTTCATTACTCGAAATAATGGGCATTCTCTCTTTTACCGACATGCAATATCACTCCTTAAAACGTTTTTCATGATGGCCAAATCGACGTTACCGCTCAGTGATATTCCTCACCGCCCGACACGTTCATGTTCTCGCCCGTGATGTAATTCGCCTGCTCCGAGCACAAGAATGCACAAGCTTTCGCAATGTCTTCCTGCAGTCCCGGACGCCCAAGTGGGATGCGCGCTCGCATATCCGCCATGTACTTTTCATGACCCTTGCCGGTCACGTCTGAAAAGTGATCGTTCTGCCAGGCGCCCAGTCCGGTGGTCACGTGATTCGGACAGATCGCGTTAACGGTAATACCGTGCTCGCCGAACTCCATGGCGGCAACTCGCGTCAAACCCACGACACCGTGTTTGGACGACGTGTAAGCGCTGGCATGCGCGAATCCCGACTTGGACGCCTGACTGCCGATGTTGACGATGCGACCGCCCTTGCCCTGCGCGACCATGCGGGTTGCGGCCGCCTTGATGCCGCAGAACACGCCGCGCAGGTTAACGCCAATCACCGCGTCCCATTGTTCTATCGGCATCTCGAGGATCGATTTCATCAGGTAACCAATGCCGGCGTTATTGACCCAGATATCCAAAGATCCGTAGGTGTCGGTCGCGAACTGCGCTACGGCGTCAACCTGATCTGGATGCAACATGTTGCAGGCGATGCTGCTCGCCTCGCCGCCAGCTTCCCGGATGTCAGCCACAACCTGCTGCATGTCGCTGAGCGAGCCAATAGCGCCGTCGGGCATATGGTCGCCATCCGCTTGGCCGATATCGGTGACCACCACTTTCACACCTTCAAGCGCCAAACGTTTTGCCATGGCCTCACCAAGACCGCGGGGACGTCCGGCACCGGTGACGACGGCGACTTTGCCAGCCAAATCGGGATACATCATGGTTTGATTCCTCGCGAACGATTGGGTGGTTGCTTATTGCTCGGATCCGGCGTGAAAGCCGGCGTCGAGTTTGCCGCTGTTGTAAATGATGATCTCGCGAAACTTTCCGGCGTCGTCGAGCCGGAAAATATTGCAGTTTTTCATCGCTATCGACTGACCGTCTTCCTCCTCGAGGCGCACGGTAAAGTAAGTGCAAATTGATCGACTCACCGGATCGGCGACGTGTGAAAAATCATGAAAGTGAATCACCTTGAAGGTGCCAAGAAAATCCTTGAAATGCATACCCAGCGCCTCGTGGCCACGGTAGACAAACGTAGCGGCCGGAAACCACATCAGGCAATCGGGCGCGAAAGTATCCATGACCACCTGCCATTCGTGATCGTTGCAACCGTGAAAATAGCGCTCGGAAATGTCGATCAAATCCTGCCTCGATGTCGTCATTGTGTCGCCCTTGTTCGTGCTGTCCATTGGTTTTGACGTCGGCTCACCGCTTAGCACAAGTGATCCAGCAGTTCCCCGACATCCTCGAGCGTTGCCAGCGCGTTGCACTTGTCGATGAATGGCTCGGCTTCGACCGCGGATTCGCCTAACGCAAAACATCGGCGGACCTTGTCTTCGCGCTGCTGTCTGGTCAGTGGATTGTCGGGCGAACCCAGCGGAGCCGGACAAGCGCTGCGCAGACGGCGACCATCCGCAAACTCGATTTCCATTGTCTGCGGCCCCAGTGCGTTCTTGTCCTGGTTACCGTCATCGCGAATGTGCACCCGCTGGCCCAGTCTCTGGATTTGCGGATCGCTAAAACGACTCGCATCAAAATGGCGCGGATCGATGTCGTCGTGCAGCAGCATCAACGGCACGATAAAGCGCAGGCATAGCCGCGCGTAGGAAGGGCTCATGTCATCGGACGCCGGACGCCCTACCAACATCATGATCAGCGGCGGTACATCAATGGTGATGCGCGTAATGGCTTGCGCCTCAAACGCGTGTTCGGCGCGCAGCTGCCGAATCATCGTCAGCGCCGCTTGCGTCGCGCGCCCTGCGGGATAAGGCTTGTGCGCCATTTGCGTGATTTTGAAGGGCTTGCCCAACTCACCGAGCAGCTTATCGATGCGCCCGCCAGATTCGAACAGCTTGAAATAGCCGAACTGGCCGTCCACAAAATCGATGGGACCGGTCATACCGGCGTCAACCATATCCACGCACAGGTGCGCCATGCGTGCTGCATTGCCAATTTGCATGGGCAACGCCATGGATCCTTCCCAGTGGGCCTGCATCGTGCCGGCGGTTTGAGCGTGGGCCAGACCCAGCGTGTGGATCATTTTTTGCTGGTCGTAGCCACGCAGGCGCGCCATGCCCGCCGCCGCGCCCATGCCGCCAGCAGCCGAAGGCCGAAAAAACCTTGGGCTGGCTGATGTGTCGCCACCAAAAAACACCGCGACTTCCACCGCGACGATGAGTGCCACAATAAGCGCTTTGCCACTGATCTGACGGTCACCAACTTCAGCCGACATCGCGCCCATCGGCGCGCACAACGCGATTACAACGGAAAGCTCGTGCAGACCATCCCATTCCAGCGCATGAATCTGCATGCCGTTCACAAACGCGGCGGACGGCCGAGCGAGTTCAACCCCGGGGCGTCCAATGACGCGCGTTGAGCCCTCACCCCAGTTTGTGGCGGCCGCCAGTGCTTGCGCGGTCGCGCCGTAGGTGACGCCGGCAAGGCCGACCGCCAGACTGTCCATGATAAAAATCTGCGCCGCGCAAATGGCTTCCGCCGGCAGGTCGTCATACGTTACGCCCGCCGCGAACTCGGTCAACGCATCCACCGTCTCAAACCGCTGGATTCGATTCGCCAGCGCCTCAGTCATCGCCAGCCTTCAGTCCAGGCGTCGCGCCCAGGTGCTCCGCCAGTTCATCCATGCTCGGGTCGTGCTGCGCTGCCATTGCCTCGACCTGCTGCTGCAGCGGCCGCAAGACGCGGGCGCAATATTCAACCTGCGCTCGTTGACGTTCTTCCCCTGCGGCTGCGTCCGGCACGTATTGGTTCACATCGTCGACACCCAGTGCACCCTTGCTGACCAACAATCGCTCCAGCGTATCGATCCGTTCGCGCGCAGCGGCAAGCTCGGCCATCAGCGCCATGCAAATGGCATAGCTCTGCTCGGTCATCGGATCGGTAAAGTAGCCAGGTCGCTTGCCTTGAGGCTTGGCATTGGCAAGCTGCGCAATCTGCGCAGCACTCAGTTCGCCTTTCATTTTGTTGTCTTTCATTGTTTGTTCACGCCACGGAGCGCCACGCGCCATACGCAAACCACACCGCTTCTCGCCCGAAATCCTGGCCGCCCTGCTCGTCCGCCGACTCCGCTTTCCCGACTCTTGGCGCCGTCATGTGAGCGTGAAAGAGGTTCTCAGCGTCAAAACCGGTGGCGACCAGCGCGGCGTCAAGGTCTGTCGCGTGCATGGCCGTCCAAAACGGTTCGCTGTTGTTGTAAGCATCCCAGTCTCGCAAGAACTGCTCGAACACAGGCATCGCCTCGTCATACTGCGGTTGTTCCAGATGCAAGGTCAGCCCACCCGGTTTCAGAACTCTACGGCATTCTTTCAAGATGGCCGGCAGCGCCTGCGCGGACAGCTCGTGTAAAAAGATGCTGGTCTGCACCCAGTCAAACTGCTCATCGGCGAAGCCAGACAGATCTTCGCCGGACATCTGGACGAATCGTATGTTATCGACCCCAAGACTCTTCGCACGAGCATGGGCGTATCGCAGCATCGGCGCAGACACATCAATCGCCGTTATCTGTGCTTCTGGAAACGCCTGCGCGATCGGCACGATGCTGTGCCCGGCGGCGCAGCCAATATCCAGTATCTGCGCAGGTCGAAAACGCGGCTGACGCTGATCGCTTGCACGCTTGACCCAATTGGCAATGGATTGTCCCGCCGCGTCGTTCAACGGCCCGACGGTGCCGCCCGTGGTCACAAAGAAACCAAGATCGTAGTTGGCAGCCGGACTGACATCACCGTCAACCAGTTCCCGGTGGTAGCTGCCGGGCATACAGTGATGATCAACGTTGGCGAGATACGCGGGAATCTCCACGGCGGCGTCCAACTGCAAATTTGTGTCGTCCGTGTTGAGCGCACGAGCGCGCGCGGCCAGATCACCAAGCTGTCGCAACACAACCGCCGCCCCCGTCTGCTGACGAATTTCCATCAGGTTACGCCGCGTCGCACTCCACATGTTGTGAAACGCGTTGGCGTTCATGGCGCGTCGGACTTCGTGCCGATTTTTTGGGGCTCGCCCGTGATGCGATTCAAACGCGGGCAATACCTGCGTTTCGTAGGCAAGCCTGTTGCCGTGCGTGAGGGTCGCCGCCACAACGCGATTGCAAGCCGCGACGAAATTTAAGCGTGCGCGCTCGTCATGGTTTAAGGCGGGATAGACACCATGTGTCTGCGCCGCGGTAACAGGTGCCGGTATGTCGAAATCGTCCGGCTCTGGTTTCTTGGTCAACGTCGCTTCTCCCCTTAACTAATGACTACGGCCAATCTCGATCAACTCAATAAGCTCCGTTGAGGATCCCCGGATGACTTGCGTCTTGCGCCCGTCGTAAATGGTGCCGGGCGGTGCCACGGCCACCCCTGCTCCCATGTCAGCAAGCGGCAGCGCATCGATCTCATCCACATAAACAGACACGATGGCGTTACCGGCCGGCAACCAACCCGCCTGCTGTGAACGCGGCGGCGCCGAAGCGGGATACTCATCAATTTGGGCGAACGGCGTGCGTCCGCGTTGCACCATGGTGATGGTTTGCGTCGTGTCCGCCGGGAATGAGAATGCCCGATTGATCAAGCTGTAGCGCAGAGAGTGCGTCGCTGCCCGGTGCAAATCAAGACAGCGCACATAGTCCGCCACATCGCGCTCCCGGTTCGAGCTCGCGAGAACCACAATAAAGATATCGCCGACGACATCAGTGGTTTTGGGCAGATCCGCGTCCTCGTCCGAATGGTTCACCTGATTCAGGAACAGGACTTCGCCATCGGGGCCAAAAACCTGCATCGGGATAAAACTGGTAAAGCCGTCGACCAGCTTTGGTGGACCGACAACCTCAAACCCGCTTCCGGCCAGCTCCTTGGCCAACGCGAACACATCGCGCACCGTCAACTCAAACGCATTCCATCCGATGCTCGTGGCCGGCACGTGGCTGTTGTACTGCGGACCTTCGATCAGGCGTAACGCGGTGTTGGTATCAGATCCACCGTTCAGGATCGCATATCGGGCGCCCCGACTACGCGGAGCGCCCCAGGCGCGAGCCAGCTCATCGCTGACTTGCCCAACGTCAAGCACATGCTGATGCAAAGCGTCCCGATACAACGCGAGCGACGCATCCAGATCGCGGACGGAGATCGTGCCGCACGCGATTCTCCCGTGTTGGACGCTCTGCATCGGGCAGGTCACGCTCTATTTTTTAGCCGGCGCAGGCGTCTGCTCATTCGCGTAGTGCTCGAGGCTCGACCAGCTCGGCTCTACCCATTCCGTCGGCGCCTCAAAAAAGGTCGGGTGATGCTTTTCGGCATACGCCCGCACTTGCGGCGACATCACGTCCATGTTGTCGTAGCAGCCTTGTATGCAGTTGTAGAAAGCATGCCCTTCGGCCTGCCCCATGAGCATCCACGGCAGCCACGGCGTGATTCGATTCCAGGAGCCGGAGAACAGCAAACTGGTGACCTCCGGGTTGGCAAGATCGTCGCGGTCGAAGACGTAGGTAAACAGTTCCGACACTCGGTTCATGGTGCCCGACGATTCCCGCGGCCACTTGTCGGGTTGCAACGCATTTCGATAGAAAAGATGCACGTTGGACTGCAGCATCACCTGGTTGTTGCCCACCTCAACCCACGGCAGAAGCATGGGAATGTCGGGAATCTTGGCTGCGTTCAAACCACCGTAGGACGGCGGCTTCGGATAAAAAGGCCCGATCTTGAAATTGAACGGATCATTGGCAATGTGGACCACTTTGACGGTTTCATCGAGATAAGGGTTATGCCACTCCTCGAGCACCTCACCGGTTTTGAGATCGGTGTAGTAACCCACCTCACGCAGCAGTTTTTCGTATACGCCTTTGCCGGTGTCTTTGAGACGGGCGAACGAAAAACCCTCAAAGCCGACCAGCTCGCGATTCTTCTCGCCGGGCTTGACACCCATCACCTTACCGCGATACCAGCCAAACTTTTGCTTGCCAAAATCGAGGTCTCCCATGATGCGTCCCAGTGCATCGCGATTCCAATAGTTGTCGCCATATTTGAGCGTGGAGTAATCGACCGCATTGCTTGCCTCCAGTCCCTTGGCGCTGGTCAACGCGGCGGCTTGCGCCGCGCCCAACCCGACCACGCCGCCACCGAGCAGCTTGGCTGCGTTTTGTAGGAAATCACGGCGCGGTGTAGTCATTTCTTCTCTCTCAGTCTCTGTTTTTTTGCTCACGGTCATTCCTCTTTCCTGCTTTTCGAAACGTCACTCTAAAGAACAATCAGTTGACCGGCATCGAGTAGGGGATAACGTCTGGCGTGCGACGCGGGCCGGTCGTCACCGACCACAAATCGCCAAAACCCACCACCAGAACGGTCGGCTTGTCGTGATGCCGCGGAAACACCGCAAAGCTGGGTGCGCGTGTCTGGATCTTTACGTTGTAGCCCAGGAAGTTTCCAAGGTAAAAGACATTCACCGGATCGAACGCAATGAGGCCGTCGAGCCCTAATTCATCCAGCACTCGGTAAGCGTGCGGTCGGTTGATCAGTTCGCTGCCGTCGAAGTCGTCGAGCAGTTCGTTCGCGCCCCAGTTCGCGTGCACGGCATTGAATCCGCCACGCAGTGCGGCAGCGGTACCTGACGCCGCGGCTCCTTTCAACATGTTTCTACGACTTTGCATCACGCCCCGCGGTTGCATCGCACTGCGAACAATCAGCCTGAGTAATACTATGGTTTATTTTTCGGATCAAAGAGCGCCCACAGCCCGATCTGGCACACATCGCGGGCACGAAACAAATCGCGACATTCGCACGGATCAAACGCGCGCGGATCAGGCGCTTCGCAGCCGCGTTGTCGGTTCGGGCGACGCGTTCGCAATCAGTGCGCGTTTTGCATACGACTCAGCAAGTTACCGGGATCGAAGGGGGGTGCTGACGAGTACGCCATGCAAGGCAGGGGCATTAGATGTCACGTGCGGCCTTGCCCAAACCTTGCACCGAATCCGGCGAACTCTATTCAATTAGTTGATATCGGCATTCGCCAAATTGTATGAAGTGCGGTGCCAGCTCTCGTTACGATCATTGCTGATAGCGCGAAAGCCCAACCGTTCCGCACGGCGTTATGGTCCTTGCCAGCGATTCACTTAAGTCACGCGGTCGCTTCACGGTAGAGTGACCTGCAGATGTACCGGCAACAACACAGGAGACTCTGATGGACCCAAATTTCATCAACACGTTTCAACAGGCCGCACACCCGGTTCTCGTGAACGGCAACGCCGACGATCGGGCGCGCCAAGAATTCGTCAAGAGCTTGAAGATTAATATTCAGCAACGTCTGCTGCCGGCAGTATCGGGTACTTATTTCCAGCGCGCGCTGCCGGCCTTCGCCGCCAAAACGGGCGACGCACCGAAGAACCACAAAGAGGCAAGACAAGCCTTCGCGGACGATCCGCTGTTCAAAGCGTATTTGAGCGTGAACCGCATTGGCCAGGAACTGCAGTGGTTCAGCGTCATCGATGCGCTGGCGCGCGAGGAAGATCAGCTCGAACGCAACGCACAAGCCATTCCACCGGCCGGCGGCTCACTGGAACTGGACCCTGATCTCGAGGTTCCCAAATACATCTCTTCCATTGATATTCACTGTATGCCGGGCGGTTACTGCGGTCCTGAACAAGCCGGAAAGCTCCACGCTGGCGCTTTGTACGATCGAGGCGTCTATCTGTACGCCATGGGCTACATGGGTCCGAATAATGACGACATGGGTCGCTCTGTCTGCAACTACATCAAGCGCCATCATCCCGATTTCAAACCTCTGCGCATTCTGGATCTTGGCTGCACGGTCGGGCATTCGACGCTGCCCTACGCCGAGCTGTTCCCGGATGCACAGGTGCACGCCATCGACGTCGCGGGCGCCTGCGTCACCTACGCACACCATCGCGCTGAGGGCATGGGATTACCCGTTCATTTCAAACAAATGAATGCGGAAAAAACCCGTTACGACGACGCGAGTTTTGATTTGGTGGTGTCGCACATTTTGCTGCACGAAACGTCCAACAAGGCCATGCCAAAAGTGTTCGAGGAGGCGTATCGCCTGCTCAAGCCAGGCGGACTGATGATTCACGCCGACTTGCCGCCGTTTGACGGCATGGATCCGTACACGCAGATGATTCTCGACAACGAAACCTGGTTCAACAACGAGCCATTCTGGACGGCCATGCGCACGATGGACCAGGTTGGTCTCGCCGTGAGTGCCGGTTTCAGTAAAGACGACATCGCGTTCGACAACGCGCCGATGGCCATCATGGAGTTTGCCGCCGGGGCCGACGAGTCTTACAACGAGGACGCCGCCAAGGACGTTGAAGATCGCGAATTCGCGGCTGGCGAATACGCGCCCGGCGGTGGCTGGGAAGTTCTGGTCGCGAAGAAACAGGAAGCCGTTTAATGAATCAAAACAAAATAGTTAAGGGCAAGCGGCCGGAGTTCTACTCAACACCCGGCGTGAATTTGCTGATGCACATGGTAATGGTCCTGGCTCAGGAACACAGTGCCATGCGCGATCGGCTCGACACTATCGAGCGACTCGGTGCGCAGAAACAGGCGATAACACCGGAAAATATTGATGCCTTCGTACCCGACCAGCCGACGCTCGAAGAGCGAGAAACTCGTCGCCAGACCTTTCTGGAAAACCTGTTCAGCGTGATGGCGCAACAGGCAGCCGAGGTCGAAAAACAAGACACCAAAGAGCGCTTTGAATCAGTGATCACGGGGCTTGCCACATAAAATTGACCACGCCGGGATCGCGTGCACCCCTAGTCATTTTGGTCTGCGGTAAAAATTTCTCTGCCGGTTTGGCGAATGATCTCCGCGACGCCCTGTGCCGCACGCGAATGCAAGGCCGATTTGGACATCAGCAGATAGACGTGAAAGAACATGTTTTGCGCATCGATACGACGTATCTCAACGTCCTTGTGCGCCACCTCGCGCGTGACCGATGACTTGGCGAGGATGGCAGCGCCCGCCCCACTGCGCACGAGATCTTTCATGGCCGGCAGCGCGTCGATTTCAAACGCCGGCGTAAACTCCAGACCGCTGTCCTTGAACGCGTCAGTCATTCGATTGCGGATGCCCTTGCGCAGAAAAGGCGCGATCAACGGCATGGCCGCGATGTCCGGAATGGTTGCCGGATTCGGGCATTCTGACCCTGCAGGGACCACCAGACACAGCTCCTCGCGCGCAATGCGCTCGCAACTGCCCGGTGTGTTCTTTGGCTCGGTAAACACGATGGCCACATCGAGTCGTCCATCGCCGAGCCACTCAACCAGACTCGCACTCAAACCCTCGCTAACCTGCAATCCGATGTTCTCGTAGTTGCGTCGCAGACGCTGGAGCAACGGCGCCGCCAACGTCAATGTGCACGTTGGGGTCATGCCAACGCGCACCAGTCCGGCCGGATTGTCATTCCATGACTGCAAGTTGCGCTTGGTGTCTTCGCTTTGCTCCAGAATGACTTGAGCACGTTGCACCAGAAACTCGCCCTGCTCCGTCAATTCGACGCCGCGACCGGTGCGTATCAGCAGGACGGCGCCCAGCTCCTCTTCGAGGAGTCGCATGTGTCGGCTAAGGGCTGACTGCGCGAGCGGGATTTGTTCAGCGGCTTTCGTGAAGCTCCCGGTCGAAGCGACGGCGAGAAAACAGCGAAGTTGGCGAAGGTCCATAGTCGAACTCTGTTCATGCTACGGCCTTAAGTCTAAACCAGTTCCGGTCGCGACTGATCGGCAACGCCCACTCAGGGCGTGGTCTCGCCCAGGCCCCGCAGCAGTGTATTGACGATATACGCGTCGTCATACGCCATATCCACTGCGCCAAAGCGGGCGATCACCAGCCTGGCCGAAGGTATGACATAGACACGCTGACCGCCAAAACCGTCGAAAAACCAAACGTCTGAAGCCAGGTAGGGCTCAGAGTGCAGAACGCGTTGCGGCGTGCCCGGTCCGTAGGAACGACTCTGCTGCCAGGCGCTGCCCAACCACACGTGCAGGCCGTAAGCCGGATTAGTGGAACTCGCCTCGGTCAGCGCAGTAATCGACGTGGTCGACAGGACCTGGCGTTCGCCCACGCGACCACCGTTCGCCAGCATCACACCGATATTGAGCCAACTGCCCAAACCCGCTTCAAGGCCGGAGTGGTATCGCGCGACGCCGCCCGGATGGTCAAGCCAAACTGCCGCATCGCCGTTGCCCAACGGCTGCCAGATCCGTTGACTGAGGTATTGCGCGTATCGCAACCCGCGTTTTTCCAGCGCTTTTTCCAACGCCAGACCCAACACCAGCGAATTGACGTTGTTGTATTGAAACGAGGTGCCCGGTGCCGATGACAGGGGCGTATTGATGGCGGCCTCGCGCATACGTCCGGAGAAGTTTATCGCTGCGGCTTCTGGCGCAGTGTAAGAGTAGTACGTCAAACCGCTGGCGTGATTGAGCAACTGTCGCAGCGTAATGTCGCCTCGCGGGTCATTGCGCCAAACCTTGAGGTAACGTCCAACCGGGTCATCGAGAGAGGTCAGGTAACCGTCTTCAATCGCCGCCAGCAGCGTCAGCGCGAGAACCGATTTGTGCATGGAGTACGACGCAAACGGTGAACGAGCGGTCAATCCGGCCGCGAACTGACTGGCGATCAGATTGCCATCGTGCCAGACCATGAGCCCTTGCCCGGCGTGCTGCAGCGAGTATTCAAGAGCTGTTTTGAGGGACGCGGTCAAAAGCGCGTCGTTCCTGGCCACGAACGCATTGGCGTTGGCCACGCCCGCCACGCGCTCTTTGGGCGTGCGCCACGCCAGATCGACGTTCGAAGGACGCGTCTGCATTTTTGCCAGATTGCGCGCCAAGATTAAATCGGGCTCTGGCTCCGTTGGCGTTGCGCAGCCGACGATCAGAATCAGCAACGCCGTGGTCAGCAACGATCTCATACCCTT
This sequence comes from Gammaproteobacteria bacterium, assembly GCA_045107005.1. Classification (GTDB taxonomy): domain Bacteria; phylum Pseudomonadota; class Gammaproteobacteria; order Steroidobacterales; family JBCCMA01; genus JBCCMA01. The sequence goes on from JBGCFP010000104.1 coordinate 12,858, forward strand.
GATCATGCGAACAATTCCTCTGCCAAAAGCCATGCGGTCACTGTGCCCGAATCGACGTCGGCCCGCCCATACAATTTGAGCAAACCGCTCATCGCGAAATTCGATCAACTCGGGCGCAAAGCCCAGCTAGACTGGCGCAGGAAGAAAGTTACCGGGGTCGTTAATGCGAACTGCAGAAGTGATTGTCGTGGGGGCCGGGCCAGTTGGCACCGTCGCCGCGCTGGCTTTGGCTAATCAGGGAGTCAACGTCGTGCTCTGCGAGGCAGGCTCGATTTGCGCTCAGGATCTGCGCGCCTCTACGTTTCATCCGCCAACCCTCGAGATGCTCGATGAGCTAGGCGTTGCTGACGACATTATCCGCCTGGGACTCAAAGCGTCGAAATATCATTTTCGAGAGCGCGCCAGCGGCAAGTATATCGAATTCGATCTCGCTGAACTCGACGGCGAGTTGCGTTTTCCCTATCGAGTGCAGTGCGAACAGCACGTGATGGCCGGGCTACTCGCCGACCGGCTCCAGGCACACCCCAACGCCGAAGTCCTGTTCAATTGTCGCGCGAACAGTTTTGTGCAGGATGACGAAGGCGTCACCCTGTCGGTGGAAACGCCATTTGAAATCGAGCAGATTCGCGCACGCTACGTGGTCGCAGCGGACGGCGGCAATTCCATCATGCGCAAACTGCTGGACGTGGAATTCGAGGGATTCACGTACCCGGAAAAATTTCTGTGTCTGTCGACGAAAACCGAACTCTCTGACTATTTCGATAATCTGGTTTACGTCAACTACGTCGCCGACCCAGCGGAATGGCTGGTACTTTTGCGCGTACCGAGCGTCTGGCGGATTTTGTTGCCGGCAAGCGCCGACAGCAGCGACGAGGAACTGCTGTCCGACAAGTCCCGCGACGGCATTTTTGAGCGTTTGATTGGCAAGCCGGACGTAAAAACCGAACACCGCACCATTTATCGCGTTCACCAACGGGTCGCGAAGCGCTTTAATCATCATCGAATTTTCCTCGCCGGCGACTCCGCGCACCTGAATAACCCGCTTGGTGGATTTGGTATGAACAGCGGCATACACGACGCGTGGAATGTTCAAGAAAAGATTCGTCACTGTTTGCGTCACGGCCACGATGAGAAGCTGTTTGATCTGTTTGATCGCCAGCGGCGCACCGTGACCCACAATTTCATTCAGGCTCAAACCAAGCACAACAAGGAGTTGCTCGAGCACGGCGCCGTTGAGGGACACAGTTTGCGCTTTGCACGCATGCAAGAAACCCGCGCCGACGACGCCATGCGCCGCGACTTCCTGCTTCGTCAAGCCATGATCCAGAGTCTGACCGATGCTGCTAACATTGCCTGAACGCGGGAGACGCCAATGACCGATGCTTTGGGATGGCGCGCCAAGTTTGGTGTGCTGGGCCCCTCTACCAACACCATAGTGCAGCCCGACTTTGACGATCTGCGGCCCAACGGCGTGACGAACCACTACAGTCGCATCGTCGTGCAAAACGCGCAGGCGGTCTCCAACGAGAGCTTCCATGCCGGCACACTGGAGATATCCGAGCACACGCTCGCTGCCGTCGAGGGCGTGCTCACCTGCGAGCCCGACTATCTGGTCATGGGCATGTCGGCGGTCACGTTTTACGGCGGCGCAGACGGTGGGCGCAAATGGCGCGAGAGCATTGAGGCGGCGTGCGGTCTGTCGCTCTCCATTGGCTCTGAGTCACTGGTCGCGGCGCTGCAGGCGTTGGGCGGAATCAAGCGAGTGGCGTTCGTGTCGCCCTATTTTCCCGTGGCCAATCAGGCCGTGAGTGAGTTTTTGCGTGATTACGGCATTGAGACGGTCCGCGACGTTTGTCTTGAGTGCCCGAGCTGGACGGCGATCGCGCAAGTGCAGGAAGACACGCTCGATAACGTGCTCACCCAACTCGATGGCGACGATGTCGATGCACTGGTGCAGGTGGGCACGAATCTGTCGATGATGCGCCTTGCGGCAAACGCTGAGCGGCGACTGCAAAAACCGGTGGTGGCCATCAATGCGGCTACCTATTGGCATGCTCTGCGCGCCAACGGCATCGACGACCGGATTGAAGGGTTTGGCCAACTGCTGGAGGAGCACTAACGCCGATGCACTACGACTACGTACCAATGCCCGAACGCGGACCACTGCGTTTTCCAAATGACGCGCAGGTCGCGCTGATCCTGACGTTCAATCTTGAGACCTGGGACCTGATCAAGGACACCGACCAGCCTTACTACGCTGGCGGACCCGCAATCCTGCCCAACGTTCTTCCCGGCAACACGCCGGATTTCCCGAACTACACCTGGCGTGAGTACGGGCAGCGTGTCGGCATCTGGCGCCTGTACGAGCTGTTCGATGAATTGGGCGTCAAAGCCAGCTGCACGACCAATGCCGTTTCGCTGGAACGACGCCACGCCATGGTGAAGGGTTGCCTCGATCGCGGCTGGGAGCTTCTCGCTCACAACTATGAGCAGGGCGAGTTGCTCACCGATTTCGCTCACGATCCCGCGGCTGAGCGCGACGTCATTGCCCGCACGATTCAAACCTACACCAAGCATGTCGGCCGTAAGCCACTCGGCTGGCTGTCGTCGTCACTGCGCGGCACGATGTCGACAGCCACCATCCTGCGTGAGAACGGATTCCTGTTCTACTGCGACATCATGAACGACGACCAGCCCTTCCTGATCGACACCGATGCCGGAGCGATTGTCTCGATCCCGTATTCGAACGAGATCAATGACTTCACCATCGTCACTCGGCGCGGTCACACAACCGACGAATACCGCGACATTCTGATTGAAGAGCTCGACGTCCTGTATCAAGAAGGCGCCAACAGCGGTCGCATCATGAACGTCGGCATTCATCCGCACGTGTCGGGGCGCGCCTACCGCATTCGCGCGCTGCGCGAATTCTTGCAGCACGCGAAGACGCTGCCGAACGTGTGGTGGCCGACACGCGAAGAGTTGGCACAGTGGTATCTCGAAAATTCTGCGGGCCATTTGCCCGCCACCTGACGCGGGCCCGACGACGACTTTCGATAATTTTTCTCCACGCATTTATTACCAGGCAAAGCACCATGCAAATACTCACCGAATCCTCTTTCGAAAAAAGCGCAGGCACGTGCCGCTTTCTCGCCGCCACCGAAAAGAAGATGCTGCTCGATAACGCCTGGACCGATGCACAGAGCGGCGTGAGTTTTGAGACACTTGACCCGGCCACGGGCGAGGTACTCGCGACCATCCCCAGAGCGGGCAGTGCCGATGTCGACGCCGCCGTCGATTCGGCCCGGCGGGCCTTTAGTGCCGGCGTGTGGCGTTCAATGGTGCCAGCGGAAAAAGCGAAGATCCTGTGGCGCATCGGCGAATTGATCGACCAGCACATTGACGAACTGGCCGAACTCGAAACGCTGGATCAGGGAAAACCACTGGCCGTAGGGCGCTGGGCCGAAATCCCCGGCGCCGCGGAACAGTTTCGCTATTTCGCCGGTTTGTGCAGCAAGCTCGAAAGCAGCGTGATTCCAAGCTCGATCGCCTATCAACCGCCGGGCAAGCGCGTGCACGCCTACACACTCAACGAACCGGTCGGCGTCGTCGCGGCCATCACACCGTGGAACAGCCCGCTCGTTTTGATGTCAATGAAAATCGCGCCAGCCCTGTGCGCCGGTTGCAGCGTGGTGCTCAAACCGGCGGAAGACACATCGCTCACCGCGTTGCGTTTGGGCGAGCTGTGTATTGAAGCCGGCCTGCCCGCAGGCGTACTCAACATTGTGACTGGCTATGGTGCGGAAGTTGGCCAAGCCCTGGCCGAGCATCACGACGTGGACAAAGTCACCTTCACCGGATCAACGGCAACCGGGCGCAAGATTCTTGATGCGGCGAAAGGCAACTTGAAACGGGTAACACTGGAACTTGGCGGCAAATCGCCCATGATTGTGCTCGGCGACGCCGACCTCGATCTCGCCATCCCCGGCATTGCCAACGCCATTTTCTTCAATGGTGGCCAAGTGTGCGTCGCCGGCACCCGCTTGTACGCGCATGAGTCCGTCGCGCAAGCACTGACAGAGGGCATCGCGGCGATTGCCAAAGACATGACGCTCGGGCACGGCTTGAATCCAGACACGCAAATGGGACCTTTGGTCAACCGACAACAGGCCGACAAGGTCGAGGGCTACGTGAAAAGCGGCGTCGCTGACGGCGCCCAATTGCTCACCGGCGGCGGGCGCGGTGGATCCAACGCAACCTTTATCGAACCGACCGTACTCACCGGTTGCGACGGCAGCATGAGCGTCATGCGAGAAGAAATCTTCGGCCCGGTGTTGAGCTGCGTCAACTTTGCCGACAGTGATGACGTCGTGGGTTTCGCCAACGATTCCGACTACGGCCTGGCCGCGAGCGTGTGGACGCAAGATCTCGGCCACGCGCATCGATTCGCGGCCGATCTGGAGTGCGGTACCGTCTGGATCAACTCGCACTTGATGTTCGACGCCTCACTTCCCATCGGCGGTTACAAGCAGTCCGGCTGGGGACGGGAAAGCGGGCTTCAAGCGGTGCAAAACTATCTTGAGTGCAAAACGGTGTGCGCCGTTCTCTAGCTCGGACGGGTGGCGTCAGCCGTCTGATCAGCGGGTCTGCGCATGGTCGACTCGGCCGGGCAGCACGGCGGTCCGCGCACGGTATTTCACGAGCGCCTCGCACACTTTGATCATCTCCCCACGATTCGACGGCTTTTGAAAGCAGCTGGCAGCGTCAAGCGAGCAAAAAATCACCGATGGCGACGCCAATCGATACCGCTTGATCGATCACCAACAACACGCAGACATGGCCTTCAAGCGTGATTAGAAACAGAACATCAATGTTGGCCACACGACGCTAGCTCCTAGTCGTCACCCGCTGGTTTGAGCATCGCGCTCAGACCGTCAGATCAATGTTTTCAGCGAATGCGATTCCCGATGTAATAATCTGGCGCGGCCTTCGACTATCACTACACAACGCTGGTGAGACGTGCCGGGACAGGACAATCACCCGTGTCCGATCACGAAACAGGATGACATTGCTGACAATTGTCATCTTTTTTCAATATCGGGGCGAGCTAACCGCGCTGGCGCTTACGTTACACTCTGTCTATCGCAAACTTATCGGGGATACCGAACATGAAAACACCGCTTCTCACCGCACTGATGCTCGCCCTGGCGAGCCCCGCGCTTGCCGCCGATCTCGACGACGTGCTCGAGTGCAACTTCGAGACCCTGGGCGGCCTGGATAACATTAGATCCGTGGAGTCAGCTCGCATGAGCGGCACCATGACGATGGGGCCCATGCAAGCGCCGTTTACCATGGAGTTCAAGCAGCCCAACAACGTTCGCCTCGAATTTGAAGTGCAAGGCATGACCGCAGTGCAAGCCTACGATGGCGAGACCGGCTGGGCGATTATGCCGTTCATGGGCAAGACAACGCCGGAAGAAATGGCCGACGACCAGCTTAAGTCGGTGCAGGAAATGGCAGAGTGGGGAGGCCCCCTCGTTGACTGGAAGAAAAAAGGTCACAGCGTCGAGCTGATCGGCACCGAAGACATCGAAGGCACCGAAGCCTACGCGGTCAAAGTGGTCCGCGCCGGCAGCGAAGACGAATCCACCTACTATCTCGACACCGAGTACTGCCTGGCGTTTTTGAGCAAAGGTGTGCGCGACATTCAGGGCAACGAGATGACGTTCTCGCAGACCATTGGTGACTACAAGGAAGTCGGCGACATCATCATGGCGCACTCCATGATTTCAAGCTTTGGCGAAGGCGCCGCGGCGGGACAGCAGGCCATCACCATCGAGAAAACGGAACTCAACGTCAGCGACTTGACCAAAGATCGCTTCACCATGCCGAAAGTTGACGCCGAGGAAGTGACGCCGGCTGAGTAAACGAGAAAGTTTGCCGCCCTCCGCGTCCAGCGAGGGCGGTGCCAGACCAACACCATCGTCGACCCCGGTCTCGGCGACATCATTTAGGGAAAATCGCATGAAGATCCGCAATTTGGGTAGCCTGACCGCCAGCCTCATGGCATTGACCATATGCCTTGGGGCGCACGGCGCCATCGAACTCGACTCATCGACGTTTGGCGGTCTGAGTGCGCGCAGCATCGGACCGGCCGTGATGAGCGGGCGCATCGCCGCGGTAGACGGCGTGGTCAGCGAACACGGCGCGGTCACCCTTTACGTGGGTACCGCGAGCGGTGGTGTGTGGAAATCCGACGACGGCGGGATTGTTTATGCGCCCGTGTTTGACAAGCACCAACAGTCCATTGGCGCCGTGCGCATTGATCCCAGCGAGCCTGAAACGATCTGGGTAGGCACGGGCGAGAGTTCGGTGCGCAACACGGTGTCGCCGGGCGACGGGGTGTACGTGTCAAGAGACGGCGGCGACAAGTGGACGCATGTCGGCCTCAAAGACAGCGATCATATCCCCGAGCTGCTCGTGCATCCTGCGGATAGCAACGTCGTGTACGTGTGTGCCCTCGGTCATCTGTGGGCGGCTGGCGGCGAGCGGGGTGTGTTCCGGACCAAAGATGGCGGCGAGACCTGGCAAAATGTGTTGCGCATCGATGACGCCACAAGCTGCTCTGATCTGGCGATGACGCCGGACGGCGACACGCTCTACGCCGGCATGTGGCAAGTGCGCCGCTACCCGGACTTCTTTGAGTCGGGCGGCGAGGCCTCGGGGCTTTATCGCAGCACCGACGGCGGCGATACCTGGCAAGAGCTGACTGACGGACTGCCAAGCTCTGACAAAGGCCGCATCTCCGTGGCCGTTGCCGCGTCCGAGCCCACGCGCGTCTATGCGGTCATCGAAAGCGACAGCACCGCGCTTTATCGTTCGGATGACGGCGGCGACACTTGGGAAGAAAGAGACGATTCGGGCAACGTGCAGATGCGTCCGTTTTACTTCGGCGAGCTGGTTGTTGATCCCACCGATGCGAACCGGGTGTACAAACCAAGCTTCACCTTGAGCGTGAGCGACGACGGCGGGGAGACATTCTCCGGGATGTTTGGCGGCGGCTTCAGCGTCGCGATCCATCCGGACCACCACGCACTTTGGATCAACCCGAACAACCCAAGACACGTTGTGCTGGGCACCGACGGCGGCGTGTACATCTCTTCGGATCGCGCCTTCCACTGGCGTCACGTCGCGAACATGCCGGTCAGCCAGTTTTACCACGTGGCGGTGGACTCGCGCTGGCCGTACAACGTTTACGGAGGGCTGCAAGACAACGGTTCGTGGATGGGCCCGTCGCAAGCCGTCGGCGGCATACAGAACAAGGACTGGCAGAACATCGGCTTTGGCGACGGCTTCTGGTCGTTCCCGGACCCGAGCAACGACCGCTACTTGTTCGTCGAATATCAGGGTGGGCAGCTCAAGCGCGTCGATCGCGAGACGCTGGAGGTCAAACGCATTCAGCCGGCGCCAGAAGACGGTCAGGACACGCTACGTTTCAACTGGAATACACCGCTGCACATGAGCGCCAAAAAACCGGGCACCATCTATTACGGCGCCCAGTATTTGTACCGCAGTCAGGATCGCGGCGAATCGTGGGAGGCCATCTCGCCAGACCTGACGACCAACGATCCCCAGGGGCAACGCCAGGAGCAGTCCGGTGGCCTGACGATCGACAATTCGACGGCCGAAAACTACACCACGATCTACTCGATCAGCGAGTCGCCGCTGGATGGAAAAACCATCTGGGTCGGTACTGACGACGGCAACGTACAGGTCACGCGCAACGGCGGCCGCACATGGGTCAACGTGATCGACAATGTCGACGGCGTGCCCGAAGGCACGTGGGTCTCGCGTATCGAGGCCAGCCCGCATGACAAAGCCACGGCGTTTGTGACCTTCGACGGCCACCGTCGCGGTGACATGGCCACTTACGTTTACCTGACCACGGACTACGGCAAGAGCTGGACGTCGATCGCAAGCGACGATATCAACGGCTACGCCTGGGTCATCAAGCAGGATCCCGTCAATCCTGCCCTGTTGTTCCTTGGCACCGAAGAAGGCCTGTTTATCAGCCTCGACAGCGGAGAAAACTGGGCGCGCTTCAAAGAAAATCTGCCGCAGGTTGCTGTACACGACCTGGTCGTGCATCCCACCGAGCACGATCTTGTTGTTGGTACACACGGCCGAGGCGTTTACATCATCGATGACATCACGCCGCTGCGCGGTATTACGCAGGAGACCATCGATGCCAAAGTGGCGATTCTCCCAACACGACCTGCGCCAATGGTTCTGACTTCTCAACTGCAAAGTTTCGGTGCGAACGACGCCTTTTATGCCGCTAACCCACCGCAAGCGGCGACCATCGTGTACCACCTGAAAAAACGACACTTGTTCGGTGATCTGAAGGTCGAGGTCTTCGACGACAATGACAGGCTGATCGCCACGTTGCCCGGCGGCAAGCGCCGGGGCCTGAACCGCGTTGAGTGGCCCATGCGGTTCAAGGCGCCAAAGTTTCCGGCGTCGACCAGCCTCGTCCCGGGCTTCCTCGGCCCGCGCGTCCCCGAAGGCGAATACCGTGCGGTGCTAACCAAGGGCAAAGAAACACTGGAGACGACGGTGCAGCTTGTGGCCGATCCGCGCACGCCCCATTCGAAACGCGATCGCACGGCGCAGCAGGCCCTGGCTCTTGAGCTCTACGACATGGTCAACAACTTGTCGTTCCTGTCCGACAATCTCATCGACGTACGCGACCAGGCGCGAGCGCGCGCCAAAGCCATACCCGAAGGTAGCGACGCTGCACTCGGCAGTGATCTGAAAACGTATGCAGACGCACTCGAAGGCCTGCGTACGTCTTTGTCCGTCACGCAGGGCGGCATGATCACCGGTCAGGAAAAACTGCGCGAACGCCTCGGCACGCTGTACGGCAATGTCACAAGCTACGACGGCAAGCCGTCCAGCACACAGTTTGATCGTCGCGATACCTTAGGCGGCGAACTGGCCGACGCACTGGGCAAAGGCGAATCGATGCTGGCCGAGCAGCTGGACGCAATCAATAGCCGCCTGAGCGACGCTGGCCTGGACACGCTGGCGTCGCTGGATCGCGACGAGTGGAACCAAGACGCTGGCGTGGCGAGCTTTACCACAGCGACCGTGAATCGAGCGGCGTGGCGCACGTGGTTGCCGCAGGCGCTGTGGGGGCTTGAACTCTAGAGCGCTCCGGGGAAGGCGGCATCGATGTATCGAGCATGAAGCGCCTCAAAGAGCTTGAGGATTAGAACGCCAAGCTGAAGAAGACGTACCCTAAAGGGCATAAATACGCCGAGGAAAAGCGCAAAGCGAAGATCGTTTCCGAGGCGCTTGAAAAAAATTGGTAGCGCCATCTCGACGCAAAGAGATGGCGATGCGGGCAGTCGAATTGCGACGAAAATGACCCTGCAGTGACTCGTGTTGGATTGGAGATGCGAGCAACGTCGGCGATGTCGGTGAGCGCGACCACGGCACCACTGACCCTGAAGCAGGCCCGGGCGTTGCGGGATGTTTTGTCGGTGGCGTTAAGTTCGATGAAGCAATAGCGGCGCGCCCGCTCTGATATGCTGCCACGTCTAAAAAAATCAGAAGCAGGAGAGCGATAATGTCCGATCAACTCAACGCGCCCCCAGGCATCACAAGAATGATGTACGCCGTCTTTTTCCTTTTGGGTGTGCTCGCAGCGCCGCTCGCCAACGCGGAGCTTGGTTATCCGGACGAGGTTACCGAATTTTTCGACAGTGGTGCGGGGCCAATACCGGGGCCGTACGGATCAGACGGTAGCGGCGGTCCTGAGCCGGTTGATGTCAACATGATTTTGGGCAACAACTCGGGCAGCTACCTTTCCTTGCCAACAGGAACGTTTGTCACGGTCGCCTTTATTGACGAGGTGGTGGAAGACCAGCCCGGCGTTGATCTGGAAATTGTTGAGACCGGCAGCGCTGCTGAGGAGGCTGAAGTCTACGTGTCGAGTGATGGCGTGACCTTTACGCTGCTCGGCATTGCGGCCGGCAACGAAGCGTCGGAATTCGATCTGGCGGCGATCGGTTACACCGATGTCGTCACGCACGTGCGCATCGTCGGATTAGACAGTAATGGCTCTTCGCCTGGTTTTGATCTGGTGCGGGTCGAAGCGCCGCAGTTTACGTTTAACAGCACGCTGTTTGGCGAATCGCTGATCGAATATTTCGACTCGGGCGCGGGTCCGATCCCGGGACCTTACGGTGGGCCGGACGCGCAGGAGTTGGTGCCGGTTGAGGTTGTGCTGGGTCCTGAGCCCGGGCCCTTTGCCTTCAATGATTTCCTGTCATTGCCTGAAGGATCGTACGTGATCGTTGGTTTTGTCACCGCTACGATGATCGACGGCCCGGGGCCTGACGTCTTCATTAACGAAGCGGGGAGCGGTGGTGAGGACGCGGACGTGTCGGTGTCGACCGATGGCATCACGTTTATCCCGCTTGGCATCGCGGGAGCGGCGGGTGTCACCACGTTTGATCTGGCCGATACGGATATTGTTGATCCGGTGATCGCCATTCGTATAGAAGGGCTTGACAGTGGTGGTTCTTCACCGGGCTTTGATCTGATTGGCATTGGTGTTTTTCCCGACAGCATTGGCCCGCTGCCGACGACCGATACCGACGATGATGGCATTGACGATGCGGTAGATAACTGCGTGGAGATTGCCAATAGCGCTCAGGTGGACGCCGACCTGGACCAGTTTGGTAATCGCTGTGATGCCGATTTCAACAACGATTGCATCGTGAACGCCATTGATCTTGGCTATTTCAGAGCGGTGTTTTTCTCGGCCGATCCATTGGCTGACTTGAATGCAGACGGTATCGTCAATGCGGTAGATCTTGGTTTGTTTCGCACGTTGTTTTTCTCAACGCCAGGCCCAAGCGGCTTTGGTGCTTGCGTACCAGCGCGCTAGCGTCATCTACGACGGTTCGACGTTGAGGAAATCGGGTGCCAGGAAATCGGGTGCCGGTCATAACAATATAACTTAGGAAATCGGGTGCCGGGAAATCGGGAAATCGGGTGCCGGTCATAACAGTATAACTTATGGCACTGTCCTGGACCGGCACCACGAGCCCCTTCATTCACCGGACATGTGGCTGTCGAGCTCTTTGCGCAACGCCATCTTGTTGGCGGTCATGACGTTGGTTTTGATCACCTTCGACCAAGACACAATTAAGATTCGTAAAAACCGATGCAATAGTAATAAAAAATCGACTTTACCGAATAGTGACAACGATTGATAATGTCCCCTGCGAATCAATAGAAGTGCAGGAATACCGTCATGAAGCTGGCTTTGCGTCGTCGAATTGTCACTAGTCCTAAAATGATCGCCTACGCCATAGGTTGTCTGTGTCTGCTGTTTCACAGCGCTGCCGCCATGGCCGACATTGATAAATCGGGTGCGTACATCAGCGCGATTGGCGGGGCCAATTTTCTTGGCGATCAATCCATTGACGCGTTCATTGACAATACATCCAGCACCGGCAATACCTCGTTCAGCGCCTCTTACATTGTGGGCTTTGCGGTGGGCTATCGATTCGCCAACAACTGGTCGATCGAGGAAGAAGTGGTATTCCGACGCAATACGCTGGATCGTGCGACGTTGACGCCGGGCGGCGAGTTCTCTGACGGCAATTTCGAGAATACGCAGCTCAGCGCAAAGGCCCTTTACCATTTTCCGCTACGCGCAAACAACGACGTCGAGGCCTACCTGGGCGGAAGTGTTGTCTGGTTGTCCGAGCTCGATTTTGATCTTGAAACACAAGCGGGTGAGCAGCCGTTTGAAGACGATCGATTTGGCTTCGAGCTGCACGCCGGTGTGCGCTATCAAGGCTGGAAACACGCCTACGTGGGCGCTGGACTGCGCTACCTTGTCGTGCGTGACGCTGACCTGCCGTCGCCAGCCGATGGGAGTGATCGGGTCACCCTCGATTATGACCCGCTGGGCGTCGCGCTTGAGTTTGGTTGGCGTTTTTGAGCCGCTGAACAAATCGAAATCGGGTGCCCGAAATCGGGTGCCGGTCATAACACCATAACTTCGGGCGCTGTCGTGGACTGGCAGCCAAAGCCCCACAATCCGAATCGCTAGCAGTGGATGAAGTGTTATAAAGTTATGACCGGCACCAAGTGGCGGGCATCAAGCGCCCTGCGCCTGCAGGCTGACACCTGTTTAGCCTTAGCCCGTGCGTGGCTTGGGCGAGCCAAGCGCTCTATCCACATGCTGGACAAACCCACGCCCCCAGTCCTGCGAGTCTCGAACCGTGGGCCACACAAAGTCGGGATCGCGTTTCGCAACTGAAACAAACCACGCATCCCATCCCTCAAAGATGTCCTCGGAGAAAACTCCGGCGACATTGGCATTGAAGGCGCGCTCCCAGGCCACGTAGAAAAGCTCAATGTAGTTCTGAAAGCGCAGCGTCTCGTCGGGCGACAGCGCGCCGGGGTCCGCATAGCCTCGTGCCAGCAATGAAGACAGGTCACTGCTCTCAATGACCAGGTACCTTCGTTGCAAGGTGTACGACAGCAGCTCTGCCTGAATATCGGCTTCGGACTCCAGCGTGCTGCGACGTACTTCCAAACCGACGTAGATCAGGGACAATACAACAGCGATGGCGGAGACAATCTCCGCAATGGCCACCCAGTCTTTCAGTCTGCGCTCGTTCATCATTCCTTTCCTGGGACTAGCTGGTCTGGTGAGGGTTCGCGGAGGTCATCGACATCGCTCTAAAGCAGCTGCTCGCGCAGCACGGCCAGGACTTCACGAGTGGCCTCGAGGACCCCGTCTGTTCGATCCGCGACACGCGCCGCCAGATAGTAGCGATTGTATACGCTGTTCTCGAACTCGACGGACTCCAGCTGCGCCGGAATATTCGTGGGGAAACCGGACGGTTCGATATCTGCAACGTTCCCGGCCGCCAGGTCCAGCGTTCGGTAAGGTATATGCCGATTGACGTAGGCGTTCAGATCTCTGTTGAGATAGTACGCCACGGTGTCGGACTGAGCGGCCAAATTGGATGTGCTCTGGCGCCAACGCGCCAGTAGTAACGCCGTCTTCGGGTCCGAGAGACCCGCCGCCCCTTCGGCACCGAGAAGCGAGTCGAGGACAGCGGCACTCGGCGCATACGGTCGGCCCTGGATAATGATGCCGAGCAGTCGGTCGGCCTTTTCGCGCGTGACCGGTGCCTCACCTCGCAGCCCGATAAGCTCCGAGCCCGCCGTGGCCACCCGAGCGTGGTGATCCCGGTATTGCTGAAGATCGTCGGTCGCGGCGTCGAGTTCGGTGACGAGCGCCGCCATCAGCGCCTGCTCCCGATCCATATCTCCGCGACGGTCCCACCACGCGTCAATCCCGAA
>JBGCFP010000105.1:0-9011 GCA_045107005.1 Gammaproteobacteria bacterium
GCGCGCTGTTGCAACGCGCCGCTCGCGGCGACTTCACGGCACCGGAGGAACCCACGGCTACGCGACCGCGCCGGCCAAAAGAAGCGGCGAGCGCGCCGCCGCCCGCGGCTGTTGAGGCGCCAGCCGCCGAGAGCAAGAGTACGCAAACCAGACCGCGCGCTACGCAGGCGAAGCCCGCGCCGGCGGTTGAAAAAGCGGGGCCGGCCGGTGCTAAGCCGCCGAAAAAGGGATCCATTAGTCCGTGGCTTGGCGCCGCGGTCGTCGGTGCGCTGGCGATCGCTGCGTTTGTGTTTCTGCGTCCGGCTTCCGCACCCGAATCTGATGCTGGTCCAGGCGCACCGGCGGCGGTGATCGTCGATGAGCCCGGGCGCGAACTGGTGGAAGCGTATCTTGACGCAGACGATTGGTCGCCGGGAGAGATTCGTCGTCTCACGCGCGATTGGAATGATCTGCCTTATAACGATCGCAACGACGTCAAGTCGACCAGCTGGTTTCGCGAACTGGCACGTGAAGTTCGCGATCAGCTGCGTCTGACTCAGGTTTCGGGTGCGTCGTCCCCCACCACGGTTGCGCTTGAGCAACTCGCTGAAAGCCTGCAATTGCGCATCGATGCGCGCCCGGAAGTCGCCGTTGCGCAAGCGCCAGTCGCGGCGCCGCCACCGGCTGCCAAGTCGACCACACCGGCGCCAAAAGAAGTGCCTGACCCGGTCAAGCCCGACGTGACTTCGGTTGTCGCGGAGCCTGCCGCGACCAAGTCGGAGCCGCCCGTTGTCGTGGCGCCAGCCCAAGTGGTGACGCCGGAGCCTGAAGTGGTGACGGCCACACCGGCCGTGCCGGAGCCGGTAGCGCCGTCCGCAGAACCAACGTCGCCACCTGCGTCGACCAATAACGCAGCGTCGCCTGCAAATCAGTGTGACGAACGTGCGCTGAATACGCGGCGCAAGTTTTGCCGTGACACGCTGCCAAACGGCGAGCTGGGCCCGCGTCTTGCGCTGGTTAGACCTGCGACTTACCGGATCGGTAGTAACGACAACGCCGAGGAACAGCCGGTGCACGATGTCACCTTGGCTGTGCCTTTTGGCATTGCGGTGAACGAAGTGTCTGTGGCGCAGTACGCGGCGTTTTGCACCGCGACTGGCGGTCGCTGTCCAGCGGATCCGTGGGGCAACGAGTCGTTTCCGGCCGTCAACGTCAGCTGGTACGAAGCGCAAGCCTACGCGCAGTGGTGGTCCGAGCAGACCGGCCAGACTTATCGCCTGCCGACGGAAGCCGAGTGGGAGATAGCGGCCCGCGCCAACACGACCAGCAAGTACCCCTTTGGCGACGAAGTGAGTTACCTGCAGGCGCATTTCAGCGAAACAGATCGCAAACAGGAGCCGATCGCGGTGGACGGCGAGCTCGTCGTTGCCAATGGTTTCGGTCTTAAGCACATCGTCGGTAACGCCGCAGAATGGACAGCGGATGCCTGGCACGACGACTACTCGTCGGCGCCGACCGACGGCACGGCGCGGACCCAGGGCGGCAGTGACCGGGTGGTCCGAGGCGGTTCATACCGCGATCGCGCTCCTGCGTTGCGCAGTGCCGCCAGAGACAAGCTGGACGCAAACCAAAGTGCGCCGTACGTCGGTTTCCGCCTGGTCCGGGAAATTGGCCGAGGGGCCGATTTGGCGGAGTGAATTGCGGCCCCAAGCTGGTCAATGTGCACTGACTCGGCTATACATAACGTTAAGGAAGCGGTGGGAGCGATCGTCGGACTCGCGCCACAAAAAGAATTAATCACCAGCGCAGGCTCAGGGCCTGGGACAGGAGGAAGGTGTGCCCCAAGTAGCTTTTAGAGTCGCGGTAATAGCAGCCGTTGCGGTTGGAATCTGGCCGTTGGCCGTAAGCGCGCAAACGGTGCCTGGTGGAGCAACCCCGGGAGGGGCTTTGCCGAACCTGGACGAGCCGCGGCGCTTGCCCCAGCAAGACCGGGGCGGCGTGGTTATTCCGTCAATGCTCGAGCGTCTGGAAAACGACAGTGATGCGGGACCGCAAATTCCCGTTTCGAAATTCTTGTTGTACGCGAACCGCAATGCCGAAACGGCGTGGCGAGGTGGTGAATACGTTGCGCAGGTCGAGCGGACCTTGCAGAACGCACTCGACGAGCAACCGGCTGGCGGTTACACGCTTGGGCAAATTGGTGCGCTCGCCAATACCATCCAGTCGACACTGCGCAACGACGGCATGCTGCTGGCCCAGGTTTTCGTGCCGGTGCAGCAGGTGGTCGATGGTGAAGTGGCCATTCAGATCATGGAAGGGCGCGTGGGCGACATTGTTGCCCAAGGCAACGATCGTTATTCGACCGACGTACTGAAAAAACCGCTGGATGATCTCGCGGGCAAAGCCGTCGACACCGACGACGTCGAGCGCTCGGTTCTGCTGCTACGTGACTACCCCGGTATTGCCGTTGCGGGTGTGTTCAACCCGGGCAACGAGCTGGGTACGACCAATCTTACGCTGCGCGTTCAGGATGAAGATCCGCTGGCGGTTCGATTTGCCTACGATAACTACGGCAGCGAGTTTACTGGTGAGACGCGTACGTTTGCGTCGGTGGACTGGAATAGTCCGTTGGGTCTTGGCGATCAGTTGACGGTGTCGACGCTCAAAAGCTGGGATCCGGATAACGGCAATTACGGAGCCATTGGTTATTTGCTGCCGTTTTTCAGCCCGGGCACCTATCTCGATTTCGGTTTTGTCGAGAACTCCTTCCGCGTGGGTCGCAGAGGCTCGGCGTTGGATAGCGGTATCTCCGGTGACACGACGGTGGCGAACGTTGGCTTGATTAGCAAACTCAAGCGCGGGCGCAATGCCAACATTACGAGTGCTGTGAATGTCCTGTCCAAACGCGCCACCGTGGAAGACACAGCGAACGACAGGGTCAACGCGCGCGACAAACTCACGTTGCTCGATTTGAATCTGAGTTTCGATTTTGTCGATACCCGGTTCCGCGGTCTCAACTCCGGCGCCATCGGTTTTGCCAAGGGCTTTGCCGACGTCCTTGGCTCGCTGGATGAGGGCGACCCCGGTGTGGATCTTGGCTCGAGCCGACGCAATTCGGTGAACACGTTCGCCGGCGGGAAATTCGAAAAATGGTACGCGCAGTTTTCCAGACTGCAGAGCCTGACTGAGCACAGTCAGCTGCTTCTGCGCACCGATATGCAAGCCTCGGACGATTTGCTGCTGTCGCTTGAGCAATTCGCTCTGGGTGGTCCGAACAGCGTGCGCGCATTTCCACCGGCGGAATTTCTCGTGGACACCGGCGGTTTTGTTTCGCTCGAATGGATTCTCGCGGCGCCGTTCTTTGCGGATAAAGCGGCGTTTAGCGGTTACAGCTGGGGCGATCTGTTCCACGTGTCTTTCTACTTTGACTACGCGGGCGGCTATTTGTCGGAAGTTGCGTTTGGTGAAGAGAAAACGCGTGATCTCAGTGGCTACGGGATCGGCATCGATTTTCGCTTGCCGGGGCGCTTTTCGACGCGGCTTGATATCGCCGAGCCGCGTGGGGCGGAAGACCCAAGCAACGGTCGCGATCGCCAGATCTATTTCACCATGAACGTTTCGTTTTGAGCGGGGGCTGATAATGATTAGCAAGGATATGCAGAGCCGGACGGCACGAAGAAACGTTTTTGCGTCGCGACGATGGCGCGGTCTGGCGGTAACCACCGCGATGGCCTGTCTTACGGTCAGCGCCGGCGCCGGTCCACAGGGCGGCGAAATTGTTGACGGCGTCGGTCAGATTGGCCGCGATCGCAACAACACGACGGTCATCAACCAGAGCAGTGATCGCCTCGCCATCGACTGGGAGTCGTTCAACGTTGGTGTCAACGAGCGAGTGGTCTTTAACCAGCCCTCAAGTTCGTCCACAGCGCTAAACCGAATTTTCGATCAAAACCCCACGATGATCTTCGGTGCAGTGGATGCCAACGGGCGCATCTTGTTGATTAACCCCAACGGGGTTCTGTTTGGCGAGAGTGCACGCGTCAATATTCAGAGTCTGGTCGCCACCAGCCTGGATTTGTCGCTCGAGGATTTCAAGGCCGGTCGTTACGACCTGCAGGCCGTAGCCGGCGAACACGGCGGTGCGATTATCAACCGTGGCCTGATCCAGGCTGCTGCGGGCGGATCGGTGAGTCTGGTTGGGGATACCGTATCCAACGAAGGCGTGATTGTTGCCGACTACGGGCAGGTCAATCTCGCGGCCGGGCGTCAAGCGACGCTCGATTTCGACGGCGACGGGATGCTGCTGTTTGCCGTTGATGCACCGGTTACCCAAAACGGGGAAGGTGCCGACAGCGCCGTGGTCAACAGCGGCCACATTCAGGCAGACGGCGGCCAGGTGCTGATGGCAGCAAACGCCGCGCGCAACGTGTTTAGCAGCGTCGTTAATAATGAAGGCAGCGTGCGCGCGATGAGCGTCGAGAATGTCGGCGGCGTGATCAGGCTGACGGCCAATCGCGGCACCGTGGTTAACAGCGGTTCGCTGGATGCGAGCAGCACCACCGGGGTCGGCGGCAATGTTGATGTGAGCGGCGAACGCGTCGGTCTGTTTGATACGGCGATTGTCGACGCCTCAGGTCGGGACGGCGGCGGTGTGGTGCGCATCGGCGGTGGTTTGCAAGGTCAGGATGACACGATCGCCAATGCCGATTACACCTACATCGGTGCGGATGCGACGGTCACAGCGGACGCAACGGTCAATGGCGACGGTGGCGAAGTGATCGTCTGGAGTGACTACGGGACCAAAGTTTACGGCGATTTGTCGGCGCGCGGCGGGCAGCAAGGCGGCGACGGTGGTTTCATCGAAACCTCTGGTGCACGTGGCTTGCAGGTGGTCAAGACACCTGACGTCACGGCGCAACGCGGTGCGAGCGGCGAGTGGCTGATTGATCCGTTTGATATCACGATTGTGGCCGGCAATGGCAATGTCGATATCAACAATTCAGATCCATTTGAGAGCACCGATGAATCGGCAACGCTCGGCGTTGACTTGATTCAGACGGCCCTGGCAGGCGGCGCAACGGTGACGGTCAGAACGGGTGATGGCGGCGCAGAATTCGGCGATATCACCTGGGATGCCGGCGCAACGCTGGACTTTGACAACACTGACGACGATACGGACCCGGCCATCCTGGGAAATGCGGCGACGCTTGTGCTGGATGCGGATCGCAACATCACGATCAATGGCACGATCACGGATGCGGATACGGCGACCGCCGCGGACTCGCTGGATCTTGTGCTGGTCACCGATGATGCCATCGTGTTTGGCGCGTCCAGCGTGGTGGATCTGGGTCCAAACGGCGAGTTGAGCAATTCGGGTGCCTCGTCAGCGAGCTTTCTTAACAACGGTGCGCTGTCCGCACTGGCGGGCGTCCAGCTTGCTTTGACCGGCGCCTTTACCAACACGGGCTCGCTGGCGACCAGCCTGATCAATTTGACTGACAGTGGGAGCTTTACGAATACCGGGACGGTGAACGCGACGGGTAACCTGGCGCTGACAAGCATTGGATCGATTACCAATGATTCGACGATCACGGTAACGGGGGACGCGACGTTCACCACCGATGACGCGTTTATCAACAACGATACGCTCGGCGTCGGCGGCGCGCTGACCGTGGTTGCTGACGGGAATCTGACCAACGCCGCAGGTGCGTCGATGACCGTTACCGGCCTCACCGATCTGGACGCGGGCCAAGGCGGTGCGGCCGTGGTAACCCTCGACGGCGCGCTTGCGCTAAACGGTGGGGCGACGCTCACAACCGGTACTGCTGCGGATCAGATCACCATCAATTCCGCGGTGACCATCGATATTGACGGTGGCGCGCAGAACGATGTCATCGCGCTGGACGGTGCCGTGACTGGCGACGTCACAGGGGGCACCGGCAACGACATCTTCAATATCAACGCGGCCTTGGTTGGCAACGTAAGCGGCGGCGACGGTGACGACGATTTCAACGTTGACGCAGCGGTCACCGGTGATCTCAACGGTGATGGCGATAGCGACGATTTTGATCTGGCTGCGGCCGTGTCGGGCACCGTTGACGGCGGGGCTGGCGACGACACATTCACGCTGGGTACCGCCATCTCGGGTGCGCCAGTGGCCGGTACGCTAACCGGTGGCGCGAACAACGACACCCTCATTGGGCCGGACGCTGTGACGGCGTGGCTGGTAAACGCAGCGAACGCGGGCACGGTGGAAACCCAGGCATTCACAGCGATGGAAACGCTTACCGGCGGCAGTGGCATCGACACGTTCACGATTGACGACGTGGTCGCGGGCAATGTGAATGGCGGCACGGGCAACGATATTTTCACTCTGACCGGCACGGTTGTCGGGTCGCTGAACGGTGACGGCGGTAGCGACACCTTGAATGACGACGCCGTGGGCAACCAGTGGACGATCAACGCGGTAGGCGGTGGCACGCTCGATGCGACCACGTTCACGGGCATCGAAGTGGCGAACGGCAACGGGGGCGATGACGACTTTACGTTGGGGGCCGCCGTTGCTACGCAGGTTCTGGTGACGACGCTTGACGGTGGAACCGGTACGAACAGCATTATCGGGCCAGACGTCGCCATCGACTGGCTGGTCTCCGCTGCTAACGGCGGCTCGGTCGAAAGTCAGACGTTTACCAACATTGAAACGCTCGTTGGCGGTGACGGCGTTGACGTGTTTGACATCAACCAGGATCTTGACGGCAGTGTGACCGGTGGCGCGGGCGACGACACGTTCAATCTGGTGGGCTTGGTGGCGGGCGGCATCGCGGGCGGCGCGGACAGCGACACGCTAAACGATGATGCCGTTGGCAATCAGTGGCAGATCGATGCGGTTGGTGCTGGCACACTTGACGGTACCGCGTTTACGGGCATCGAAATTGCCAACGGCGCTGGCGGTAATGATGTCTTCACGCTGGATCCCGACATCGCCATCGCCGCGTTGTTGGCGACCCTTGACGGCGGCGCAGGTCAGGATTCGATTGTTGGGCCTGACGCAGTCACTGCGTGGTTGATCTCTGGCGCGAATGAAGGCTCGGTTGAAAACCAGACGTTCACCGACATCGAGACGCTCACCGGTGGCAGCGCCGCGGACACGTTTACGTTTGCTGCGGCCGGTCAGATGCCCACGATCAACGGCGGCGTCGGCGCAGATACCTTGCAAGGTAACAATGCGGACAACGACTGGGCGGTGACCGGCGTCGGGACGGGCACTTACGGCGGCACGACCGCCTTCGCCGGCATTGAAAACCTGCTCGGTGGGACAGGCGCAGACACGTTTACGTTGTCAACCGGCATTGCGGCACAGGCCTTT
The DNA here is from genome assembly GCA_045107005.1 of Gammaproteobacteria bacterium. Taxonomy (GTDB): domain Bacteria; phylum Pseudomonadota; class Gammaproteobacteria; order Steroidobacterales; family JBCCMA01; genus JBCCMA01. The sequence goes on from JBGCFP010000105.1 coordinate 7,346, forward strand.
GTCACCACGCTGGACGGCGGCGGCGGCAGCGATACGCTGGTTGGCCCGAATGTCGGCACCACATTCACGCTCGACGCGGCGAACGGCGGTAACGCCGAGGCGCAGTCTTTCGACAGCATTGAGAATCTGGCCGGCGGCACCGCGGCGGACGTCTTCAATCTCGATTTTGACATCGACGGCGATGTTCTTGGAAACGGCGGTGATGACGAGTTCTTTATCAACGCTACGGTTGCGGGCAACGTTGACGGTGGAGCCGGTGACGATGAGTTCACGTTGGTTGGGTCGGTGACGGGCCTGGTGTCTGGCGGCGCGGACACCGATACATTGTTTGACGACGGCGTTGGCAATAACTGGCTAATTGACGATGAAGCGGCCGGCTTGCTGGACGGAACCGCGTTCAGTGAAATCGAAGTCGCGGATGGAGGCGATGGGGCCGACACGTTTACGGTCGATGGCGGTCAAGTCGACCAGATTGTCGGTGGCGACACGGGCGACGACGACACCGTGCAAGGTGGTGACTTTGCTGTCGACTGGACGATTGTCGGTCTGGGCGAAGGAACCTACGACGTTGACACAGCGTTTAGCGGCATTGAAGTTTTGATGGGCGGAAGCAATAACGATACGTTCACCGTGTTGGCCGGGATCGCCACGCAGGCGTTTGTGAGTACCTTGGACGGCGGTGCCGGTGACGATACCCTGGTAGGGCCTGACGTCGACACGATGTTCGTACTCAACGCTGCCAACGCCGGCGACGCCGATATGCAATCGTTCGTCAGTATTGAAAACCTGACCGGCGGCACGGCGAACGACGTTTTCGATCTCGCTTTCGACCTCGGCGGCGACGTGGACGGCGGCGCTGGCAACGATCAGTTTACGTTGGTTGGCACGGTTGGCGGCACGCTGTCAGGAGGCGCGGGCGACGATACCTTGTTCGATGACGACGTCGGCAATATGTGGATGATTGACGGCGCGGGCACCGGTGCCTTGGACGGCACGGCATTTGCTGGAATCGAAGTGGCCGACGGCGGGCTTGGTGCCGACACCTTCACCTTTGTTGGCGGCGGGCAGATCGACCAGATTGAAGGTGGCGCTGGCGTTGACACGATCGTTGGCTCCGCTGGTGACAATGTATTCATCGTGGATATGGTTGATAGCGGCACCTACGATACGCTGAGCGCGTTTGCCAGCGTTGAGAACCTGAGCGGCGGTGACGGCATGGATCGCTTCGATCTTCAGGCCGATCTTTCCGGCGCTGCGAACGGTGATACCGGTGACGACACGTTCGCGTTCAACGGCGGCGATGCGCTCACGATCGATGGCGGTGGCGATAACGATGCGTTGCAAGCACCCGACGGTGCGCCGCAAACCATAACAGTCGAGGCGGACGGTTCCGTCTCTGCTAATTTTACTAACGCGACTGTGTCGAACGTCGAGTCATTCGCCGGCGGGGATGGCGACGACATATTCAACATTCTTGGCGTATTCACCGGCTCGCTGTTTGGCGGCGATGGCGACGATCAATTCACGCTGATGGGCGGCTCCGCAACACTGATTGACGGGCAAGGTGGCGCTGACACGCTCAGTGGCACGGACGACGCAACCACCTGGACCGTCGCGTCCGCGAACGCCGGCACGGCTGGAACGCAGAACTTCGAGTCGATTGAAA
>JBGCFP010000106.1:0-7250 GCA_045107005.1 Gammaproteobacteria bacterium
AATGCAAGGGCTATGACTGCCCATACCGGTACTCGACTCATGATGTCTCCTCACTGGTCGCGGTTTTTTTATCAGTTATTTGATGACGCTGCATAAGATCGTAAAACGTCGGGCGCGTAATGCCCAGCAATTCCGCCGCTTTAGATATATTCCCATCCGTCAGTGCCAGCACGCGATTGAGCGCCTTGCGCTCGGCAATGTGGCGAACCTCCCGCAAATTGAGCGGCAGACTGTCGACCTCGTCAATGTTCAGAGCCAGGTCATCGGCGTTCACCTGCTTGCCCTCGGCCATGATGACGGCGCCGTTGATCTTGTTCTCCAATTCGCGCACGTTGCCCGGCCAAGGGTAGCTTTCAATCATGCGCACTGCGTCATTGGTGAAACCGCGCAGTGAGCGATTGTGACGCTCCGCGAATTTTTGCAAAAAGGCGCGCGCCAGTACAACGGCATCCCCCTCACGCTGACGCAACGGGGGAATGTCGCAGGTCACTTCGCAAATCCGGTAGTACAAATCCTCGCGGAAACGGCCGTCGGCAATGCAGCTCATCAGATTCTGATTGGTTGCGCACACAACACGTACGTCAACGGGAATTTCGGTGCGACCGCCTACACGCTCGACCACACGCTCCTGCAAGAAGCGCAACAACTTTGCTTGTAAAGGCAACGGCATATCGCCAATCTCGTCAAGAAACAGCGTGCCGCCGTTGGCGTATTCAATCTTGCCTTCGGTCCTTTTGGTCGCTCCGGTAAACGCGCCCTTTTCGTATCCGAACAACTCGCTCTCGAGCAAATTCTCCGGGATAGCGGCGCAGTTAATCGCGATAAATGGACCGTCCGCGCGGCGACTCATCGTGTGTATGGCCCGGGCCAGCAACTCTTTGCCCGTCCCGCTCTCACCAAGCAACAGCGTGGTCGCGAGGGTTGGGGCCACCTTCTCAATCAGTCGACACACTTTCAGCATGTCGGCGCTCACCGCGATGATCCCGTTCAGCGGCGTTTCACCGTGCTGACCGAGCAACTTGCGGTTTTGCACTTCCAGGGTGTGCATATGAAAGGCGCGCTTGACGATCAACAGCAAGACATCAGCGTCAATGGGTTTTTGGTAAAAATCGTAGGCCCCGCTCGCGACGGCGCGCACCGCATTGTCCTTCTCGTCGTTGCCCGTAACAACGATGACTTTGGTGTGCGGCTTGAGCGCCAGGGTTTCTTCCAGCGTTGCCAGACCTTCGCTGACGCCCTCGGCATCAGGCGGCAAACCGAGGTCTTGCAACACCACTGCCGGTTCATGACGACGCAACTCGGCAATCGCCGATTCCCGATCGTCCGCGAACAGGACTTCGTAATCTTCAAAACACCATTTGAGCTGTTTTTGTATGCCGGGATCGTCTTCAACAACGAGCAGCTTCGGCTTTTTTTCTTTCAATGGATTTCCTTAACTTGCGTTGGTTTTGACGACGGCGGTGCCGCGTCAACGGTCGCATCGAGCGGCAATCGCGCGACAAACGTGCTCCCCTCCCCGGGAACCGATGTCACGTCGAGCTGGCCGCCCATTGATCGCATGAAGTCTCGTGCCTGATACACCCCAATCCCCATGCCTTTCGTACCCTTGGTGGTATCAAACGGCTTGAATAAACGCTCACGAATAAACTCCGGGCTCATCCCGGTGCCGGTGTCCCGGATCGTGATAATAGCCTGTTCCCCGGTGCGCCCCACGACCAAGGTCACAGAACCGTCAGCCGAGCACGCCTCTTGCGCATTGCGTACCAAATGACCGAGCACCATGGTCAGTGTCTCCGCTGGGGCAGCGACGCGCAGGTCAGCTGTCTCAATCGTCAGCGACGGCACCGGTTTACGTTTCTCATTACGTTTAATCACATCACGACATATCGAGTCCAGATGCGCTGTCTTGGCCCCACGCTCGGTGCCTCCCCGGCGCAACTGTTCCAACAGACCGTTCATGCGCTGTACCGAATTGGCTACGGTATCGATGGCGTCGTCGATAAATTCCGGTTTGTCCTTGTGTTTTTCGGCGTTGCGCACCACCAGCGACTGCTGGGCAATCAGGTTCTTCAAATCGTGCATGATAAACGCGGTTAACCGGTTGTACGCCTGAAACTGGCGCGTCTGCGCCAATAGCTGCACCGACTGATCCAGCGCCAAATGGCCCGCAATCTGTCGGCCGACCGTTTTCAACAGATCGTGATCTTCGAACGTCAACTCGCGCATCGCCCGAGCGCGGGCAAAAACCATGAATCCGAGCAGTCTCTCACCCTGCTTCAAAGGCACGATGATCCACGCATCATCGATACCGCGCAGCCATGGTGGAATGTCGAGCTGGTCATACAGATCCGGATTTGCGTCCCACTCTGAGAGATCCACAATCCACTCGCGCTGGTCAATAAAACGACACAGCGGATCGTCAAACGGCAGCGACAAGTCAGGGGGCACCGTCATGTTCCAGACCCGGGTCAGCTCGTAGTGCTGTTCGCTCAGTAACCATAGAGCCCCGCCCGGGCTTTCCAGCAAACCGGCGACAGCCTCGATCGACCGTTGGGATACCGGATGCTCTGCGTCTGCCGCGCTCAGCGCGCTGGTTAGATCGAGCCACTCTTCGCGATAGTCGTAGCGATAGTCCAAAAAGTGCTTGGTCAAAAACACTTTGACACGCGCCCTCGCCTGACCCGAGAACAGGATAACCGCCAGGACCAGCAGCGCGCCGCTTAGAAACAGTATCTGCGCGAAGGCACCCCACGTGCCGCCGTAAATTCTTACCGCGTAGCCGCCCGCCGCCATCACGATCAAATAGAGGCCGACACCGAGCAGCGCCGAGGAATAGAACACCACGCGTCGTGACACGAATTGACCGCGCGCCAGACGCCCACTGCGAGAGATGGATAACGCCAGCAACGGCACGGCCAGTGCATTGACCGCACCGCGCGCATCCCACAGATCGGCGTCCAGGCTCAGGAACAAAAAACCGCTGGCAAACAAATAGATGTCGTAGGCGAAGATCCCGCCCGCGGCGAGGCAGAAAAATTTGATGGTCCAACGCACGTCCGCAGACGAATTGCGGAACAGCTGTTCCACCATGACCAACGCCGCCAGCGCCAGCGCAAAGCCGCTGCCGATAAACGCGATCAACCGGTATTCGGTGACGCCGGTCATAAACCCGTGCAGATAAACGACCAGGTTCGCCGCCAGTACCAGCACGCAGGTACCGACAAAAACCCGCCGTAACGTGTTCGGCTCTGATACCGCATCCGCGGGCTGGTCGCGATCATCAATCAAACGCCACAGCAGCGTGAACCAGAGCATCGACCGCAGCAGATCAACGCTTGCGATGGTGCCAAACGCAATGCGCGTCGGTTGCAGTGAGTACCACGCCAAAAGCGCCGCCCACACCGCACTGGCGGCGGCGACTGCAACGATGAAGTGTCCTCCGAATCGGCCCCGCCAGCGCGTGGCCAGACCGATACACAGCACCGCGAACAGAGCGGACGCCAGACCGTAGCTGAACGCCCCGGCGCTCACACGCCGTCACCGACAGCAAAGCTCCCCGTCCCTGGCTCAACGTCGCAGGGCTTAGCGCGCACCGGACTTCCACAGCACCACTTCCGCAGTCTGCAGCATCACCATTAAATCGAACAACAGGGTGCGATTTTTCACGTAGAACAGGTCGTACTGCAGCTTTTCCAGCGCGTCCTGTTGCGACGCGCCGTATTCATAGCAAAGTTGTGCCCAACCCGTGATGCCGGGTTTGACGCAGTGCCGCTCGCGGTAATAAGGGATGAGTTCGCCCAGCTCATCCACGAAGCTCGGCCGCTCCGGACGCGGCCCGACGAAGCTCATGTCGTTGCGCAGCACGTTAAAAATCTGCGGCAGCTCATCGAGCCGGTACTTGCGAATCACGGCGCCGACCTTGGTTATCCGGGCGTCGTTTTTCTGCGCCCATTGGGCTACGCCATCTTTTTCCGCATCGGTCGTCATGGATCGAAATTTCAAGACGTCGAACGGCTGCCCCTTGAAGCCCACTCGCGTCTGACGGTACAGCACGGGGGCTGACACGCCGTCTTCGAGTTTGATGGCGATCACGACCGCCAGCATGAACGGCCACGCGAACAACAGCAGGATCAGCGAGAACAGAACGTCAAAAATCCGTCCGAACGCCAACTGGGCGGGACGGCGATCAAAGCCGTCGGAATAGATGAGCCAACTGGGGTACAGCAAGTCCAGCCGCACCTTACCGGTCTCGCGCTCAAAAAAAGACAGCGCGTCGGTGACGCGCACACCGCTGAGTTTGCAATCGAGCAGATCGGGAATATGCCCGCCGCGTCGGCGGTCGTCGATGGCCACAACCACCTCATCGATGCTCTTCTCCAGCGCGTAGTCAGACAGGGAACCAACGACTTCCACCAGTCGATCTGATTCCACTTGCGGTTCGTCTTCGTTGGATCGAATAAAGCCGAGAATTTCAAAGCCCCGGCGGTCGGTGCGGCGACGCAAACCCAGAATGCTGGCCGCTTTCTCGCCCGCGCCATAGACCAGGATTCGCCGTTTGAACAAGCGATCATCCACCAGCGCGAAAAACACGGTGCGGACGATGGATATCATGACGAACGAGATCAGCAGCGCCAGAGCCAGCGCGCCACGTCCGACGTACAAGAACGGCAGGAAGTAGAACAGGAGCACCAGCGCGCCGCCGCCAAAGACAAAGCTCACGATCAAGCGCACGGCGATGCCGGTGCGGCGTGGACGCATCCGCGCGTGATACAGCCCCATGGCCGTCATCGCGAGCATGATGACCAGACAAAACAGCAACGCCCGAGGCCACATCGTACCGATCGAATCGATCACATTGGCCATGTCTCCGCCGAAGCGAAGATAAGCACCCGCGTACACACCAAACATCAACGCGCCAAATTCCAGAACCCCAAGCAGGGCAATTTGCTTGTGCACGTAATGATTGAAGATTCGGATTGCCACGTGGATCCTTTTGCTGCTGAACGGGCCGTATTAGTGAGCGCGGGCGGGCCAGCGCCTACACCCTGCTATGAAGTCCGCCATCCTAGCGCATGTGACATTCTAATTATGTGAAATAATTCACACATGGCCGCTTGATTTAGACTGGAAAAAGCGCTTGCGACGGAACGGGTGCTAATTTTGGGCGCGTCGCAATTGAATGCTCAGGGGCCAATGATCAGACACGCCAAGCCCTGAGGCGACATCAAATCGCCGGGGCGTACCGTCCGGCTTACTCTGCTGCGGCCACGCCCTGGCGACTCGAGTGCGGCTGGGATCGAGCGCCCACCCAGTGCTTCCACCGGCTGACAGCGACGGATTAACGAGGATCATATCCAGAAAAGACCAGTCGTCATTGGGTGCGTAATAATACGTGCCGCGACAATCGGTGCAGCCCGCGAGATGCGCCAGTGTCCAATCGCGGGCTACGTGCTGATCCAAAATCCAACGCTCGGCGGTCACGGTGTTGAAATCGCCGGCTGCAAAAGCCGCCCGGCCAGACGGCAGAGCCCGCAGCAGCGACGCCAGCGCGGCGTAAGACTCAACACGTAGCTGTGGCGGATGAAACGGAGCCGGAAAATGCACGGCAAACCCGGTGATCAGTGCACCATCGGGCATTTCGAAGGTTGCCTGCAGGATGCCGCGCGTGTCGCGCTCCGCCCGAGCCTCAATGTTGGCAAATCGGATCCGGTGCAATCGGGGTTCACCGCGCACGGGAAGTCTGGACAGGAACGCGACATCAATGCCTCGCGCATCATCTCCCTCAACCAGCACTGCCGGCCCGTAACCCGCAGCGCTCAAATGGTCGAGGCGCAATCGGTCAAGAATCGCCGCGTTCTCGACTTCCTGCAGAACCAGGATGTCCGGTCCGCGCCCATCGTCACTATTGGCAAGAATACTGGACGCAAGGGCCTCGAGCTTGAGCCGAACAGATGTCTCGCTCCAATCGAGGTCCAGACACTGGTCGCGCCAGCTACGCACGGTGATCGACGCGCAGCGCGCCTTGTGCTCAGGTGTCTGTTTTTGCGCGACGGCCAGATACGTGTAGTCGTCCTTGCCTTCGTCATGCTGCGCGTCAAACAGGTTTTCGACGTTGAACGTCATGATGGAGACGGACTGTTGTTGTGTCGTGAGCGATTCAGGCGCGACCGCACATCCGAACAACGACACGGCCAGACTTACAATCCAGAGTCGTTTAATCATCGGCGCTCTTTTGTACTTCCGGCTCGGCCGTGTCGAGCTCGACACGGTGCAACCGGTAAATCGGGGCGTTACGTCGCTCGGACGTCACGAAAAAATCCTGACCGCTGTGGTCGAACGCGATTGACTCGCTCTGTTTGAGTTTCGGCAACGGCACAATCGTTGGCGTGGCGCGCAGGGCCTGCGCCCAGGTCTGTTCCAGTGAACGGACAAACCGATAGACGTCGCGATAGGTCAAGATCAGCAATTCGTTGTCGGCCACATCCATTGACGTTGGCTGCGAACTCCAGGACCCGAATACCGGATCCACCAAAAGATCTGTCGCCAAGGGTCGCGGAATCGTCGGTACCTCACCAAGCCTGGTAGCTTCGTGCAACTTGCCGCTACCGGGCCGAGCACCGTCGGGCTTGATTGGCAAGGCATACAGCGTGGGCGGGTTTTCACGCTTGGTCAAAAGCAAAATACGATCGCTCGCCAGGTCGACGGCGATCGACTCGCAGTCAGCCGCTCCGCCGGGGTAACGGAACGGAATGCTCCAAGCGATATCAACGGTGAGATCATCCGGCAGCCCCGCTTCCGGCACTTCGGGCTCTTCAATAAAGTGCAGCCACAGCGTCGCACGTGTTGCGTTGTTGTCGCCCACATCAGCGAGCACCAGCATCGGCGTGCCGTGGTAGTCGAACGAGGCCATGTCTTCCCAATCCCGCGCCGTCGCACCGCGCAGCGTCACCGCACCGCGCGACTGCCCGGTCTCGGTTACCGCGTAGACGGTGGGTTTCGACCCGCTATCGTTGTGCACCCAGAGCAAACCGGGGCGTCGCCGTGACGTCGCGATGCCGCTGACTTCGAGCAGTTTCCTGTCTTTCAGCGTGCCAACTCGCTCGGGCGAAAACGGTGCTTTGTGCAAACCTCGATAGAGTTCGTCGGCGCACACCGGCAAGGTAGTCGTCGCCAGTATGGCGATGACCAGCGCTCCGAGAAAACGTTGTCTGTTGATACTGAACACGGTGGCCACGTCAGTTGGCAGCGGC
>JBGCFP010000107.1:0-3923 GCA_045107005.1 Gammaproteobacteria bacterium
GTCACGCCGGTTTTTAGCTCGACAATCACCGGCGGCTCTTCGCCGCGCACGGCCACCACGTCGCATTTGCCGATTTCGCCTTTCACGGTGTAACCCTGCTGTTCGAGCAGGGTTTTCACTGGTGCGTATAGGTCTGTTTCTAGCATGGCTCGGTGATTGTGGCGTTGGGCGTGATTTTCGGACGGCGTGCGCCAGTCTGTGGGGCCTACTGTAGCAACTGGGTTTCGATCCTGATCGGTTGGAAGTGCAGTCTCACCACGTTTCGTAAAAGTGTGATTGTTATCTGTGTGATCAGTGTCCATACTTTTTAACGCCTAAAGCAGCCTATCACTCTGCCGAGCGGCAGATGAATGCGAATTGAGTGAGGTCAATTTGTTCTGTGTGCAATCTGCTCTTAATGCCTGAGCGCTGGATACTTGTAAGCCGATGAAATTACGCATTTTTGAAAACACGCTGCGATTACGTTTGAAACAGAGCGAAGTAGAGAAAATTGGTCGCGGCCAAGGCATTGTTGAATGCATGCCGTTTCCAGGTATGAATTTCACTTATCGTCTGGATGTCGCCGACATCGAACAAGCATCGGGGTTGTTCCACAACGGTACAATGACGGTCGTCTTGCCCCAATCGATTGCACGATCGTGGGCCGATAGTGATCAAGTCTCAATCGTGACGGTGCTGACGCTCAGCGACAACGAGCGGCTGAGTCTGTTAATAGAGAAAGACTTCAAATGTTTGTCGCCCGGTCAGCATCGCAGCGGTGCCGAAGATAGCGACACGTTCGCCCATCCTAATGAACGTGAGGGTGGGTGCTGAGGGCGCCGTGAAGGCCGGATTTAATGCCGGCGTGTTTGCGTTTGATGCTGATTCCGTAAGCTGCGTCGCCCGGTCGCAGTGAGTCTCGTTATTTCTTTGTTATTTCAAAATTTTTCAGGTAGTTAGGTGCGCGCGGCGATTGACCGATAGCGCCTCTTATCCCTAAAGTTCTGAGCATTAGAGACGCGTTTGTGGCGCGTCGAATCGGTGCACGCCTGATTAAGTCTTAACGCTGGGCTCGGACTGGCCATGAGCCGTTATCATGTGGCGCAAATAACAACACGAATTTCATGGAGACGATCATGCGTCCGAACACAATTCTGACTGGATTGCTTTTCACTTGCCTGAGCACCGCGGCGGTGGCGCAGGAGCAACCGGTTAATCTCAATGGCCTACCCGTTGTCGATGCCGCGGGCCATCCACTGGTCTACTCGCAGACCGAGCTTGCGCGTGCGTCGCAAGACATCGCGCTATCCAATGAGCCGGTTCGTGATCGCTCGATCTTGGCGCCCAGCGCACGCGGTGAAGGCGCTCTGTTGGTCGAGAAATTTCGTGCTTTCGAGGACTTCGGCAATCTGATCGGTCAGTCAGGCAGCGCGATTATTGATTCTGACAACGACGGCCGTGCCGAGCTGGTGGCAACCAGTAGCTCCACGACGTTTGGTCGGAACGACTTTTGGTTTGTTGCTGAATACGATCCGGATCGGGGCCAGCCAGTACTCGAGTACGCCAGCTTTCCGCGTACCGAGGTGTTCAATCGCTTCACGGCTATGTTGCTACAACGAAACACGTCCACCGGCCCACGCGTTGTGCTGGGTACGGAAGATTCGCAAATTGAAGTATTCGATCTGATAACCAAAGCATCGCTTGGTTCTGTTCAGCTCTTGCGTGACGTTGCCGACATCGCCATTGGTGATGCCGACAATGACGGTGTGGATGAGGTTGTGGTAATCACCAGCGAATTTGGTGGTCCGGGCAATTTGTATCTTCTCAATGCCGAGACCTACGCCATTGAACGAACCTTGCCCTACGGCGGCGACAGCTCGATCGCAGTGGGCAATGTGGACGCTGATCCGGAGCTGGAAATCGTGACGGGTACCGGCTGGGTTCTGGAGATTGTCGGTGGCACTGTCACTGAGCAGTGGGACAACACCGCAGTCTCGTTCGGTGCCGACGTAACGCTTGGCGACGTCACTCTCGACGGTATTGATGACATTGTGGCCGTGCTCGGTTTCGATTTGATCAGGGCCTATGACGCCACGGTAAACGCACAGAGTTTTGAGATCGACGCGGGTAGCAACCATCGGTCGTTGGACGTGCATGACGTCAATGACGATGGCATTGACGAAATATTGTATGGCTTCGCTCAGCTCGGTCGACTGCGAGCCTATGACGTGCAAACCCGAGAAGAATTATGGACGTACACAACCAGTCAATCTGGCATCGACTCATTTGTATTCGCCGACTTTGATAGTGATGGTGAAGAAGAGATCGTGCTGAGCGCGGGGGGTAATTCGACCGGCCGCGATCATATCCACATTGTGGAGCGCGCCACGCAGGATAAAGAGTGGGAGAGCATTCAGCCCGAGCCGCCATTTGACCTAGTGGCAATTGGCGATGTGGATGCCGACGGCGATGATGAATTTGTGTTTGCTGCACGTGACAGCGAAGCTGCTCTCGATACGGGTCTGATTTATATCTACGACGCCAGCACGCTGCAGTTCGAGCGCGCGAGCAATCTTGACACGCTGCCTTCGCGACGCCCGCTCAATGCGATTACTCTGGCTGACGTTGAAGGCGACGCGGCGCTGGAGATTATCGTGGCAGGTTCGGTTTTTAATGCGGCGATTATCTATGTCCTCGACGGCAGAACTTTTGAGATACTTCAGGAGTACGCCGTTGGCGGCGCACCACCTGGTGAATTTGCCTCGGTTCACACCGGTGATGTGGATGGCGATGGCGATCGGGACTACGTGGCGGTTAAACTCAATCCCGTAAGTGTGGTGGTGATCGACGCGGGCGATGGCACTGTGCTGTTTCAAAGCGATACGCTGGGTGGTTTCGGGCCGCTGCAGGGCGTCGAGATGGCCAATATCGATGCAGACGATGCGCTTGAAGTGATTGTGAGTCGTGATTCGCTGTTCATATTCGACGGTGCGACGCAGGAAATTTGGCAGAGCCCGAATACGCTCTATGGTGCTATCGCCGTTGCAGACATCAACGGGGATGCTGTGCCAGAGGTGTTGGCTGCCCGGCCTTCAGGTACGGTGGTCTCACTCGACGGTGCCACGATGGACATCTCGGCGCCAATTCCTATTGCATGCAGCGGGCGCATTGATGGTCTTGATGTGGAGAGCGTCGATGAAGAACCATTGCTCGTGTATGCCTGCGACACTCAGCTTCTGGCACAGCGTTTGGACTCGGCTGTGCCGGTGTTTACCAGCGCGCCGCTGGCGGCAAACCTGGACGCTGACGACAAGATGCTGCTGCGTCCCACCCGCGGTGTTGGCGCGCAGGTTGCCGTACAGTCGAGCTTCGGTGGTGCGTTGTTTGAAACCGACGTCGATGGCGACGGCTTGCTCGACAGCGTCGACAATTGTCAGCGCGTCGACAATGTCGATCAACGTGACACCGATGGCGACGGGTTTGGCAACCTCTGCGATGCCGACTTGAATAACGACGGCGTTGTGAACGCTGTCGATCTGGGCTTGCTGCGCACTGTGTTTTTCACCACGGATGCCAATGCCGATTTCAACGGTGATGGCGTGGTGAACGTGGTTGATCTTGGTTTGATGCGTGATCTGTTCTTCGAAGCGCCCGGCCCGAGCGGCCTCGCACCGTAAAGCGGCGCGTTCCTGCCGTGACGTTGTTTCACAACGTTGCGGCAGGTCGTCGCCCGGCCGCCTGTCCATCCTTGCTAGACTGAACCCTTTGAATAATCACGTAATCGCCTGCGGCGCAGTGCGGTGACAAGGGGACTGCTATGAATCTGGTTGGAACACTCGCGAAAGTGGCCATGGGCGTGCTCGTTGCACGCGGCGTTGGCAAAATGATGAACAAAGGGCGGGGCGCCAGCAGCCCAACGGGTGGCAATCCGTCGGGCCAGATGG
>JBGCFP010000108.1:0-25186 GCA_045107005.1 Gammaproteobacteria bacterium
ATCGGGAGCGTTGCGGGTTTTGGACGTGTCGTCCAGCTCAAGGAAGCGGCCTTCGTCGGTTTCAACGATGGACCAGGTGCCCTTGATGGTCTTGTAGCGCTTGGTCCAGGTACCGCCGTGGTCGTCGGCGAGTACCGTTGGCGCGGAAAAACCGAGGCCAAGGACAAACAGCAAAGCGAGCTGGGCGAGAGAAAAGCGATTAGCGATGCGGGTCATGGTCAATACTCCTGTGCGAGGTCTGTTCGGTGCGCCTTGTTGCGCCGTTGGAGTAAAAGACCGGGGCTTTTGCCCAATGATTTCGTCTATTTCATGCTTGATCGTCTAAAGGTTGAGTCTGATCGTCGCGCGGCGCGACGTGGCGGCGTCGGATGTACGGTTACTCGAGCCGATAGCCCACGCCGTAAACCGACTGAATCAGCTCCTGATCGGGAAGCGCGGCGTCAAGCTTGCGGCGGACGTTTTTGACGTGGGTATCCATGGTCCGGTCGCTAACCACGCGCCCGTCGGTGTACACCCGGTCCATCAGTTGGGAGCGCGAAAACACGCGGCCGGGTTTGTCGAACAGGACGCTGAGCAGGCGGAACTCCACCGGGGTGAGATCCAGCGTTTCGCCCGCCGCCGTCGCCCGAAACTGTTCGATATCCAGATGCAGCCCGCGGTAAGTTTGAGGGGCGTCAGGGGCTTGTGGTTCGCCCACGCGTCGTAACACCGTTTTGACACGCGCAACCACTTCACGCGGGCTGAACGGTTTGCAAATGTAATCGTCTGCGCCGAGCTCCAGTCCGAGCAGTCGATCAATTTCTTCGACGCGAGCGGTGATCATCAGAATCGGAACATTGGTAAACGCGCGCAGTTCGCGGCACAGGGTCATGCCGTCTTTTTCCGGCAGCATCAGATCGAGCAGAATCGCTTGCGGTGTGTTCTCGCGCACCCACTCAATCACCTCGCCGCCGCTGTGCAGAGTATGTGTCGCGAAGGCACTCTGCTCGAGATAGTCGGCCAACAGCCGCGCGATCTTTGGCTCATCGTCAACGATCAGGATCACGGGCTCAGTGCTCATGCGGTAGCTCCACTTCAATGCGCAGCCCGCCGAGCGGCGATGCGGTTGCGCGAATGTCGCCGCCGTGCGCGGCCACCACGGCCTGACAGATGGCGAGTCCTAACCCTGAGCCACCCGTCCCACGGTTGCGTGACGCCTCGACGCGATACAAACGATCAAACAAACGCGGCAGCGCGTCTTCGCTTACACCAGGTGCCGAGTCTTCGACAATGAGCTGAACGGCCTGGTCCACGGACCCGGCCACTCGCAGCGTGCCGCCCAGATCCGTGTAACGCACGCTGTTTTCGAGCAAATTGATCAGCATTTGCGTCAGCCGACGGGCGTCGCCGGACACGGTCATCGGCAGCGGTGGCAAATCGATTTGCAGCGTGAGGTTGCGCTCGGCGATGCGCGTACGACAGGCATCGATGGCACTTTCCACCACCGGGCGCAGATCGAGCGGCTGCAGGTCGTAGCTCATGCCTCCGGCGTCGGACACGGAGAGTTCATGCAGGTCACCGACCAGTCGGCTCAGCCGGGTGACTTCGGCCTGCAGCGACTGACGAGCGCCGTCGTCCCAGTTGCGCACGCCGTCTTCAAGCGCCTGGAGTTCGCCGCCGAGAATCGCGAGTGGCGTTCGCAGCTCGTGGGAAATATCGACGATCCACTGACGTCGCGCCGTACGCATCTGGCCAAGTGACCGTGCCATGGCATTGAAATCGGTGGCCAGCTGACCCAGTTCGTCGTTGCTGCGCACGTCGATGCGCTGATCCAGGTCGCCCTGCGCAATCGCTTTGGCGCCGCGATTAAGCGCCCGCACCGGGGCCACCAGTTGGCGTGCCATCAGGAGCGCCAGCGCGGCGGCGACGCCCAGTGCGAGGACGGCAATGCTCCACAGGCTGCGACTCTGTCCGCGCACGAACTGCTGATCGGCGCGTTCTCTCAGTTCGGCAATCGAACTGACCGGCACGTAGCGCAGATACCCGATGGTGCGGTCCGCCACCGTGATGGGATAGCGTTTTGACGACGCGCGGTCCGCTCCTCGGCCGCGGACCAGGTCGCCGTTCGCTGCCAGAAGATCGATGCGCATGCTCTGGCGCGGCAATTCGGCTCGCGGAGGGCCCTCGTTCGGTGGTGGGCCCTGGTTGCGCGGTGGCGCCTTGCCGTTGCCGCGCGGTCGGCGACCGCGAAAGCGCCGTCCGGGTTCGGCAAACGTCTGGCGCAGCGCATCGCGCCACAGGCTCTCATCCTCGGCATACACGTCCCAGCTATTGCTCTGTTCGTAGTGCGCGATCAACTCGGTTGCCAAAGCGTCCAGACGCTGGTTTTCCAGCTGATTCATGTAATCAATGAACCCGCGATGGAAACTGTAGCGGGTGAGTACAAGGGCAATCACGACCACGATGGACGTAGCCGCCAGAAACGACAGGAACAGCTTGTGCCAAATGCGTAAATGCATGAGCCCACTATACCAAGAGGTGTCGGCGGCCCAGCGCGAAATGGGCCGTCTCCACAATTTCTCCTCGTTGTGGTGCCGCGGCTCATGCCCCACAGTTGACTGAGCACCGCGTTTCACTATGATCGGGCTCGCTTTCACCATAACGAGCACCGGCCAATTCCATGAGCACTTCTTCAAACGCACTCAAGTCGTTTCGCGACAGTTTCCGTCGCTTCGTTCCCGGCCTGTTCGTTTTGGGTAAGGGGCTCACGTTGATCTATTCGAAGCGCTCGTTTCTGCGCACGAGCGGCTACTTCAAATCGGTGGCAACCAAGCGGCCGTGCCGAGCGGACGGCACGCCCATACCGTGGATGAATTACGGCGCTGTGTCTTTTCTTGAGCAGCGTCTGACCGATGATCTTGAGGTGTTCGAGTACGGGAGCGGCAATTCCACGATCTTCATTGCGAACCTCGTCAAACACATTACGGCGGTCGAATGCGATCAGGGTTGGTCTGACTACGTGAAAGGCATTTTGCCGAGCAACGCCAACGTTGTGTTTTGCGCGAAGGGTGACGCGGGCTATGTGGACTCGATTGCCGAGCAGGGCAAGCCGTTTGACGTGGTGATCGTCGATGCTGAAGAGCGTCCGCGATGTCTGGTCAACGCCGCCGATCACCTAACCGATCGCGGTGTGGTGATTCTTGACGACGCGGCGCGCGATGAATATCAGGCGGCCACGCAAACGATGCGTGAAAAAGGATTTCGCGTGTTGCCGCTGGACGGCATGAAAGCCGGTGGCATCAAAACCTATCAGACAACGATATTCTATCGTGACGGAAACTGTCTGGGCCTCTGATCGACGCAACTGCTGCGATATCGGCCACACAAAAGGATGTCTGAAAAAACCAGCTGAGTGCTTCGCTCCGCTGAACGGATTACACGCTCGGGTATCGTTTGTTGCGTGACTATTTTGCGTCCAATCCCGACGCATCGTCGACGTCGTTGGTCAATGCGCCGGCTGCCCTCGTCCTGCCAACAGAGACCACCTAACTCGTTCTTTGATCATTATGTTCAGCGCGCGAATTAGACCTGCTCTCAGTTAGCGTTTTTCCTCAAGTTTCTGTTTCTTTCTGTGCCAATCTCGCTAAGATTCCGGGATGAAAACAATAATCTCTCTGCTCTTGGTACTGTCTTTTGTTTCGGCGGCGCACGCGGTCAGCCTGGACGATTTTTACGCAAGCATCGGTTTTGGCGCGAGCGGGTTTGACGACGTTGCCGAAGCGGATTTGGTCAATGACGGTGTCACGCTCAACGGGCTCGCCTTCGATTCTACGGAAACGGCGTGGGGAATCACGGCGGGCTTCGATGCGCTGCCCTGGCTATCGATTGAGTTGGGGTACTCCGATCTGGGTGAGAGCGGGGCGTCCCTTAACATTGTCGGCACGCCGATCACCCCGTCTGTTACTTTATCGCCGAATTTGCCGGTGATAACGAGCCCGCCACCCTTTGACATTACGAGTCTGGGCGGGGTTGCCCCCACTGCTTTCACCCCGCGCGGCGCTGCGCTGAATGTAGAGCAGTGGCATTTGGGTGCAAAATTTCGCAAGTCGCTGACACAGAAGTTCGAAGCCCACTGGTATCTGGGGCTCGCACGCAGCCAGTTTGATGTGCGCGGCGCCGCGCCGGTGTTCGTTCCCACGGGGACGACTGGTTTTGTGGGTCTCCAATCATTCATGTTCGTTGAAGTGCCCTACGCAAAACCAGACGCCGAAGTGGGCGTCAATTGGGGCGCGGGTTTTGACTGGCGTGCGCATCCGCGATTGGATTTAGGTGTCCAGTGGCGCCGCCATCACGCCGGTGTCGTCAACGTGGATTCGTATTTACTGACGGTCTCAACGCGTCTTTAATCCGGCAGCGCTGCGCACGTTTCTGTCCATTTCCTTGAGCGTGACGGTTTCCAGTTTTTCCAGCAGTGCGCGCTCGGCCTCGCCGAAGGTTTTGTCGAGATAAATCGACAGCTGCCGGCTTACTTCACCGGCACGTCCCTGCGGATAGCGATGCAGAATCGCGCTGGTTTCGGTGATGGCCTCATACGCTTGACGTAAATTAATCGTGGCCGCATCGCGCGCCAGCGTGCATCCACCGCCCGCCCCGCGGCGCGTTTCAACCAGCCCCGCTCGCTGCAGTTTTGCCAGAACTCGGCGCAATAACACCGGGCTTGTGCCGTAGGTTCTGGCGAGTTCAACGGACGTAAGAGGGCGCCCCGGGCAGGCCGTCAGGTAGCCCAGGATGTGCAGGCCTACCGAGAATTGATTATCCATACGTGTAAATGTAACTATTTTGGTGGCTAATAGCGGGCGAGCGTTCTAGACTTTGCGGTCTTGGCGTTTTGTCGCCGCGTCCCGATATTTTGTCAGAAAAGGATTTGCCATGTCCGCCGGAACCACTAACCTGTTGCTTCGAATCTCGGCCATCTTATGGGTGGTGTGGGGCTTGGTGCACGCGCTGGCCGGCGTTTTGACCATTTCAGGTGACACCGTAGCGGCTATTTCGGGTATCGCCGACGCTGTTGATCGCGCCTCACTGACGATGAACTACCCGGACGCCGCTGGCGCACTAATTAATCAGCACGGTTTTAATCTGCTGTGGATTGGCATCGTAACGGCCGTTGGAGCGATCTTCATCTGGCGCGGTTCGAAAACCGCAGTGCTGGTTACCGCGCTGGTCGGCGGTCTTACCGATATCGGCTACTTCGTGTTCATGGATTTGGGCGGTTTCGTCAAATTTGCGCCAGGCACGGTGATGACCATCGTATCAGCGACCGCCATCATTCTCAGTTTTCTGGCCGCGTTTCGCGGCACGCAACCATCGGCGGACGCCATTTGATGCATCACTAGCTGGCGCCGTCGCTCTTTTTTCCGCAATCGCCGGTTCCTGATGTCGTCTACACTGTAGTCGGAACAGGACACTAGCCCCGGCGTTCGGTCGGGGTCCGAGGGCGGGTTGCGCGAATGTGCCACGATGATTGAAACCGAATCGCTCAATGCCGTTATCGGTTTGCTTTACTTTGCCGCGATTCCACTCACCGTCGTGCTCAGCTCGATCATTCGCAAGCGGTATCGTCGGCGCATTGTCGCGTCCATGATGACGACGACTGCGGCGCCTGAGGGTGCCTTTGCCACCGCGGCTGCGACGTTCCCTAACGGCCATGACCTGCAGTTCGAGACCATCCGCTCGGGGCAGCGTGTCCCGCTTCGTTTGAAACTCGGCTTGCGCTATCTCGCGTCGGGCTTTGCCTACGCGCTGAGCCTGACCGTCATTCTTTTCGTGCTTAACGAGTTTGAATTTCTGCCGATTCGAACGTCCGTGGTCGTGCTGTCGTTCACCACGCCCGCGGTTCTTCTGGCCATGCTGGTGGCCGGATTTCGCTGGTATTGGGTGTTGCTGGCATTCATCGGGTGGACCTGGGTGCTTTACGGCATTGCGCCGGAAAGTAACGACATCATTGGCATGTTGGCGATGCCGAGCGCGTTTGTCGCGCTGCTGCTCGCGAACCCACGGATGCGCACGACCACGGTGCCACTTTATCTCGGCGCCATCGCGTTTTTGATTCCGATGCTGTTCGTTCTCGATGTGCTGTACGGCGTGCTGCTGTACATGCCGACGCTGCCGCTGATTGAGTCGCTCTCACCCTCTCTCGCGCTGGGCGTTTTCGGCGTGCTTAGCGTGGCGCTGGTGGTTGCCGCCGGCGTTGGGTTTGCCCTGATCGTATTGCGCCTGGTTGGCCATCTCGCTGCCGGATCCAGCGAGCTGATGATGCAGCACGATGCGCTGTGGATGTTCCAGACGTTGTGGATGATCGCGCTTGGGTGGGGCACGATCGGACCGCCAGTGCTGCTGTATCTGCTGGCGTTCCTGGCCTATCGCCTGGTGCTGTTTGCGCTACGCGGTGCGGCCGCGAGTCAGCCCGAGTTGCTGCTGTTGCTGCGTGTGTTTGGCAAGCGTAGCTCGCAGCAAAGTCTCGCGCGCAGTCATCTTCTGAACTGGCGTGAGAAAGGACCGGTCATGCTCATCGGTGCCGACGACCTGGCCACCGAGACGCTGGACGCGTCGGAACTGGCGGCCTTCCTGCAAAGAAAAATCGGCACTTTGTTTATCAACACACCCGCCGACCTGGAGGCAAGCGTAGCGAACGCGGCCGCGCGCCTGGGTGACGGGCTATACCCGATGCAGGACTACTACTGTCGGGACAACAGCTGGCGTCCGACGATTATGAGCCTGATGGCCAGAGCCGGTCGCGTGCTGCTGGATCTGCGGGGCTTCTCAGCCGACAATTTGGGCGTTCAGTTTGAAATTGGCCAGCTGGCACAGCGCGTCCCTGCGGATCGCATCACCGTACTCTATGACACGACCACTGACGTCGCGCTGGCGCAGCAGCTGTTTAACGAGGCCTGGCAAGAATCGGCCGGGTCGTCAGAGTCTCAGACAGATTGCATCCGGTTTCAGGTCGTCGAGTGACTCGCTAGTGGTGCAGCGCCAGCTTCATTCCGTCGTGGGTGCTTTCAAAGCCCAGTGATTCATAAAACGTTTTGGCGTCCGCGCGGCTCTTGTCTGTGGTGAGCTGCACCAGACCGCAGCCGCGCTCGCGGCTTTGGGCGATGGCCCATCGAATCATTTGGCCGCCCAGGCCGTGGCCACGGTGACTGGCGGCGATGCGGACGCTCTCGATTTGTCCGCGCCACATGCCCAGACGTGACAAGCCCGGGATAAACGACAGCTGGAGACAGCCAACACACTGGCCGTCCATTTCGACCACCGCCAGCGACTGATTGGGATCGAGTTCGATGGCGTCAAAGGCGTCGACGTAGCACTGCACGACGGGCAGCGATGCGTCCTCTCGCGTGCGACCGAGCGCATCGTCGGCGAGCATGGTCACAAGTGCGGGCAAATCGGCAGCGGTTGCCCGGCGAATACGTGGCTCTGTCATGACGTCAGAGTAGCATGGTCCCAAGGCTCTATTTCATCATCGGGCGTCGACACAGACGCCAGCACATCACGTATAGTCTCTTCCCCACGGCCGGATCGTTGGCATGACGCAAAGCTCTGCGCTCCACAACAAGAACTTTCTGATTTACCTGACCGGTAGCGCCATCTCGCTGCACGGCTTGTGGATATTTCGGGTCGCTCTGGCGTGGTACGCGTGGCAACTGACCGCGTCCGAAGCGTGGGTTGGTATTATCGCGTTCACCCAGTTCGCGCCAGCGATGGTCTTTGGTCCGCTGTTCGGTGTCATCGCCGATCGCTTTGAGCGACGCAAAGTGTCGATCGCCATTAATGTCGGCAGCTGTCTGAACATGACGGTGCTGACGTTGCTGACGGTTACCGGTCATCTGAATATCGTGACGCTGACATTGGCGTCGCTGGCCCAGGGCACACTGGACGGCTCGCACACACCCGTGCGCATGGCACTGGTGCCGAGTATTGTTGAACGCGAGCAGCTGTCCAGTGCCATTGCGATCAACTCCATTGCGTTTAATATCTCGCGTGTGGTCGGGCCGGCGATCAGCGGCCTGGTGATCGTGCGTTTTGGCGTAGCCGTGGCGTTTGCGATTAACGCCGTGTCTTACGTCGCCATCGTGATTGCGGTGAGCGTGATCTCCATTGCCAAGCGGCCGCTGCGCGGTGCCGGGCCGGTCAACGTCTGGTCTGAGATCATGGAAGGCGTGCGCTATGTACGCGGCCATTTCATTATTTCTACGCTGATCCTCGCCATCACCATCAACACCGTGTTTGGCCGCGGTGTGCTGGAGATGATGCCAGCGGTGGCGGATGAGCTGTTACAACGAGGCAGCGGCGGGTTTGCGACCATGACCTCCGCGGTCGGTGCGGGCGCCGTGTTGATCGGTTTATTGCTGGCGCGCGGCACGCAGTGGCTCGACTTGCCGGCGCTGAAAAAATCGTTGATTGCGACCAGTGCGCTGATTCTGATTTACGGTGCCAGCACCAACTTCTATTTAACGACAGGCGCGGTATGCCTGCTTGGCGTGATGCTGTCGCTGTGCGGCGTTGGATCGCAGATTCTCATTCAAACCCACGTTGACGATGACGTGCGTGGCCGCGTAAGCAGTTTGTGGGGGATGATCGCGTTTGGCGGCACGGCGCTGGGCAGCCTTGCCATTGGCGGTTTGGCGCACTACGTCGGCTTGCGGGCGACGCTGATTGGCGCTGGCGTTCTGTGCCTGGTTGCCAGCGTATTGCTGCCGACGGTGCACCCTCACGCAGAGTCCGGGCCGGGCGTGAAAGACTGAGCCAGCTGTTCAGAAAATGTACTCGCGACGAACGCCTTTGGTGGGTACCGCCACGCCGTTTTTGTAGCGCGGGCGATAGACGAGTAAGCGGACTTTACTGCGCAGGATAGCGACCACGGTGCGCCGATCGATGGTGTTCTTGATGACGTGAATATTTCGCGGCAGCCCGTACTGATCGACGTCGAACTCGAACACCACGGTTCCCTCTACGTCCAGCAGCGAGGCGTCTTTGTTTTGCTGCATGCGGCGCCGAGCGGTTTCCACAATACGGTCATTGATTCCCAGCCTTTTGGGTCGCGCAAACTGCGCGTCAATGGTGTCCTGGTTGACGCCGGCCTCTTGCGCAACCGAGATGGCTTCACGATAGGTTTCCAGTGCGCGTTTCTGACTGCCGATGGTCATGTACCAGTCCCCGAGAGCCTGCTGCGCCTGCATCAGGTCAGCGTGATCCACGTTATCCTGGGCGCGGTAAATCGAAACGGCTCGCTGCAGGGCTTTTCTGCCCTCGGGCGGCAGCTTCGATTCTTCGTTGCTGCGAAAACTGTCGGCGATCAAGTTCAGTGAATCGACAATGCGCACATCGTTGGGGCCGTATGCGTTCTCGAGAATCTCGACGGCCCGCCGCAGAAATTGGCGGGCGTCCCGGTAGCGTTCGATGCGGGCGAGAAACTGCGCCCATTTTTGTATAGCCGGTACAAAATCGGGGCTGTCCTCGCCCACTTGCCTCGCTTCCATGCTGTAAAGCAACCGCTGTTCAAGCGTTGCTTGCTGGACATCATCGAGCTCCAGGTAGATGTCGCTCATCGAGTCGACGATCCGCTCTTGCTCACTGTTATAGATGCCCTGATTGCGATGCGTGATCCCCTTGGCTCGCAGTAGCGCCGACAGCGCTTCGTCCTGCAGATCGTTGGCCGAGAGTAGGGCACTAAGTTCGATCAGTGGTTCGATCAGCTCGGGTGAAAAAGCGCCAAGGTGCACGCTGCCAAGCGCAATCGCTTCGCGGTAGCTATTCATCGCCAGCCGATCTTCGCCGCTGGCGGTATAGGCGGCAGCCAAACGCGTCAGCGGTTTAAACGTTCCCCAGGGGTTATCGGCGTCGCGAATTTTCGAATCCGCGATCCACGCCTGCGTGAGCTCGATAGCGCCAGAGTGATCGCCGGCATCGGTAAGAGCGTGCCAGCGTGTCTCATAGCCGCTGGATGGGGCCAGATCCGGAGTGACGTCTTGCGCCGCGACCGTCATCGCGCAACACAAAGTCGTCGAGAGCAGGCAGCGTTTTAAACCTAGTGATCGTGCCACGGTCGTCGTCCGAATCCCGGTTAGAGTCGTTATGTGGGTAACCATACCCCCAAAACGGGTTTCGTCCCGAATACTGCGCCTGGATTCGACGAACCGAGAGGCTAGAAGTCGAATTGCCGTCGCAATCCTCGGGTGACGGCCGGTGCGCCATTCTCGAACTTCGGTCGATAGACGATGCTCTGAAGGCGGGCGCGCAGAATATTGACGATGCCGGCCCTTCCGATCGTGTCCTCCACGACCTGAATATTCCTGGGGCGTCCGCGTTCGTCGACATCGAGTTCAAAAACGATGGTTCCCTTGATGTCCTCCATGCGCGCGCCGTTGTAGGTGCGCATTCCCAGAGGTCGTGCACCGACCATGGGACGCTCCCGGCTTTTCAAAGGTCTTGGCCGTGAGTAGCGTGCTTCGACAACATCGTCACTGACGCCAGCTTCCCGTGCAGCGGTTATTGCCTCAGCATAGGTATTCAGGCCTCGCGAGCGCTGGCCGCTAATGATGTACCAATCACCGAGCGAGATTTGTGCGTGAAACAGATCGGCATGGTCGATCGTCTCTTGTGACTGATAAATGGCCACGGCGCGACGCAGTGCGCGCGCGCCTTCGCTGGGAAAGTGAGATTCTTCATTGCTGTAGAACGTCTGGGTAATCAGGTTCAGCATTTCGACAATTCGGACGTCATCCGGCCCGTAGGCTTTTTCCAGTACGTCGATGGCCCGGTAGAACACCTTGCGCGCGTCCTTGAACCGATCCAGCGCGACTTGCCACTCTGCCCACTGCTGCAACGCAGGTACGATGGCGGGGCTGTCTTCCCCAACCTTGCGCTCGGCCGAACCCATCAGCAAACGCTGTTCTCGCGTCGCCTGGCGCATATCGCCGAGATAAACGTAGTTTTCGGTTAGCCGGTCGACGATGTCGTTTTGCACGTCGTTGTAGATACCCAGATTGCGGTGGGTGATGTCTTTGGCGCGCATCAGCAGTGACACCGATTCGTCATGTTGCTCAGCCTCGGTGAGCGCGCCGCTCAGGTTGACCAACGGTTCGATCAGAGCGGAAGAAAAGGGACCAAGACGGCGTTCGCCCACGGTAATGGCGGCGCGATAGTGTTTTAGCGCGAGTCTGGTCTTTTCGTCGGCCATGTAAGAATCGGCCAGACGACACAGCGGGATGAACGTCTCGGGCGCGCCTTCGCCGAACTGAATTTGCGCGTCAGCGACCCACGTGGTCGCGAGCGCGACGGCGCCTCTGTGGTCGTTGGCATCAGCAAGTGCTTGCCACTCCCGAGCGTAGTGATAACGCTCGGCGTCAGAGCCAGTGCCGGCCCCTGTACTCGGCGAGTAAGGGATTTGTTCCGCGAGCGCTTGAGCGCCAACGCAACACATAATAATAGAGAGCATCCACTGGGCAGCGTGGCTTGGTTGCGATGCGTTCATTCTGCCTTCCCCGGTCACTGACAATACGTGCGTTGCGCAATGTTCTAGAGATACCTTCGTACTTAAAGGCAAAGCCGAGCAGCAGCGCACGCACTCTGGCAGCTGCCGATGGCAAAAGAACATTTTTTTAACCCGCAACGGAAGTCAGGCCATTGCGTACCGATCCGGTCGCACCGAGCGCTTGTGCGCCGTTTTCGCGGCGGTAAGCGCGCTTCTTTGAGATCAGAGCGCGGCGTTAAACCGCAGAATCGACCACTAAGGGTGGACCGCTGCCTTTCCATAACACGCTGCAGCATGACTGGAAAAAGACTCGGTCCACGTAAGTTACTCCAAACTACGAAGAGATGGCAAGTTTGGCGGTGAGCCGCCGGTTAATCGGCTAGCGTGGCGATCGACACTTGTTTGTTGGGCAGGGCGCCGTCGCGGGATCCACGCTATGGTTCGCGCCGTCGTCCGGATATTTCGGGCAGGATTCGGTTTTTCCAGCGGTGCAGCCGAACGAGCGGATGCGCCCAGCCTGATTAAACTTAACACCGCTCGCGATCCGTTCGTCGCGCACGAAACCGCGCCTGCAGCCCACTTAACGCCAGCGAAGATGCGAGGGCTACTCGAGGGAAGGGAGTCCAGAGCCTTTTTCTACGTAGATGTCGTATTCCTCAACGCGTTCGATCAGCTCGTACCTGGATCTCACAAAGTCCATGAGTCGGTCGGTGTACGGCGTGTTGTACGGCAAAACGCTGACGTGGAACACAAGCCGAGGTGGATTCGCCGCGAGTGTCGCCAGCGCATCGGCAACCGTTTTCTCATCACGAATGCCGAACGGCACGAAGCTGTAGCGAAACGGGTTTTTCCGGCCGCTCAAGAAATACAATTCTGCTTCGGCCGGAAGCCCAAGGATGACGTCGCCGGGTTCTGAGTACTGTTCGATCAGCCTGAGGCTCGTGTTGAAAATGGCGTTGTCGCGAGGCGTAACGTGCAGACCGTCCAACGCAGGGTGCGTACTCGGCACCAACGGGACGCGCTCGCCGGCGATCACCTGCGACGGGCTGCGTGTGATTGGTTGGCCCGCGTGCAGGGCGATGCCGATCGTCGAGTGAATAGCCACAGCGGTCAACACCAGCGCACGCTGGCGTGGCCGCAAGTTATCCGAAAACCAGAGCAGGCCTGCCAATACAACCGAGCCGCTGAAGAACAAGTAAGCCGGGACTTGATAGTGCAGGGCGACCAGACCGTAGTGACACGCAACGATGGGTAACGGCTCGAGCCGTGTGCGCGATTGACTCGTTTTGGCCGCGTAGTTGACGGTGGCAATGCCAAGGACCGATGCGCCGAGCACCAGCGGCAGCCAGTAAGCCGCGCTCAGCGACTTCGCAACACCACCAAAACTCACGGTGCTCGCGATGCTCTGTGCGATCAGCGTGGCGTAGCGGGGGATTTGTTGATAATCGAATTCGCTGAGCGCGATCGCATCGACGAAGGTGTCGTGCAGCCAGAAGCTCACCGAGCCGTTGAGCAGGTGATAGGTCACGATCGGCAACGTCGCAAACACGCCCCCGGCGCTGATCGCCAGCAGCATTTTCACGGCGGTGGCGTTGCTTACGCTCGCGTTTTTGAAGGCGATCAGCATGAGCGCGAGAGGCCAGGCACCGAAAACCAGCCAGGTCAGCGCGTCGCCTTTGGCCATCAGATAACCGATCAGCCCGACGAGCATGATCACGATGACGCCACGGGCAATCGCTCGATTGTCTTGTTGCGCGCAAGCACAGCTTAGAAACAGGTAGGTGAACGCCCCCATGGCGGTGAACACTCCGGTCAGCTGCCGAAGTTGGAACAACATCGAAAGCAAGACGCCCACCAGCGCGAGCAATGCGTATTGGTCGTTACTTTGTCGGCGACTCAGAACGAGTATGACGCCAAACACCAGCGGCAAGCAGTACCAGTGTGGCGTGGGGGAGTAATACTGGATCACGCTGATCGCCGTCATCGCCGCGCCAGCAACGACGGTGACGATCAGGCCTTTTTCTCGCAGCAGAAAAAACGCCAGCACAACCTGCGCCACTCCGGCGGCGAAAACCGGGATGTGCAGACTGAGCAGTTCGCGGCCAAACAGCTTGAGCGCCAGCGCGTCGGCGAAGTACCCCAAGCCAAGATGCAGTCCCTGCACGTCGCGATTGAGCACTTCGCCATCGAGCAGACGCGATGCAATGTGCAGGTAGTAGCCGTCGTCGCGAGGCAACCAGAATCGATCGAAGTAATACGCCAGAAGCGCCGTCGAGATCGCCAGCGTGATCGCGAGCGCCGACCCGTCTCGCGGCCCGGGCGACCAGAATGCCGATGGACTACGCGGACGCATCAGGCGGTTTTTCTGATGTCGATGAGCTGGGGTTGTCGCGTGTTGTGTGGTCGTCTCGGCCCATGGGGGCGTGCACGGCGGTTGTGAACCAAAGGTAAATGTACGCACATTGGCATCTGATGCCAATGTGCGCGTGCGTTGGTTTGGGTTTCAGGAGCTACCCGAGACTTGATGACAAGGCTCGGGTCACGCTCTCAGGTGCATTCTGCCGTCACGCCGCTAGGTCCGGGCGGTTGGAAAAACATCACCCGCAACTGCCCCAAATCCGCGACATTGACCACGCCGTCGCCGGTCAGATCGAACAAGGAGTCCGAGCTAAAGAACGCGGCTCTGAACAAACCAAGATCCAGCGCATTCGCGATGCAGTTGTTGTCGAAATCGGCGTCGCAGGCGTTGCCGTAATCATCACCGTCAGCATCGAGTTGATCGGCGTTCGCGGTTAGTAGGCAGTTGTCTTCGGCGTCTTGTACTCCGTCTTCGTCGGTATCGACTGGCGTCGTGCTGATCGTCAGATCGATGGAGAAGGGCGACGCGGTATTGAGCGGTGCCGTCGAGCTGCCAACAAAGCTTCCCCAGCCGCCCGGGGCACCGATGGCGACACCCAGCAGACTGGTCGCGTTACTGCCGTACCACAGGGAAACGCTGTCCAGCGTGAACACGTTGCCGCTGTTCAAATCAAACTCGAGTAGCCCGACTTCTTCGTCGTCCAGAAGCAGCCCAATGGTCTCGGCGATCGCTTCTGCTTCGGTCTGCGTCGTGACGTCCAGCATGGATACCCAGGCGATGTGAGAGGGGACTGCGGTAAAGTCGACGTCATAGGTGGTTCCACCGACAGTCAGCCCGGTGATGCCAGTTGCGGCGGTCTGATTGGCGTTGTACTCGATGGTCTGAGCGTTGGCGGTGGCGGCCACCACCAGGCACTGCGCCACTGCACAGACAAGAAAGATTGTTCTGGTCATGTTTTTCTCCCGAAGTCGTTGATGACAGACCGGGCGCTGTCAATGAGCCCACGATGCGTGTCGAAATCCGACGCAACGTCCGGCTGTACTTATTTATAGGCGCACAATCGTGCGAAAGAGGGTCAGCTAAAGGCGCCTTCATGGCAATTCACTCGTATTCGCCGTGCAAAGCCAACGAGAACACGACGGCACGGCGAACGGTTGACGTCAACATCACGCTGACCAATGATGTTCATCCGCCCATCAACGAGATCGAGCGAGACACCATGATCAGCAAAGCACATCTGGCCGCGATCGGCGGTACCTTCCTTTTGTTTGTCGGCGGATGCGCCGCCACGTCGCCGATGTCGGACGGTCATATCTCTGATCATGAGCATCACCATGGAGACGACGGCCATGCCAACGAGCACGATCATCATCACGGCAAAGATGGTCACGCCAATGAGCATGAGCATCATCACGGGAACGATGGCCACGCGAACGAACATGAACATCACCACGGCAACGATGGCCATGCGAGCGAGCATGAGCACCATCACGAGGCTGGCGAGGTAGCGCACGAGCATCATCCCAACGAGTAGTGCGATGATGGCGTATTTTGTCTCCGCCGATAGGCGTTGAATGACCAAATGGGGAGAACAGCGTGAAACGCATTTTTCAGTTCGGTGTTGGCGCTCTGTTCACAGGGTTGAGTGCGTATGCGTCTGCAGCCACTCTGTCTTCTGACTTCAGCTTTGGCGGCGGAACGCCTTTTGTCGGCGAGCAGAGTATTGCGGGGATAGTGATTGTCTTGACAAGCAGTAACACTGAGCCCTGGCTGAATGGTTTTCGGGATTTAACGAATACCGACCCTGCCCCAGTAACCATCGTTTTCAGTGAACCAGTTCGAGAATTTCGACTTGATATCAGCTTTGTTTTACCGCCGGATGAGTATTTGACGGATTTCAATGTTGGATTGCCGGATGAGTTGAGCGGCACGTTGGGTATCGTCAATGGTGTAGTCACGTCGACGCAACCAGGCGACGGCGGTTTTGGGAGTCTCCAATGGTCGAATCTCAACACCAACGTGATTAGCTTCACGATAGAAAACCTCTCGGGGAGCACGGCCGCTCCAGCTACAGCAATCGACTCGTTTGCTTTCACTACCGTGAATCCGGATCTGGATGGTGATGGAATCTCGAATGAATTGGATAATTGCATTGGAATCTCAAACCCAGATCAACGGGATTCCGACGCCGACGGATTTGGCAATATCTGCGATGCCGACCTCAATAATGACTGCGCCGTTAATGCCCAGGACCTTGGTGTTCTGAGATCCGTCTTTTTCAGCGATAACCCGAATGCTGATTTTAATGGCGACGGCGTCGTCAATGTATTGGATCTTGGGTTTTTGCGCGCCCGGTTCTTTGGACAACCTGGCCCGAGCTGCTTGCCAAATATTTGTCAGTGAGAAATCTGGGAGACAGTGACGTTAAGGCGCTCGCCGGTCACTCCCCTTTTTTCATACTCAGTGTCCGTTTGCCCAAGGGCGCTGACCACCCAGACGTTCCGCGATCAAGAAGGCGGAATTTGCCGCACTCTCCAGCAGCGGAATGCCGTGGGTGGCGTAGGACCCAGCAAACCAGACGCGCCGGTCGGTTTGGTCGTGGAGTTGGCTCAAGCGTTGCAGCCCCTTCATGGACTCAAGGTTAACCACGGGGCGTTCGAAGTTGGCTTCCCCGATTAGCTGAGACGGTTCGGGTTCAATGGCTGGGTTCCAGGTCTGAAAAACCGGGTCCGAGCCCGGCATGTGTTGTATCGCGTTCATCCAGATCGTTGCCATGGGCGCCGACTCGCGGTTCGCCAGAAGAAAATTCACCGGCGCCCATTGCGCCTTGCCCCCGCTTGGCGCGAGGCGAGTGTCGGTGTGTACAACGACTCGGCTTGGTTCATAGGTAAACGACTCGAGGAGTTCGCGCTCTTCGGGTGACGGGTTTTTCAATATTGTTGAAGTCTGATTGGCCTGGGTTGCGAGAACGACATGGTCGAAGGTCGCGGCGCCATCCGTCGTGCACACCTTGACTCCCTCGGCTGTCCGCAACACGTCTGTCACGGGCGATTGAAGCCTGACTTCGCGAACTTCCCGGGCCAGAAGTTTGACCACTTCTGCGGTCCCTCGAGTAACCCGTCTGACAGCCGAGAGCAACAGCCCGCTGTTCAGATATTCGAGGATGACCCGGGCCGGATAGGCTTTGATGCTCTCATGGCTGCAGGTGCAAATGCCGGAAAAGGCGGGATAGAGGAAGTCGCTGGCAAAGGTCTGCGAGTAGTTCTGATCGTCGAGATAGTCTTCCAGGGTGGTTGTATCAGCGATGCCTTGCGCGAGCGACCGGGGCGATTGGCGGAAGAAACGCAGAATTTCCCAGCCGATTCGCAGCCCCCTTGCGTTGACCGATTGACGGCCTTTTAGAAACGGGAGCGAGAGTCGCCCCAGCTTGTAGTTGTCGTAGCGAAAGTACGTCTTTTCGTTTAGGAGACCGAAAGACGCTGAGTAGTTGATTGGCTTGAACTCGATATCCAGTTCTTTGTACAGCGCAGTGAGGTTGGGATAGAAGCCGTCGAAAAACACACGCAGCGGAACGTCAATGCGCGCGCCGCCTTGTTCTCCCTGAAGTTCCAGAGAGTGCGCGTCCATGCCCAGCTGCCCGAACTTTTCGTAGATTGTGACATGATGATCTTTGCTCAGCAGCCACGCGGCGCTCAAGCCCGCAATCCCACTGCCGACGACGGCGATCCTCACGCTGTGCCTTCCATCAGCAGCGCTGCGGTCCACGCGCACAGTACCCACGCCTGGCTGGCTGATATCAACGTGACGAACGTTTTGCAGAGTGGAAAATTGGCCACGTCTGCGTTTCGAAGAACACCGGATACGACGGTGGCCGCCAGAATCAGGACCGAGGGAATCACGATGATTGCGTACGCAATCGCGGGCAGCGCAGGGCTGACAAGAATAACGCTGACGTACGCAATGGCCAGCACAAACACGGCGGTGGTTCGGCCCTGGCGCTCGCCATGCCTGACCGGGTAGGTTCTCTTGTCGCCTTGCTTATCCGAGCGATAATCCGGGAGCGCCGTCACGATGTTGCCGGCATGAAAAATCAAATACAGCGGAAGCAACGCTCCCCATGGCAATCCGCGCAGCGAACCGGACTGCAGGTAAAAGCCGATGATTGGAAGTAGCACCCCACAGCCCAGACCTTGCAAGATCTCGCCATGCCCGCGATAGGATAAGCGCAGCGGGCGCAAGTTGTACGCCCAGCAAAGGGCGATCGCCAGGGTCGCGCCAACAGGCATCCACAGGCGATCAACAAAGACAGCAAGAAAGAGCGTGAGTCCAATCATCAGTGCCAAAGCGACGGTTGCGCCCGCCAGCAGGTCGCTGGGACGAAGCTTGTTTTGCGGTAGCACCCGCGACCCACCGGAGAGCCAGTATTGTTCATTCGTCCTGTCGATGGCTTCGTCGGCGTGGTCGTTCAGGTAAAGCAGGTACACCTGGTACAGCCCGCCGAACACCAGCGCATAGACAAAAAATGTCCAGGCGAACTGTTGATGTGCATGGAACGCCATGGCTTGCCCAATGACCAGGGGGACAAAAATCATTGGGTGTGCGGTTGGACGAGCGGCCTGAAACCAGGGTTGCAGGTTGCTTAGCTGTGTGGACGAAGTGGGGTTCACTAGTGGCGGGCACCCATTGTTGTTACGCCGACACACCCAGAGTGATACCACCAGAGAGCGACATTGGTCGCACCTGAAACGAATGGTCCAGTTTTCTGTCCGCCCATGGCCACCTCTAACCTGATTGCCGATTCATAGTCTCACATCGAGGTAGAAGTCTGAATGGCTTCGAAGCTTCCGGCCGTGGACGAACGTAGTGGGTATTGTGTTATCCGCTATCGGTCCTCCGGGGTTTCCGATTCGCACGGTAATCAGCGTGTCTAGCCTTAACGTGTTCCTTAGTCCGTGGAGGTCATCCGGCGCGCGCCGCATATCCAATACAAGACGTCGATCATCGCTTGGATGCTTGGTGGGTTACTCATCGAATTTTAATGACACTGCAATTGAGCCTGAGCTTGTGGCGCGCCCTTGCGTCGGCGGGTCGACCGTGTCGGTGGCCGGATCATGTGCTGAACTACACGTGAAACGTAGAGAAGGTCCAGTGATGGTTTGACAATAGTATTGATCAGGTTTTGTCCGACGAACTGCGGTATGGTCGGGTGTAGACCTTCTTTTGGGGGCGTGATGAGTCCTCCGCCAAATAAAAAAGCAAAGCCTCAGGATTGAGCCAGCCGGTTGTTCCGCAACTCAGGTCCGAAACTTGGAGAGTCGAATATGCGCACCCGTTCAAAAAGAGCGTCCGGTTTTCTTTTTGCCACTTCGTGGCTGGCGGTGGCGGTGTCCATCGTGGCGTTGATCGGCGCCACGACCAGCCGCGCCACCGACGTTGGTTCTGGTGCAAGCCTCACTGCCCTCGACAATTCGTATTGGCTAACACTTTGGCAGGCCGGTGGCGGCGACGTGGATGCCGACGGCGTCAATGACGACGACGACAACTGTCTGAACATCGCCAACGTCAACCAGATTGACACCGATAACGACGGGTTCGGCAACGCCTGCGACGGCGATCTAAACAACGACGGCGCCACCAACATCGGAGATCTGGCGCTGGTCCGTGTCGCTTTTTTCTCAACCCCCGGCGCTGACAACTGGAACCCGGATTCGGATTTCAATGCTGATGGCGTCGTCAACATTATTGACCTGGCGATCATTGGCGAGCTGTTTTTCGCTCCGCCCGGCCCCATCGTCAATCGTTTTACCAACGCGGCTGGCGGTGACTGGCACACGCCGTCGAACTGGCGTCTCGGCGTTGTCCCCAACAATTCGCACGCCGTGCGCATCGATCTCGATCCCGGCACGGTGGTCGAATACAGCGCTGGCCCCAGCGACGTCGCCAGCGTTCGGACCACCAGCGATCTGCTGCTGTCCGGGGGCGTGCTGCGCGTGGTCGGGACGATGCAGGTGAACGCCCCGTTCCGTATTTCCGGCGGCGAACTGGTCGACGCGTTCGTGCTGGAACCATTGACCAGCGATCGGATCGTGGTGAACGACAGTCCCATTTTCGATCGCGTTATCCTGGCATCGGATTTGACGATTGAAGACGGGGCAATGCCGCGTGTTACCAACACGCTTACGCTCGATGGCAGTACGGTGGAACTGGCCTCTACCGGGACCGGTACTCTTTTGCGCTTTACCGCGCCGCTCAATGGCAACGGCGTTTTCGGCACGGGCGAAGTGGTGTTCAACGGCACGACGTCGTCGGATACGGATAATCGCCTTTCCGGTGACAGTGACGTCGACATCACGTTGGGTGCCGGGATCACCCTGCGCAGCGGCACCAGCGGCGGCGACGTTATCACGATCGACGCCGCTCTGGTGATCGAGGGTAGTGTAGTCAGCGGTTTGATTAATCGGCGAATCAGCCTGCGCGCGCTCTCGGGGACTAATTCAGTTCTCAGCATTACTGGCGACGTGCACGCCGTCGACGGCGGATCACTGCTCGTGCTCGCAACCAGCGGCGTGCAAATTGACGGCGCCATCACGGCCAGTGGCGGCGGCCAAATCGATCTCAACAGCAGCATTGCGCCGATGGCGATTGGTCCAACAGCTGTGATCAGCGTCAGCGACGGCAGACTGGATTTGTCCGGCGCGTGGACCAACGAGGGTTTGATCGAAGTGACCAACGGCGTGTTCGATACCGGCGACACCGAAGCGGCGACGTGGAGCAACATCGGCGTCATCAACCTCGTTAACACCACCGTTGAGCTCGGTGGTGCCTTCACGCTGGACAGTTTCGGAACCTTCAACACAACCGGCGACGTCTCATTCAACGGCCGATACGACAACACCGGGCAAGACTTCGACTTCGGTATGGCCGATTTCCCCGGCAACTTCTTGCTGGACGGTGGCGAGATTTTCGGCGGCACGCTGATCACAACGCCCGTGGTTATTGCGGACGGCGAACTGGGCTTCAATGGCGTGGTTTTCGAGGTCGATCTTACCATCGGCAACGGCGCGACGGTGCGGGTGTCCAATGGACTAACCCTCACCGGAACGCGCATCACGCTTGCATCAGAGGGCCGGGATACCCAGCTTGAGTTCGCGCCGTCAGACCAGCTCAATGGCCTGTTTGGCAACGGTGAGGTTGTGTTTGGCGACAGCGAGACCGACCGCCAGGAGAACGAGATCATTGGCGACATCGGGGCGGCGTACACGATTGGGCCGGATATTCTGGTGCGCCCCGGCACCAGTGGTGGCGGCATTGCATCGCGGTCCGCCTTGCTCACGGTGCAGGGAACGGTAATCAGCGACCTGCCCGACGCCAGTTTGACCCTCGAGGCCAGCGGAGAGAACGCCACTGTTGAACTGCTCGGCAACGCCACGGGCCTCAATGGCGGTTCACTGCGAATTGTTCAATTGAGCTCCGGCAATGATCTGCGGATTGACGTCCCGCTTGCGGTCACCGGGGGCGGCGGCCTGACACTTTGGGGGCGCACAGTGATTAGCCCGCAGACGACGATTACCGTCACCGACGGCGATCTGTTTCTGATAGGGCCGTGGCTCAACGAAGGGCTGATCGAGGTGGCAAACGGCCGGTTTTCGACGTCTAGTTTGAATCAGACCCTGTGGACGAACAACGGCGTCATTGATCTGAGCAACACGCCGACTGACCTGCGCGGTCAGTTTAGCGTGGACAGTCTCGGGACGTTCGTGACCGACGACGTGCTGTTATTCGACGGTGTGCTGGATAACACCGGGCAGTCGCTGGATCTGGGTGGCAGCTTTCCGGCTCCATTTGAAATCGTCGGCGGTACCATTCGTGGGGGAACGTTGATTAATACGCCTCTGACTGTGCCGGAAAATTCTCTGATTCTTGATGCCGTGACGCTGGCCATCGACGTCCTGATCCCAAATGATCGATCGCTGCGCGCGAGCAACTCGCTCACCCTTGACGGTGGATCGGTGACGCTCGCGTCCACGGGCCTCGCGACGACGTTAACCCTCTCCGGGCCGCCCGGAGAGATTCACCAGGTTCAGGGGAATGGCGAACTCATTTTCGGTGGGACGGCGATGTCGGACGACAGCAATCAGATTGTTAGTGCTTTTAACACCTCTGTGGCCTTCGGCCCGGAGGTGACGATTCGCACGGATACCAGCGGTGGTGAAATGGGTGCATTGCTCGCTGCTATGGCGTTTGAGGGCACGGTGATCAGCGATCTTGCAGGCCGTTCCGTCAGGCTTAGGTCGCGCGGCAGCAATGGTGTTTGGGTGTTGGACGGTAGCCTTCAGGGTCGCAATGGGGGCTCTTTCGAGATTGAAGGGGAAGTGAACGGTAGTACGATGATCAACGGGCTGGTCAACGTCTCCGGTGGCGGTAATTTACAGATTGCCAGTGACGGCGGACTCATCGAGATGACCGATGCGGCAGCGATCAGCGTTACCGACGGCAGCTTCAATTTATCTGGCGGGTGGATCAACGAGGGGCAGATCGACATCGTCAACGGTGCTTTCGATACCGCGATATTGGACGGAACCGTGTGGACCAATAACGGCCCGATCAACCTGGTCAACTCTACAACTGAGTTGAGCGGCACTTTCACTGCGGCCAGTTTGGATACGCTGCAGGCGTCGGGCGACATGTTGTTCGACGGCGTTTTGGATAACACAAATCAAACACTGGATGTCGGCAGTGTCTTTTCCGGGAATCTGCTGTTTAACGGTGGCGTGATTCTCGGCGGCACTTTGGTTTCGTCGCCGGTTACTGTGTCTTCCGGGTTGCTAAGACTTGATGAGGTTACGCTCGCTACGGCGCTGACTGTGGGCAACGCCGCGACAGTCGATGTGTCGGGTCCGCTCAACCTCAACGGCGGAGTGATAACGCTCGCGTCAACGGGAAGTTGCAGCACGCTTAACTTTAATTCGTCGACATTGAGCAGTGGTTTGTCCGGAACCGGTGAGTTGGTTTTTGGTGGCACAACGGGGTCGAGTACGGCTAACCGAGTGACTGCCCCACTTGGAACGGCCTTGACCTTTGAGCCGGGCGTGACAATTCGTACATCGACGGCGGGCGGTGACATTGCTACGGTGAGTGCGTCACTAAGCGTTGAGGGCCCGCTTGTGAGCGACGTTGCCAGCCGCCGAATCCACTTGCGCAAGGTCGGGCTTAGCGGTACGAACACGGTGTCCGGCCCGATCCGAATCGGCCGGGGCGCGACGATTCGTTTAGGCAGCGACGCCACAATCAGTCCAACGGCCAGCGTGCAAGTGGAGATCGGTGGTGACAGCAACGGGGACTTTGGTGTGCTCGAGGCACCAACCTGGAATTTGAGTTTGGCGGGAACGCTTGATCTGGCGCTGGTCGATGGCTTTGTCCCGATGGTGGGTGACCAGTTTCGGATCGTCGATGCGGATTTGATCGACGGCGTTTTTGATGCCGTTACCGGCATCGATATTGGTGGCGGTTTGGTACTGGGCGTGGACTACGGTGTCGACAATGTCACGATTGAAACGTTGCCGGGGTTGTGACGGTACTGCCAACTTAACTGGCTGTATTTGATAGAATTGGCGAATGGACACGTACAAGCGCCACCGATTTCCACCAACGATCATTCGTTACGCTGTCTGGGTCTATTAAAGAGATGGCGCAGACAATGGTTCAGGAGAAAGGCGTTACGATCCGGCTAGCGTGCCGAGCGTTCGGCATCTCAGAAGTGGCCAACGTTCGGGGAGCACTCCAGCCTCCACTGCTGTTATATGCGTCATCAAAGCCTATCACATGACCAAACTCGTGTGCCGCAGTAGTCTTGGGAGGGCTGGCTGTACCTCGCAATTGTGCTGGATCTGTTCCCATGAAAAATCATTGGCTGGGCAACACGACAGACTCAGCATCGTGATCTTGTCCTTGATACGATCATGATGGCGCGACGGCAGAGAAATCCCAACGAGACAATTATTCATTCAGATCAGGGCTCGCAATACGGGAGCGACGACTGGAGGCGCTTCTGCCGCTCAAACAGGCTTGAACCGAGCATGACTCGCAGAGGTAACTGTTGGGAGCGCGAAGCCTGCCCTTGGGGTACAACGCCGTCGCTGAGTCTTTCTTTGGCAGCCTAAAGAAAGAACGTATCAAGAAGAAGATCTATAGAAACCGTGAATTGGCGACCGAAGATATCGCTGACTACATCGAATCATTTCATAGCCGATGCGCTACTACGAGCACTAGCGGCGTCAAATTGACGCGTTAAGCAGCGCGGCAAAAGGGCCCGGGACCGGTCGACAGCACCCGCAACAAGAAATGCAGGTATTTATCCCCACCGTCCCGTTGCTTGATAAAGGTCTCGACCGAGCTGCGAAAGACGCCCGAATAACACCACGCAAGCTGCAGCCAGCCTGGTCGACCACGGCGACGGTCAGGTCACCGACCTCTCAGAAATAGCGATAAATGCTATTGGCGGCGATTCCGACCGCGCGATGGCGTGCGGTTCGTTCGCGTACCAACACCCACGGCAGGTTAGCTGCAGTGTGTCATCGAACATATCGCCCAGCGCATTGGGCGTCATCTGGAACGATGTGGACTAATGGTGCGTGGTGATGGCGATCACGTCATTTATGTCTGACGGCGTGTCCGCGCTACACAGGCGCGCCAACTTGTTAAGGGCTGGTGACGGTGCGATGATACCGCTCTGTTGTTTCACAGCAGAATCTATCGCGCACGTACTGCTTTTTCACGGCCAGTCGCTCTGGCAATTCGGAGCGTGCGGCACTAAACATAGAGATCAGGATGGCTGACGCAATAATAACCGAGTTCCTGAAATATCGACGAGTGATTTCATCGCTGTTACGCGTCGTCCGCCCACGTGCGTCGCGTCAGGATATCGAAGATATTTTGCAAGACACCTACATAAACACTTATCAGTCTTCGCTCAAACAGAACATCAGTTTCCCCAAAGCATTTATGGTAAAAACGGCCATCCGATTAGCCAATCGTCAAATCGAAGTAGCCCAGCGCGTCGATTGTGATGAAGCCATTGAAGAACAATCCGATGCCGCAGCGGCCGTCTACGATACGGTAGTGTTTGACAGCCACACGGAGCAAACGGTGTTCAACCGGGAGGACTTCGGGCTACTGTGCGATGCAGTAAGCGAGCTGCCGGTGCAGTGCCGCCGGGTTTTTATCCTGAAAAAAGTCTACGGTCTTTCGCAGCGCGAGATCGCAGAAAAACTCGGCATCAGTGAAAGCACTGTAGAAAAACACGTGGCCAAGGG
>JBGCFP010000109.1:0-16235 GCA_045107005.1 Gammaproteobacteria bacterium
GTGCTCGATATCCAGCGCATCATTGGCCAGCTGACCACCCGCGGTATCGGGGTACTCATCACCGACCACCAGGTTCGAGAGACACTGGGGATTTGCGGACGCGCGTATATCCTTGGAAACGGTGCCGTTATTGCGCAAGGCACGCCGGACGACGTGCTCGCGGACAAGCGCGTACGGGAAGTCTATCTCGGTGACAACTTCCAACTATAGCACCCGTTTATCGGATCGCCGGTTTTTCACGAAATCCGATCAAAAAAAGCCTATGGATCTTGACTTTACGTAACTGAGACACAGGTCATTGTGTAACCGCCCAGCGCGACGATAATCGGCTTATAATCGAGGACGGGCAGCCACTCCCAACACTCGCGTCTCAACAGCACACAGGCAACCTTTACGACACCCATGCTAAAGCCCTCCTTACAACTGCGGATCGGTCAGTCACTGACCATGACACCGCAGCTGCAACAGGCGATCCGCCTGCTGCAACTGCCCGTAGTTGAACTGCAGTCGCAAATCCAGGAAGCCCTGGAAGCAAATGTCATGCTCGAGTCCATCGAGGATGAGGGCGGCACGACGGCAAAGCCCGCCGAGGAAACGCCGCGTGAGGCGGCCGACGAAGTGATTACCGAGCCCGCCAGCGCACCAGCTGACGATTACGAACGCAACGAAGCGACCAGCGAACGCGAGAGCGCGGACGAAACCTGGGACCGCGGTGTTAGTGCTGCCGAAACACGCGGCAGTGGTGGCGAAGCGCCGGTCAATCAGGAGTACGCGGATCTGTCTGGCGAAACCTTGGCCGATCACCTGTTGTGGCAACTCGAATTCGAGAAATTTTCACCGCGTGAGGTCGTTATCGGCCGCGCGCTGGTCGACGCGATCAACGACGACGGTTACCTGACCGAAGACATCACGACCATCCACGAAATCCTGCGGCGCGAGGGCGAAGTCAGCCTGTCGGAAGTGGAACAGGTGCTGGCGAAAGTGCAGTTGCTGGACCCGGTGGGCATTGGCGCGCGTTCGCTCTCGGAATGTTTGCGTCTGCAGCTGCAACAGCTTGATGATCAGGGCGGCGCGCGTGATCTTGCGATTCGTATCGTCAACGATCACCTGGAACTGCTGGCCGAGCATCAGCTGGCCGTATTGCGTCGCCGCCTTAACGTATCGGAATCGGATCTCGAACTGGCCATCGCTTTGGTCCACTCACTGCAACCGCGCCCGGGCGCCGGACTGAATACTCAACCTCCCGAGTACGTAGTACCAGACGTTTACGTGCGCAAAGTGGACGGCCGCTGGATCGTTGAACTCAACCCCGGCATGACCTCAAGCGTGCGCGTCAATCAGACCTACGCCCAACAAATCGCGCGCGGCAGCGAGCACAGCACGTTGCGCACGCAACTGCAGGAAGCGCGCTGGCTGGTGCGCAGTCTGGAGATTCGTAACGAGACTCTGATGAAAGTCGCGCGCAGCATCGTCGAACGCCAACAGGAGTTTCTGGACCGCGGCGACGAGGGCATGAGCCCAATGGTGCTGCGCGACATTGCGGAGGAACTCGAGATGCATGAGTCGACGATTTCGCGCGTTACGACCAACAAATACATGCATACACCTCGCGGAATCATTGAGTTTCGGTATTTCTTTTCGAGTCATATCGGCACCGATGACGGGACCGAGTTATCATCGGTCGCGATCAGGGCGAAAATTCGCAAGCTGATTGCGAGCGAAAATTCCGCCAAAGCTTTAAGCGACAACAAGATCGCTCAAGCACTGTCGGAGTCGGGCATCAACGTAGCTCGTCGCACGGTTGCCAAGTACCGTGAGGCGATGTCGATACCCTCCTCCAGTGAGCGCAAGAAACTCGCGCGTATTCAACAAGTGGGACAAGGAGCATAACCATGCAGCTGAACCTGACCGGTCACCATATCGACATTACCGAGGCGCTGCGCAATCGCGTAGCCGACAAAGTGGCAAAAGTCGAAAGACACTTCGATCATTTGACGAACGTCCACGTTATCCTCACGGTCGAGAAGCAGCGGCACAAGGCCGAAGCCAAAGTGAACGTTCCGGGCGAAACGCTGTTCGCCGAGTCCGTTGAAGACGACATGTACGTGGCCATCGACACGCTGGTCGACAAGCTCGATCGCCAGGTCAAGAAGTTCAAGGAAAAACTGACGAATCATCATGCGCGTGAAGCGCACAAGATGCGTATCGACTCTTAGCACTCACCCCGGATACGACTACCCATGAAACTCACCGCGCTGTTCAGCGCTGAACGCGTGCGCGTGAACGTTGCCGTTCGCAGCAAGAAACACGCCATTGAACTTGCCGCCGAAAACCTGGCAAGTGCTTTCGCAAGCGTCTCGGTCAACAATCTGTTTGATGCCATGATCGCGCGTGAGCGTCTCGGTTGCACAACACTCGGACACGGAGTGGCGCTGCCCCACGCGGCGCTGCCGGGATTGCAAACCAGCGCCGCGTCCGTCATCAAATTTGCCGAGCCCATTATCTTTGATGAAGACGACAGCACGCCGGTGTCGCTCATGGTTGCCATGGTCGTGCCCGTGCAGACCCAAAGCGCCGACAACGACGAGCTGCAACAAGCGTGCGATCTGCTGAGCAATCGCGAACGTCGCCTGCAGTTGCTCGGGGCCGCCTCCGAAACGCAACTATTGGCCGCGCTGCGCGGCGAGGCGCCAGCGCCGCGACTGAAACAGGCACGCGGCTGATGCACCTGATTTTTGTCAGCGGGCTATCGGGATCGGGTAAAACGGTCGCACTGCAGATGCTCGAAGACTCGGGCTACTACTGCATTGACAACATCCCCGCCGGGTTACTCAAACAGTTTGTTCATCACGCTACCGATGCCGACGATCCGGTGTTCGTAAAAACCGCCATTGGCATCGACGCGCGCAACCGGCGGGCTGACATCGCATCCGTCCCTGACCTGTTTTCCAAGATTCGCGAGCAGAATATTCGGCTGGAGGTCGTGTATCTGCATGCCGAAACCGACATTTTGCTGCATCGCTATCGCCAAACCAATCGCCGTCATCCTCTGAGCGGTGGTGGAGCCAGTCTCGAGGACGCCATCCGCGCCGAGAACATCATCCTGGAACCCATTGCGCGATCGGCCGACTACATTATTGATTCTTCCAACACCAGCGTGCACGAACTGCGTGAACTGATTCGGGCCCGCGTCGATCGCGATCAGAGCAATCCACCACGTATGGCTCTGCAAATCGAGTCGTTTGGCTACAAGAACGGCATGCCCGATGACGCCGACTTTGTCTTTGACGTACGCTGTTTGCCCAATCCCTACTGGGACAAATCGCTGCGCTCCCTGACCGGCCGCGACGGGCCCGTCATCGACTATCTGGAACAGCAACCGGACGTGCACGCCATGTTCGATGCGATCGTTACTTTCCTGACACCCTGGCTATCAAAGTTCACGGCTAACAATCGCAGTTACCTGACCGTTGCGATTGGCTGCACCGGCGGCCAGCACCGCTCCGTTTTCATGGCGGACCGACTGTCACGTCACTTCAATGAGACTCACAGCAACACGGTCTGCCGCCACACCGCACTGTAATCTGGCAGGCCTGCGCCGCAGGTTTTTGTAACGCGACAACCCCCTTTCGAATCGCTACACTCGTCGCCATGCAGCAAGACGGGACAGCACAACGCGCACAGCTCGAAGATCTTCGAGATGCGCTGGACAGCGGTACGCTGGCGCCGATTCGACGCCTGCTGCACACGCTGCACCCGGCTGAAATCGGTAACATGCTCGAGTCGTTGCCGCCGACGGAACGCAATATCGTTTGGGATCTGGTCGATCCGGACGACGGGGGCGATACGCTCGTCCACGTTAACGACGAAGTTCGCGCGCGCCTGATCGAAGGGATGGCCGACGAGGAACTCCTCGCCGCCACCGATGGCATGGAGGTTGACGATCTGGCGGATCTGGTCGCCGATCTGCCCGAAGCCATCACCCAACGCATTCTGCTGTCGATGGATCAGCAAAATCGTCGTCGCCTCGAATCGGTACTGCAGTACGACGAAGACAGCGCCGGTGGCCTGATGAACACCGATACGATCACCGTTCGCCCGGCGGTGACGGTCGATGTGGTGCTGCGCTACCTGCGTCAACACAAAAATATCCCCGATCAGACCGACACCATTTTTATCGTCAATCGCTACGGCGTTTACCTCGGGATGCTGTACGTCACACGGCTGCTCACGCACCCGGAAACCAGTACCGTAGAAGAGCTGATGGATAAGGAAATCGAAGGCATTGTGGATACGACGCCTGCGATGGATGTGGCCAAGCTGTTTGAAGATCGCGATCTGGTGTCCGCCCCAGTGGTCGACGACGACGGTCGCCTGCTCGGGCGCATTACCATTGATGACGTTGTCGACGTGATTCGTGATGAGGCCGAGCACTCTTTGATGAGCATGGCCGGTCTTGACGAAGAGGCGGACATGTTTGCGCCGGTGATAATCAGCGCACGCCGCCGGGCGGTCTGGCTCGGGTTCAATCTCGCCACCGCATTCATGGCCTCCTGGGTCGTCGGTTTTTTTGGCGCCACGATCGAACAGGTCGTCGCACTGGCCGTGCTGATGCCGGTGGTGGCGAGCATGGGTGGCGTCGCGGGCATGCAAACGCTGACGCTGGTCATTCGCGGCCTGGCGCTGGGTCAGATCCAAAAATCCAATACGCGCTGGATTACGGTCAAGGAGATCCTGGTCGGCAGTATTAATGGCCTGTGCTGGGCGCTGGTG
Organism: Gammaproteobacteria bacterium; assembly: GCA_045107005.1. Classification (GTDB taxonomy): domain Bacteria; phylum Pseudomonadota; class Gammaproteobacteria; order Steroidobacterales; family JBCCMA01; genus JBCCMA01. The sequence continues at coordinate 4,774 of JBGCFP010000109.1, forward strand.
ATCGCGGCCGTTACCGGGGCCTGGTTTCGGGACTGGCGCATCAGCGCCGTAATCGCCGCGGCAATGGTCGTCAACATGATGTTTGCCGCCGTTGCCGGTGTCGCCATCCCGCTGATTTTGCGTCGCTTGAACATCGATCCGGCGTTGGCCGGCAGCGTTGTCCTGACCACAGTCACCGATGTCATTGGTTTTGCAACCTTTCTTGGCTTGGGCACCCTTTTTCTGCTGTAACGCGAGACCTAACTACGACGTGCTTCGTCGTGATATGCTGTAGGCACTATCCACGCGGAGCAAACCGATGCGCGCCCTACTTCCCCCTCTCCTTTTGAGTCTCGGTCTGATTGGCTGCACGTTTCCAGCGCCCCAGCCGGACGTTTATCAGCGCTCCGAGACCGGCCGCGCGTTTGGCGTGGATCAGGGTTCGGTCGTCATGATACGAACCGTACCGATTGCCGGGCGCAGCACAGCCGTCGGGCGCATCGGTGGCGCTTACGTTGGCGCAGCGGCAGGCGCTGCTGTCGGAGACGGGCTCGGGCGCGTGGTGGCGAGCAGCGTAGGCGCTGTCGCCGGCGCGGTGGCGGGGGAAGCGGTCGAAGAGCGCGTCACACGCAGAGATGGCCTGGAAATCACCATCCAGATGGACAGCGGCAACACGATTACCATCGTGCAGGATGCGGAACTCGAGTTTGTCGAGGGCGAGCGCGTGCGTGTGCTGCTGCGCGCCAACGACATGGGCAAAGTTTTAAAATATTGAGCTCAATTTGACTGGTAGAGCGCATCACTCAGGTAGTCGGGTGCGGTAAGGGTTGGCACATCGCCATCGCGGAAGAATCGTTCGAGTGAGGCGCGCTGATCCAGCGCATCACGGTAACCCAGCGCAATGAGTTCCCTGGTGTACGCCTGCTCAAACAACAGATAGCTGATGAGCTGCGACCCGCTGGCATTGAGTGTACCGGTGCCACGCAGCAGCGCACGTACGGGGCGTGGAAAATCACCCGCATGACGCGTTGCGATCTCCCGGATGTCCTCGCTCGGTACAATCAAATGAAGCGCGACGGGCTTGAGTTCGCGCGACGTGTCCGTGTCAAGCACCGGACCACCGCACGACAACAAATGATTGACGCGCATCACCCGCTCCAGATCCGAATACAATCCGTCAAGAAACACGCTGTCGAGCAGATAGCCGGCAATTTCACCGAAGCCCGGCGGCGGGCCAGCGTCAATCGCCGTTGTCCCCGCGGGCTTCTCATCGCGCACGCCGATCACCAGCAGGCGATCCGCCCCCAGGTGCAGAGCTGGACTGAGCGGCGTTGCCTCGCGTAGCGCGCCGTCACCGAAGTGTTCGTTCCCGACCTGCGCCGTGGGGAAAATAAACGGCACCGCGACGGACGCCATCAGATGATCCAGCGTCAACGTCGCACGCACACCTTCGCGGCGACTGCGCGACCACGGAGCAAAATCAGCGCGCCCCTCAAAAAACGACACCGCCTTGGCGCGCTGAAAACCCGATGCCGTGATCGCCACGGCGTCCAGTGCCCCGCTATCGATGGCGCGGCGAATTTGTTCGAGATGAAGATGGTTACCCAGCAATTCACGCAGCGGGGCGTTGTCCAGCAGCGACTGCGGATTAGCCGGACCGAGACCGCCGAGGGTCAGGGCCGCCAACCAGCGCAAGCCTGTGCCAATGACGTGCCCCAGGTCACAGCGATAGACGTCAGCGCAGCGAAACTGGCTCCACACGTTCTCCAGATCATCGATCCCGGCGTGAAAACGCAACGCGTTGTTGGCCAACACGACCGCGTTGATGGCGCCCACCGAGGTGCCACTGATCACGGGAAATGGATGCGGACTGTCGGACGGCAGGATTTGCGCAATTCCCTTGAGCACGCCCGCCTGATAAGCACCGCGTGCACCGCCTCCCGGCAACACCAGCCCGACTTTTGGTCCAGCGTTCATACGGTCGCGGTCAGCCCGGTCTGCCGCAAGCGCTTGATCGCATCGTCCAGACCGCGCAGCGTCATCGGATACATCCGCTGATCAACCATCTCGCGAATCAACTTCACTGACGGCGTGTAACTCCACGCTTGCTCGGCCTCCGGGTTGAGCCAAACAGCATTGGGAAAGGCCTTGAGCAAACGAGTAAACCACACGGCACCGGCTTCCTCGTTGTAGTGCTCGACGCTGCCACCAGGATGCGTGATTTCGTACGGGCTCATCGTTGCATCGCCGACCACGATCACTTTGTAATCGCGTCCGTAAGTCCGCGTCAGCTCCAGCAGAGGCGTTGGTGAATTCATGCGCCGCTGGTTGTCGCGCCAAACCCGTTCGTAGAAAAAATTGTGAAAATAAAAGTACTCAAGATTCTTGAATTCGCTACGCGCGGCTGAGAACAGCTCTTCGCAAGTGCGCACGTGAGGATCCATCGAACCGCCTACGTCAAAAAACAGCAGCACTTTGATCCGATTGCGGCGCGGCGCGACGAATTTCAAATCGAGCAGCCCGCCGTTGCGCGCCGTCGCTTCAATGGTGTCATCCACGTTAAACTGATCGGCAACTCCGTCGCGGGCAAAGCGACGCAGCTTGCGCAGCGCCAGTTTGAGATTACGCGTGCCGAGGGAGCGATCCGAATCCAGATTGCGGTAGTCTCGCCGCTCCCACACGTTGACCGCGCGCCCGTGACGACCTTTCCCACCGATGCGCACGCCTTCAGGATGGTAGCCACCGTGCCCAAAGGGCGAGGTGCCACCCGTGCCAATCCACTTGTTGCCGCCCTCGTGACGTTCCTTCTGCTCAGCCAGACGTTCGGCCAGCGTCTCCATCAATTTATCAAAGCCACCGAGCGACTCGATTTGCGCTTTCTCGGCGTCGGTCAGCAACTTGCGTGCAGTGCTCTTGAGCCACTCCTCGGGGACTTCGCCCGCGATTAATCCGAACTGCAGTTCCACGCCTTCAAAAAACGCGCCGAACGCACGATCAAACAGATCGTAGCGACTTTCATCCTTAACCAACGCGACACGGGCCAATCGATAAAAATCGTCGAGCCGGCCGGTCACGAGACGATGGTTGAGCCCGTCAAGCAGCGCCAGGAATTCCGTCAGCGAAACCGGCAAGCCGGCCTGCCGCAGAAAGAAAAAAAACTTAACGAGCATTACGTCGGTTCAGGAATACCAGCTGCTCGAACAAATGCACGTCCTGTTCATTCTTGATCAGAGCGCCGTGCAGAACCGGGATCAAAGTCTTGTCGTCCTTGGCGCGCAGTGCCTCAGGGTCGATATCTTCGGCCACCAGGAGCTTGATCCAGTCGAGCAGTTCCGACGTTGATGGTTTTTTCTTCAGACCCGGGACATCACGCACTTCAAAAAACACGCGCAGCGACTCGGCCAGCAGATCTTTTTTCAAATTTGGAAAATGCACGTCGACAATCTGCTTCATGGTATCCATCGACGGAAACTGGATGTAGTGAAAGAAGCAGCGGCGCAAGAACGCATCGGGCAGCTCCTTCTCGTTATTGCTGGTGATAATGATGATCGGCCGACGGGTCGCGCGCACCAGTTGACGGGTCTCATAAACGTAGAACTCCATGCGGTCGAGTTCACGCAGCAGATCGTTGGGGAATTCGATGTCCGCTTTATCAATTTCGTCGATGAGCAGTACCGGCTGCTGCTCGGATTCGAACGCTTCCCACAGTTTGCCGCGCTTGATGTAGTGACCAATGTCCGCGACTTTGTCGTCGCCGAGTTGCGAATCGCGCAAACGCGACACGGCGTCATATTCATACAGACCCTGCTGCGCTTTGGTGGTCGACTTGATGTGCCATTCGATCAGCGGGTGCGACAGCGAACGTGCGACTTCAATCGCAAGCTGCGTCTTCCCTGTGCCAGGCTCACCTTTGATCAGCAGCGGGCGCTCAAGGACGATGGCCGCGTTCACCGCAGCCGTCAGATCTTTATCTGCGACGTACTGTTCGGTACCTTCAAAACGATGCTCGGTCATAGTGATCTCAATGTTTAGTGGATGACCCACCAGGTTCTAAACGCAAAGTGTAGCGCGTTGGACCGGGGAGCAGCGGCGATTCACGCCCGGCAACCCAGTCGTCATGACCGCGGCGATAGAACGGCGACAACGGATGGCCGCTTTGTCCGCCCGGCATATGAAACAAACCGCGCTCTTCGTGCCCGGGAGCAACGACCAGCCGCTGCGATGCGCCGAAGGCTGGCCCCTGCACGCGCGGCATCCACGCGTCACCGGGCAGCGGATCGGCTGGCATATCCAGTCTTGAGCGCAAGAATCCGGGCAACGCCGAACTGAGCGGGTGACGAATTCGCGCCGTATTGCGCGCACCCCACGTCGTTTGCGCGGCAGCTGGCGGCAGGTCCAGGACAAGTTGATCAACGACGGACAGAAAATAGGACGGCCAGTCGGTGGCGTCCAGCGGAACCAGATGCGCGGGCTGCTGCGAGACGGTTTGCCACAGCGCGACCTCGCGCTGACGCAGTCGATCGATGCGCAGCCCGGGCAATCCACTAAGCGGCGCCAGGAAGCTGCCCAGCACGTCAGCCTCCACACGCTCGCGAAAGGCACGCACCAGTAAGTACGCGCTCGAGTCCGCCGCAGCGTCCAGACGGCCGCGCGACAGCGCCTCGAGCAGCGCACGTCGTCCGGGCGTGGCGGCCACCACTTGCGGCGTGAGCTGGGCGCGCAGCAGCGTACGCCAGCGCTCAAGAAACACACCGCGCGTATCCAGGGCAATGCCCAACAACGCCGCTTCATCGAACTGGTCGCGGGCAAACAACTGATCGCGAATCTGACTGGCGCGCGCGCCCAGCGGGAAATTGGATTCGCCGATCAGCGCAACGTTCGCCAGCGGCGCAACCCGAGCGTTCGCCGTCCACAACCGACCTGCCACCGGGTCGCGCACCACCGGGTAGTCTGACGGGCGCAGCCATCCGCGCCAGCCGCCGTCCTGATCGCTCAACACCGGTCGCGACGGGTCGTAACCCACGCGCCGCGGCAAGCGGCCGGCGATGGTCCACGCGACACGCCCGTCTTTGCCAGCAAGCAGAATGTTCTGAGGCGGAATGCCCAATCGCTGCGCGAGCGCGATCGCCGAATCCACTTCTGTCACGTCGAGCATGTCGAGCAGGTTGAGGTTTACCGCCTCGGAAAAATGCGCGAGCCAACGCACCGCGACCGGCCGCCGTTGCGCGTCCTCCGCGATCACCGGGCCGAATCGCGTCATGGGCACGCTCAGGCGCACCGGCTCGGCATCCTTGATCTGGATGGTTTCTTCGCGCACGCGCAGCGTGTCGCCGCCAAGCGGAACGCGATAGCGGCCGGCCGATCCCGACGTGCGTAGCACCACCCGATCCGAATAGTCCCCGTAGCTATTGGTGAAACCCCACGCAATATGCGTGTTGCTGCCCACGACAATGCCCGGCACGCCGGGAAGCGAAACGCCGACGGCTTGCATCCCGTCGTCCTGCATCAGGCGCAGACGGAACCAGATGTTCGGCACGCGCAAACCCAAGTGCATATCGTTGGCGAGGATCGCCGACCCGTGCGGCGTCAGCGCACCGGACACCGCAAAACTGTTGCTGCCCCTGTCCGCTTCTTCGCTGGGTTGCGGGGCGACGGTCGAATCGGCACGCGAAAACCAGCGTCGCTCGGGCATTGGCGGTGGCTCAATCGCGGGCCCGGCCAACGGTGCGTCCCACGCGCTGCCCGGCGTGGTCAGCCAGGCGTAGACGGCCGGCGGCAGCGCGTCAAACATGAGTCCGCGCTGACGGTCCAGTTGCGCCTCTTCGTCGGTCAAATCCAGAAACATGGCCAGCTGCACCAGGACACTGTCGCGCAGCGTCCACGGCGCCGGATGCAGCCGCAGCAGCAAATACTCGAACGGACGTTTGCCCAGCCCGTCGAGTCCGGCGTTGACGCCCGCGACGTAGCGCTCAAGGAAATCTTTTTGATGTTGGGGCAAGGCGGCAATCGACGCGTCGGCCACGACGGACAGGCCATGAATGCGTGCGCGCCGATCCGCGTCCAGCGCCCGTGAACCAAACAGTTCCGACAAACGACCTGCCGCGACACGGCGCGCCAGATCCATTTGAAAGTAGCGCTCCTGCGCGTGCAGATAGCCTTGTGCAAAAAACAGGTCGGTGCGAGCTTGCGCGCGCAGTGTCGGTACGCCCGCCCCATCGCGCTCAATGGTGACTGGCCCGGCCAAACCCGCAACGCTCACGGTACCGTCCAGCTCTGCCAGAGAGCCGCGCAGCGTCAGGTAGGCGATCAGCAGCGAGAGCAGAACTGCCAGCGAGAGCCCTGCCCCCAACCACACGCCAATTCTGCGTACCCGTGACATGTCGAGGCCCGTTTCGCGCTCAGACTTCGATAATTTTCATCGTGTTGGTTTTGCCCGAGATGCCGGACAGCGCGCCGCGCGTCAGAATGACACGCTCGCCGCGGGCGACCACGCCCTGGGCAATCAACTCCTCGGCGATGTGGCGAGTCAGATTGCGCTCGTCGACTTTCTTGACGTCAAAGGGCACTGGGTAAACGCCGCGGTACAGCGTCACGCGACGACGGGTCGCTTCGTGGCGGGTGAACGCATAAATCGGCCTGCCCGAACGGATTCGCGACAACCATAGCGTGGTGGAGCCCGACTCGGTCAACGCGACAATCGCTTTGACATCAAAGTGGTTGGCCGTATACATGGTGGCCATTGCGATGGCTTCGTCCACCAGATCGAAGGAGCGCTCAACGCGGTGCTGGGAAATTTGGGTGACGCGCTGACGCTCCGCCGCCTCGCAGATACGCGCCATGGACTGCACGGCTTTTATCGGGTGCGCGCCGGTCGCCGTTTCCGCTGACAACATCACCGCATCGGTGCCGTCAATGACGGCGTTCGCGACGTCCGACACTTCCGCCCGAGTCGGAATCGGATTTGTAATCATCGATTCCATCATTTGTGTCGCAGTGATCGTCACGCGATTGAGCGCGCGGGCACGCGAGATAATCGTTTTCTGTACGCCAGGCAATTCGGCATCGCCAATTTCCACGCCAAGATCGCCCCGCGCGACCATCGCCACATCACAGGCCAGCAAGATTTCATCCAGGTTCTCGACCGCTTCCGCGCGTTCAATTTTCGCGACCACAAATCCTTCACCACCGGCCTCACGCAACAACCGCCGCAGCTCAATTACATCGCGGGCGTCGCGCGGGAACGACAGCGCGACGTAGTCGAGCTTCATTCGCGCCGCGTGCAGTATGTCTTCGCGATCTTTATCGGTGAGCGCGGACGCGGACAAACCGCCGCCCTGGCGGTTAATGCCTTTGTTATCGGATAGCTTGCCGCCCTGCACGACAGTGCAGGCAACGCGCGTACCGGCAACCGACACCACCTCAAGTACGATCTGGCCATCGTCGAGAAGCAGAACATCACCACCGCGTACGTCCTGCGGGAGCGTCGGATAGGTAATGCCGACCTGAGTTTCATCGCCCTCGTCGCGCGGCAGTTCCGTGTCCAGCACGAACGGTGCGCCGTTGGCCAAATTGATCTTGCCGTCCTTGAACCGGCGAATGCGGATTTTCGGTCCCTGCAAATCACCGAGCACGCCAACGTCACGGCCCATGCGTTTCGCGGCAGCCCGCGCGCGCTCTACACGCTTTTCGTGATCGTCCACCGAACCGTGCGAGAAATTGACGCGCAACACGTCAGCGCCAGCGTTGAGCAACGCGGTGAGCGCCTCGTCGCTGTCGGTCGCTGGGCCAAGCGTGGCAACAATCTTTGTCCGTCTGCGCATGAGAATTCCTGTTCGTCGATATCAATAGTGAAAGGTTTTTTGAAAAACCGGTGTGGGGCACGTTTAGGTGCGCCGACGCGAGTCGCGGCGCCAGGCCGTCGTTAGCCGTTGTCCGCGCTCACTTGCAGCGCCGCCACAGCTGGAAGCTGCTTGCCTTCGAGAAATTCAAGGAACGCGCCGCCACCGGTCGAAATGTATGAGATGTCGTCGCCGACATTGAACTGATCGAGCGCCGCCAACGTGTCGCCGCCGCCCGCAATCGAAAAGCCGTCACTGCGCGCAATGGCTTGGGCCATAATGCGCGTGCCTTGGGCAAACGCCGGAAACTCGAACACGCCCAGCGGCCCGTTCCACACAATGGTACCGGCGTTCAGCATGATGTCAGCCAAAACCTTGGCCGTGTGCGGACCGACGTCCAGAATCAGATCGTCCTTCGCCACATCGCTGACCGGCTTGATGGTTGCGGGCGCGTCCGCGCTAAACGCTTTGGCCACCACCACGTCCGACGGCATCGGAATCTCCACCCGATCAAGCAGTCGCTTCGCCTCATCCACCAGATCCGGCTCGTACAGCGATTTGCCTACCGAGTGTCCGGCCGCTGCAATAAAGGTGTTGGCAATTCCGCCGCCAACCACCAGCTGGTCGACCTTGCTGACCAGCGAGTCCAGCACCGTCAACTTACTCGAGACCTTGGCGCCACCGACCACGGCAACCATAGGTCGCTTCGGTTCCTGCAGCGCGCGCCCAAGCGCGTCCAGCTCAGCGCTGAGCAAAGGCCCGGCGCAAGCCAGTGGGGCGTGTCGCGCGACGCCCTCAGTGGACGCGTGCGCACGATGGGCCGTGCCAAATGCATCCATCACGAACACGTCGCACAGCGCCGCGTAGCGCTTGGCCAGCGCGTCGTCGTTGCTTTTTTCGCCTACGTTGAAACGCACGTTTTCGAGCAACGCCACCTGCCCTGGTGCAACACTGGACGTATCGTCAAGCGACTTGAGCAAGGCAACCGGCACGCCCAACGCAGCGCTCATGGCTTCAACCACCGGCGCCAGCGACAGCGACTCGTCGTAGCTGCCCTCCGTCGGCCGACCCAGATGCGACATAACAATCACCGCCGCGTTGGCGGCAAGTGCATGCCTCAAGGTCGGCAACCCGGCCTGCAAACGTCGATCGTTGGTGACCTTGCCGTCGGTGATGGGCACGTTAAGATCCTGACGAATCAGAACCCGTTTGCCCGCCAGATCAATGTCGCTCAATCGATGCATGCAGGCGTCAATCAGGCCGCGTTAGCCAGCGCCAACATGGTGTCGAGCATCCGGTTAGAAAAGCCCCACTCGTTGTCGTACCACGAGCACACTTTGACCAGCGTGCCGTCCACTTTGGTCAGCGTTGAGTCAAAGTTTGACGACGCCGGGTTGTGATTAAAATCAATCGACACCAGCGGTGCATCGTTGTAGGTCAGAATGCCCTTCAGCGGGCCGTTGGCCGCGTCGCGCAAAATGCCGTGCACTTCATCGATGGACGTTTCGCGTTTGGCGACAAACGTCAGGTCGACCAGCGACACGTTGATGGTCGGTACGCGCACAGCGTAGCCGTCCAGGCGACCGGCCAGTTCCGGCAGCACCAAACCCACCGCCGCTGCAGCCCCGGTCTTGGTCGGAATCATCGACATCGTCGCTGAGCGCGCGCGACGCAAATCCTTGTGGAACACGTCCGTCAAGGTCTGATCATTGGTGTACGCGTGAATCGTAACCATCAGTCCCTGCGTGACGCCGATGGTGTCGTTGAGCGGCTTGACCAGCGGTGCCAGACAGTTGGTCGTGCACGATGCGTTAGAAATGATGGTGTCGGACGCTTTCAAAATGTCGTCGTTGACGCCGTACACGATCGTTGCATCAACCGCATCACCGGCTGGCGCGGAGATCACAACTTTCTTGGCGCCAGCAGCAATGTGCATGCCCGCTTTTTCGCGCGTGCGGAACAAACCGGTGCATTCGAGCACCACGTCCACGTTCATTTCGCCCCAAGGCAGCTTCGACGGATCGCGTTCAGCACACACGCGAATGCGATCGCCGTTGACGATCATGTGGTCGCCCTCCACCGTCACCTCGGCATCAAACGTGCCGTGCGCGGTATCGCGCGACGTCAAGTAAGCGTTGGTTTGTGCATCGCCCAGATCGTTGACCGCGACAATGTTGATTTCCTCAGTACGCTTGGATTCATACAGCGCCCGCAACACCATTCGACCGATTCGGCCGTAGCCGTTAATTGCCACATTGATCGCCATTTTATTAACTCCTGCCTCGCGCCTGCGCGCGGTTAAATGAGTGTCTCGACCGTTGCCACCACGTGGTCAACCGTCAATCCAAAAAGTTCGTAAACCTGCGGTGCCGGGGCCGACTCGCCGTAGCGGTCGACACCCATGGTTTTGCCCTGCGTTCCGACGTAGCGCCACCAGCCGCCCGTGACGCCCGCTTCGATGGCCACGCGACGGGTTACGGACGGCGGCAATACCTCGTCGCGATACGCCTCTGACTGCGCGTCGAACACTTCAACGCAAGGCATCGACACGACACGCACTTTCGCCCGCTCGCCAAGTGCATCGCAAGCACCGGTGGCGAGTTCCACTTCGGTACCCGTGGCGATCAGGATGACGTCCGGTTCGCCGTCACAGTCGCGCAACACATAGCCACCGCGCGAGATGTTCGCGATCGTCGCGTCGTCCCGTTCCTGGTGCATGGAACCCTGGCGCGAAAACACGAGACAGTGTGGTGTCGTTTTCGACTCCACCGCCGCGCGCCACGCCACCACCGACTCCACCGCATCGCACGGACGCCAGACGTCCAGACCCGGCATCAGACGCAAGCTGGCCAAATGTTCGACGGCCTGGTGAGTCGGTCCGTCTTCGCCCAAACCAATCGAATCGTGCGTGTATACAAAAATGCTCGGCACGCCCATCAGCGCCGCCATGCGCACCGCGTTGCGCGCGTAATCCGAGAAGGTCAGAAATGTGCCGCCGTAGGGCTTGAACCCACCGTGCAACGCCAGCCCGTTCATCACCGCCGACATGCCAAATTCGCGCACGCCATAATAAAGATAATCGCCTTCGGCACTGTCTGCCGTGATCGCACGCGACCCTGACCACAGCGTGTTGTTTGATCCGGTCAGATCGGCCGAGCCGCCGAGCATTTCAGGCAGCTTCGGACAGAAGCCGTTCAACGCGTGCTGGCTCGACTTGCGCGTGGCCGCTTTGATCGCCGCCTTGGCCGTCGATGCGACAAACGTGTCAGCGTGTTCGGCAAACCCCTCCGGGAGTTCGCCCGCCATGCGCCGTTTGTACTCAGCCGCCAGTTCCGGATGCGCTTTGGCGTAATCCTCAAACAGCGTCTGCCAGTCACTTTGGCGTGCCGCGCCCGCCTCGGTCGCGTCCCAACCTGCCCGTATGTCGTCAGGAATATCAAACGGCTCGTGATCCCAACCGATGGTCTTGCGCACCAGCGCAATTTCTTCGTCACCGAGCGGCGAGCCGTGGCTGGACGCTTTGCCCTGTTTATTGGGCGAGCCCCAGCCAATCACCGTCTTGCAACAAATCAATGACGGAGCGTGGCTGATGGCATTGGCCACCTCGATCGCCTGGGATACGGCCTCAGGATCGTGACCGTCGAT
>JBGCFP010000011.1:0-6870 GCA_045107005.1 Gammaproteobacteria bacterium
GCGCTGCGCCCGTCTGCTAGTCTCATAGAGAAAAAAGCGCGCAGCGCGGGGCGAGGACAAAATTATGACCACGATTTTTCAGCGTGCGCTTGGCGCACTGGTGCTGCTGACAGCAACCTACGGTTTTGCTCAGGGCAACGACGAGGGCACGATTGCGTTCACGCCGTCGACGGCGCGGGTGGCGCCGGCAGACGTGGTCTCGCTGGATTTGGTGCTCGATTTTCCCACCATCCCAACGTTTGGTGGCGGCGTGTCAATCGCGTGGGATCCGGCACGGTTCCAACTATTATCCTGGAGTACGGCGTCGGAGACGGTCGGCGGCGATCCGTTTTTTAGCAGCCCCGGCGTCTTGAACGACGCGGCCGGCACGCTGAGTGATGTGACCGTCGGATTTCCTGTCGGCTTTCCATCGATGAGCATCACCACACCCGGCATCATGGGAACGCTGACGTTACTCGCGCTGCCCGGGCCCGATACCTGCGAGTCTGAGGTGGTGCTGTTGCCATCGCCGACGAATCCGTGGGTAAATAACGTGAGCCTCGACCCCCTGTCGCCCACGTTTCGGCGCGCCCGCATCGGCGTGGGAACGTCTGTGTGCACGTCCCTACCGCTGACCGACGACGTCGCGGACATGAGCGGTCGTTGCATCGGCATCATGCCGGAGGCGCCGATGAACGGTATAACCTGTCCAAATCCGACGCCGGTTGATTGGGAGGTCTCTGCTTTGTTCGACGACCTGACGGTCAATTCGTCACTGGGCATTGTCGAGCCACTGGCCGATCACATGGCGCGATACTGCGTCTACGACCGTCGTGCCAACAGCGGGCCGGCTACCGATTGCGAGCAACTTGAAGGAGAAATTACAAGTGTGCGCCCCGGCATGGTCGTGAAATCCGCGTCCATGGCGGCCGCTGTACAAGGTGGCGACACGCCGCTCGAAAACGAACTCAAGGCGCCGCTGCAAAACCAGTTTCAGGCGCAGGTTGATATTGTGAATGCGCCGTTTGTTCCAATGCCAGATGCGCTGATCGATCTGGCGATCATCGACACCATGCAATCTTCAATTAGCGCTGCGGCCGTGGAGCCAAATGCCGGCGGCGTGACGCCACCGCCGGTGCATGGCGATGCGCTGCGCCGGTTTGCATCTGCCCTGTCGAATATCGCGCAAATTCAGGAACGGTCGGTGGTGGCATTGCCGTTCACATGTTTCAACGAAACAACGTGCCTGGAAATGTGCGGCGACACGGAAGGATGTCCGCAAGAGGGCAACGTGCGCAGAGGTTTTCTGGGTACGCCCGAATCGGTTGCTCGCGCCATTCACGTTGCCGTCAGACAGTGGTCGAGCAGCGACAGTGCGCGACCGCGCCTGGTGATTAATGCGTCGATCGGCTGGCGGCCGCAGTTCAATTTCGTCGACGGCCAGCCGCGTCCGGGCTACTCGGCCTTTGTCGACAGCCTGATCGAGGCGTCGTGTCTTGGCGCCATTGTCATTGCCGCGGCGGGTAACGAATACAGCGGACCGGATCAGCCACCCGGGCCGCTGTCGCCCGCCTCCGCAGCGGCGCTCGATCCGCTGACCGCCGGGGATTGTGTGGCGCTCGGCTACGCGCCGGCGGCGAAAGATTTCGCTGCGCCACGTGCATTGATCTATCCGGTGGCTGCCGTCGATGCAGCCGACCAGCCCTTGCTGACGCGACCGCAGGGCGAACCGCCACTGGTCGCGTTTGGCGATCACGCCACGCAGCTGGGGCCCGCATTCACCGGCGGTCAGATCCCCACACTGACCGGTTCATCGGTGGCGAGTCTGGTGGTGGCTGTCGCGGCGGCGTCGGCTTGGAGTGTGGATTCCACCTTGCCGCCGGGTGAGGTCATGTCACGCGTCTACGATTCCGGTAAGCCATTGGGACGTACGACCGAAGTCTGTCTGCCCGATTGGCCGTGCAACACCAAAGTTCGCCGCATCTCCATATGTCGCGCTTACAAACAGTCCTGCGATGCGTCGGGACTTGGCGGTTGTCCGGTGTGCACGGACCCAATGCCAACGCAGCTGGATCTGGACGACGCCGAACTCGACGAGCTGGAGGCGATCTTCGATAACGGGGCTACGCGCACCATCAGTTTTGCCGGCTATCAGCAGTTCAACGCGGTGGATCTGTCGGTTTGTAATGGGTTAGATCCGTATCGCTACTACCAGTCACCGGATGCGCCGGCGCCGCTGAACCCGTGCCCGCAGAATCAGTTCTATTCAACGCTTGAGACGCCGTGGGCCACGGGTCAACCGGAGCATCAAAGCTGCGAAAACTGTTCGATGACTGAACGCAGCCCGGGTAAGTTGCTGCTGGAGATTCAGAATGACTTTGGCTCGGAGTTCAAAGACCCGACGCTGTTTGATGCCACGCTGTTGTGTCGGAATCGGACGACCGGTCTGGTCAATGCGTTTCGTCTGCCCGATGTCGATCCGGCCGAGCCGACACGACGCGGGTTTTTCCCGGGCGAGCGGGTGTACATTACCGATATCGATAACGACCTGTGTCCAGGCGACGACATCAGCCTGGCGTTCAGTGCCGACGCGCGCGATCCCGACGGCGTCTTTGCGCCCGCGTCACTGGTGCAAAATTTGTTGGTGATTCGGCACGATGAAGATGACGACGCCGTGCCAGATTTTCGCGACAACTGCACGCTGGCGATCAATCCGTCGCAGGTTGACAGTGACGGCGACGGCATCGGCAACGCCTGCGACGCTGATATCGCTCAGCCCAATAATTGTGTGGTCAATGCGCAGGATCTTGGCGCATTGAGAGAGGCCTTTTTCTCGACGCCGGGTGAGGCGGACTGGAATCCCGATGCCGACTTCAATGACGATGGCAGCGTCAACTTTGAGGATCTCGGCACAATGCGCAGCGCATTTTTTACCGTTCCCGGCCCGAGCGCCTTTGACAACGCCTGCGTGCCCTGAGCGCCGATTTGCAGGTCAGCGCAGGGCGGCCTTGGTCGTCCGGCGCAATCGGTCTGTCCACTTTTGGTTCCGTGCCCGTCTCCTACCCTGAGGATTCCAACAACAATTCGTCCGGGGAGGACCAGGCAATGAGTTTTCGACAAAGCATCCTGATGCTGGCGACGCTCGCCAGCTTTTCATTTTCACTGAGCGCGCAAGCCGTGGACACCGATGGCGACGGGGTCGACGATCCGGTCGACAATTGCATCGAGCACGGCAATGCGGATCAGCGCGACACCAACAACGACGGCTATGGCAACCGCTGTGACCCGGATTTCAATGGCGACCTGATCGTCAACGTCCTTGATCTGGCTTACATCAGGAGTGAGTTTCTCACCAACGACCCGGATGGGGATCTGAACGGGGACGGCACCATTAACTTCGTTGATCTTGGCATCCTGCGTGACTTTTTCTTTGGCCCGCCGGGGCCGGCCGGCGAGGACGCCGGCTCAATCGCAGTGGATCCTGATACGTCGCCACAGCTCAGCATCGAACTGCGTGTCATAGACGGCTGCCCGTTCGCGGATGGACGCGAAGGTCACAACGTTAACGTCGCGTGGGAGTCGGCCGATTTTCCCGCCGGCGTGAACGTCGATATCTCGGCGATGCCCGCGTCCGGTATGCCGATTCTCGCGATCGGCAATACGGTGCCGGGTAACGCCAGTTTCGACGTCATCGACCCTTACGGTGGACCACTGCAGGTCACCGTGTTTGTACAAGGCGGCAACGGATCGACAGCGGTGGCGAACGCCACGACAACACTCACGCCATGTCGGAATCGTCCGATCATTCCGCCCGGCATCGGCTTCGAGAATCCGCCGGCCAATGAACCGCCGGTGATCGGCACGCCGGACGGTACCGTCGACGAGATTGATGTCATCAATATCGGCGGCTCTCCCTTCGGTCCCGTGGAGCCGCGCGCGATCGTTGCCGCCGGCACCGGCGCTGGCTTCAAGATCTTTGGCTATCGCATCGATTTCAACACCGATACGCCCAGCGTGCTGGACGAAGCCGGGCCATTTGCCGGCATCGACGTGAAGCTGCACGCGCTGGAGCGCCCGCCGCATACGTTGTCGGAAATCGTACCGTTCGTTGCTGGCGTGCGTCGTGAGGGCAATCTGTGGCTGCGCAGCTGGCAGCTGCTTGGTAGCGATGTACTCAAGGATTTTTCCAGTGTTGGCTATGGCGACAACGCTGATGTGGATGTGGAGGCTTACGCCATCGCGCACCGCGTTCTCGATGATGGTGATTTTCAGATTGTCACACCGGTACGTACGGCACGCGGCAATCTTCGTACCATCACCTGGATCGTCGATCGTGATAACGGTCGCGTCAATGGTGTGCAGGACAGCGGTGACTGGGGTGCTCCTTCGCCGACCACCGAGCTGTCCATCGCACATCTGGATGAATCGCTATACGTGGTCAGTTACCGCAACCGACAGGGTGCACTGACGTCACGCTACTGGCGGGTCACCAGCGACGGCACGCCGATCGAAAGTGGCGGTGGCGCGTCCGGGTTTAATATACGCGGGACCTCGATTGTGGGCGAGCCAATCTCCAGCGCCAAAGTGATACCACTTGGCCGCGATGAATTCGTCACGCCGCTGACCCGCATCCACAACAACGACGACAAGTTTGAAGTCCACGTGTGGGAAACACGTCGTGCGGGTTTCAACGACACCATCGCCTTTAATCCCTATCGCATTGCCGACAACACACTGGACCGGACCCCCAATCAGAACGGGGTTTTGATCTTGCCCGAGCCATCGCCTTCGTCAGCGACGGACGTTGACGGTAGTTTTCTGGCCAACGCTCGCGCTCTGCTGACCGACGGATTGTGGGAAGACTACGGCGGCGTCGGCGCGGGCGAGCTGTTTCGCCGAATGCCGGCCGGCGAGATTACGTCGACGCAAATCGCCAGCGTGACGAAAGTGATGACGCTGCTGCTGGCCGTTGAGGCGATTGAAAACGGCACAATTGATCTGGCCGACGAGCTGACCGTCAGTGCAGCAGCGGCGGCCGTGGGCGGCAGCCAGATTAATCTGGAAGAGGGCGAAGTCCAGACATTGCGCACGATGCTGCACGCCTTGATGCTGCGCTCTGGCAACGATGCGTCCGCGGCGATCGCCGAACACATCGCCGGTTCCAGCGACGCGTTTGCCGACATGATGAACGCCCGTGCGGCGCAGCTTGGGTTGAGCAACACAACCCACCCGCGCACCAGTGTCCCCGAAGGTGCTCCGGCCGGCGGTGGCTTGTCGACGCCGCAGGATCAGGTGACGTTGTGGCGCTTTGCCTATCAGAACTCGTTGTTCCGCCAGATTGCGCAAGAGACCATTTACAGTGCCTGCGGCGAAGATGCCCAGGGCGACGAGAAGTGCTACTTCCTGAACAAGTTTGGCGACGGTAACTATCCGGGTCAGGCTGGCTGGAAAGGCGGTAACGGTGGCTTCTGGATTCCCGGTTACTCCGATGAGGGCGGCCCGTTCTGTGTCGGCAGTGGCTGCCTGGTGTCACAGGTCACGCGCATGGATCGGCCAATGCACGTCGCGCTACAGCAGTCGGGGGATCGCTGGGGCGCGCACAATGATCTACTCGATTACGGCTATCGGATGCAGTACACGCCGGATCATCGCGGTGACGATTTCACGCTTTCCAACGTTGCCGATTTCGGCATGGACGATATCGGCGACTCCATACAGCTGGTCGCTTTCGTCAGGCACGGTGGCGAGAGCCCATTTGTCTGCACCTACGGGACGTTTACGGACCTCGGCCTCATCGACCCGATCGGCTGTGTTCAGTTGGTACTCAGGGGCGTGGCCGGTTCGGCAGATTCTGCGGCACCAACCGGCGTGGACGGATCACGCATCTCAACGTTTTTGGTCGAAGGCGACTACGCCACCGGGCACATCGATAGGTCGGATCGACTCAGACTGGCCCTGTGGCGCGTGGCACCCACCGAGCCCTGACCTCGGTTCGTCGCAACGATAGAAACGCCCGCATAATGCGGGCGTTTTTTTGTCTTTGCAGGTTGTCTTGTGGCGTTACTTTGCCGCTAGCGCGTAGTGGCGGCGGGCTGGTCGATCAACACAACGCGGTTGATGGCGCGCGACTCACGGATCGAGCTCTGAATGTCCGCCAACGTTCGAATCCACGGCTTGCCAACCTGCACATCAGCCGGCATCGCGCTGCGCGCTTCGGCGGCGGCTTCGGCGCTCTCGTACACACCGTTTACAAGCAGATAGAGGGCTTCGCCTTTGCGCTCGAGCGTGTAGTAGGCCAGTTCGTCTCCCAGGCCGTTGCGACGCGCGAAGCGGGCCAGATTCCGGGTGTTGCGCGCGCCGATAATCTGCACGGTGTACGCCTCGGGCGACTGCGCCAACAACCAGTCGGGACTGCGGATGGCAAGGTTGGTCTCGGGCAGCACGTCATTTGCCGTAACCGGGCCGGAGGTCTTGGCCTGGGTTGAGTTCATGCGCAGTGCCGTCGTTAAATTATCGGGCTCGCCAAAAGCTGCAGACGACTCGCTGCGTTCCAATGTCTGTGCACTTTGTTTCGCCACCTCGACGACAAGCGCCTCGGGCACTGCAAGGTCGACCACAGAGGCTGTGTCGGTGGCATTCGCCGCGCCCGACGATGGCCCCATGCGCATTGCAAACAAGACACCAAACACGCCCAGTGCCAGCGTCGTTGCGATGGATTTTCGCGCCAGATACAGCCCACCGATGCCCCAGCGCAAATCGCTGAGCATGCCGCCGCCGGCTGGCGTGTTGGCGGCTCGCTCGGCGGCCACCTGTGCATCATCCAGCGTGCGACGGGTTGCGGTGGTCACGGCGCTGGTGGCCGTGACGGCGCGGTCGGCGATTGCACGTGCG
>JBGCFP010000110.1:0-16738 GCA_045107005.1 Gammaproteobacteria bacterium
TCGTCGGGTGATATCGCCGGAAGGGTCTGCAGCGTGTACGCCTTCTGGCCTTGATTTGGGCCAACCGCAATGCGGTAGGTAATGGAATGACCCGCCAGCTCATCCATCGCATCGGCCTGTTCGCTGTCCCAATCGAGATACGCGCCTTACTTGCACGACGGTAGTGCGCCCACGCTCGCTGAAGCGGTATCGGCCCACGCCACAATCGACGGCGACTTGCTCGGCGACCTGGTGGCCTACCTGCGGCAAATCGGCCAAGAGGAAGACGAAGCACTGGCTGATTCCGACGGCGACGGGGTAAGCGATAGCGCGGACAACTGCCTGCTCATTGCAAACGCGCCACAGCGACACACAAATCAGGATGGCTTCGGCAATGCCTGCGGCGCGGATCTCAACGGCGATCTGCAAATCAACATCACCGACCTGGGTTTGCTGCGTGCCGCGTTCTTCGCCGTGCCCCCCGACCCAACCTGGAATGCCGACGCCGACTCCAACGGTGACGGCGTCGTGTCGATCATCGACCTTGGGATTATGCGCAACAGTTTCTTCGGCACGCCTGGGCCCAGCGCCCTGGTGCCGTCGACAGCGGGATTCTAGCGACGCACCGCAAAGCCTGTTGGACGACCTCGAAGCAACTCGAACTGTCGGCCGGCAGGCTTGTGCGACGGTGTGGCTGCCTTTTTCGAGACCGTCCGTCGCGCGTGTTTAATCCCCCCCCCCCCCTTTTCTAGGGCGTCGAGTCAGGGTCATTCTGTGCGACCCAGTCTCGCCATCTACGGCCCAACTGCTCGGTATCGCGGGGCAGATTCCAATCGCGCCCCTGTTCGGCCAGCCAACGCGCCAGGCTTCCGCCAGCGGACAGATGGGTGGTCAGCGACGAATAGACGCGCGTGCTATTGGTCATCGATATGAGAAAATCCGAGAACACCTGAGCCTGCGCGTAGAAATTCGTCGCGACATCCCCGCCAGACTGGCGCAAAAACTCCTCAGCCTCCTGACCCGTCAACACAACAGCTCGGCTGACCCCTTGCTCGTCGTCGTTGATCAGACTTGCGAGCAGTCCATCGGTACGCTTCGCGGCCTGTGCCGACGGGTGCTCCATGCTGAGAAACTGTTCCAGTGGAATCACATCGGCGTCGCCGAGCGCAAAGAAATGTGCCCGTCGTTGCTCGGTCAGCGTCGCGTTTTCCAGCAAGATGGCGGCTGTTTCATCAAGCCAATCGGGCGCCCAGCCGCCGTAAGCGTGTCCGGTTTCGCCGACGCCGTTCGGGGGTTGAAAGGCACTCATAAACCAAAGATGCCCCAGCTCATGGGCCAGTGCCCCAGCCTGGATTTCGTTCGCCCTCGCGTCGGCGTCCTGCCCGTCCACGGTGGCCAGAGCCTGAGCGAGTGCCGCTTCCTGCAGGGCTTTGGGTAGAGTTTTAGTTTGCTCCAAAACCTGTTGCCGTACGCTTTGCTCCTGCAGCCTGGCCCTGTCTGCGGCCGTAATCCACGGCAGCGTCACCGGATATCCAGCGGCCTCGAGCTCGTTGTTTTGCTCGGCGCTAGTAGAACCGCCCAGGACCACCGCCGTGTTGGCCGGGCGCTCGCCGAACGCTTGCTCGAAACGTCGGGCGGCCGCAGTGGCGACGTCAAGTAGGGCGGCGCTGTTGTCGGCCGCGCCAACGATCGCGATGGAGGCGCTGCCATTACAGCGAACGCCTGACGACTGACACGCTAGCGACGGCTCAGGAGTCACGGCAGTACAAGCGCAAAGACACAGAAAGACCAAACTCAGCGACAAACAGTTCATTGACCAAGCGCTCCAAGCAAAGTGACAGACGTCTACCTCCATGGATGCGCCAGCGCCCCGAAACGTCGCAAGTCCGTGGCCGCGGTAACTTGCCCGTTACGATGATCCAGTGACTACCACGCTACAAACCCGGCTCGTCCTCGTTTTCGCAGGCCGGGCATTCCCAGGTATTCATCACTATGTTCATCAACGACGAACTGCCGAGCGTCGTGCTGTTATAGCCGGTCACCTGGAACCTCGACAGCCGGCCATCGTTGGTGCGCACGCACAGCCAATTGTCGAGATCGACATCGTCAAAGTTTACGGGTGTGAAATCCATTTCGACGGCCAGGCAGTCCAGGTAGCTCGGTCGAGTCGCACCGATCAGCGCAATATTCGCCCCGTTGGTGGGCGTGAATTGGCCTTCGTCGGATGTCATGCGCTGATAGAAAATGTCCATCTCCGGTTGGCCAGGCATGACCGATTGCTCGCCGGTATCGAAGTCGTATTGGCGCGTGCCTGACCAGGTGAGGGACGCATTGACGACAACGGGAAAAGAACACAAATCTTGCTGCCCGCTGGGACCGGGTGGCAAAAAGAAAGCCGCACGCAGCAAGCCCAGATCTACCACATTAACCGTCCCGTCGCCGTTGAGATCGGCATCGGCGTCGGTGGAGAAAAAGCGCGAACGGAAAATACCCAGGTCAACGACATTAATCGAACAGTCGTTGTTCAGATCGGCGTCGCACACGTTCCCGTAGCCGTCGCCATCGCTGTCCAATTGATCAGCGTTGGCCACGTTGCTGCAGTTGTCGACCGGAGCGTCCACACCGTCATTGTCGTCGTCATCGATGGTGACCGTGAAAGCATACGTTTCCCCGGAGCCGAAAGTACCCGGCGAATCATAGATCACGTTGCCGTTGACACTGATCGAGTAGCCACCCTCGCCTTCGTTGCAACACAAACCGTCGCCGTAGCTGTCAGCAATCGAAAACTCATACTCGCCGACCGCCAAATCCCAAACAAATTCGAGCGTTTGACTCTGCAAGTCGGCGTCGGAAAAGTTGCCCCAGCCATCACCGACGGGGGACCCTTCGGTCGCACTGGCCGCTGCGTCGAACGGGATAGAGATATCGTTCTGCGCGATTTGAAAGCTGATATCGGCGGGATAGTCGTCAAATCTCAGTTCCAGCGCGACGGTTTCAGCGTTAGCGCTCACAGTGGCGACAGCCAACAGTGTCAGAAGAGCAATATTTTTGTTTTTCATCGTGTTTCCCGTGGTCGCAATGCGACAAATCCTCGTTTAAAGCGGCAATGCGCGTTGCCGTTCCAAAAGGTAATGCCACAAAATCGACCGGACACCCCCATCCCGGTGACCGCGAATCTGGCGACCCAATCCGCATTTTGCTGGAGACCGCCGCGGGTGGTCGATTGACCACAGTCTTGTAATGAATTGGGCGACGCTGCGACTGGCATAAACTGTTACCAGCTTTTTTAAACCTTCCCTCGCATCCGGCGTCAAATACGCTCAGACTATTGTCATCAACCCTCTTGATCCGGTCTTGTCTATGTCTTTCAGCTACAAACGAATTCTTTTGATACTGCTGATACTCGTAATTTCGGGCGGCGGCTCGAAGTATATGTTTTCGCAGAAGAAACCGCCGGAATCCAAGCCCATTGTCGACGTGGCACCACTGGTTGAGGTACTGCAGCTGCAGCCGTCCCGCGTCCAGTTTCAAGTGGAAAGCCAAGGCACAGTGCAACCGGCCGTGACCACGACGCTCAATGCCGAAGTCGCTGGCCCGATCATTAGCGTGTCGTCCGCGTTTGTTGCTGGCGGCGTCTTCGCGGCCAATGAAACGCTTTTGCAGATTGACCCGACGGTTTATCAAGCGGCCGTGCGCCAGACCGAGGCGGTGTTGAATCAGCGCCAAATCGAATACGACGGTGCCAAACAACTGGGCGCAAAGAATTACCGCAGCAAGATCGATCTGGCGGCGGCTGAAGCGGCGCTGGAAGTGGCCAGAGCAGATGTTACGCGGTCCCGTCGGGATCTCGATAAAACTCGCGTTCGTCTTCCATATGCAGGCATCGTCCGCGAAAAAAGCGTTGATGTCGGCCAATTTGTCGGCGTCGGAGCAGCGCTCGGCACCGCGTTTGGCACGGATATACTGGAAGTGCGCCTGCCGCTGAGCCAAAGCGACCAGCGTTTCCTGAATCTGCCCCAGGCCAGCGAAACCGACAACACAGCGGCCAACGTCGCGGTGACGCTGAGCGGCAAGTACCGCGGACGCGACACCACATGGCCAGCGACCATCGTGCGGACCGAAGGCATCATTGATCAAACCAATCGAGTCACCTACGCGGTGGCTCAGATCCTCGATCCCTATCGCCGTCGCCAGGACTCACCGCTTTTGGCTCCGCTGCCGGTTGGCACCTTTGCCAGCGCGCAAATCGACGGACTGTATGTTGACGACGTACTTGAGGTTCCGCGTTCCGCCGTGCGCGGCAATGGACAGCTGTTGTTCATCGATAATGAAAACCAGCTGCGGATTCGCCAGGTGGATGTGATCAATAGCAACGCCAGTGTTGCCTACGTGGCGGCCAACTCGGTCGCCGAGCGACGCCTGGTGGTGACGACAATTGAAGCGCCCGTGAACGGCCAACAGGTGCGCGTCGAAGGCGAAGAACCCCCACTGACCACGCGCAGCGGCGACGCAACGGCTGCGAGCGAGTAACCAAGAGGCAGACACTATGTCTTCGCGCATGACCACAAACGAAACCGGCCTGATCGCCTGGTTCGCGAGCAACCCCGTTGCGGCCAATTTGTTGATGGCGATGATCCTTGTCGCAGGCATCGTTTCGAGCTTCAGCATTCGCAAACAAACCACGCCCGACTTCGAGCTCAACTCTATTTCCATTCGCGTGCCTTACCTTGGCGCGGCGCCTCAGGAAGTGGAAGAAGGGGTTGTGCTGAAAGTCGAAGACGCCGTGCAGGACATCGTGGGTATCACCGAGATTAGCTCCGAAGCCGCAGAAGGCAGCGGCACGGTGTCGCTCAAGATCAGCATGGACGTGGACATCAACCAGGTTCTCAGCGAAGTGAAGACCAAGGTTGACGCGATTTCGACGTTTCCGGCGCTGGCTGAGAAACCCGTTATCTACAAACAGGAGATTCCGATTCCCGTTCTGTTCGTCGCGCTTTACGGCGATCTGGATGTATTCACCCGCAAGGCCCAGGCGCAGAAACTTCGCGACGACTTGATGACCTTACCCGAGGTCAATCAGGTTGAAATTCTGGGCGACCGCGATTACGAGATCAGCATTCAGGTATCGGAACGCACGCTGCGTGAATACGGCCTGACCATGAGTGATATCTCGCAGGCGATTCAGGTCGCCGCGATGGATTTGCCCGGCGGTACGATCAACTCGGAAGCGGGCGACATTTTGTTGCGTACCAAGGGACAGGTTTATCGCGGCATCGATTTCGCAGATCTGGTGTTGCGTAATTTTGCCGACGGCACGCGTCTGACACTGGGCGACATTGCGACCATTGATGACGGCTTCGTCGAGACCAGCGGCTACGGCCGCTTCAACGGCCGCGAAACCGCGACGCTGCGCATCCTGACCGGCGGCCAGCAAAACGAACTGGCCACCGCGAAGGTCGTTAAGGATTTCATTCGCGAGCGCAGCGAAGCCATGCCCGAGGGCATCACCGTCGACGTCTGGGTCGATCGTGCTCACTATCTGCGCGACCGTCTCGACATGATGCTCAAGAACATGTTCCAGGGCGCGATACTGGTGTTTCTCGTACTGAGCCTGTTCCTGCGCCTCAAAGTCGCCTTCTGGGTCATTGTCGGCATCCCGGTTACGTTTTTTGGCGCGCTCGCGTTCATGCCGGTGGGTCCTTTCCCGGTCACCGTCAACGTCATTAGTTTGTTCGCGTTTATTCTGGTGCTTGGCATCGTTGTCGATGACGCCATCATTATCGGCGAGAGCGTTTACACCAAGATTCGCGCCGACGGTCACACGTTGACCAACGTGATTCAAGGCACGCACAAAGTGGCCACTGCAGCGACTTTCGGCGTACTGACCACCATCGCTGCGTTCGCGCCGATGCTTTTCATCGGCGGAATGTTCGCACCGTTTTTTGAAGCGCTGGCGATGGTCGTCACACTGAGCCTGTTATTTTCGCTGGTCGAATCCAAACTGATCCTGCCGGCCCACCTGGCGCACGCCAACATTCCGCCGGTGGACGAGAAAGCGATTTTCACACCCTATCGCGAAACCCCCGTTCGGCTGTGGATCCCGCGCGCGTTTCAACGCTTCCAGAGGCGTTTTCAGCACGGTTTGCAGCGGGTCATTCATAACGTCTATCGACCCCTTCTGGTGCGTGCCGTTGAAGCGCGTGGGGTCACCATCACCGTGTTTGTCGGCTTCCTTATTCTGACGGTTGGTCTGCTTGGCGGCGGCTACACACGCGTCGTGCTCTTCCCGGAAGTGCCGGGCGATTACGTATCCATGAATCTGGCGATGCAAAACGGTTCGTCGCCGGCATTACGCAACGAAGCCCTGGAGCGCATCGAGGCCAGCCTGTTTGACGTCGTCGACGAATACGATCGCGCGCACCCGGAATCCATCCGCCCTATCAAACACGCGGCAACCTTCACCAATGGCGACACCAGTGGCACCATGGTCGTCGAGCTGCCGATCGATGAGAATCGTCCGCTGGATAACAAGGAAGTGACACAAATGTGGCGCAACGCGTTGCCCGACATTGCCGGCGTGCGCGAGCTGACGTTCAGCGACGCGGACAACCTCGGTGGTGGCGCCCCCATTAGTTTTGCGCTGTCCGGCAACAACTACGAAGACCTGATTGCGGCCGCTGAGGATCTGGAGAAAAAACTCGCCGAGTACACCGGCCTGTATGACATTCGCAGCTCCACCAACGAAGGCGGCGAAGAGATTAGCCTGAAGATCAAACCCGAAGCCCAGAGCCTGGGTATCACGCTCCAGTCGTTGGGCCGCCAGGTGCGCCAGGCTTTTTACGGCGAGGAAGCGCAGCGCATTCAGCGCGGCAAGGATGAGCTTAAAGTCATGGTGCGCTACCCGCCAGAAGAACGACGCAGCGTGGCCGACCTGACGAATATGCGGATTCGCACGCCCAGCGGAGCCGAAGTGCCGTTCGATTCGGTCGCCGACATTCAGTTCGGCCAAGCTTACTCAAGCATCGACCGGTTGAATCGCAAGCGCACGGTGACCGTGTCGTCGAACCTCGATCAACTCAAAGCCGAGCCGGGCAAGATTGTCGCGGACATCAGTGAAACCTATGCGCCTGAACTCGAAGCGCGTTACCCAACAGTGAGCGTCGGGCTGCAGGGCTCGAGTCAGGAAGAACAGGATCTGCTGCGCAACATGGCGCTGGCGAGTCTGGCTGCGTTGTTCCTGATTTACGCGCTCATTGCCATCCCGCTCAAATCCTACAGCCAGCCAATCATCATCATGTCGGTGATTCCGTTTGGCCTGATCGGCGCTGTCATCGGCCACATTGTTACCGGCAACGCGATCAGCATGTTCTCGATGTTCGGCCTGATCGCGCTGGCTGGCGTTGTCGTCAACGATAGCCTGATCATGGTCGACTTCATTAACTCAGCCAGACGCTCGGGCGCGACACTGATGGACGCCGTCGTCGATTCAGGCACCGCGCGCTTTCGAGCGATTATTCTCACGTCGCTCACTACGGCGTTCGGGCTGATGCCGATGATATTCGAAACCAGCGTGCAGGCGCAGTTCGTGATCCCGATGGCCATCTCGCTCAGCTTTGGCATTCTGTTTGCCACAGTAATCACGCTGTTTCTGATTCCTGCGCTGTACATGTGGCAGATTGATGTTGGCCAGTTTCTGCGGCGCATTAAGTATCTGCTGCTGGGCCAGCGCGAGAAATACGCGGCACTGGACAAGGGTGACACTACCGTTGCGCTGGACGCCGAGGTCGACGGCATCGATGGTCTTGGCGACCTTTGAAATAGTAAACTGCGAGCGTGTCGAATCCAGCAGATCTACTCACCACCGGCCAGCGCGTGCTGGCGCGCAACTACGCACCGGGTAAACTCGGGCTGGTCCACGGCGAGGGTTCGCGCGTTTTCGATACCAGCGGTCGCGATTACATTGATCTTGGTACAGGGATCAGTGTCACCTCATTTGGCCATCGGCATCCTGAGATCGAACGAGCTGTTCGCGCACAGCTTGACGCGCTGTGGCACGTGAGCAATTTGTATTACAACGAACCGGCGGTACAGCTCGCCGTCGAGCTCACCGAGACATCGTTCGCCGAACGCGTGTTTTTTTGCAATTCCGGCAGCGAGGCCACTGAAGCGGCGATCAAACTGGTGCGACGCGCTGCCAGCGCAACGCGCTCGCCGCAGCAGCGCGACATTCTAACGTTTGAGGGCGGGTTTCACGGGCGCACGCTGGCGGCCGTTACCGCCACCGCGCAGCCCAAATATCACGCGGGCTTTGAACCACTGCCGGGCGGTTTTCGCTACTGCCCGTTTAATGATGTCGATGCCCTGGCCGAGCAGTTCGACGACAACGTGTGCGCCGTGCTGGTTGAGCCCGTGCAGGGCGAAGGGGGCATCGTTCCCGCTGCACCCGGCTTTCTCAAGCACGTACGCGAACTGTGCGATGCGCACGGTGCGCTGATGATTGCCGATGAAGTGCAGTGCGGTTTGCTGCGCACTGGAAAGCTGTGGGCGCACCAGTGGGAAGATGGCGTGCTGCCCGACGTTATGACTTTGGCCAAGGCACTGGGCGGTGGCTTGCCGCTGGGTGCCATGCTGGTAGGCAGACAAGCTGCGGATATTCTTGCGCCGGGCTCGCACGGCTCGACGTTTGGCGGCAACCCGGTCGTGTGCGCCGGCGCACGGGTTGCGCTACATCTGGCACAGCGGCCGGCCCTGATCGGTAACGTCGCTCACCAAGGGCACCGCCTGCACGCCGCACTGGTCGCCATGCAGGAAAAGACCGGTGCCTTTCGCGAGGTGCGCGGACGCGGCTTGATGCTCGGGGCGCAAATGCACGACGAGCACAAAGAAAAACTGGGAGCGCTGGTCGACGCGTGCCTCGCGCGCGGCGTTATCGTGCTAACTGCCGGTGGCAATGTATTGCGCTTCCTGCCGCCGCTGAACATCGACGACGCCACGCTCAACGAGGCCATCGAAAAAATTGACGACGCGCTGAACGCGACGCTCGCCTAGTCTGCGGCTTCTTCCCAGTCTTGGCGCAGCCAGCGTGATGCAAACCACAGAAAGATCGCGGCCATCACGTAGAAAAGCGTACCGGACAGGATCGAGTAACGCAGCGCATCGTCGCCGAAACGTACCGTTAATTTGTCAGACAGCAGACCAAGTGCAAACGTGCCTACGCCCAAGCCCAACAGATTATTGATGAACAAATAAATCGCCGACGTGGTCGCGCGCATCCCGGGCCCCACAATGTGTTGCACGGCAGACACCAGCGGCCCCAGCCACGTGAGACTCAGCGCTATCGGAATCATCAGCAGACCGACCGTCAGCCACAGATTGGTCGACAACATGGCGGCGGCGAAGAACGGGATCGTGGCGACGAACGCGATCGCGGGCACCAGCGCGTACGCACGCCGATCGCGTTTGCCGAACCGATCACCCAGCCAGCCGCCAAGCCAGATACCGGCAAGCCCGCCAAACAGCAAAATGGCGCCGAACAGCAGCGATGCGTCCAGCAGCGGCAAATCGAAGCTGCGCACAAAAAACGACGGCAACCAAAAGAAAATGCCGTAACCCATCATGGACGCCGACGACGCGCCCAAGGCCATAAACCAGAAGCTGGGCTTGCCCCAAAGCGTTCTCAACGTCACGCCCAAAGACGAAGACTCGACGCGCCCACCCTCATCAAACTGTCCCCGCACCGGCTCGGGCACTGTCAGTTTGAAAATGGGCGCGAGAACCACGCCAGCCAGGCCAACAGCGAAAAACGCGTAGCGCCAGTCGATGCGACTGGCGATGAAGCCGCCGAACACCATACCCAGCGCGCTGCCGATGGGAATACCGAACGAATAGACGCTGATAGCCCGCGCTCGCTGCGGACCGGGGAAGTAATCGCAAATTAGTGAATAAGACGGTGCGACACCGCCCGCCTCGCCAATGCCAACGCCAAGCCGCGCTAAAAACAGCTGCCAGAAATTGGTCACCAAACCACACACGGCAGTCATCGCGCTCCACACCGTTAGCGACACGGTCAATATCCACGTGCGGCTGTAGCGATCGGCGAGCATGGCAATGGGTATGCCGAGCGTCGTGTAAAACACCGCAAACGCCAAACCACCCATGAGCCCGAGCTGGCTGTCCGAGAGGCCGAGCTCGGCTTTGATGGGCACCGCGAGGATGCCGATAATCTGTCGATCGATGAAATTGAACGCGTAGACCAGCACCAGCATGAACATGACGAACGCACGAGAGCGCGCCGGGTTGATGGGTTCAGTCGTGGCCATATCGAATGGTCGTTCAGGCAGGCAACGTCGTGAGCGCGTATTGACCCAGATCAAACAACACGGGCGTATCGGCGTTTCCGCCGAGCGCCAGCGTCAGTGACTGCGCGCAGATCGAAAACACGTTCGCTGGCACCGCACCGGCAATCTCGAAGTAAAACACCTGAGGATCGAGCGTCGTCGGCGCTGCGGCGATGGCCGGTCGCGAATGAATGCGCGCGAGGTTGATGTCAAAAAAAGCCAGTTGCCCGAGCAAATCGGCCAGCAAACCCGGACGGTCGGTTTGCGGAGCGCAGGCAAGCACGCAGCGGTCCGCCACGTTGCGCGTGTAGGATTTCTGAGAATCAACGCGATCAATCAGCAGAAATTCGGTGTAGTTTTGCCGTCCGAAATAGCGATTGGTGACGTCTTCACACACCACCGGCGCACGGCGCGCTTGAAAGGAAGCGCGGCTCGCGACAGCCAGGGCGTCCTCAGCCACCGCGCGCGCCACGCCCTCTGCCGTTGACGCCACCGCAATACGCGGACGGTGCGCGTGATGGGCATCCAGATAGTCGGAACACTGCGCCAGTGCTTTGGCATGCGAGTAAATCGGGGCGTCTTCGGTAACGCGAGCGCTGCCGCCGAGCGTGAATGACACCGGCAGCTGCAGCGCGCCATGAATACGCAGGTTCGCGTGCAAAATTCGATCGAGCGATTCCTGTACCAGGCCGTCAATCAAGTTGTAGTAGGGCACAACTCCGGCACCGTCGCCTGCCGCCACGCGTTCAACGACGCGAGCAATACTGTCGCACGGGTTCAGGGCCGGCGCATCCAGAGCAAACGCGTGTGCGGCGGCTTCGGAAAACGTACCGGTAGGACCTAAATAGTTAAGCTGCATCCCGCGATCATACGTGAGCGCTTGCGCGGGTTCGACCGCTAAGGTTGTTTGGTGAACACCATAAAGTGCTGGGTGGGCAAAAACGACTCGGTGCGCGTCCAGGTTAGTCCGATCGCATCCATTTCCCGCCGCGCTTGCGCCTCGGTCATTTTGTGCAGCGGCTTGATCATAAGTTTGGGATCTTCGCCGTGGTATTCGATAAGCACCAGCTGGCCGCCGGGCTTTAACGCCCGCACAATGCCCTGCCCCATCTCCAGCGGGTAGGAGAATTCGTGGTAGGCATCCACGATCAGAATCAGGTCGACACTGCCGGGCGGCAAGCCCGGGTCGCTCTCGCTGCCAAGAATCGTCTCGACATTGGCTATACCAAGACTCGCCTTGCGCGCTTCAACAATATCGAGCATTTCCTGCTGAATATCGACGGCGAGCACCCGTCCTTGCGGCACGCGCCTGGCCATCGGGAATACGAAGTAACCGGTGCCGGCGCCAATATCGGCCACCACATCATCGGCGTCGAGCGGGAGACTCTCGATGAGCAGGTCGGTGCGTTCTTCTCCAACACGCTCGCTGCGCTCAAGCCACGCGGCGCCACGGTGGCCCATTACGTGCGAGATCTCGCGCCCGAGATAGACTTTGCCAATGCCGTCGCGGGCAGGCACCTTGCGTGAATAGGCGTCGGACGAGCTGTCGCCCGCAGTCGCGCCGCAGGCTTGCAGTGACAGGCTAAAAAGCAGCAGCGTTAGACGCGCGAAACGAGGCGTTGCAGGCACGATCAGTCTCCAGGCGATCAGGATCCACAAACCATGGTTTCGCAACGCCGCCTCGTTCGGATGACGCAATGACGCTGTGTGCGGCACCCGTCGGCCCGCGTTTTGCTACGGGGCAGCGATCGTGTCAATGATCACATTGGAAATGGCGTAGTTCACGTCGAGCGCGAGTCCGCCACCAATATCCGTTCCGATTTCGGAATCAAAAACACCGTTTAGCGTGGTTGCGCTGAGGACGTCAAAACTGTCACCCAACGCGGGCACAAAACCGTCGACCAGAGCAAGCTCAAGCTCGCCACCCAGCGTCACTGCTTGAGTCGTCACTTCCACGGCTCCAAACTGCGTGTCGGCCACACCACCAATCTCAATCAGCAGGCGAGCCGCCGGGCTAAACGTGGCTTCGCTACCAAATCTCAGCAACCCACCCGGACCGATTCGAGCGATGCCGGCCAACGTATTGGCAGAATTTGTGCCACTGGTGCGCAGATTAATACGTGCGCCGACCACGTCACTGATCAACGTGCCTTGCACGGTTAACGGACCACCGATCGTGCTGATGTCGCCGCCAACCGTATCGGTACGAATGGTGACATCCGGACCAAACGTCAGCGAGCCATTGGTGCCGCTGAAAATCCGGTTGGCGGTATTGGAACCGGTGCTGCCGCTAAACACGATCTCGCCGACGCCGGTGACACTATTCGCGCTGGAAGTCTGAGGAAACGTCAGTGATGTCGAACTGCCTGAGGACGCGAGCGTCACTGTGCCGTTATCCAGCGTAAGTGAATTGCGCACGTCAACCTCTGTGGCATTGCCAATGATCAGATTGGTCGCCAACGTAACCCCAAACAGCGTGGGCGCGCCGGCTGTTACCGTCAACGGTCCACCGACCAATGTGCCGCCGACGATATCGCCGCCGCCAAGAGAGAAATTGCCGGGAATTTGTGCGCCAAGATCGATAGCTTGGCCCGTGATGTCAATCCGGCCATCCAACACAACCGCATCGGTCGTCTGGAACGAACCGAAACCATTCAAATTGATTAGCCCGCCCAACTCCGTCACGCTGTTGGTCAGGACCACCAAACCGTTGTTAGTCCACGACGTCTCGACATCATCGCCGGTATCAAACACCCCGTCGATCACATCGATGCGACCCTCGTTGACCCACTCCCCCGACAAGTCCAAACGCCCGCCAGTGACGCCGAGTGTTGCAGGAGGCGCAAAGAAAACATCGCCAAAAGCACTTGAGATATCCACGTTACCGCCGTCGACACCTTGAACGCTACCTGAAATATTGACCGCTGACGGGACGCTCTGGGCGTACAGCCTCACCGTCCGACCTGCCTGATTGCTGAGCACAGCGCCCTCTATGTTGAGCGACTCGCGATTGCTGCTGATCTCACCGCCAGCGGTACTGGTCCGCACCGTAATGTTCGGACCGATCGTTAGCGCCACGCCTGAAGCGCCTGTGACCTGGTTGGCCGCGTCATCACCGCTCGTCCCGGCAAAGATCAATTCACCGTTACCAAACAGACCGCTGTCATCCGCCGAAGAGTCGAAATGCAGTGCGCTGGTGTCGTCCGTCGCCGCTAACGTGACGTTGCTGTTTTCAAGGGTGAGCGAGTTGACGACTGTTACCATTGCGCCGTTGGTCACCGTCAAACCGATCGCCATGGTCACATCGGTCAGCCTGAGCTCGTCGCCGAAAAAGGAAATCGGCGTTCTGAACAGCCGGCCGTTCGACAACGTGCCGCCGCGCAGCCGAAAACCATCGGGCAAGTCGACGCCAATATCGATCGACGCGCCGAGCAAATCCAACAGCCCACTAAAATTAAGATCGCGGTCCGTGGTGAAATCAGCCAGATCTGCCGGTGTGAATCGCCCGCGCAATTCAGTGGGCGTGTTGACCAGACGAATTTCACCGTTGTTGTGCCACTGCTGCAAGGAGGAACCGCCGGTGAAAAATGCGCCGTCAGTGACGTCGATCAAGCCATTGTTCACCCACTCCCCGGTTAGCGAAAACTCGCCATCGGAGACTTCTATACTTGAGGCGGCCGCAATGGTGGCGCTGCCCCGAATCTCGAGGTCACCACCACCAGCGACAACGATATCGCTATCGATCTGCATGCTACCGCCAGACCAGGAGCGAATCGTCAGCGAGCCACCGTCCAGGGCCTGAGCGGCGCCGAAGAACTCCAGACTGCTGCCGAATGAAAAAATAAGCAGGGACAGCGTTTGCCCGTCCAGATTGTTGACCAAGTCGCCGTGCACGCTGAGTCGGGCTCTGCTGGCACTTATGCTGAGCCCTTGAGTATTCGTTCTGACGTTGATGCCGGGACCAAGAGTGACATCGACGTTCGACTCGCCACTCAGTGAATTTGCGGCACTGGTGTCGCCCGCTATCCCTGACACAACCTCACCTGTACCGAACAAACCGTTGGCCTGAGTCGAACTGATGAACCGCAATCCACCAATGCTGTTTTCCCGCGTGAGGGTAATAATCTGGTTATCCAGCGTGAGTCCGTTGGCAATCTCGACGGTGCCAGCGTTGCCGACTGTCAAGCTTGTTTGCAGCGTGACACCGTTAAGCCCCAATTTCTGTTCAGTGACAACCACCGGTGTCGTCACCAACGTGCCGCCGAAAATCTCTCCCCCATCCAAAACGAAATTGCCGGGGAACGTGAGGGCGCTAAACTCGCTGATATCGAAGTCGACGCCGGTATTGTCGTAGCGCCCGCGAAACAATACGTCGCCGTTTGTGTTGAACGCGCCGAAGTCTTCCGGCGTGAACGCGCCGAACAGAAGAGTTTGGGTGTCGACAAGATTAATCGTACCGTCGTTGTCCCAGAACACATCATTCGACAGACCTGTACTGAACACGCCGTTGGTCACTTCGATCAATCCTTCATTGACCCACGCGCCCACCAGATCGAGGCGTGCATCGGTTACGCTGATTATCGAAGACGCGCTGATTGATACCGAACCGAATTCGGCCAGCACCTCAACATCACCACCGCCCGTCGCGGTGATCGTTCCGTCGATGGCGATGCTGTTATCGGAAACGACGCTGAGCAAGCCCCCGTTGGTTGCAACCAGATCACCCAGCAGGTTGACGGCCGCTTCGGGCTCGGTGATAGCGCGCAGTCGCACAAGGCGACCTGCAAGCTCGTTGACCACCGTCCCCTCGACGTTAAGCACACCCCGAATGATGATAACCTCACCACCGCTGGTGCCAGCACGCAACGTAATGTCCGGCCCAATGGTCACGTCAATGCCTGCCTCGTTATCGACGCGACTCACTGAATCAAGCAATGTGTCGCTGTTAAACACCAGCTCGCCATTGCCATAGAGGCCGTTACCACCGTTCGGCGCGATGAAACGAACGATGGTCGACAGGCCAGTTGACGCCATGGATACCGTGCTACCGTCCAAAGTCAGTGTATTGGCAACGCGCAGCGTCGACCCGTTGGCGACGGTGAGATCCGACTCAATAATGACGCGGTCGAAGACGGCACTGCCACTGAGCATGATTTGGTTGGCGGTCAATGGCGCCAGCACAAACGCGTCGATCAGTTCGCCACCGGTCACAACAAACGGGGCGTTGACTTGCAACATCCCAACAACACGTAACTCCCCACCCGAAAGGAGCAGGTCGCTGGTGGCCCGTACCCCGGCGACTTCGCTCGCACCAGCGCTGTACTCAACGGCTGTGCCCGGATCGAGATCGATGCGCACGGTATGCGTTGGGTTGGGGACGATGCCGCGACTCCAGTTGGTCGGGTCGTGCCAGTCACCGCCGTTGGCGTTGATAAAGGTGTTGGTAATCGGTCCGGGTGGCGCGAAAAAAAGTTCGCCAATGATGGCCAGATCAATAATGTTGACGACGCCATCGCTGTTGAAATCGGCGTCCGGGTTCTAGTTACTCGCGCCTGGTGTGGAGAAAAACGCGACTCGAAACAACGCCAGATCTCCGATGTTTGTCACACCGCTGTTGTTCAGATCGCCGTCGCAGAAATTGCCGAACCCATCGCCGTCAGTATCGATCTGGTCGGGGTTGCTGATGTCTACGCAGTTGTCGTTTTCATCCAGTACGCCGTCAGCATCCACGTCGCCGCCCCCGCCGCGCCACAGCGCAAGTCGCTCAAGATCGTCAGGGCCAACCTGGAACGCCCCGCTGCCGGCTTGGGCGATCGGCAACGCAAACGTGGCGATCAAGAGAGCGACAACCCAAAGGACTAACGATGTCGAGCAAGTGCGGGTGCGTAGGGAAGCGCGCATTTATTTTTCCACTAACCGGGAAGCGGCAGCCGCGCCTTTAGTTCGGTGTGCTGACGAACAACCACCGGGGACGACCGAATAACGGCGTGCGACAAACCGGCGCATCGCGCCCAACGCCAAGATCAGGATACCTCAACCCATGGGCCATCTCGATGCGCAAACCGTTAAGTAAAACGGCAGTTTTCTGGACTGAGTCCAGTGGCTGTGGCCAGCGTGACGCGGCCTGAGGGCGCGAGGCCGTTCAAATCTCTGGCACATTCCACGCGTAAACCATCGTGGGCAAACTGAACACCAGCGCGAAGATCGTGAATGACGCACCGTAAACGTGAGCGGGTTCGACCGACAACTCGAGGAACCCGTACGCGAACAGGACCCCGAGCCAGAGGATAGCCGCGAGGGCACCGAGCCAGATATAGGCGTCGCGATAGACTTCATTGCGCATCAGCTGCTGACGCTCATCGAGGCACTCGTCCGGCAAGTCGACAATCAAACGTACCACCCGTCGACCAAGAAACACGCAA
>JBGCFP010000111.1:0-32460 GCA_045107005.1 Gammaproteobacteria bacterium
CACCGATTTCGCCACCTGGATCGACGGCATGCCGGTGAACATGCCTACACACGGTCATGGTCAAGGCTATACCGATCTTAACTTCATGATTCCGGAGCTGGTCAGCACCGTCGAATTTCGCAAAGGCCCATACTACGCGGAAGTGTCCGACTTCTCTTCGGCGGGCGCCGCCTTTTTGACAACGGTCAATCGGCTGGACCAGGGCATGATTGAAACGGGCGTGGGCGAAAACGGCTTTGCCCGAATCCTGGCCGCCGACAGCGTCGCTGTGGCTGGCGGCGACTTTCTGTTTGGCGTCCAAACGCACGTCTACGACGGACCGTGGGTGGGCGTCGATGAAGATTTGCGGCGCTACAACGGTTTGGCGCGCTACAGTCGCAGCAACGAAGACCGGGAATGGAACATCACGTTCATGGGCTACGACGCCACCTGGGATTCGGCCGATCAGGTGCCCCAGCGCGCGGTGGACAGTGGACTCGTGCCTGCGCTTGGCACCATCGATGACACTGTCGGTGGCAGCAGCTCGCGCTACAGCCTGTCCGGCAGCTGGCATGCCGATATCAACGGTGCCAAATTCCGCGCCCGCGGATACTGGATCGACTACGAGCTCGATCTGTTTTCGAACTTCACCTATTTCCTCGAAGATCCGATCAACGGCGATCAGTTTCAGCAGGTCGATCAACGCAACGTGTTCGGCGGCGATCTGTCGTGGCAGTTTGCCCCCGTTGGCCGCCATCGTCAGACGGTGTCTCTGATGCTGCGCCACGATGCCATTGACGAGGTCGGTCTGTTCAACACGTCGCGCCGAGCACGCATCGGCACAGTGCGGCTGGACGAAGTGGCGCAGACCAGCGTGGGGTTGTTCTATGACGTCGATACCGAATGGACGAGCCAGTGGCGCACCAGCCTCGGCTTACGTGCCGACTATTACAACTTCGACGTCACCCGCAGTACGCTCGCTGAGAATCAGGGCAGCGACAGCGATTTCCTGGTCACGCCCAAGGTCAACATCATCTATTCGCCCACGGATTCGACCGAGATCTTCTTCAGCGCCGGGCGCGCGTTTCACAGCAACGACGCACGCGGCGTGACCATCGTCACCGATCCGGTCAGCGGCGAGCCGGCCGACCAGGTCGACCCGCTGGTGGTGTCGGACGGCGCCGAAATCGGCTTTCGGATGTTTCAGGACAACCGGCTGAACGTGTCAGCCTCGCTGTGGTATCTGGAGCTTGAATCCGAACTGCTGTTTGTGGGCGACGCGGGCAACACCGAGCCGAGCCCGCCGAGTCGCCGCTCCGGTCTCGAGATTCCGATTTACTATCGACTCAACGATACGTGGACCGTCGATATGGAGCTTTCGCTGAGCCGCGGTCGCTTCGAGGGTGGCGACCAGATTCCGGGCACGCTCGATCGCGTGGTGGCGGCCGGTATCACTGCCGACAGTCCCCGCGGCTGGTACGGTAGCGCGCGGGTGCGTTACTTCGGTGAGCGCCCGTTGCTCGAAGATAACAGCGTGCGCTCGGATCCCTCTACGGTCGTCAATCTGAGCGTCGGATACCGGTTGGAGAACTGGGATTTGCGACTGGATGCGTTGAACATCTTTGATGAGTTTGACGATGACATCACCTACTTCTACGAATCGCGTTTGCCTGGCGAGCCGGCCGAAGGCGTGGCCGATATTCACTTCCATCCGATGGAGCCGCGACAGCTCCGCGCCTACGCGACCTGGAGTTTCTAGGCGGTTAGCTCAAGGCGCCGGGCGCAAGCCAGCCCCTTGCTCTGTGAGTCCATCCATCTGCCAGCTGCGTGCCCAGTAGATAAACGGTGTATCAATCACCGCGATCGCAAATTTGAACACGTACTTCGCGGCCGCCAATTGCACCGCGACGCCCAGCGGCACCAGACCCCACCAGACCACCAGCCCGTAAATGACCGTGTCGACCAGCTGCGACAGCAGCGTGGACAGCGTGTTGCGCAGCCACAAATGCTTGCCGGCCGTGGCGTGCTTGATACGGTGATACACCCACACGTCGAACGATTGACTGATCAGATAGGCCAGCAGCGAACCAAACACGAAGCGCGGTGTGTAGTTGAACAAGGTCGCGGTGGCTTCGTGAACCGACAGTGCAAACGCCGCCGTCTGCTCCTGAGTGGAGGGCAGATAAAGCAGGCTAACCTGCGTCATGACCACCAGCGCGACGCTGACGACAAAGCCGAGCATAACGGCGCGTTGGGCGGCGGCGCGTCCGTGCACTTCGCTCAGCAGATCGGTGGCGAAGAAAATGCTCGAGTAGAGTATGACGCCCATGCTGGTCTGCAAGCCAGCAACCATCGTGAGCTTGGGCCCCATCACGTTGGCGAGCAGCAGACTGAAAACAATCACGCCAACCAGCCCGGTGCGACCGAACAGTCGATAGCACAGCAGCGCGAAGCCGAGGTCCAGCAACAGCGTCAGAAACCACAGTAACGTTTGGTGGTCAGCGAAAAATTCGGTGGGCAACATGCCGGCAGTATACCGGCAGTGTCCTGATGGTTAAGCCAAACAAGTGTGTTCGTTGGCAGCGGCCACCGACTGATCGAGAAACGGTTCCAGCAGGCCCTGTATCTGGGCCAGCGAATCGTCAATGGCAGCGGGTACGATCATCGCGAACAAATCGAGGAGCACCACCGCGTTGAGGGTGGAATCGGTACGTCCCGCGGCGCGCAGCCTGGCGGTCAGCGCAGCATTGACGGTCTGCAGCTGCTCGTACACCGCCACCAGCCCGTCGAGTCCGGTGTCAGCCGGCTCGCCCCGGCGCTGTTTGAAATGTTGCGCCAGTAACCAGTTTGTCACCGCGCGATGCGTGGTTTCCTGTTCGCTGGCCAGCGGCAAATGAAAGCGAGCCATGGGACGAAAAAACCGCGTGTGTGGGCAGCCGCTGCTCGCCATCACTAACCCGATCAATGAGCTAAGCGCCGTCTGCGCATCGGTTCGCGCCGTCACCGTGCGCGATTCGGTTTCGACAACGACGGTGAGTTGGTCGTAGGAGACCAGGCCTTCAAACTGTGGGACGATGTCCAGCAGGCTGTGGGCCACCGGGCACAGTGGGTGCGCGTCAGGTTTGAGCGGGCAGTTGCGGCACTGATTGAACTCGAGCTTCGCCCAGTCCGGCGGGTTCTCGTGGGCCGTCTTGTGTAACTCGGCGGTCGTTTCATCGAGATGTAGATCAAACGCGGTCTCAGTGCCTGCGGGCAGCTGAAATCGATAGCGTATGTGGGAAGGTTTCACGCGGAATCATCCTTGAGTGGCGAGCCATACGCGGATAAGTATCTCCGAAGCGCCAAACCCGATGGCGACGACGACGTCACAAAACGAGTTAAAGTGTGACGAGATACAGGTTCTGGAGGACGTGTCATGGCAGGTGGATGGTCGCGGGATGGTGCCGTGCAGGAACAGATCGACGCCAGCGTCGACGACGCGGTTAAGCGAGCGCGGGATCAACTGCCGCGCGGCGACAGTCTGCGCGACTGCGAAGAGTGCGGCGAGCTGATTCCCGAGGCGCGCCGCGCGGCGGTGCCGGGGGTGCGATTGTGTGTGGCCTGTCAGAGTGAGCAGGATCAGATGGCGGGCGGCAGCGGATTTAATCGCAGAGGCAGCAAGGACAGTCAACTGCGCTAACCGGCAGGTTGGTTGCGCACGGCATCAAAGTCTGTAGTCTCAAGCCATGGACGAACAACAGGGATGGAGCGTTTCGCGGCTGATTGTCGGTATCGAGAAAGTGATTCTCGTGCTGATTGTGCTCCTTACCGTGGGCGCCGTGTTCATCGAGCTGCAAACCGTTTGGCGCAATCGCACGATTCAAATCGCGGATATTCTACTGCTGTTTTTGTACACCGAAGTGATTTCGATGGTGGGTATTTTTTACCGCAGTCAGACCATTCCGGTGGTGTATCCGGTGTTTATTGCCATCACTGCGCTGTCGCGTCTGGTCGTGCTGCAAAGTAAGGACATGGCACCGGAAACGATACTGTTCGAGGCCTCGGCCATTCTGATTCTCGGTCTGGCCGCTATCGCGTTGCGTTTTACGTTGACTCCGGACGTTGAAAAACGGGGGCGACGCGATGCGGATCAACGATAGGGTTTCTGGACCGGGTTCAACCGTCGGGTAGCCAGCCCGAGTTGGCCAAAGGCGCGAAAGCGTTTCCCGATCTGGCGCCGCTCGCATCGGCATTTCGGGCGCGACGTACAGATCGCTCGACCGCTCGTTGAGCGCGCCGCGCCGCGTAGCGAACCGTAAGGGACAGGTCGCAGCCGTTACCTTCGACCGTCGCGCGTGGCATGTTTTTCAGGACAATCTCGGCGATCACCGTGTACTCAGCCGGCCCTTGCAGCTCGCCGACGTCGCGCAAGCACAGATGTACGGTTTCCACGAACGGGGTGAACTGGCTCAGCGCCTCACGCACCTGCTGGCGAGCGTGAGCGTCGATAAAATTGGTTTCGGCAAATCCCTGGCACTCGACCGTCACTTTCATACTGGGTCGTACTCGATCTACTTGTTTTGGGATTTGATTCTAGCGCTTTGTATTCGTCGAGACATTCGATTTTTTTGATACTATGTTTCGAATAAACCGAAGTATTACGTGGCCATGCGACACCTCAATTATCATCACTTGCAGTATTTCTGGACCGTAGCGCGCGAAGGCAGCATCTCCAAGGCGGCCGAGGTGCTGAACCTGACGCCGCAAACCATCAGTGGGCAATTGAAGCTGCTGGATGAGGCCGTCGGTGATCCCTTGTTTGATCGGGTCGGACGGCGTCTGGTCTTGTCAGAGAAAGGTCACGTCGTCTTCGACTACGCGGACGAGATATTTGCCATTGGTGCCGAACTTGCCAGCGTCGTGCGTGGCCATCAGCCCGGCAAACCGACCGTCTTCACCATCGGCGTGGTGAATTCGCTGCCTAAGCTCATTGCCGAGCGGATCATCGCGCCCGCGCTGGTCGCAGGGAACGTTCGCTTACGCTGCGTCGAAGACACGCTGGATAACCTGTTGGGTAGCCTGGCCACGCATCGTCTGGATCTGGTGCTGTCAGAACAGCCGTTTGTCGCCGGTCTGGGGTTGAAAGCCTACAACCACAAGCTCGGCGAAAGCGGGTTGTCCTTCTTCGCGCTGCGCAGCATGGCGAGGCCTTACGTGAACAACTTTCCGGACTGTCTGGAAGATGCCCCCATGTTGATGCCGTCGCCGAATTCGGCGCTGCGCCGGCGTTTGGACGACTGGTTGGAGACGATGGGTATTGCACCATTTATCGTCGGTGAGATCGATGACAGTGCGCTGCTCAAAGCGTTTGGTGAGGCGGGCGCGGGTTTGTTTGTCGCGCCGTCGGTGATCGAGCACGAAGTGTGTCGCATGTACCGGACGCGCGTGATCGGCCGGGTCGACTCCATACGCGAGGGCTATTACGCGATTTCCTCGGAGCGCCGCATCAAGCACGAGTCCGTGGCGCTGATTACCAGTACGGCCCGCGACGAACTTTTTGGCGGCTAGCGGTTCGTTCTGCCCGGATCCTGCAGGTGACACTCAATTATTCGGAAAATACGAAGTAATAATAAGAGACAAACGACTTTTTCGATAGTGAGTTATCGGACATACTCTGCTCCATCGTAGCCACCGCCAGTCAGGAATCGTTATGAACCTGTCCCACGTTATTGACGCTGTAACTCGAAGCCCCCTGAGCGATTCGCTGGCCCGGTCTGCACTGCACTGGCAGGCCGATAGCTTCGGCCGAGTCCGATATCTGCCGCGTGACTGGGTGCGCAGTACGGGCGATATCGCGTGGCAGGCTTGCGTTCGCTATCGTCATGGCCTGCGGGCTACGGCGACTCAAAGTGACTCGGCCGAGGCCGCTCTGGTGTTGGATCGGGATGCGTTCGCGCCGACGGATCCCTATACGCGTGAACTCATTCAATACGTCCTGCTGCGAGCAATGATCGCGGCGGCGTCAAACGACGATCAATTTGATGATCAACGTCGAATGCTTGTGCTGCAACGAATCTGCTCGATCGACCTGACGACCGAGGAGAAGATGTTCCTGATGCAGGAAATTCAGCGTCCGTTGTCGATTCGTCAATTGGCGCGCTACGGCCGTACGCTCGAAGCGTCGGTCGGGTTGTACGCCGCTTCTCTACTCACCGCCGATTTGTCCAGCCCTTCGGCGATGCTTTATCTGACGGCGTTGGCAGACGCCCTGGCGCTGTCCCCGGCGCTGGTTGCTCAGATTCATCGTTGTGCGGATAACGCCGACGATTCCATGCCGGGTTCGCGTCGTCCCCAACGGCGCGAACATCCGGCTGCTCTTTAACGCCGCTATTGGACTTGGCCCCGC
Organism: Gammaproteobacteria bacterium; assembly: GCA_045107005.1. Lineage (GTDB taxonomy): Bacteria > Pseudomonadota > Gammaproteobacteria > Steroidobacterales > JBCCMA01 > JBCCMA01. The sequence continues at coordinate 6,365 of JBGCFP010000111.1, forward strand.
TCGTCGGGGCTTTTTTTTCGAACTTTCCAGCCGGTCGCCAAGAATCGTCCGTCGGCGGAATGGGCGACAGCGTCTACGCGTCAATTATTCCGGTGCAACGGGTGAAACAAGAGCGCGAGACGTACTCCACAACGCGTCCACAATTCGATTTCGCAAGCTCTTGTGAAGCGCGAAGAGCCCGACTTCCAGCGACCCGAAATCCTCACCGATGGCAAGCACGCTGACCCGCTGAGCGAGCGGACTGTTGTCAAGCACGATGCGCGGTATCACGCCGATGCCCCCGCCCAGACTGACCATGCTGACGATGGCTTCATTGCCGGCAACCTGTGCCGAGATTTTGGGCGTGATGTTGCGGCGGCGAAACCACTGCAAGATGCGCTCTCGTGCGACGCCGCGTTTGGGCAGGATCATCGCGCGGTGCTGCCAGCTGTCGTGCCGGGTGGGCGCGGCATCCTTGGGCGCGATGCAGACCAGCTGCGTCGTCGCGATTTTCTGGAACGCAACGCTGCCGTGCAGCGCCCCGGGGCGCGCACCGAAGCTGATCTGGGCGTCACCGGACTGCACGAGCGCGACCGCTTGCTCCGGGTCGCCGGTTTGCAATGACAGCCGGATACCCGGGTGCTGGCTGCGAAACTGCGCGAGCAGGTCGAACAGAAAGCTGTAACTGGCCGTCACGGAGCTGTAGAGCGTGAGCTCACCGCGCAGCTGACGCGTTTCGTCGAGCAAGTTGTCCTGCAGCGTTGTCCACAGGGCCAGCGCTTCGCGTGCGTAGCGTCGGAACAGGTCGCCCTCGCGCGTCAGCGTGACGCTGCGGTTGTCCCGATCAAACAGCGTCACGCCCAGGGTCGCCTCCAACTGTTTGATGGAGCGGGTCAGTGTCGAAGGGCTCATGTGCCGCGCGCTGGCAGCGCGCCCGAAGTGCAGCGTCTGGGCAAGGGTAAGGAAAGACTGAAGCAGGCGGTGATCCATGGTCACATTATTGCGGATAGTGAAAGATAAAGTTTGATTTATTTCAATTTACGCAATGATCTGACCGCTTTATGCTTGACGTCAACTGACCACCAATCTCTCCAAGGACCCTGACCCAATGCATATATTTTACGATAAAGACTGCGATATCTCTCTGATTCAAAAAAAGAAAGTGACGATTGTCGGGTACGGATCGCAAGGTCATGCGCACGCGCTGAACCTCAAAGACAGCGGCGTTGACGTCACGGTCGGCTTGCGCGCCGATTCATCGTCCGTGGCGAAGGCCAAGAAGGGCGGCTTGGCCGTTGCGCCAGTGGCTGACGCGGTCAGCGGCGCCGATTTGGTCATGATGCTGACCCCGGACGAGTTTCAGGCGCAGCTGTATCGCGACGAAATAGAGCCGAATTTGAAATCGGGTGCGACGCTGGCTTTCGCTCACGGCTTTGCCATCCACTACAACCAGATCGTGCCGCGCGCCGATCTCGACGTCATCATGATTGCGCCGAAAGCACCGGGACACACCGTGCGCAACGAGTTTGTCAACGGCGCCGGCGTGCCCGATCTGATCGCCGTGTTTCAAGACGCGACGGGCGGGGCGAAAGAGCTGGCACTGTCCTACGCCAGCGGCGTGGGGGGCGGGCGCACGGCAATCATCCAGACCACCTTCAAAGACGAAACGGAAACCGATTTGTTTGGCGAGCAGTCGGTGTTGTGCGGCGGGGCGGTTGAGTTGGTCAAAGCCGGCTTCGAAACGCTGACAGAAGCGGGCTACGCGCCTGAACTGGCCTATTTCGAATGCCTGCACGAGCTCAAGCTGATCGTCGACCTGATGTTCGAGGGCGGCATCGCCAACATGAACTACTCGATCTCGAATAACGCAGAGTACGGCGAATACGTCACCGGTCCGCGCGTGATTAACGACGAATCACGAAAGGCGATGAAAGAAGCGCTGCGCAATATTCAAACCGGGGAATACGCCAAGCAGTTTATTGCGGAAGGAGCGATGAACTATCCGTCAATGACGGCGAATCGTCGGCTGAACGCGGCGCATCCGATCGAAACCACGGGCGCGCGTTTGCGTGAAATGATGCCGTGGATTGCCGCCAACAAGCTCGTCGACAAGGACGTGAATTAGCACAAACGTCAGTTGAGTAAATCCAGGTCGTTGCAGACATCAATGTAGCTTGACCGGTCGCGCTGGATCGACTCGAGCCGCATCGCCTGGTGACAGGCGGGTAACGCGCCGGTGAGCCCGGCGCCGCGCGGACTGCCAATCATCGCGTTCATTCCCCGAAGTACGTGCGACAAGAGCGCCCTCTGGTCAGGTTCACGAAAGGTGCGGGAGTGCGCTATGGTCAGTGCGCGTACCAGAAACACTGACGGGGGAATGTTCATGTTGCGATTACACGGCATCAAAATAACGACGGTTGCTTTGGCACTGATCTGGCTGCTGCCAGCCGGTGCCGACGTTCTGCTGATTCCCGACTCCGGTAACGACCGGGTGTGGGCTTTCGATCCGATGGACGGATCGCTGCTTAGCGATAATTTCATTCCGGCGGACGGGAACCTGATCCAACCCATCAATGCCGTCGACAGTGGCGCGAATTCGATCTACGTGTCCGACGAAAACGCCGATGCCGTTTTCGAATACGGGTATGACGGCGTTCTTATCGGCACGGTCGCCGCCGGCCTGGACGCGTTGCAGGGCCTGACGGTGAACGATGGACAGATCTACGTTGGCACGCGCACCGGCGAGTTGATTTACCAAATCAGCCCGGACGGCACGTCGATCACAACCTGGGCAGACGCTGCGGCGGTGGGTACGCCCCGCGATGTGGCGTTTCGCGACGCGGATGCGCTGATCACCAATTCGTCGGACGAAAACATCGAGCGGTTTGATCTGACCGGCGCGTTTCTCGATACGTTCGAAGATTCCGACGGCGTGACCGGCATCGATTTTCCGCAGCAGCTGCAGGTGCTCGGTAACGGTGATGTTCTGGTGGCCGGTTTTTCACCGCCACGCGGTCTGTACGTTTATGACAGTAGCGGCGCACAAATCGCCGCGTTCACCAATCTGATTACCTCTCCGCGTGGGGTCTATGCGCTGGGTAACGGCCAGTATCTGTACGCAGGCGGGACCCGCGTTATGCGCTACGATCCGCTGCTCGAAACGGAAGAAACCGTCATCAATCAGCCCGGCACGAGTTTTCGGTATATCGAATTCTCCGCGGCGCCCTTGCTGGTGGATACTGATGGCGACGGCGTGAGCGACGCCGATGACAACTGCAGTGACATCGCCAATGCCGATCAGCGTGACACCAACCTTGATGGTTTCGGCAACGTTTGCGACGCCGATATCAACAATGATTGCGTCATCAACGTCGCCGATCTGGGGATACTGCGTTCGGTCTTCTTCACCGCCGATGCCGACGCGGATTTCAACGGAGATGGCGTCGTTAACGCGGGTGACCTCGGCATCCTGCGCGAAGCGTTTTTTGCCGCGCCAGGGCCGACGGGCTTGACCAACGACTGCGAGGAGTGAGTGCGTTCGCCGTCTACTTGGCGCTAAACAGTTTTCGATGCCCGGGCTCGTGGCCAGCGAGCCCGTGTTGCAGAACGTTCTGGTAGAACTCGCGCAGCGTGTCCTGGCCAAAACCGGGCGTAGCGTCCGGCAAGTAGCGCTGCGTCGCATTGTCCCACAGCAGCATCGATTCGGTGGCGTAGTAGTGCCCGATCCGAGCGAGCTCAGCACCGGCCGCGATGCGCGAGGACAGGCGTCCCGGCGGCGTCAGCACGGCACCGGCGAAGGATAAAATCCGCGGCGTAACCGAGCGAAAGCGCGCGGGCTTTCCGGTGATCTCGAACAACAACTCACCCTGCTGCCGCGGTGTTATCGGGGCTTCGGGGCCACCGATCGGCAAAATCGTGTCGGGCGACGTGGCCGCCTCAACCTGCTGGTTGATGAAACGTGCCAGATCGCGCTGGCTGATGGGCTTGGCGGCGGTCAGTCGTCCGTCGCCAAAAAGCAGAAACGGCTGACCTTTTTGCACACGTGCCACTTGGCCGGCGATGGATTTGTAAAACGCGGTTGGCCGCACAATCGCAAACTCGATGCCCGACGCGCTGAGCGCCTGTTCAAATTTCAGCTTCGCTTTTTGAAACGCCAGCTTGGGTTTTTGCACGCAGATGGCCGAGAGCAACACAAAGCGGCGAACGCCGGTGGCGAGCGCGGCCTCGAGCAACGCGAGATTGGCGTCATGATCGATACGCCAGGCGTCGCTTGCCACCCCTGATCGCGATGCCAGACAGGATACGATGACGTCGGGTTGGCAGGTGGCGATCTGGTCGCGCAGTTGCACCGCATCTTGCAGCGCCAGATCCACGCGCTCGGCGGACCCTAGCGCGTCCTCCACGGCGTTTTGATCCGGGCGCCGGTCGGCGTTGTGCGCGCGTACGGCCGCAATCGCAATGTGCTGGTGTTGCTGTAAATCGCGGACCACCTCGCGCCCGACGTAGCCGCTGGCGCCCGCCACCAGAACGCGCTGGCCCGTCACGTGCCGATGTCGCCGGAAGGCTCTGCGCTCCGGCCGAAATTCTGCCGGGCGATAAGCAGAGCGGGAATGACACCGGCGGCGACCAGGCACAGCGCCGCGGTGGACGCTTCGGCGATCCGCTCGTCTGACGCCAGACGATACGCGCGGGTGGCCAGCGTCTCGAAATTAAACGGTCGCAAAATCAGTGTCGCCGGCAGTTCCTTGATCACATCGACGAACACCAGTAGTACTGCGGTGAGGATGGCCGGCATCATCATTGGCGTATGCACGCGCAGCAACAGGCGTGTGCGACCGGCGCCGAGGCTGCGCGCCGCGCTGTCGTAGTGGGGATGAATCCGTGCCAGGCCACTGTCACAACTGTTGTAAGCGACGGTGAGAAACCGCGCAAGATAGACGAAGATCAGCACCGCAGCGGAGCCGGTCAGTAACAACCCCGAACGCCAGTCAAAGAGCGCTTCAAAACCGGAAGCCAGCCATTTGTCGAGGCGGGTTAGCGGGCCGATCAACCCGATGGCCAGCACCATGCCGGGTAGCGCGTAACCGAGCGTCGCGGTTTGCACGCAAAGTTTAAGCCAGCGGCCCGCGTGCAGCCGTAAGCCGTAGGTCAAAAACACGGCACACAGCGCGGCGATGATTGCCGCGATCCCGGCGACACCAAGGCTGGTGACGACATAGCGCGTGAACGATTTACCCAGCACAGGGTCGCCGGTGTCGATCGCGTGGCCGGCAAGCACGGCGACCGGCAGAACGAAGCCCAGAACGACTGGCGTCGCGCACAGCAGTATCGCGCCCCAGCCGCGTGGACCCCGCAACGGTTCAAGTGGCAGCGCGTGATTGCGCGACACGGGATTGGCATAGGATCCGCGGCGTGCGAAGCGCTCGAGCATCACCAGCAGCAGTACCACCATGAACAACCACCCGGCCAGCTGCATGGCGGCTTGATGTTCGCCTTGTGCGTACCAGGTTCGAAAAATGCCGTTGGTCAGGGTGGGCACGCCGTAAAAATCCACGACCCCGAAATCCGCCGCCGTTTCCATCAGCGCCAGCGCGATCCCGCCCGCGATCGCGGGGCGCGCGTGCGGTAACGCGATCGAGAAAAACGCCCGGCCGCGCGATGCACCCAGCATGCGAGCCGCTTCGGTCAGCGGTCGCGCCTGCTGCGAAAAAGCGCCGTAGGCAAACAGATATACGTAGGGGTACAACGTCAGCCCAAGGACCAAAGCGGCACCTGGGAGCGAACGGACCGCGGGCAAGCCGCTGCTTAAGATTCCAACGTCGCGCAAAGCCGTTTGCAGCGGACTGGCGTACGCGAGCAGGTCAGCGTACGCATACGCGACAACGTACGCCGGTGCGGCAAAGGGCAGTATCAGCGCCCACACCAGTATATTGCGCCCGGGGAAGTCACGCGTTGCCACCAGCCACGCGCACGCAACGCCCACTACGCCGACGAGAAGGCCAACCAGCGCGAGCAGCACGGCGGTGTTGAGGATGTACTCGGTGAGAACCGATTCGCGCAGGTGTTGCCAGACCTCTGACGACGGCGTGAAAAACGTCAGCATTACGGCCACAATAGGCACCGCAATGGGCAGGGCGATGGCTGCTGCACCGACGGACCAGATCGATGGCCAGCGCCAGCGCCGGGTTGGCTTGGATTGAGTGAGAGCCGTCATGGGCCACAGTGTAAGGAATTTATGCTCGAACTACGCAACGTTAGTCACCGCTACGGTAACCATTCGGTCCTCGATCAGGTATCGATGCAGGTGGCGGCGGGCGAAATTGTCTGTCTTCTGGGCGCATCGGGCAGCGGCAAGAGTACGCTGCTGCGCCTGATCGCCGGGCTCGAGTCTCTGCAAAGTGGCGAGATTCATTTCGATGGCGCGCTCTTGGCCCAACCCGGTCGCGAGCCCGCTCCCGAAACCCGCCGCTTTGGCCTCGTGTTCCAGGATCACGTGTTGTTTCCGCATCTGACGATCGCGCAGAACGTGGCGTTTGGTCTGACAGGTCTGGACCAGCAAGAGCAGGGTGCGCGCGTCGCGTCGCAGCTTGAGAAAGTGGGGCTCGCGACGTTCGCCGGTCGTTACGCCCACACGCTGTCCGGTGGCCAGCAGCAGCGCGTGGCGCTGGCCCGCGCGCTGGCACCCGGGCCGCGACTGATGCTGCTGGACGAACCGTTTGCCAGCGTCGATTCAACACGCCGCCGTTTGTTGCGAGAAGAAGCCCGCCTGGCACTCAGAGACAGTGGCGTGCCAGCGATCGTGGTTACCCACGACGCCGATGAAGCCATGGAGTTGGCTGACCGCATTGCCGTTGTTCACGCCGGGCGCATCGTCCAGTACGGCACGCCGGAAGACGTGTGGCGAAAACCCGCTAACCGTTTCATTGCCGAGTTGTTCGGCGCCACGGACGCCATCGATGCGCACGTTCAGGGCGGGCAGTTGATGTCGGCGTTTGGGCCGATCGATGCCGGTGATGTCGCGCTTACCGACGGCGATCATTACGCGGTCATCGCGCGCACCGAAGCGGTTCGTCTAATCGATGACGGCCAGTCTTCGGCCCACGTGGCCGACATTCGTTTTCTCGGTGACCAGTATCTGGTGATTGCTGCGGTCGAAGGCGCCACGATTCGCGCCACCAGCCGATCAAAACCGTCCTTTGACGTGGGGCAAGCCGTGGCCGTGTCTTTTGATCGGGACGGCGTCCTGCTGTACAATCGAGAATAATTCTCATTTACATTCGCGTTGCCGATGCTTCCGAAAGGCTGCGATATCAAGGACATCAATGCTAAATCTTCCATTTTTTCAGTGGTTTAATTCTTTGCCTCGCGCCCTGGCAGGTCTTATGGCTGTCAGCCTGGCTTTGCCCGCTACCGCTGCTGAGGTCGTCAACGTCTACTCGGCTCGTCATTACGACACGGATTTGGCGCTGTACGAAACTTTCACCGAGCAGACCGGGATCGTCGTCAATTTGATCGAAGGTGGCAGCGATGCGCTGATCGAGCGAATCGTCAACGAAGGCGAATACACGCCGGCCGACCTGCTCATCACCGTCGACGCGGGCCGCTTGTGGCGGGCGCAGTCGCGCGGCGTTTTTTCACCCGTGGAATCGGCCGTCCTGGATGAGCGCGTGCCCGACCATCTGCGCGATCCGGACAACCACTGGTTCGGTCTGTCGAAGCGGGCGCGGGTGATCGTCAAAAACAAATCGTTGTCGTCCGACATTAATATTGAGCGTTACGAGGATCTGGGCGATCCGGCGCTGCGTGGCAAAGTGTGCATGCGCAGCTCTTCGAATATCTACAACCTGTCGCTGATGGCGTCGCTGGTGGAAGCCGACGGCTTGGCCAGCGCCGAGAAGTGGGCGGGTGGGGTGGTCGAGAACTTCGGCCGAAAACCTCAAGGTAACGACACCAGTAATATCACAGCGGTGGCGTCTGGCGAGTGCGGCGTGACCATTGCCAACACGTATTATCTCGGGCGCTGGTTAGGGTCCGAAGAAGCGTCGGCACGCCGAACGCTCGCGTCGCTGGAGATTATTTTTCCGAATCAGGACGATCGCGGTACGCACGTTAACGTGAGCGGCGCAGGCGTCACGCAGCACGCGCCCAATCGCGCCAACGCCGTGCGTTTTCTTGAGTATCTGACCAGCGATTACGCGCAACGCCTGTTCGCCGAAGGCAACAACGAATACCCGATCGTCGGCGCCACCAGCGGGCCCATTGCGCGCCTCGGCGAATTCAATGAAGACGTTATCGATGCGAATTTACTGGGCAAGCGCCAGGCGGAAGCCGTGCGCGTGTTTGACCGCGCTGGTTGGCGCTAGCCGGCCAGCCCGTCGGCGAAGAAACGAAGCCAGTGCCTGATAACGCCTACTGAGCCCACAGACGGAGCAGGTTGTTTTGCACGTACTTCAGACGCGTCAGCGCGTCAGCAGGTGCGCTGGCGTCAGCGAGCGCGGCGGTTGTCGAGGCGAGTTCGTACAAAATAGTGCGTTGCTCAAGCAAGCGCACTTTGCTTTGTACCCAGCCGACCACGGCCAGCCGAACCCCCGAGTCGACGGGTTTGACCGCGTGCATGAGGTCGCTGGGGTAGACGATGGCGCAACCGGGCGGCAGCTTGATGGCCTGTGTGCCCATGGTCGTCATCATCTCCAGCTCACCGCCTTCGTAGCTGTCCGGCTCAGACAGGAAAACGGTAAACGACAGATCAGTGCGCAGTCCGTCGATCAGGGCATCGTCGAAATGGGCACCGTAGGTCATGCCGGGTTCATAGCGACTCACCAGAACGCGCCCGATTTTGGCAGGCTGAGCAAAGCGACAAAATTCCGTATGCATCAGCAGGCTTTCGCGCACGGTGCTGGCAATGCGGTCGATTTCCGGCTTGCCCCGCTCGCCCTGTAAATTTGACTTCAACGCGCGCGCCGTTGGGCCAGCTGTACGTTGACCCGATGCAAACAGCGTGCGATCTTCGAGCACTTTCAAGTAGGCGCCCACTTGGGCCTCACTCAACACATCTTCCAGGCATATGATCATGAGCAAGAGTATACCGAGCGATAAGAATCAACGCGTCCGGTGGACGACCGCCACGGTGGTGGGGGCTGCCAGTTGGGTCGTCACCACTCAGCTCGCCGGCTGCGGCGCCGCGGGCAAGAGCGGCGGCGAGGGCGGTGAAGGCGGCGAAGGGGCGGAAGGAGCAGGCAGCGTTACTTCGCAATCGATGTCGGGCGGAGAAGGCTCAGGCGGCGAAGGCTCGGGTGGCGAAGGCTCGGGTGGAGAAGGACCGGCTGCTGTCGGAGGTGGCGAAGGCGAGGGCGCGCAGACTGCCGGCGCGAATTTTGCCGTCGACGATGCCGCCTATCTGACCCAGTTGGGTTTGATCCGCGGGCATCTGGCCGTTGGCAACGCGCTGTACCAAAACGATCTGGCTGAACTGGCTCAAACGCACATTAAACACCCGCGTGCGGAAATCTATTCGGTGGTGGCGCCCGCATTCGCCAAGCGCGGTTGTGACGATTTCGCGGACGGGCTGTCGGCACTCACCGCTGCCGTTACGGCCAACGAAGACAAGGCGCGCATTGCCGTGCTCTATGCAACGCTAACCGAGCAAATCGCTCGCTGCGAAGCCAAGGCCGCAACGGGTGATCCGCAAGTGATGACCAAGGTGATCGAAAACCTGTTACGCACGGCTGCGGTCGAATATCAGGTGGGCATTATTGACGGCGCCGTGAACAATCTCCACGAATATCAGGATGCCTGGGGCTTTACCCAAGTCGCGGCGGACTGGGCGAGCACTGCGGCGTATCGCAACAGTGCAAGCGCCACCGCCGTTGGCGTGCGTCTTCAAGCCATCATCACCGGTCTTGACCGCCTGTGGCCCTCGCTCAACCCGACCGGCAGCGTCGACGGCGATGCGGCGCAGCTGTTTGGCGCCGCAGGGCAAGTGGAAGTCGCGAGTCTGTCCCTTGAGTGAAGAGCAGCCCTACCCCATCGGTACGCCGGGCGTGCCTTGGAGTGACGCAGAGAGACAGCAGTGGCTCGATAAGCAGACCGTCAAGCGTTCCTATTCCGACGAGGTGCTGACGACGATTGCACGCCTGGAGTCGCGTTTTGATGTTGTTCAATACGGCGCGCTTGCCATCGACCCCCGCCGCTATCCGCTCATGGCCTTACACACGAAAAAGTGGCGCGACGATCTTCCGGTCGCGCTGGTGACCGGCGGCGTGCACGGCTATGAAACCAGCGGAGTGCAAGGCGCGCTGCGCTTCGCAGACACTGAGGCCGAGCGCTATGTTGATCGGTTCAATCTGCTGGTGGCGCCGTGCGTGAGTCCGTGGGGTTACGAAACCATCAACCGATGGAACCCGCGCGCACTCGATCCCAATCGCTCGTTTTTTCCGGACAGTCCGAGTGAAGAGGCGGCGGCTTTAATGTCCTACTTACAGTCGCTCAACGTCAAACCGATTGTGCATCTGGATTTGCACGAAACCACGGACACCGACAATTCCGAGTTTCGTCCCGCGCTGTCTGCGCGCGATGCGAAACAGCAAAAAAACTGGCACATACCTGACGGTTTCTACACCGTTGGCGACAGCGAAAAGCCGACGCCGGGATTTCAAAAAGCGATTGTCGACGCGGTGAAAGCCGTGACGCATATTGCTCCGGTGGATCCGGAAGGCACGATTATTGGTTCTGAAGTTCAGCAAGAGGGCGTCATCCACTACGCCGCTGCCGCGTTGGGTCTGTGCATGGGCACCACGGATGCGCCCTACGTTACGACAACTGAGGTTTATCCCGACAGCCCGAGCGTTGACGATGAAAATTGTACGCAGGCGCAAGTGGCCGCCGTGCTTGGCGGGCTTGAGTACATGCGCCGTTCCGATTCGCGTAACGAGTAGAAAAATGATGACACTATTGCGATGCTTTTTGAGCGCTGGACTGGTTTCTCTGGCCCTCGGTACTTCAGCGCAAGACGCCGATCTGACCTATATCAAGGCCGGATCGCTGTTTGATTCGCAGACCGGTCGCGTCACACGCGATGCGCTCATTGTTGTGGATGGAGAGCGGATCAAGACTATCGAGAAACAGGGTGCGGTTATTCCAGACGGTGCGCGGGTGATCGACTTGTCATCATCGTTTGTGCTGCCCGGGCTGATGGACATGCACACGCATATCGTCGGCACTCTCGATCGAAATTTCTTCTCGCAGTATTTCCAGTCACCACATCGCGCCACCATTGGCGGCGTGGTGAACGCGAAAACCACATTGCTCGCCGGGTTTACGACGATCCGCAACGTGGGGGCCGGAGGTTATGCGGACATCGCGCTGCGCAACGCCATTAACGATGGCGATGTCCCCGGGCCGCGCATGGCTGTCTCCGGTCCTGCGCTCGGAATTACCGGTGGTCACTGCGATAGAAATCAGTTGAATCACAGCTTTAACGAACGCGGTGACGGCGTGGCCGACGGTCCGTGGGCGGTGCGTGAGCGCGTGCGCAAAAACGTAAAGTACGGGGCTGACCTGACGAAATTCTGCGCCACTGGCGGCGTCTTTTCCAAAGGTACCAAGGTGGGTATGACGCAGTACACGCTCGAGGAAATGAAAGCCATCGTGGACGAATCACACACGCACGAGCGTCGGGTTGCCGCGCATGCACACGGCAACGAAGGCATTAAGCGGGCCATTGAAGCCGGTGTGGATTCCATTGAACATGCGAGCTTTCTGGATGAGCAGGCGGTGCGCATGGGTATCGCGAAAGGCACAGTCTTTGCGCTCGACATTTACAACACCGAATACACACTGGCGCGGGGCGCGGCCAACGGCGTGCCGCAGGAAAACATCGACAAGGAGCGCGAAGTCGGCACCCGACAGCGCGAGAGTTTTTCGCTGGCGGTCAAAATGGGTGCCAAGGTCGTGTTTGCAACCGACGCTGGTGTCTATCCCCATGGTGACAACGCGAAACAGTTCGCGCGCGCCGTGCGTTTTGGCATGACGCCAACGCAAGCAATCCAGTCTGCGACCCTTGTGTCGGCCGAACTGCTTGGCTGGGAAGATCGCGTGGGGCGGATTGCGCCAGGATTCTTTGCCGATCTGGTCGCGGTTGACGGCGATCCGCTGGACGATATCAGCGAGCTCGAACAGGTCGATTTCGTGATGAAAGGCGGCGTGGTCTACAAGGACTGACGCGAACCCATTGCATCGCGCCCGAGGGTAAACAGCGGGCGCGATACTTTCGTGAGAACTCCCCGGCATCCTTTGAGTCCTATATCGGTATGCAAACACAAAATCTGATGAAACGACGCGTTATTCCTCTGCTCTTTTCGGCCGTCTTGCTGCTGTGGGGCCTGTCGCACTCGATCGCTGGTGATCCGGTGCCGTCCGAGGGCGGACAGGCGACAAATGCGGCTGTGGCCATCTTTGCCGGCGGCTGCTTCTGGTGCATGGAGCCGCCTTTCGACAAGCTGCCGGGCGTCTTGTCCACGACGTCGGGTTACACTGACGGGCACGTGGTCGATCCGGGCTATCGAGCCGTTTCTGCCGGCACGACCGGGCACACCGAGGCGGTGGAGATTCGATACGACCCAAGTCAGGTTTCGTATCAGACTTTGCTGGATACGTTCTGGAAAAACGTCGACCCGTTTGCCGTAGATCAGCAGTTTTGCGACAAGGGCTCGCAGTATCGAAGCGGTATTTACGTGGCCAATGACAGCGAGCGCGCGCTGGCCGAGGCGAGCGCCAGGGCCGTGGCGGAAAAATTCGGCAAAACGGTCGCCACGGAAATCAAGCCAGCATCCACGTTTTATGCGGCCGAAGACTACCACCAGGATTACTATCAAAAGAATCCGATTCGCTACAAGTTCTATCGCCGGGGCTGTGGACGCGACAAGCGACTGAAAGATATCTGGGGCTAGCGCGGACGCCGCTAGCCTGGCCAGGCGCGACTGCGTCGGATCGCGAAGCGGTCATAATCTGGCCGTCCGGCCAAAAAAATTCTAAAGTTCTGCGGATCTCCGTCGCTACCGTCGCAGGACTTTAGGAGATCCCGCTATCCGTCACCGCTTCTGTGCACACTGGCCCCACATATCAGGCGCCGGACGTTGGTCGCTGTTCGTGCTGTTGGCAGCGTGTGCCGCGTCGGCAGCCGCTATCAGCGAACCCAATCTGGGCGAGCCATTGGCCTTTTTCTCAAGCATCGAGATCGATCATGGCGGGAACAGCACGGGCATTCTGTTTGCCAGTGCTTTGCTGACGCTGAGTTGGTTGCGTCGCGGGCCGACTGTTTTAGGTGGCGCGGCGCTTTTGTCCCTGGGGACTATCACCGGCTTTGGTATCTGAACTAGGGTGGGTTGCTGGTCACCGGCAAGTCGCGCGTCAACGCCGACGTCCAGGGACACCAGAACTGACAAGCTGTCGCCCGACTGTCAATGTTGCACCACGAACCGAGATTGGCCTCAACAAAACTAGCCGAACGATTACACCCGACCGGCGCATTGACACTGTCGCCGTGGAAATAAATTTCGCCGCTGACGTGAAAGCCCCAATCCGGGTTCCACGGTTGGGTACCGAGAAACGTGTAGCCCGCGACCGCGGGATTGCACTGCGACGCACCCTCGATCAGACGCCGCGCGTGGTAAATGCTCGCTGGATCCATGGTGCGTATTACAAACAGATTTGCGCCGCCCTGAGTAATTTGATCGCTCGCTTCAAAATGCCGCGGACCGGAGCACAAACTCGGGTCTCGAAGACACGGGCCAACCGGACCGGGCGGTTTGAAAAACAGGCCGCGCATCACGGCGAGATCGCTCAGTGCGACGGCGCCATCGCCGTCCAGATCCGCGTCAGGCGATGCCTCGTCCGTGAAAAATTGCGCTCTGAGTAACGACAGGTCCGAAATGTTGACGATGTTGTCATTGTTCAGATCGCCATCACAAATGTTGCCGACGCCGTCGTCATTGGAATCGCGCTGCGTGGTGTTCGGTACTTCGAGGCAGTTGTCTATCGCGTCCGCGATGCCGTCGGCGTCCTCGTCGGGAAGCCCCTTGTCGGTGGTGGGTTCGCCGTTGGCGCAGGTCTCGATCGCGCGGTTTTGGGCTGAGGCTGTCGCTACAAACAGCAGCGCGCACGCTATTGCTAATCCGTTATGCATATTCACTGTGCGTTTTCTTGTTTAAAAATTGGGCACGTATGGCTCACGGCTTAATGCCGCCTGTCATCCCGGGCAGCGCCGTTAAGTTGCCTTCACTCTAGACCCAGATAGGCTTGATGTCGAACTGACTTCGCGCCGCTCGGCCTCTCGTCATCGATTCGACGGCCGGGTGCCGATGGCTAAGGGCCGCGGAACCGGCGCCAAACCACCGGCACTATTTGCGTCCGGAAGTGTAGCGACCCACAACCCCCGAAAGTCGTCGTAGCAACCACTTGGGCATGGCGCGCCCGGTCACCGTAGCCGCGAGGTTCAGGGCCCCGGGTACGCTAATGACATCCCCCCGCAAGCAGGCGTCGAAGCCGCTCTTCGCAACATCGTCGACGTCACTGATCAGAAACTTCGGCATGTTTTTCAGCGCGGGGCTGCCATCCTGCGCTCCCTTCAGCATAGGCGTTGCGGTAAAACTTGGGCACAGTGCCGTGACGGTCACGCCCGTGCCCGCCAGCTCCTCAGCCAGCGATTCGGTCAGCGACAGAACGTATGCTTTGGTCGCCGCGTAGGTCGCAAGGCTTGGTAACGGTTGAAAGGCTGCGACTGACGCGACGTTGAGTATGCGTCCTGCGCCCCGCTCAACCATGCCGGGCAAGAACGTGTTTAGCATGCTTGTCAATCCGCTGATGTTCAGATCGATCATGCGTTTGTGTTTGGATTGCGGCATGTCGGTAAAATAACCGTGCTCCATCACGCCGGCGTTGTTGACGAGTACGTCGATGTCGACATTGAGCTCGCGTACTGCGGCCGACAATCGTTTGGCGCTGCCTCGCCGTGCCAAATCGGCCTGCTGCACGTGCGCGGGCACCGCAAAGTCGCTCTCCAGTTCTTGCGCGAGCGCCTCGAGTTTGTCGACGCTGCGCGCCGCCAGAATCAGACGATGCCCGTTCCTGGCGAATAGTTTGGCCAACGCGGCGCCAATGCCTGACGACGCGCCTGTGATTAACGCTGTTTGCATAGTGATTTTCCGATGTTCCTGGTGCGGCCGCGATGGTGTGTTGGTGATTATGCGGTGCCGTCGCGACCGCTTCTTTGCGTTCGCTTTCTACTATCCAGTCGACTGATTGAAAACACAACAATGTTCCGAAGGGCGGCACGCGGCACGTGTTTCAGGTGAGCGTTAGTGCTTCCAATCGGGCGACTTGCTGGGCACTATCGAGAAGAAATGGGTTGACGACGAAAACTAAGCCTTAAGCGGCTCGTGCCCATCGGCACGTTGACGATAAAGGCGTAAGGAACCAAGCATGGCAAACGATCTACTGGAAAACTACAAGAAAGCCTACGACAACGCATTGGGGTTTGGAGCGCAGCCGGCGTTGATTCTGGTCGATTTTGTGCAGGCGTATTTTGATCGCGATTGCGAACTCTACGCAGACGTCGACGAGGCGCTGGCCTCAGCGCTGCGCGTGGTGAGTGCGGCGCGGGCGGCGGGCATCCCCGTTATCTACACGAACGTGGTGTACGCGCCGGGCGGCGTGAACGGTGGTGTGTTTTATCGCAAGGCAAAGCCTTTGCATAATTTTCAGGCGGGCAGTCCGATGGGCGCCTGGCCACAGGGTATCTCGCCACTCGAAGGTGAGTTGGTGATCAGCAAGCAATACCCCAGTGCGTTCTTTGGCACGTCGTTGTCGTCAACGCTGACCGCAGCCGGTGTGGACACGCTGATCATGACCGGCCTGACGACGAGCGGCTGCATCCGCGCTACCTGTATCGACGCCTGCTCGTACGGCTTCGTACCTATGATCGTCGAGGAGGCTTGCGGTGATCGTCACGACGAGCCACACAACGCCAATCTGTTTGACATGAATGCCAAGTACGGCGACGTGATCAGCGAGGCGGCCACGCTGGACTACCTGGCGAAACGGTAATGCTGACGGGCCAGAGTCAGGGCGTGTCTCGCACTGCGCTAAGACCGACGTGGATGCCCGCGCGGCGTAGCGCGAGGCAGGCAACAAGATACGTGGCGATGGATACGAGCAGGCCAAGCAGTGATGGGAACAGCCACGCGATGGCCTCCGGTTGCCAGCCACTGTTCGCGGCGAACGCCGTCACTGCGCCTGTGACGTACGCGGCGGTGGTGCGTCTGTCCACTTGTACCTAGGCGGCCGGCCGCTCTAGAGCCAGCTCGAGTCTCGCATACGCGTTGCGCCGCTCGCGACACCGGGATCGTCGCGCTCGTTGCCGGTGCTGCCCAGTTTCTGCCGCCGCTAAAACGCTATCGTCGCTGGCATCGCGCGGTTGGTGTCACGTATTGCGTCGCTGTGACACTGGGCGGTATTGCCGGACTGCAAGCGGCGAGTTTCGCTTTCGGAGGTGCGTCGAATACGGCGGCGTTTGGCTTGATGTCAACGACGTGGCTGGTGACCACCGCCATGGCCATCGTGAGCATCGCCAGGGGCAATGTGCGAGCACATCAGCTGTGGATGAAGCGTTCCTATGCCGTGACGCTGGCAGCGGTTACGTTGCGCATCGAGCTCGGCTTACTGATTGTTGTCGGGGGTTTGAGTTTCGCGCAAACCTATTTGATTGTCCCGTGGACAAGCTGGGTGCTAAATCTGCTGGTAGTGGAGTGGTGGCCAGCGGTCCGGCGTTTTTCGATGCCCGGGAGTGCCAAAATGTAACCACTGCGCTTGGTTCCATGGCGCAAGTGTTTATACTCGTGAGCTTGGCACGTTCGTCGCCGGACCGAACGATCCGCGGGGCGTGTTGCTCCTGGGTTTGATGGTAAAGGATTTCATGATCGGGGGTGCGTCGATCGGGCGACGACCGTTTCGTTGATTCAGGCTGTTGTGCAGCTGGAGTTCTGTGTTGAAATCTTCGCTCGACTCGCAGCGTCTGGTCGTCGTTCTGATGCTGACCCTGGGTATCGCGTTTTTCTACGCCGCCTACAAAGCCATCGACAATACGGTGGCTGAACAGAGTCTGGTGCAGCAGCAGGCCGTCTCTCCGGTATACAGCCTGGTGAACGAGGAGCTCCTCAAGCCCCTCTACATCGCCGAAACATTCGCCAGCACCATCGATTTCACCGTCGCTATGGATTCGCCTGACCTGGATGAGGCGGCGTTGCTCAACCGGTTACAGGAGATGCAGCGGGATCTTGGCCTGGTGTTCTTTGTGGCCAGCGAAAAGACGCGAAGGCAGTATTTGTCTGACGGCGCAACGCTTGACCTTGTCGAGGGCGAGGTGTCCTGGTATTTCGAAGCGCGGGACAGTGGCCGTGATTTTCTGGCCGACCTTGGCCAAGTGGGCGATGTGCATTTGTACTTTGACGTGAAAGTGCGCGGCCGAGATGGCGAGTTTCTCGGTTTTGTCGGAGTGGGGAAGCACTATCAGCGGTTCATTGACACGTTCGCGCAGTACAAAGCCCTCTATGGCTACGACTTTCTGTTCGTTAACAACAAGGACGAGATCATTCTTTCCTCACTGCCCGATCTGGTGGTGACGGACGCCTACATTCCAACATTACAAGCGCTGGCGTGGTTCGACCACGGCGACTCGGTGAATTTGAGTCACGACAACCAGATCATTCAGGTTGAGGATGAAGACTTTCTCATTTCGGAATTCGGGATTGAGGAACTGGGATGGCGGCTATTGCTGCTCGTGCCTCTTGAGGCCAGACAGGCGCAAATCAACCGATCGTTCCTGACCAACGCGCTGGCCGCTTTGGTGATCGTGGCGCTGTTGGCCAGCTCGTTTTTCTATCTGCTGGTGCTGAATAAACGCCACCTTGAAAAGAAATCGGAACTGGATCCGCTAACCGGATTGCCAAACCGGATTTCTGTTCAGCGACGTTACAAACAACTGCAGCAAACGGGCGTGCAACTGTGCGCGGTGATCATTGATCTTGATCGCTTCAAGATTGTCAACGATACCCATGGTCACGATGCCGGTGATCAGGTGCTAAAAGCCGCGGCGAATACGTTCACCAACGAGCTGCGCGAGGAGGACATTGTCAGCCGCTGGGGTGGCGAGGAATTCGTCATGCTTATCCCTGCGTCGTCCATCGAATTGGGCGGATCCATTGCGGAGAGAGCACGCCAGAGCCTTGAGTCGCTCAGCGTTGAGACGCGCAAATCGAATGTGTCCATCACCGCCAGTTTCGGCGTGGCGTTTGGCTCTGCTGGCGCCGAGTCATTGGTTGAGCTGGTGGCCAGAGCCGATGATGCGCTGTACAAAGCCAAGGAGCTGGGGCGAAATCGAGTGGTGCTTTACGGTGTGGCTTAGTGGGGCATCGCAAAGGCCGTCCGTCAGTGTCACATCGCGAGGTTGCGTTAGCGCCTACGGCCAGCAGATATTCGTCTAGCGTCCCGCATTTTCATTCCACGCTGGCCACGGCGCGAGCCCCCCGTGCGCGGCTTGAGCCCCATTCCAGCGCTGTGACCGTCAGCGCCGGCAACATCGTCAGCGACACGACGGCCGCCCCCAGAATGCCAAACAACACAATGGCTCCGACGCCGCGATACAGCTCCGTCCCGGCGCCCGGGATGAACACCAGCGGCGACAACCCGCACAGTGTGGTCAACGTGGACATGGCGATGGGGCGTAGGCGTGATGAAAGGGCGTCGCGCACGGCTTCCAGCGGTGAGAGCCCCTCTTCGCGCAGTCTCTGCATCGCATGGTCAACGATCAGGATGGGGTTGTTGACGACCGTTCCAATCAGGATCAAAAAACCCAACATCGAAATCATGTCGAAAGACTGTCGAAATCCGCCGAGCCCAAACGACGCAAGCATCGAGCCAATCGAATTGAGCAGTGCCAGTCCAACGATGCCGCCGGCGATACCCAGAGGAATCGTGGTCATGATCAACAGCGGGTAGCCCCAATGGCGAAAGATCGCCACCATCAACAGAAACACGATCACCAGCGCGACAGGGTAGTTGGCCGCAAGTGCGGCGCGCGTTGCGTCCAGCTGATCGCTTGCACCCGAGATGTCGACGTTCACCGTAGAGGGCAGGACGCCGGAGGTTTGCAGATCACGAACCACTTCTTCCCGGATCAGTTCGATGGCTTCCTCAAGCGCAATTGACTCCGGTGGAATGATGTTCAGCGTGACGGTGCGCTGGCCGTTAATGCGCCGAATGGCATTGGTGTCCACGGTTTCGCGAATGGATGCAATACCGCTGAGCGGCAGTACGCCACCGGCCGGTGTGAAGATCGGCAGCGCACCCAGGCTGTCCAGATCCGAGCGTCGTCCGCTGCTCCCGTACAGGTACATGTCGATCTTGTCGTCGGACTCGAAATACTCGTCGACGAACGCTCCGTCCGTCAGAACCGCGACCGTGTAGCCCACGTCGCCAGTGGCCAGTCCAAGCTCGGTGGCTCGGGTCCAGTCGGGGCGCACTTCGATCAGCGGCTGAGACAGTGCGAGCGACGACGGGCTCGACTGAATGCGCGGGTTACCAAGCACTTCCTCAGCGCGCTGCAAGGTCGCCGTGGCGGCGGCGTAGATCACGCGCAGCGTCGGCCCGGAGATGTCCAGATTGATGCTGCGCGTGCCGCCGTCGTTACTGGAAATAATGGAGCCGCGTGCGGCGAAAGCGCGCATGCCCGGATAGCGTCGAAACTCGGTGGTCAGGGCATCCATTAACGCGTCGACGTCTCCAGCGTCGACGGGTTGGGCGATGATGCGCAGGCCCTCGGCCGAAATCCGGGTGTTCAGATATTTAATGGCGGGAACGGCCGTGTCACCCCGGTGGAACGCGGCAGGGTCGTTGCCTTTGAATTGCATGAAGTGATCGCGTAACTGGTGGCCGATGCCGCTCATGGTGTCCAGGTTGTAGCCCGGCGGCGCGCTCATTCTGGCGAAGGTTTTGGGTTCCTCTCCTTCCGGTAAATACTCGGCCGGCGGCGTGAGCAACACGATGGCCGCGATGCTGGCCAGGACTGTGATGGCGATCGTGGTCAAGCGTCGGGACGGCGTCGCGATCAGTGCGAAAACGAGCCGCAGCGCCGAGTTGCTGCCGGTCTGGGTCGAGCGGTTTTCGGTGCCGAACGAGAGCCGTGCGCTGGCGGTCGGGATCAACGTGATTGCGACCAGCATGGATGCCAGAATGGAAGCGGAAATGGCGACCGCAATGTCGGAGTAGAGCTGTCCGGCTTCCTCCTCGATGAACATGACCGGCAGAAAGACCAGAATGGTCGTCAGCGTTGACGCCAGAACGGCAGACCAGACGCTGCGCACGCCTTCGACGGACGCACGAAACCGATCCAGCCCTTCGCGGCGTTTGCGCTCAATGCTCTCGATCACCACGATCGAGTTGTCCAGCGTCATGCCGATGGCAAACGCAACGCCAGCCAATGAGATCACATTGATCGTGCGACCGCTGGCCAGCAGTCCGATAAAAGCCGCCACGGTGCACACCGGGATACCTAGGATACCAACGGCTGTCGCCCGGACTGAGCGCAGAAACAGAAACATGACGCCGGTGGCAAACACGGCGCCGAGCAACAGGTTGGTCCACACGTTGCGAACCGAGGCTTCGACGTAGCCGGCATCCTCAGCGATCAGGCTCATGACCATGCCGCGCGGCTCAAGCAGATCGCGATTGACCGCCTCAACCGCGGCAAGCATGGCGTATTTGATATCGATCACGTTGGAGCCGGCTTCACGGCTCACCGACAGGCTGATCACCGGGTCAGCATTAAAATACGACAGGTTACGAACTTCGAAATGGTCGAGCTCCACAGACGCGACGTCGGCCAGACGGATCAGCGCCTCGCCGCGACGAACAATGATCAGATCGTTTAACGACTCGAGCGAATCGAAGCGCCCCACGGTGCGCAGCAAGTAGCGCCGCTTACCGCTGTCCACCTCACCGCCAGACACGTCGCGGTTACGGGCACGAATGGCGTTGCGCACGTCGGAGATGGTGAGTTGGCGTTCGGCCAGCCGCGCCGGGTCGAGCAGTATCCGGATTTGCCGATCGGCTCCGCCGCGCACCTGGACCTGCGAGACGCCTGCAACGCCGGACAGACGTGTGCGTACGTTGTCGGAAATGTAATCACGCATCATGTCCATATCGAGATTGCGCGGATTGCCGGGCAGCGGCGCAATGGCAAAATACATGAACGAATTGGCCGAGAAGGAACTCGCGAAGATGCGTGGTTCATCCACATTTTCCGGGTAGGCTGGCACCTGATTCAATGCGTTGTTGACCTCAATCAGCGTCTGCGTCATGTCCACGCCAAACGGAAAATCCAGCTCGATGACCGCTTCGCCCGAGCTCGCCGAGGCTTCGAGACGCTGCATGTTGGGCAGGCTGCGCAAATACTCCTCCTGCTCGATCAGGATTTCTTTCTCAACGTCCTGCGGCGTAGCACCTGGCCAGTTTGTGCGCACTGAGACGGTGCGCACCTCAAGATCCGGGATCATTTGAATGGGGACGCGCAATGCGGCCATGACCCCCATCACGCCCAGGATCAATGCGGCGACGGTGGTCAGAATGCCGTTACGGACAATGGCCTCAAACATGTCAGAGCTCCGGATCCTGAATCACGACACTTTGTCCTTCCTGCAGCGTTTCATTGCCGCGCACCACCACCACGTCGCCAGTCATCAGGCCGCTGGTGATTTCGATTTGCCCGCCAAATTCCAGCCCGGTCGTGACTCGGCGCTCACGTACCAGTGGCGATTCGCCAATCCCTTCGACGACCCACGCGGTGACCCGACCGTCAGGAAAACGCAAGACAGCGTCACGCGATACGGTCACGCCCGTGCGATTGGACTGCAACGTAAACTGTCCGGACACAGACATGCCGGGCGTCGGGGTGGGCTCGCCGATCGACACGGCGTCCATCTCGTCAATAACCACTCGCACGAGGAAGGTTCGAGTGGCGGGGTCGTTGACCGGCACGATCGCATCAATGCGGCCTGCGACGGGCTCGGACTGCTTGCCCAAGCGCAACGCTACCGGCGTCTCGATACCCACATCACCGGCGTAGTCCTGCGCCACCCGGAAATCGAAACGCAAATCGGTGAGCGCTACCAGATCCAATACCGGGTCGCCGGGATTGAGCCACTCGCCCAACTCCGTGTAACGCTCGCTGATCACACCGGCAAACGGTGCCTTGAGTGCGTGACGCGACAGCAGTGCCTCTTGCTCTTTCAACGCCACGCGCGCGGCCGCCAGCGCGGCTTGCTCGATGGCGACACCGGCGCGCAGGCTCTCGATGGTGGTCAGTGCGATGCCCCTCGCGGGGCCAACCTTCTGCGCTTCTTCGAATCGCCGCCGCGCGTCCGCCAGCGCAACGTCTCGTTGCCGCATCTGGGCACGCAGACGCTCGCTGGCCAGTTCCACTAACTCGGCATCGAGCTCGAGCAGTGTGTCGCCCGATGCCACGCGGCGACCAGCGTCCACGCTCAATTGCGCGACCATACCGGCGACGGCCGTGGACAAGGTAGCGGTGCGCGGCGAGGTGACCGTCCCAGGTACCTCAATGCTGCTGCGGATTGAGCCGTCGGCGACGATCGCGACGCGCACTGGTGCCTGGGCTGACGCCGCGCCGCACAGCGCAACGGCAAACATTTGCAGGATGAGTCGACAGTGCATTGTCAGGAAGTTCCTCTTGGCCGATTGTGATGCTGCTTACTATCGTGACCATACATCAAGCGACGCGATGAGGTGGGTGTTGCTGACGCCGTGCCTTAATCAAATCACCCCGCGTTTGCAAGACTATCTGGTGCGTTGATCGTCGCGCACACTCGGTGGCGCGCGCCCTGGGGCATCGAGCGGTCCATCGTATTCGCAGTAGCTGCTCCCTGTCGTTTCGAATCGATCTTCGCCAAACCGCCGAACCGCCGCGTGAAACTGATTCGCCATCTCTACGCAGGTGCGACGCCCTTCGGCTGTATCGTCGAAGGCTTCCACAATTTTGCCGAACGAACTGGTCGCTGCTTGTGGGCACAAACCGAGCATGTCCTCCAAAAACTCGCGATCACAGGCGTCACGGTCGCGGCCGTAACTGGCAAAACCGTGTCGGTAGCAATAGTCGTGCTGGGCACAGGCGTCATAGAAACTGTCCCCGTAAACACGATGATCGTCACTGGCCAGTGCAATTAGCCATGGCACAGAGCATCCAAGCGGTTCGGCCCCACCGCACGGCGATGCTGGCCGCTCGCCAGCGTGTTTTTTGATATCGACCAAATCCGCCAGAGACACCCGCGCGTCAGGACCAATCAGGACATCGTCTTGAATCTTTGTGATGACAAAGGTCTGCCTTGTCCCTTGTTTGGTTGTCACCGTCACCTTGTCGCCGCGCTGCAAGCCAACCTCAACGAAATTGGGCAGTGGCTTGACGGTGTGCAACGTCGGCGCACAAGCCGTTAAAAGCAAAAGCCCTCCCAGTAGCAACCATCGAGTCGTTCTCGTGCATTGGCGTTTCACCGTGAGCGGGCCAGACTTCGATCGGCGTTTACGCCCATATCGTTGGCAGTGGTTTTGAGAATCTGCCAGAACGTCCACGGCCGGAAGCCAAGCATCAGACCATAGGACGTCTTTTTGGACAGCGGTGTCGAGACATCGAGCTCGGCAAACTCATCGAAACCCTGTGAGAGTTTTTCGAGCTTCTTGATCACCAGGTTAACGGACGCCGCCGACACCTCGCCGGTGTCAAAACGAAAGGCGTCATTCCGACCGTCGAACATCGACGCCATAAACGCCTGCTGCACCTCGCTTTGGCAGAGTTTTCGGATGGGTCCGTCTGTCCGCCAATCGATGCGTCGGCTGGTCAACAGACGCCCGTTATTGTGCGGCAGAAGTTCGACGAGCTTTAACTTGCTCAATCGCGCCAGCATAGTCGCCTGCTGTTGGTCATCCAGACCAAATTCCCCGGCAATCTCCGCCGGTGTCCGTCCCGTCAGCAAGAGATAGAAATACGACAATACAAGAGAATCTTCGGCCAAGCCGCGTTCCTGCGCCAATGACAGGCGGCTAATATAGTCTTCACTGCCAAGCCGGGTCATGCGCGCCAGATCATAAAAACTGATGTCTAGATATCGGCACACGTCTTCTAGACGTTGCGGCGAAAACGTCTGTTCAGAGAAAATTCGCTTTACGCTTGCTTCGCTTATCTGCAAAGCGTCGGCCACATCGCGATAGGTCCGGCCGCGCGTGCGCAGACACTTTTTCAGGCTCTCAAAAATATCGCGAGTTTGACTCATGGTGATTCGCTTGAAGTCGAAAAACACTACCAACGCCTTTAGTATTGTTTTTCAAAGCTCAACTTACAACCAACGCGGTTAGGTAGTAAGTATTCAGCGTTTGGGCAGCGTTTCGCCGACCATGCCTGCATAGAAGTTAACTCGCGGGTAATGGATGGTGGTCCGCCGCCAATTTTCTCGACGAAGACGCTGGGTGCGTGATGCCCGCGCATGTGTCGGTGCTCCTGCGGTCATACGTTTAGCTGGCAAGCCGTCACATGGAACCAGCGCTATGAGCAACGTGCCTATTGGCCGGGTTAGGGGTGTCGTGGCCAGCGTAACGGGAACACCACAATGTAAAGAGATCGAGTGTTCTGTGAGCGCAACATGCTGCGTTCCTGGGTTGATGCGCTTTAAAAGGGTTGCGATGGCGGTGACGGGCTTAGGCGAGTATCTCCCGTTGCCGGGCGCCCGTAGCTCAGCTGGATAGAGTGTCGGCCTCCGAAGCCGAAGGTTTCGTAGTGGTGAATCAGTGTGCCGCGCGTTGCTTCCACCACGCCAATGCCGTCGGACTGGCGCTGCCCTTTGACCAGCAGATCGGTGCTCAGTATGTCCGGGTCATGACGCTGTTGAGCCGGGCGCATCTGATCGATGTCTAGCCAGGCGTTGCGCCGTCGTTGGTGAAAACGGTCGGCCCGTGCTCGACAATGGCGGCCGCGTAGCACAGCGGCTCCACGTTGTTGATGACAGTGGGCCGTCCCCACAGACCGCGCGTGGTCGCGAGCGCGGAATACCGCATTGGCCTTCCAGTGATTCGAGCAGCGCGCTCTCCTCGCCGCACACGTAGCTGCCCGCGCCCATGAAGATCTCGATGTCGAAGTCGGTGCCGTGGTGGCCGAGCAGGCTGCGCCCCAGCAGCCCGGTCTCGCCTCGTGCGTCGATTTTTTGTTGCAGCAGCGGCTGCATAAAGCCGTATTCATGGCGCAGATAAATCACGCCCTGGGTCGCGCCGACGGTGACAGCGCAGGCCGCCATGCCCTCCAGGGTGCACTATTCAAACGGGATCGGCGAGTCCAGGCTCACGCCTGCGGTGATGGATCGATCCATCGGGTCTACCGTGACGGCCCGAAACTGGAAGACCGCACTGAAGATTCACGCGTTGGCCACGGCGGTTGATGCCAGCGGCTGATTCGCGGCCTTGCGGTCAAAGGTGGGCGTCAGAAATCCTCTGGCTTCATTCGCCAAGGTGGCCCCACTGCCTTGACGGAACGAAATTCGAAACGATCAAGGCATCAGGTTGCGCATCGCCTGGCTGAAGGCGGTTTGTGACCGCTCGACGATGGCTGTGGCGTTGAATGTAGCGCTGTCGACGCCTAGAATTCTGAGAGCATCGCCGTGCTCCCCTTGTTCCGGTTCGATAGCAGGGTGCAACGAGTGATCACTGCTCTGGTTGGACAGCCGGTCGGCCAGACTAATGAGCGCAGCTTCGTGATTGGCCGTCTGCGCGCCGGCTGGAACGTGATGAAATCGAACACCCGAAAGCAGGCTCGCCGGCAATCCCCATTGCGCCAGAACCTCTGCGCCGACACAGGCATGGCTGAATTCGAAGCGTTCAAGCTCAGCCGCGTGCAACGTGTGCTCGCCGCCATCCAGTTCTGCACGCATGTCAGCGACATGCCCGTCCAACTGGCTGTACATCACGAGGATACCGATGTCGTGCAGCAGCCCGGCAACGAAAAAGCGCTC
>JBGCFP010000112.1:0-9843 GCA_045107005.1 Gammaproteobacteria bacterium
TTCGCGGCTATCGAGAATCTGATTGGCGCTGGTGGCGACGACACGTTTGAACTGCAGGGGGCCGCATCGGTAACCAGCATTACAGGCGGCCTTGGCGATGACACTTTGTTTGGTGCCGATGAAGAAACCCTATGGCTCGTCGAAATGCTCGACAGCGGCATGGTCGGCACTACCTTGTTTGCCGAGGTCGAAAATCTGACCGGCGGGTCGATGCGCGATGTGTTCACGGTGAACGCTCAGCTGTCGGGTAACCTTGACGCTGGCGCCGGTGTGGATCAGATCATTCTCGACGTCAACGGTAGCGCAGCGCTGCTGGACGGGGGTGCCGATGAGGATACGCTGACCAGCGGTGACGGTGACAACGCGTGGTTGGTCGATGCCCAAAACGGCGGCAATGTGGACGGCCGCGATTTCGCCAACATCGAGAACGCCGAAGGCGGCTTGGGTAACGATACTTTCTCGTTCGAGAGCGCTGGTGGTTTGGTCGCGCTGGATGGACAGGATGGTCTCGATACCGTTGAAGGTGCCGATCAGGTCAATACGTTCACCGTTACCGGCGATAACGCCGGCACGCTGAACGCGCAGGCGGATTTCACCAATGTAGAGAGCCTGGTCGGGGGCAGCGCGGCCGACACGTTCGTGCTGGACGCCGTGGCACAGATTCCGCAGATGGACGGCGGTGATGGCGACGACACGATACTTGGTGCCAATGTCGCAACGGACTGGACGGTTTCGGCATTAAACGAAGGCATGGTGAATAACCAGGCGTTCACCAGCATCGAAAACCTGACCGGCGGTGACATGATCGACACCTTCGATATTCTCGCCAACATCACCGGCGTTGTGGACGCGGGCGGCGGTGACGATGTCTTTGATATCGCCGCGCAGTTTGAAGCCGATCTTCTCGGCGGCGCGGGTGATGACCAGTTCCGGCTCACGGCGGACTTGGCCGGCAATGCGATGACCGGTTCGATCGATGGGGGTGCAGGCGGCGACACGCTCATCGGCTTCGACGCGGCGAACATCTGGATCGTGGAAATGTTGAACGCCGGCACGCTCAACGATATTGCGTTCGGCGAGGTCGAAAACATCACTGGCGGCAGCATGGTTGATACGATCACGCTCAACGCGGATCTGGAGGGCGAGATCCTGGGCGGCGACGGCGACGATTCGGTCACCTTGGTTTTAGCCGAAGAAGCGCGTCTGGTTGACTTCGACGGGGGCGCGGGCAGCGACAGTCTGAACGTGTCCGGCGGCGCCGACAACGATCGCTTTACCGGCATGTTCAGTGGCGGTGTGATCGCCTATACCACGGGCGCGGGCACGGACCACGCCATTACACTTGCCAATGCAGAAACGGTTTCGGACGATGTGTTTGCGGGCGCCTTCAGCATTGTGACGGACGGGCTGTCGCCCGTGGACGTGTCAGCAGCGGCCGGCGCGCCAAGCGGAACGCTGGACGTGGATTTGGGGATCGACTACGGGTTCTCGAACAAGCGGGATTTCGCACTGGTCGCCAACGGGGCGGACGTGACGCTCACCGATGACATTGCGTTGCCCGGCACCCTGAGCATTGACGCCGGCACGCTGGCAAGTAATGGCGGCGTAATTACCAGTGACTCGCTGATCATCACCAATGCGATGATGATGACGACGCTTAACACAGCGGTTCGGTTCATCACGCTGAGTAACGTGAGCGGTATGTTAACCATCAATGAAAACGACGATCTGATCTTTCTGTCGTCGGACATCGGTGGCGATGACGCGGCATTGATCGTCACCGCTGCGGGCAACATCAGTGTTGGAGGCAACGAAGTCTTGTCCAGCACAGACACATTGAGCCTGACCTCGACCGGGGGTGGCGTTGATGTGGCGGGCGATCTGGTCGGCCAGGCGGTCACTCTGGATGGTGCAACGGGCGTAGATCTTGGCGGCGCCATCACCGCTCAAGGCGGGTCCGTTACGCTGATGTCGGGGCAAGCGACCACGCAGTCCGGCGCTGGCTCAATTGTGGCGCAGTCGTTGGAGTCCACGTCGGCGGCGGGCCTGAGTCTCGCCGGCAACAACCGTATCGGTGACATCATGGCGACGAACGCCGGTGGCAACATGCTGATCAACAACGGTGTCGCGGCGTCGGCAACCGTGGACAACAGTGGCGGATCGCTGACGTTCAACAACACCGGCACGCTGACCCTCAACGGGCTGACTAACGACGACGTGACAACAGTCTCGGTCGATCGGGGTGATTTGAATCTTCCGGTGGATATTTCGACCACGGGTTTGGGTCCGACGCGACTTAGCGCTTCGGGTTCTGTGAATCAGGCTGCCGCTATCAACACCGTGGGCGATGTCATCATCGATGGTGGCAGCATCGTCGCGGGCACCGTGGCCAGTACCACGTCCTCCGCGGGCAACGTGACTTACAGGGCGGTTGACGATGCGACGATCAATGACATCACGGCATTGACAGGATCGGTGTTTGTTACCTCTGAGCGCGGCAACATTTTCGCCGCACAGGATTTGTCGAAGATCACGTCCGATAACATCAATTTCAGCGGATTCCAGGCCATTGGTCTGGACGGTCAGGGCTTTGAAGTGCAAAGCCAGTCGGCGACCGGACAGTTGGACGTCTCGACGCCCGACAATACGGCGCTGAATCTGCTGTCGTTCTTCAGCGATCCGGGCAACACGTTTGTTCGCAGCGGTTCGCGAAGCGAAGGCATTGTCGATAGGGTCGCGCAGCAAGCGGCCGCGGTGTTCGGCATTGGTTTGAGCGCTACGCTAGGCGCCGAAGCGGATGCCGACTCAGCGGCTTACGATCCGGACGTTGTCGTCACCGACACGGTCGGTCGCGGCGTCGCCATTCCCTGCAGCCAGATTGCTGACGAAGAAGAAGCCTGCCAGTAAAACGTCATCAACGACTCCTGCGGCTTTGGTACAATAATGTATTGACCAACCGCAGGAGTTTTCCATGAAGTGCCATGAAGTCGATTACGAAATTTTCGGCGACGATATGCAGATCGTCGAAGTTGAGCTTGATCCTGCTGAGGTCGTGATCGCCGAAGCGGGCGCCATGAACTACATGGAAGAGGGCATCAGTTTCGAAGCCAAGATGGGTGACGGCTCGAAGCCCGTCGGCGGCATCATGGATTCGCTGATGAACGTGGGCAAGCGCGTGCTCACCGGTGAATCAATCTTCATGACGCACTTCACCAATTCCGGTTCTGGCAAAAAGCGCGTCGCCTTTGCCGCGCCCTATCCGGGCAAGATTATCGCCATCGACATGGCCAAAATGGGCGGCGAGCTGATTTGCCAGAAAGACGCCTTTTTGTGTGCGGCGTTCGGTACCAGCATCGGCATCGCGTTACAAAAGCGCCTGGGCACCGGTTTTTTTGGTGGCGAGGGCTTTATTTTGCAACGACTGCAAGGTGACGGACTGGCTTTTGTGCACGTCGGCGGCACGGTGATCAAGCGCGAGCTGCGCGGGGAAACGTTGCGGGTGGACACGGGCTGTCTGGCGGCCTTCACGCCGGGCATCGATTACAATATCGAACGTGCCGGGTCCCTCAAATCGATGGTCTTTGGCGGCGAAGGGTTGTTTCTCGCGACGCTGCGCGGCACTGGCACGGTCTACCTGCAAAGCTTGCCGTTCTCGCGTCTTGCGGGACGCGTGATTCAGGCGGGTGGCTTCGGGGGTTCCAAGGGCGAGGGCTCGGTGCTTGGGAAAATCGGCGACGTGTTCGGCGACAGCTAGATCAAACCGGCACCGCGCCGGTGTTGCGCGGTACCCACTTCGCTCGGTTAGAGCACGCCGCTGCCTGGATCAAATATTCAACCCTCAACGGCGTTACGGCGCATGCGCGACGCATCGAATCCCTTCGAGTGGGTAGCGCTGCTGGTTGCGCGTATCGATCAGTACGCAGGTTCGACCGCGCGTCACCAGCGAAAAGCGCAAGGGCGTGGTCATGACGCGTCCGATGGACACCGGATTGGCGAGCGTTCGCCGCGGCGTCTTGTCGATAAACAGGTCGCTTGAATTGACCAGTGCGTCAGGCGCCAGCGTTACGTCGCGCTGCAAAATTTCGCGTAACACCCGCGACAACTCGGCATGGTCGGCTGGGTTGGCACCGAGCATGCGCGCCGGCGTGTCCTGCAGAGTCTGACAACCAAACAGCAGCCCGGCTGCCGCCAGGGCGATTCGATTCACGGCAGCATAATCCGATTTTGCAAACCCGGTTCTTTGAGCAGCAAACCGTCTGTTGCGTTTAACGGCGCACGTGCTTTGCCAAGCGTTCCAGGCGCAATGGCTGAAGGTGGCGGGCAGCCGCGACCTTCCAGATAGTCCAGAGCGGCGCTCAAGCGGCGTTCTGCCGGGTCGCCCAGTGCGTTCGTGTAGTCATCGGCGACCAGGCACCCCTGCACGCGCGTATCGTCATCGCCAAGCGGGTTTTCAGTCGGTACGAAACCGTTCGCGTAGTCGCCAAACCCGGCCGCGTTGATGCCCCGGAACTGCACGGTGAAATACGTGGTCCCACAGTTGTCTTGTGCGTAGAAACCGTAGGGTTTGCCACAGGTCGTTGCGCCGATCTGCAGAACTTCGATGCCAATTCCACGCAACCCGTTCATGATCGCCTCACTGGCCGAACACGTGCCCGGGCCGGTGATGACGGCGACCCGATCAAGATCCAGAGTGGGGAGCGGCTGTCCCTGCGGTGCGTTAAACGGGGGCCCCAGTGCGTTACTGTAAAACGGTGTTGGGGTCAGCGTTTGGCCTGTGATCGGATTGGTCGTGGGATACTTGTCATTGAACTGTAGCGTCTCGAACGTCTTGTTCACCGTCGCATCCGTGCCGGCGATCATGTAAGACAGCTCACTGGCGATGGCCAGAAAACCACCGCTGTTGTAGCGCAAATCAAGCACCAGATCGTCGATGCCCTGACCACTGTTGAGCTGATCGACGGCATCGATCAGTGCTTGCTCGGCGGTTGCGATGTGGTCATTGAAAAGCAGGTAGCCGACACGGCGCCCGAAATTGGATTCGATGACGTCGACGACCGGCGTTGGGTTCGTGGTGATCGACGCCGTTGTGAGCGTAATGCTTCGCAGTGGCGACGATGGTGTGTCGCGCACCGTAAACGTATGCACTTCGCCTGGCGCAGCCGGGAACAAACCGGCATTCAGCGCATCGATGCCGGCATCGGACGTCGTGTCGATATCAAAGCCATCGATCGACTCGATGCTGGCCCCGCGTTGCAGGTTGGCGGGAAAAGTACCGGCCGGTGATCCCGGTTCCACAAACGCGACGAGAACCTCGCGCGGTGACTCAGCTCGGATAATCGCGAACTGCGCGCCGTAACCGGCGGATACCCCCGTTTGCGACAGCTCGTACCATTCGTCGGAGTCGTAGGTGAAATGAAAGTTGTCTTTCGGTTGTCCGCTTGGGGTCGTCTGGTTGGTCTTAAGGATATCGAAATAATCGAGCACGGCGGCGTAGTTCGCCGGATTGCGATCGGTGATTTCGTCGTACCAAAGATAAGTATCGTTGCTGAACGATCGCAGATAGTTCATCTCGTCGAACTTGGTGCCGGCGACATCGGGGTAGACGCTACCGGTGGCCGGATTGATGCCGCTGCGCGGTGCCTCGCAGCTCGATTTAAAACTGGCAGCCGACGCAAACACGCCGGACTGCCAGGTCGTAGCCACGGGCGGCGGCGTAAACGAACTGCCCGATCCGCCGCTGCCGCAGGCGGTTAGCAGCACGGATATCGAGCCAAACACCGCGCACCGTGCTGTCGGTCGAAAGTGCATCGTCTGGTGCCACCGTGTACTACCCTAGTTGTCGTACACTCTAGCGAATTGCGGCCCCGGTGGCCAATGCGCCGCTAGAATGAGACCAAACCAGCTGGCCCCGGCGGGGCGAAAAACTGCGCGCGCAGTATTCCCAGATCAACCACATTAACGATCCCGTCGCCGTTCAAATCGGCGTCGTCGTCAGCTTGAAAAAAGACCTGGCGCAGCAAACCCAAATCCACCACGTTGACGATGTTGTCGTTATTGAGATCAGGGTCACACACGTTGCCAAAGCCGTCGCCATTGGTATCGCGCTGGCTGTTGCCGCCGTCATCGGGCAGCAAAACCCCGTTCGGTACCAGCGTACAGTTGTCGCTAATGTCGGCGATGCCGTCGTTGTCGGTATCCACGCCGATCGCGGCGTAACTCTGTGCGCTGACCAGACCCAGCGCGTTGTACACGTCAACGTCGTCGATTTCTTCATCGACGAAGTAGAGCACCAAATCCACGTCGGCGAGGTTGGGCAGAAATTGATAACTGGTGTCGGTAATCAGCGTGGTGTCGAGCGAGATGTAGCTCAGTCCGGTTTCCAGTCGTCGGTTGCCATTCACCGTGTCGGTTTCGACTTGTATGGCGTCGAACAGTGTTCCGGGCGGCAAACTGGTTCCGAGCAGCGCGTTAAACAGCGCCACGTCGTCGCTGGTCGCGACTCGATTGTCTTCAAAAGACACTTCCATGTTGCGCGCGGAATCCTGCGTCGAAGTCAGCGTTTGACCGTCACTGATCTGCGCGAAGAAAGTGCTGCTGGGAAACTGATAGTCCGCGGGTGGCAAAAAAGCGCTGCCGTTCTCGGACGCGCCTACGATGACGCTGCCGTTCATCACATCGCCGAGACCAACGCCGCTGTAAGTGGCTGCGCCGCCCGACGTGTCGCTCACCGCAATGGTTGCGCCGGAAAACGTGACGGCAATGGCGGCAGGTGGCGGGCCGGAGGCAGACGGCGTCAGAACGAAAGACTGCAAAATGCCGTTGAACAGGCCGTTGACCACAATTTGCCCGGCATCGTTGATGCCCAGCGCGTTGTCGAGGTTGACGACGGCGCCCAGCGGTTCGTTCGGATCAATCAGGTCGTTCAGATCGAGCATGCCTGTGCCAGCCTGCCACACGAAGGCGCGGCTGGTGAATCCGTCCACGTCGCTTCCCACGATCTGGCCGGCGTTATTAATGTCTGCAACGAATACTTGTTCAGTGCCAGGTCCGAGCGTGCCCAGATCCTGCAGGCCGATGCCGTTTTCCCAAATGAAGCCTCGCACGTCACCGACCTCGCCGCTGCGACCGGCCACCTGGCCGCTGTTGTTGACGGCTTCGGCAACGCTGAAGGTGTCTGTGGGGCGCAGTCTGCCGAGTGCCTGAGCGGGCGATCCCAGCGCCATGAAGTAGGCCGTTTCATCGGCTGTGCTGCCAACGACGCTGTCCGTATCGCTGATGTCATTGACAGCCCGCAACGTCAAACCACCGAGCGTGTCGATGACCGATTCGAGCACCCCGCTCCCGGCACGATTGAATGCAAAAGGTACGGGACCTGGAAAGGCATTGCCGATCACCGCGTCGGTGTTGCTGATCGCGTTGGCGCTCGCGGTTGAGAGGCTTGGCAATAACCCCAGAGTGACCATGGGCCCCGCGGGCGGAACCCACAAAAAAGACAGCGGTGTACCGCCAAGCGATCCGCCGACGACGAAGCCGCCGTCGTTAATACCGGTCGCGTCGGCGCCTTGGGCGCCGGGCAGCGTGCCGATGTCAGTCAGCCCGGTGACGGGGTCCCACAAATAGGCGGCGTTTTGTGGCGAGCGGAAACTGCTGCCGACGACTTGGCCCATGCTGTTGATGTCGGCCGGCGTGTTCCCGAAATCTCCGGGGAAACTGCCGATGTTCTCGATGGTGTAGAGGGCCTGGCCCGACGCGGGCAGGGAGAGGAAAATAGCGAGGCAAAAAATCAGTCGTGATGATGTATTCCGGTTCATAGGTTGAGACTCCAAAGACAAGTGGCGCGCGGATCTCTCTGCGCGTGCCTGTCTCTAACTATAGACCGGAAGTGATTTTCTGGTATTTTCTGGTATTTTCTGGTCTGTTTTGGAAGGCGTCTACATGGCACGCAGCGTTTTGACCGGCGCGGTGTTGATCGCGCTGCGTGACGCCAGAACGCCGCTGATGCCTACGATCAGCACGCCCGCCACCACGCCGCTGAGCCACAGCATGGGATTCACCGTGTAGTCCAGATCGAACAGTCGTCTGGCCGCCAGCGCGCCAATCGCGGTCGCGCCAAACGCCGCAAACAGTCCGGCAGCGAAACCCAGTACGGTAAATTCTGTGGCCAGACCTGCAAACACGGTGCGGCGACTCGCCCCGAACGTGCGCAGCAACGCGCTTTCGTAACGGCGCTCATCAAGCGTGGCTTGAACCGCGGCAAACAGCACCACCAGGCCAGCGGCCAACGTGAACGCAAAAACCAGTTGGACCGCCAGTGCGGCTTTGTCGATAACGGCCCGTACTTGATCAAGCACCGCTTCCAGATCGATGACCGACACGCTGGGATAGTCGCGTACCAGGCCGAGCAATGCACTGCGCTGGTCATCGCCAACGCGCAAGCTGGTGATAAACGATTTGGGGTAGCTGGTTAGCGTGTTGGGCGAAAACACCATGAAGAAATTCGGTTCAAAGGTTTCCCATTCCACGCTGCGAAACGAGGTCACGGTTGCATTCATGGCTTCGCCGGCGACGTCGAAAGTGAGCGTGTCGCCGAGTTTGAGATTCATGGAATTGGCCACGTCGATTTCAATCGAGACCTGGGGTTCGCCGGCGTAACCGGGCGACCACCACTCGCCTTCCAGCAGCGTATTGCTGGTCGCCATGGTTTCTGCGTAACTGAGGTTTTGGCCGCGCCGCGCCATGCGCTCACCTTCCCCGCTTTCAAATTCAATTTTCTGCACGTCGACGTTGTTGATGTTGGTCATTCGCGCACGGACCAGCGGCGTGAACTCGGGCGGTTCAAGCCCGGCGCTCGACAGATGCCCGGCGATACCGGCCCGATCCGCATCCTGAATGTTGATCAGAAAGTGATTGGGTGCTTCCTGGTCGATGCTGGTGCGCCACCCCGCCAATAAATCGTTGCGCACGACGGTCAGCAGTAACAACACCATCAGCCCTAAGCCAAACGCGACGATCTGCACGGCGCTGCTGCTGCCTCGTCGGGCGACATTGGCGAGGCCATAGCGCCAGGCGACGCCTGCGCTGCCGCGCGTTGCGCTGAGTATGCGCACCAACAGCGCGCCGACGCCGTAGAGCACCACGCCCGTGGCGATCGTGCCGCCGGCAATGACGGCGAGCAGCGTCAGGTCACGCACCGACCAGTACACCAGTGCCCCGAGCGCGCCTAGTGCCAGTGAATACGACAGCAGTGCGCTGACCGGCGGCGGGTCGAGATCACGACGCAGTACGCGCAACGGCGCGGTGCGCGCCAGGCGCAAAATCGATGGCAGGGCGAAGCCCACCAGCAGAATAAGCGCCGTGCCTGTGCCGAGAATGAGCGGCTGCAGGGAAGGCGCGGGCAGCTCGCCGCGCAGCCAACCGGCCAGCACGCTGGATAACGCACGCTCCATGGCAAAACCCAGCGCGCCGCCAAGGATGCTCGCGATCAGGCCCAGGACGATCAGTTGAGCCAGCGTCGTGCGGGCAATAAAGCCCTGGGTCGCGCCGATGCTCTTCATCAGAGCCGCCGTATCGAGACGTCGCTGCGCATAGCGGCGCGCCGACATTGCCACGGCAACGGCCGCAAGCAACAAACTGACCAGCGACGCCAGCGCCAGAAACCTTGAGGCCCGGGAGATCGCGGCGCTGAGTTCGCGTCCGGCATCGCCACGATCACGCAAACGCGCGTCGGTGGGCAACTGACGATCGAGAATCTGCGCAAACGAACGCACGGTGTCGCGTTCGCCGGCGAACAAATACGCGTACGTTAATCGCGATCCTTCACCAAGCAGCTGCGCGGCTGGCAAA
>JBGCFP010000113.1:0-16332 GCA_045107005.1 Gammaproteobacteria bacterium
GCAGAGCGGCGGTCTCCAAAACCGCAGGTTGGGGGTTCGATTCCCTCCTGCCCTGCCACATCCTTCAGGGGTGTGGCGCATTAGTGAAATAGAGGCGTATGAACACACAAGTTGAAGAGAGCACAACGTTTGCAGACAAGCTGATCACGCTTGTCGCGATCGCGATTCTGGTAGCGGGCGTTGTGGCTTATTACTATTTTGCCGATCAGTCTGTGCTGGTCCGGGCGCCGATGGTGCTCGCCGGTATCGCTGGTGGCCTGTTCGTGTTCTACCAGTCGGGTCTGGGCAAGCGCGTCTGGGCGTTCATCAAGGCGTCGCGCATTGAAATTCGCAAGGTGGTTTGGCCGACGCGTCGCGAAGCGTTCCAGACGACCATCGCGGT
This sequence comes from Gammaproteobacteria bacterium, assembly GCA_045107005.1. Lineage (GTDB taxonomy): Bacteria > Pseudomonadota > Gammaproteobacteria > Steroidobacterales > JBCCMA01 > JBCCMA01. The sequence continues at coordinate 383 of JBGCFP010000113.1, forward strand.
CATCATTTTTACGCTCATCTTCGGGCTGTTTTTCTGGGTACTCGACATGTTTCTGCGTTGGGTAGTCAGGACTTTCGTCTAAGGAGACGCGTCAATGGCATTGCGGTGGTACGTGGTTCACGCGTACTCAAATTTCGAGCACAAGGTCAAACAGTACCTGGAAGAGCGCATTAAGCTCCACGGTCTGGAAGACAAATTTGGCGAAATCATGGTCCCGACTGAAGAAGTCGTGGAGATGAAAGAAGGACAAAAACGCCGGAGCGAACGCAAGTTCTTCCCGGGCTACGTGCTGGTTCAAATGGACATGGACGAAGACACCTGGCATCTCGTAAAGGAAGTGCCAAAAGTGTTGGGTTTCATCGGCGGATCGTCGGATCGTCCTGCGCCCATCACGGATCGCGAAGCGGATAACATCCTGCAGCGCGTCCAGGAGGGCGTCGACAAGCCGCGGCCGAAAGTGTTGTTCGAGCCGGGCGAAGTCGTCCGTGTTATCGACGGGCCGTTCAACGATTTCAACGGAGTCGTCGAACAGGTCAACTATGAGAAAAGCCGCCTTCGGGTGGCCGTGCAGATCCTCGGGCGTTCAACGCCGGTGGAGCTGGACTTCGGTCAGGTCGAGAAAGCCTGACCAAATCCCATGCGGCTTGGCCGCGTTTTGCGCTGACGGCGGATGCCGTTAGTCAGGGCCCGCGAGATGACACGGATCATCTGGGCGAGTTACGGGGAGCTCGAATGAGCGTTTGCACCCACAGGAGTAAAAATGGCTAAGAAAATTGAATCGTATATCAAGCTGCAGATTAAGGCCGGGCAGGCGAATCCTAGCCCACCCGTCGGTCCTGCACTGGGTCAGCACGGCGTCAACATCATGGAATTTTGCAAGGCGTTCAACGCCGCAACGCAAACCATGGAGCCCGGTTTGCCGGTGCCTGTCGTCATCACAGTCTACGCCGACCGAAGCTTCACCTTTATTACAAAGACGCCGCCCGCGTCGGTGTTGTTGTTGAAAGCAGCCGGCTTGAAAAAAGGCAGCGGCGAGCCGAATACGAACAAGGTTGGCAAGGTCAACAAAGCGCAGCTTGAAGAAATTGCGCAGACCAAAATGGCCGACCTGAACGCGAACGACCTGGAAGCCGCGGTGCGCATCATTGCTGGTAGCGCCCGCAGCATGGGTCTTGAAGTGGAGGGTCTTTGATCATGGCTCGTCAAACGAAAAAACGTAAAGCAATTGCTGAAAAAATCACGCCGGGAACCAACTACCCGTTGAACGACGCGATCGATCTGGTCAAAGCGCTGGCCAGCGCGAACTTCGCCGAGTCGATCGACGTGGCCGTGAATCTGGGTGTGGATCCGCGCAAATCGGATCAAGTGGTGCGCGGCTCGACCGTGCTGCCAAACGGCACCGGCAAGTCGGTGCGCGTCGCCGTGTTCGCCCAGGGCGAAAACGCGACCAAGGCAACCGAAGCGGGCGCCGATCTGGTGGGTTTTGATGATTTGGCGGAATCGATCAAGGGCGGCGAAATGGACTTTGACGTGGTCATCGCCACGCCGGACGCCATGCGCGTGGTCGGTAAGCTTGGTCAGATTCTCGGTCCACGTGGCCTGATGCCAAACCCGAAAGTCGGCACGGTAACGCCCGACGTGGTGACCGCTGTGAATAACGCCAAAGCCGGTCAGGTGCAGTACCGCACCGACAAGGCGGGGATCATTCACTGCTCCATCGGCAAAGTCGGTTTCGACACGCCGAAGCTGTCGGAAAACCTCGCAGCACTGCTGGCCGATTTGCAGAAAGGCAAACCGTCCGCCGCAAAAGGTGTGTACATGAAGCGCGTGACGTTGTCGTCAACTATGGGCCCTGGTGTCCCGGTGGACAGCGGCTCGCTCGACCTCAAGTAGGTCGTTCCAATTTCTGCGTGACGCCGGTTTGCACTGGCGGCGCGTTTGAGAAGTAGCGCTGGCGTTCGCGTCAGCGTCATCAAAGACCGCAGGCGCTTCCATTGGGGAGCTTAATACCTACCTGCGTAGATGGTGTTACCCGAAATCAGAGTTCTGGTTCCGGTTCACCGTCGCCAACAGGGCGGGCACGACAGGACGTTGGCCCGATTGTGTGAACCGATAGCCGGAGGAAGTATATGGCTTTAAGGCTAGACCAGAAAAAGGCGCTTGTCGCGCAAGTCAGCGACGTAGCCGGCACTGCTATGGCAGTGGTGGGTGCGGAGTACAGTGGCTTGACCGTTGAGCAAATGACCCAGTTGCGTTCGAAAGCGCACGAAACGGGTGTGTTTGTGAAAGTGGTTAAGAACACGCTTGCACGTCGTGCTTTGGCTGGCACCGAATTCGAATGTGTGGATAAGGCTCTGACGGGCCCACTCGTTCTGGCGTTTTCAATGGAAGACCCGGGATGTGCTGCACGTTTGGTGCGAGATTTTGCCAAAGAGAACGACAAGCTGGTCGTCAGATTTGCAGCAGTGGGAGGCGAGTTGCTTGATGCAGCCGACCTGCCGAAGCTTGCCAACCTGCCGACGCGTGATGAAGCACTCAGCATGCTGATGCGCACGATGAGAGCGCCTGTCGAACAACTCGCTCGGACTCTTGCCGAGCCCCCTGCCAAGCTGGCACGGGCACTGGCCGCAGTACGCGACCAGAAAGAGGCCGCTTGATTTTGATTTTTTTGGGTGGGCGCGCTGCGCTTAACCCGGGTAACTATTTTTTGGAGATTTTGAACAATGGCATCTACTGAAGAACTTCTCGATACGATTTCTGGCATGAGCGTGATGGAGGTCGTCGACCTGATCAACGCGATGGAAGAAAAATTTGGCGTCTCGGCTGCAGCACCGGTTGCTGTTGCTGCGGCAGCTGGTGGCGACGCCGGTGGCGCTGCTGAAGAAAAGACCGAATTTGACGTGCACATGAAGAGCTTTGGCGGCAACAAGGTTGCTGTCATTAAAGCGGTTCGTGCGATCACCGGTCTGGGCTTGAAAGAAGCCAAAGATCTGGTTGAAAGCGCTCCGGCAGCCGTCAAAGAAGGCGTGCCTAAGGACGAAGCAGAAGATCTCAAGAAGCAGCTTGAAGAAGCCGGCGCTGAGATCGAAGTCAAGTAAAGACCGTTCGAGTCGAGCGCGTCGGTTATCCGGCGCGCTCGTTTTGTTCGGCGCAATTTTTTGGGGAATCCGCCTCCCCGGTTTGCGGCCCACGTGGTCACAACCCAAGGCGTTAACGTGCAATTGAGGGCAATCTCACATGGCCTATTCCTTTACCGAGAAAAAGCGGTTACGCAAAGACTTTGGCAAGCGTCCAACGATTTTGGATGTGCCATATCTGCTGTCGATCCAGCTCGATTCCTACAAGAAATTTCTGCAGGAAGACAAAGCGGAAAACAAGCGCGGCGATATTGGTCTGCATGCAGCTTTTAATACGGTTTTTCCGATTGTCAGTTACTCCGGCAACGCGGCACTTGAATACGTTAGCTACCGGCTCGGAACGCCGGTGTTTGACGTCAAGGAATGCCAGCTCCGTGGTCTGACTTTCGCTGCCCCTCTGCGCGTAAAAGTTCGCCTCGTCATTTATGACAAGGAAGCCTCCGGTGCCAAGAAGCCGGTCAAAGACATTCGTGAACAGGAAGTGTATCTGGGCGAAATGCCGCTGATGACCGCGAACGGCACGTTCGTGATCAACGGCACCGAGCGCGTCATTGTGTCGCAGCTCCATCGCTCACCGGGCGTGTTCTTTGACCACGATCGCGGCAAAACGCACTCGTCGGGCAAGGTTTTGCACTCGGCGCGGGTGATTCCGTATCGCGGTTCGTGGCTCGATTTCGAGTTCGATCCCAAAGACAGCGTGTTCGCGCGTATTGACCGTCGCCGCAAACTGCCGGTGTCCATCATTCTGCGTGCGCTGGGCCTCGACAACAACGAGATCCTGGATACGTTCTTCGATACCAACGATTTCACGTTCACCAAAAAAGACGTCAGCATGGAGCTGGTGCCGGAACGTCTGCGCGGTGAGACGGCGACGTTCCCCATTTTGGTCAAGGGCAAAACGCTGGTCGAGCCGGGTCGTCGCATTACGGCGCGTCACATCCGTCAGATGGAAGAAGCCAAGCTCAAGAAGCTGGTCGTGCCGCAGGAATACCTGGTCGGCAAGATCCTCGCGGGCGACGTGGTCGACACCGAGACCGGTGAGCTGATTGCCAAAGCCAATGAAGAAATTCATGACGAGATGCTCGAGTCGATCATCGAAGCGGGCATCACCAAACTGTCGACGCTGTACGTCAACGATCTGGATCGCGGTCCGTTCATCTCGAACACGCTGAACATCGATTCGACCACGACGCGTCTTGAAGCACTGGTCGAAATCTACCGCATGATGCGTCCGGGCGAGCCGCCGACCAAGGACGCGGCGGAGAACCTGTTCCAGAACCTGTTCTTCAACCCCGAGCGCTACGACTTGTCGTCGGTCGGCCGGATGAAGTTCAACCGTCGTGTGGGCCGTAAGGATTCCACCGGTGACGGCGTGCTGTCCAAAGAAGACATCATCGACGTACTCAAAACGCTGATCGCCATTCGCAACGGTAACGGCCTGGTCGATGACATCGATCACCTGGGTAACCGTCGCGTACGCAGCGTCGGCGAGATGGCAGAGAACGCTTTTCGTATCGGTTTGGTCCGTGTTGAGCGCGCCGTCAAGGAGCGTTTGACGCAGGCCGAAGCCGAAGGCTTGATGCCGCAGGAAATGATCAATGCCAAGCCGGTGGCAGCAGCGGTCAAGGAGTTCTTTGGCTCCAGCCAGCTGTCCCAGTTTATGGATCAGAACAACCCGCTGTCGGAAGTCACGCACAAACGTCGCGTATCGGCGCTTGGCCCAGGTGGCCTGACGCGCGAGCGCGCCGGCTTTGAGGTGCGCGATGTGCACCCGACGCACTACGGTCGTGTCTGCCCGATTGAAACGCCGGAAGGGCCAAACATTGGTCTGATTAACTCGCTGGCCGTCTACGCACGGACCAACGAGTACGGCTTTTTGGAAACGCCTTATCGCAAAGTCGAAGATGGCAAAGTCAGTGCTCACATCGAGTACCTGTCGGCCATTGAGGAAAGCGAATACGTCATTGCTCAGGCGAACGCACAGCTGAGTGAAGACGGCGCGTTTGAAGATGAGCTGGTCTCCGCTCGTCACTTGAACGAATTTACGATGGTCGGTCCAGAACGCGTCGAATACATGGACGTGTCGCCACGTCAGATCGTATCGGTCGCCGCCTCGCTGATTCCGTTCCTCGAGCACGATGACGCCAACCGCGCGTTGATGGGCTCGAACATGCAGCGCCAGGCGGTGCCAACGCTGCGCGCCGACAAGCCGCTGGTTGGAACCGGCATCGAACGCACGGTGGCCGTTGACTCCGGTGTGACCGTGGTCGCACGGCGCGGTGGTCTGGTGGATTCGGTCGACGCGTCGCGCATCGTGATCCGCGTGCACGATTCGGAAACGGTGATCGGCGAGCCGGGTGTAGACATCTACAACCTGACCAAGTACACGCGTTCGAACCAGAACACCTGCATCAACCAGCGACCGCTGGTGCGTGCCGGTGACAGCATTGCTCGCGGTGACGTGATGGCCGACGGCCCGTCCACGGACATGGGTGAGCTGGCGCTGGGTCAGAACCTGCTGGTCGCGTTCATGCCCTGGAACGGCTACAACTTCGAAGATTCGATTCTGATTTCCGAACGCGTGGTCAAAGAAGATCGTTTCACCACGATTCACATCGAAGAGCTGACCTGTGTCGCTCGTGACACCAAGCTTGGTTCTGAAGAGATCACCGCTGACATCCCGAACGTGGGCGACTCGGCGTTGGGCAAGCTCGACGAATCGGGTGTTGCGTTTATCGGCGCGGAAGTCAAAGGCGGCGACATTCTCGTCGGTAAAGTGACGCCCAAAGGCGAGACTCAGCTCACGCCGGAAGAAAAACTGCTGCGTGCGATCTTCGGTGAGAAAGCGTCCGACGTGAAAGATACGTCGCTGCGCGTACCGCCGGGCATGGACGGCACCGTCATCGACGTGCGCGTGTTTACCCGCGATGGCGTCGACAAAGATGCTCGGGCGCTGGCCATCGAATCGGCCGAGCTCGAAAGCGTCAAGAAAGACCTTGGTGACCAGGCACGTATTCTCGAAAGCGATTTGTACTCGCGGATCGAGAAAGCGTTGGTCGGCAAAGTGGCAGACGGCGGTCCGGATGGATTGAAGTCCGGCTCCAAGATCACCGAGGCTTACCTCAACGATCTGGACAACGAAAAATGGTTTGAGATTCGCGTGCGGGCCGAGGCAGCCAACAAGCTGCTCGAAGACGCGGCGAAACAAATCAAAGAACAGCGCAAGGATTTCGAGCGCCGTTACGAAGAGAAGAAGAGCAAGATCACCGCGGGCGACGATCTGGCCCCGGGCGTGCTCAAGATGGTCAAGGTTTACCTGGCCGTTAAGCGCCGTATTCAGCCGGGCGACAAGATGGCTGGCCGTCACGGCAACAAAGGGGTTATCTCGACCATCGTTCCGGTTGAAGATATGCCCTACGCCGCCAACGGTGAGCCCGTGGATATCGTACTGAACCCACTGGGTGTGCCGTCACGTATGAACGTGGGTCAGGTGCTGGAAACGCATCTGGGCTGGGCCGCTCGCGGTTTGGGCCTGAAGATCGGCGGTATGATCGATAACAACAAGGGCGTTACCGAGATTCGTGATTTCCTTGATCAGATCTACAACAAGACCGGCGGTCGTGATGAAGACTTGGAAACCTTGACCGACGGCGAAGTGATGGAGATGGCCGGCAACCTGCGCGGCGGTGTGCCCATGGCAACGCCGGTGTTTGACGGTGCGCACGAGTCGGAAATCAAGACGATGCTCAAGCTTGCTGATCTGCCGGAATCCGGTCAGCAGCAACTTTATGATGGCCGTACCGGTCGTCCGTTCGATCGCCACGTGACCGTGGGCTACATGTACATGTTGAAGCTCAACCACCTGGTCGATGACAAAATGCACGCGCGTTCCACCGGACCGTACAGCCTGGTTACTCAGCAGCCGCTGGGTGGTAAGGCACAGTTCGGCGGACAGCGTTTCGGTGAGATGGAAGTGTGGGCACTCGAAGCCTACGGCGCGGCTTACACGTTGCAGGAAATGCTGACGGTTAAGTCGGATGACGTCCAGGGTCGAACCAAGATGTACAAGAACATCGTGGACGGCACACACTCCATGGAGCCGGGCATGCCCGAGTCCTTTAATGTGTTGGTGAAAGAGATTCGATCTCTCGGGATCAACATCGAGCTGGAGCTCGATCCGGTTTAAACCCCGGGATCCTGTAGGAATATCGATACTCAAACCAAGATAGGTGACGAATGAAAGATCTGCTCAAACTCTTTAAGCAGCAAGCTCCGGTCGAAGATTTCGATGCGATTCGCATCGGCCTGGCCTCGCCGGACATGGTGCGCTCGTGGTCCTTCGGTGAAGTGAAGAAGCCGGAAACCATCAATTACCGCACCTTCAAGCCGGAGCGGGACGGGCTGTTCTGCGCCAAGATCTTTGGCCCCGTAAAAGACTACGAATGTCTGTGCGGCAAGTACAAGCGCCTCAAGCACCGTGGCGTTGTGTGTGAAAAGTGCGGCGTGGAAGTCACGCAGTCGAAAGTGCGTCGTGAGCGCATGGCACATATCGAACTGGCGAGCCCGGTCGCGCACATCTGGTTCCTGAAATCGCTGCCGTCGCGTATTGGTTTGATGCTCGACATGACGCTGCGCGAAATCGAACGCGTACTGTATTTCGAAGCCTTCGTGGTCATCGACCCGGGTCTGACGCCGTTGGAACGTCGCCAGCTGCTGTCCGATGAAGCCTATCTTGAGGCCATCGAAGAACACGGCGATGAGTTCGACGCTCGCATGGGTGCCGAAGCCGTTTACGAAATGCTCAAGACGCTCGATCTGAAGCAGGAAATCATGAACGTGCGCGAAGAAATCGCGGGCACGGGCTCCGAGACGCGCATCAAGCGTTTGTCGAAGCGTCTGAAACTGCTTGAAGCGTTCGATGAGTCGGGCAACAAGCCTGAGTGGATGGTGCTTACCGTGCTGCCCGTGCTGCCGCCGGATCTGCGTCCGCTGGTGCCACTGGATGGCGGTCGCTTTGCGACGTCGGATCTGAACGATCTGTACCGTCGTGTGATTAACCGCAACAACCGTCTGCGTCGTCTGCTGGAGCTCAACGCACCCGACATCATTGTGCGTAACGAAAAACGCATGCTGCAGGAATCGGTGGATGCGCTGCTCGACAACGGTCGTCGCGGTCGCGCCATCACCGGCACGAACAAGCGTCCGCTGAAATCGCTCGCTGACATGATCAAGGGTAAGCAGGGCCGCTTCCGTCAAAACCTGCTCGGTAAGCGCGTTGACTACTCCGGTCGTTCGGTGATTGTGGTGGGTCCAACGCTGAAACTGCACCAGTGCGGTCTGCCCAAGAAAATGGCGCTTGAGCTGTTCAAGCCGTTCATCTTCAGCAAGCTGCAGCTGCGTGGCGAAGCGCCGACCATCAAGGCGGCGAAACGCCTGGTTGAGCGCGAAGGTCCGGAAGTCTGGGACATCCTCGACGAAGTGATTCGCGAGCACCCGGTCATGCTGAACCGCGCGCCGACCCTTCACCGTCTGGGCATTCAGGCGTTCGAGCCAGTGCTGGTGGAAGGTAAAGCCATTCAGTTGCACCCGCTGGTCTGCACCGCGTTTAACGCTGACTTTGACGGTGACCAGATGGCCGTGCACGTGCCGCTGTCCATTGAAGCGCAGCTCGAAGCGCGTGCGCTGATGATGGCGTCGAACAACATTCTGTCGCCTGCCAACGGTGATCCCATCATCGTGCCGTCGCAGGATGTGGTGCTGGGTCTGTATTTCATGACCCGCGAGCGCGTGAACGCCAAAGGCGAAGGCATGCATTTTGCCAACGTCGACGAAGTGCACCGCGCCTATGAAAACAACGCGGTCGATCTGCAGGCGAAGATCAAGGCGCGCATCGTTGAGCGTCACACGGACGACAATGGCGAGACCGTGGAAACGGTCCGCACTGTGGATACCACGGTTGGGCGTGCGCTGATCTCCGAGATTCTGCCGGTTGGTATGTCGTTTGATTTCGTCAACCGCGACATGACCAAAAAAGCGATCTCGGGCGTGATCGACAGCTGCTACCGCGAAGTGGGTCTGAAGCACACCGTCGTGTTTGCCGATCGTCTGATGTACACCGGCTTCCACTTTGCCACCAAAGCAGGTGTGTCGATTGGTGTCGACGACATGGTGATTCCGGATGAGAAAGAATCCATCCTGGGTTCGGCCGAAACCGAAGTGCGTGAGATCGAAGATCAGTACGCATCGGGTTTGGTGACCAACGGCGAACGCTACAACAAGGTGGTCGATATCTGGTCGCGCACCAACGATCAGGTGGCGAAAGCCATGATGCAGAAACTCGGTGTTGAGTCAGTGTCCGATGCTGATGGCAAGAAGATTGATCAGGCGTCGTTCAACTCGATTTACATGATGGCTGACTCCGGAGCTCGTGGTTCCGCCGCTCAGATTCGTCAGCTTGCCGGCATGCGTGGCCTGATGGCCAAGCCGGATGGCTCGATCATTGAAACGCCGATCACGGCAAACTTCCGTGAAGGCCTGAACGTGCTGCAGTACTTTATCTCTACGCACGGTGCGCGTAAGGGTCTGGCCGATACGGCTCTTAAAACAGCTAACTCCGGTTATCTGACGCGTCGACTCGTCGATGTGGCGCAGGATCTGGTGGTGACGGAAGAAGATTGCGGCACGACCGAAGGTCTGCTGATGACGCCACTGGTCGAAGGCGGCGATGTCGTCGAACCACTGCGTGATCGTGTTCTCGGTCGTGTGGTCGCCGAAGATGTGATGTACCCGGGTAAGACGGACGTCATCGCACCGGCCGGCACGCTGCTCGACGAGCAGTGGGTCGACAAGCTCGAAGAGCACAGTGTCGATCAGGTCAAAGTGCGCTCACCGATTCGCTGTGCGACGCGTTACGGCGTGTGCTCGCAGTGCTACGGGCGAGATCTGGCGCGCGGCTACCGCATCAACAAGGGTGAGGCGGTCGGCGTGATCGCGGCCCAGTCGATTGGTGAGCCGGGTACCCAGCTGACCATGCGTACGTTCCACATTGGTGGTGCCGCATCGCGAGCCGCTGCCGTCAGTTCGGTGGAAATCAAGCACGCGGGTGTCATTCGTCTGCACAACATCAAGACCGTTCACCACACGAAGGGGCATCTGGTTGCCGTCTCGCGTTCGGGTGAGCTGGGTGTCATCGACACTTACGGTCGTGAGCGCGAGCGTTACAAGATTCCTTACGGCGCGACGATTACGGCCAACGACGGCGACGACGTTGAGTCCGGTCAGATTGTGGCGCACTGGGATCCGCACACCCATCCGGTGGTTACCGAGGTGGCCGGTCAGATCAAATACGAAGACTTCGTTGACGGCATTACCGTGCAGAGTCAGACCGACGACGTCACCGGTTTGTCGAGCATGGTGATCACCGATCCCAAGCAACGCGGCAGCACGGGCAAGGATTTGCGTCCAATGGCTCGACTGCTCGACGACAAGGGCGAGAACGTGTTCTTCGTCAACACCGAAATTCCGGCAGCGTACAACCTGCCAGGTGGCGCGGTCGTGAACCTCGAGAACGGGGCCAAAGTGGAAATTGGCGACGTTATCGCACGTATCCCGCAGGAATCATCGAAGACTCGCGACATCACCGGTGGTCTGCCGCGCGTCGCCGATTTGTTCGAAGCGCGCAAACCGAAAGAAGCAGCCATTCTGGCTGAAGTCTCCGGCACCGTGTCGTTCGGCAAAGAGACCAAGGGCAAGAATCGCCTGGTGATCACCGAGGAAAACGGCGAACGTTACGAAGCGCTGATTCCCAAGTGGCGTCACCTGATCGTGTTCGAAGGTGAGCAAGTTGAGAAGGGTGAAGAGATCGCCGACGGCGAACCAAACCCGCACGATATTCTGCGTCTTCAAGGCACCGATCGTCTGGCCGATTACCTCGTGCGTGAAATCCAGGACGTGTACCGCCTGCAGGGCGTGCGCATCGCGGACAAACACATCGAAGTGATCATTCGTCAGATGCTGCGCAAAGTGGAAATCACCGAGCCGGGCGACAGTAACTATCTGGAAGGCGAGCAGATTCACCGCTCACGTCTTTTGGATATGAACGACAAGCTCGAAAGCGAGAAAAAAGAGCAGGTCAAATACGAACCGATTCTGCTGGGTATCACCAAAGCTTCGCTTGCCACTGAGTCGTTTATCTCGGCCGCGTCGTTCCAGGAGACCACTCGTGTGCTTACCGAAGCTGCGGTTAAAGGTCTGCGTGACGATCTGCGTGGCTTGAAAGAGAACGTCATTGTGGGTCGCTTGATCCCTGCTGGTACCGGTTACGCGCACCACGAAGAGCAGCGTCTGGCCCGGATGCAGAAGTCGCCGGATCAACTGTTGGCCGAAGCGGTGGAAGCCGAAGCGGCGAGCGAAGAGCTCGATAGCGACGCGGTGACCGAAGCATTGGCGGAAGCGCTCGCGGCGGATATCGCAAGCTCGACCGAGGCGTCTGGCGAAGCCTCTGCAGACGGCGACGCCGCGAAGCCCGTGACAGAAGACTAAATCTGTCGGTTCGAAGGCATAGGAAAAGCCGTGCACGTGGTGCGCGGCTTTTTTTTTGAGGTAATGCGGCATGACGTATCGCAAAGACATCGACGGGCTGCGCGCGATAGCCGTGCTTGCGGTGGTCTTTTTTCACATCCACGAAGCAGCGTTGGAGGGCGGATTCCTCGGCGTTGACGTGTTCTTTGTGCTGTCCGGCTACTTGATCACGTCGATCATCTGGACGCAGCTCGCCGACGGTCGGTTCACCATCGTCAATTTCTACAATCGCCGTATCCGGCGAATTTTCCCGGCGCTGTTAGCGGTACTGATTGTCACCACGCTGGTGGCGGTCATTGTGTTGCTGCCGGCGGATCTGGTGGGCTACGGACGCAGTGTTCTGGCTACTGCCGGGTTTTTAGCCAATATCTATTTCTGGCGTGACACCAACTATTTCTCGGCTGCGGCCGAACAGAAGCCGCTGCTGCACATGTGGTCGCTCGGGGTTGAAGAACAGTTTTATATCTTCTTCCCGCTGCTGCTCATGCTGTGCGCGCGTTTTTGGCGCCAGCGCGCGTTCCTGATCGTCACCGTCATCACCGTGCTGTCGTTCGCCACCAATATGTTATTGCTGGCCAAGGGCGGAAAGTCCCCGGCGTTTTTCCTGCTACCGACGCGCGCCTGGGAGCTGGGCGCGGGCGCCATGATTGCGTTGTGGCCCGCTGCGAAAGCCTATCGCCGTGAGGTGGCCGAACCGTTAGCGTGGCTCGGACTTGGCCTGGTCGCTGTCGGGCTCATTCATCCGGTTGCGTGGTTCGCACACATGCCCGTCGCGTTGCCGGCAGTCGCCGGTACGGTGTTGCTGGTGCTGATCGGCCGTAGTGCCGAGACGTCGGTCAGCCGCTTGCTTAGCGTGCGGCCGATGGTGTTTTTTGGACTGATTTCCTATTCGCTTTATCTGTGGCACTGGCCGGTGATTGTCTTTGGCAAGTACTTCCTGATCCGCGACTTCACGCTGATGGAAGTGGCGTTGGCGCTGTTGGTGATGATTGGGTTCGCCGTGGCTTCCTATCGCTTTGTCGAAAAGCCGTTTCGGTCGTCTGCCATGCCAATCCGCCGTGTGCTGACGGTGTCCGCAGCCGGTCTGGCGCTGCCCGTCGTGGGTGCCCTGTTCATTCTTCAGCAAAACGGTCTGCCGTCGAGGCTCAATGAACAAGCCACTGTCGTCAACGCCGCGGCGGGCACCAACTATCGCTGCCCGGTTCGAGAGTTCATCAGTTTCGGTGCGTCTCGCGCGTGTCGCCTCAATCTTCAAAGTCGTGATGCCCAGGACGCGAACGTCATTCTGTTGGGTAATTCACACGCCCAGATGTACGCGCCCGCGGTCAAATCAGTACTGGGGGACCGAGCGCTAAAGGGTCTGCTGGTGCCGCTCAACGGATGCCTGCCGACCAGCACGTTGAACATCAACGCCGGTTGCGTCGGTGCCGCGCAGCGCAATCTGGTCGAAGTGCTGAAGTTGACCGACGCGACGGTCGCCGTCATCGGCATGGATTGGGCGCACGACGAACTGTTTGATCGCGACGGTCAGCGCGTGGACAACGCAGACAACGCGGCGCTGATTGGCGCCGTCGATCAGTTGGTTGACGCGCTGATTGAGTCGGGCAAGCGGGTGGTGTTGATTGGGCCCATCGCCACACCCGGATGGGATTTGGCGTCGGTGATGAGTCGTGAGCTGGCTTACAGCCGGGAAGCAACACGCCCGCTGTCGGTGCCGCTCGAGACTTTCACCGCTCGCCACGGCGGCGCCATCGCGCACTTTGAACAGCGTCCTGACGTGGCGCTGGTGCGTGCCGATACGGTTCAATGCGGCGCGAAAAGCTGCGACTTTCTCGTGGACGGTCGCTCGCTGTTTGCCGACAGCAACCACATCGCCGACGCTGAGCTCGTGCGCTATCGACCGCTGATCGACCGGGCGCTGCAGACCGCTCTGGAGCGCTAAGCCCGGCGCAGCAGCGCGACAATTGTCCCCGTTTGCAGCAGGATCTTGACACCGACGCCGGTGATCAACGCCATGGCGCCGCCGATGATGCCGAACTTGGGCACAAAAAAGAGTGCGCCCAGTGCCGTGCCGGTCAACGTTCCGCAGCCAATAAAAAACTGCGAGCGAAAGCTGCGCATCGCCGACATCGCGCTGCCGAGCGTGACCGACAGGTACAGAAACAGCGAATAAATCATCGCGACGATCAACGTGTCCGCGTGCTGCGCGAAGGCTTCGGTATAAACCAGGCGCAGGATCCATTCGCCCAGAAACACCGCGACGAGTATGCCGGCAAGACCAATGCCGAAACACACCGCAAGAGCGCGAAACAAGAGCTGCAGATACGCTTTGCGGTTGCTGATGAACAGCTTCGACAGGCGTGGCACCACCGCTTGGACGATGGAGTTGACGATCACTGTGCCAGCCACGGCAAACTGCATGATCGCGGCAAAATAGCCGAGGCTGTCGGTGCCGGCAAAATACTCGACCGCATATCGCGGCACGTTAAGAATAAGCGTCGTGACCAGCGCCAGCGCGCCGATCGGCCAGACGACGCGCAACAGCGAAAGTTCGTCGTCATGAGTGACGGTGTCCGGTGCGAGCTCGAGCTCACGCTGTACGCGCGCCGCGTCGCGGGCACACAGAATGTCGTGGCAAAGCAGGGCGCTGAGCCAGGCAGCGCCCAGGCCGAGTACGGCAAACTCAATTCGCTCTGGCGCGATCAGAAGGCAAATCACCACCACGCAAAGACCACCTGCGCCGCGCAATGCCAGTGAGCGACCGATCAGTGACATCTGCTCGTGCTTTTGATGCAGACCGTAAATCAACACGCTGCCGTTCTCGGCGATGCGCGCCACGGACAGACCGACGATGCACCAGAACAGTGTGCTGTTGGCGTCCAGCACCAGGCTGCCGATGATGCAGCCAATAAGGGCTAACCCGGACGCGTGCGCCAACAGTCGAACGTAGGACGACAGCGTGTGGCTGTGGCGCGCGTCGGTCGAGAGCGACGGCCGCAGTCCGAGACTGGCGAAACCGTATATCGGTGCCGTAATCGCATTGGCGAGCGCGTAGATGCCAACGGCTTCAACGCCCGCGACTTTGGCCAGCGCAATGACGATGGCGAATTGCCCGATGGCGAAGACGACGTTGCCACTGAGCAGTCGCAGTATGCTGTGCCGCAGCCGCGACGGGCTGGTGGCCGAAGCGGTCACGTTTTGCGCATTACCAGCAGTACCGAATGGCCGAAGTAGTCGCCGATCATCGGGTCCATGACCACGTTGAATTTGGACAACAGGCCGAACGGTAATTTGCGCACGTTGTCGGTGATGGTTTTGACCAGCGGATTTTCTTCAGGCCATCCGGACAGGCTGCCGATGCCCTGATTTTTCACCAGGTCAAAGCCGAGCTTTTCGAAGTCGCCAACGACGCTCGCCGGGTCCAGAGCAAACTGGAAGAACTTCTCGAGTTTTTCCTCGCTCTCTTCCCACTGATCGTAGCCCTCTTTACGGACCTTCGCATGGCGGATGCCGGTCATCGCCGGGAACGTGCACATCACGTGGCCACCGGGTTTGAGCACGCGATGCATCTCGCTCAGGATTGATTCATACCCGTCGTAAAAATGCTCGATGACGCCGAACGACCAGTAGCCGTCAAACGAGTTGTCGTCGAACGGCAGCTCGCGCACATCGCCCTGTACGAACGTGGCGGGTTTCCAGGTCTCGCGCGACCAGGCCAGCGTCTTGTCGATGTAGTCGACGCCCACGGCATCGTAGCCAGCCTTGTGCAGGGCATGCACCTTGTGACCGAGACCACTGCCGCCTTCAAGAATCCGGCCGCCGGGCGGGACATACTTTCCGGTGACGCCCAGAATCCAGCGGTGCTTCGGCGGTTTCTGCGCCAGGGCTTCGAGATTGTGCTCTTGCCAGTGGTCGTCCCAGAATTCCTTGCCAACGCCGGCATCGAGGTAGACCAGCCGTTTGTTGGCGGCGTCGTAGTAACGCAGACAGTTGCTGTTGTTGTAATTTTGGCTCAAAACGGGACCTTGAGATGTCATGGGCAGAGTGCGGCGCGACGGCGACAGCCCTCGATCCAGTCCCGATTTTAGCAGAACGCCGATTGCTCGTTGTGCCTAAAAGCAACCAGCTTATGTCGCGCCAAATCCGAGCCGCAAAAAAAGACCGCAGCGGTTGCCCACTGCGGTCTGCAGCAATCAGACTGAACCGGGGCTTACGAGCCGATGATGCCGCCGT
>JBGCFP010000114.1:0-42018 GCA_045107005.1 Gammaproteobacteria bacterium
GCTCGTTGGTTTCGATGTTAATAAGTAGCCCGTTGGCCACATTAGTGAGCAGCAACGACGCCGGGGACAGAATCGGCGTGGATGAGATGCCTGAGCCCACGACCACACGACCCAGACGGGTGCTTTGGAACTGGGGTTTGACGAAAAACGCGAACAAGCTCCTCGGGTAATTTCGGCTGGGCGGCACGACAAAAAGATCGGGTGTGCGCTCAATGACGAGCGTAGCAGGCGGCAACGGTGCATCCGGATCCAGATTGGGACC
This sequence comes from Gammaproteobacteria bacterium, assembly GCA_045107005.1. GTDB lineage: Bacteria > Pseudomonadota > Gammaproteobacteria > Steroidobacterales > JBCCMA01 > JBCCMA01. The sequence goes on from JBGCFP010000114.1 coordinate 263, forward strand.
GGTGGTCGCGCAGCCGTAGAGCAGAAAGGTGATCGCGGCGGCACAAAATAAACGGGCGAATCGCAAGGGTCTTCTCGCTTGATAATGAAGGACTGATGGTAACCATCAGACAAAGCACTGCCAACCAAGTTCAGCGATTTATTGGACCGAGCGCCAGTGACAAAAAGAAACGTAGAGCCCGATCAAGCTGGCCGGGCGCAGGTCAAGTGCCCGGCAGGGAAATCGGCGACGAGCGCCACCCGCACTGAGGTTCGGTCCCAGACGCTGGAATCGTCAATCCCCGGTGTTCGGGCTTTGACGCTACCGAGCACGGTTTTCGCCCCGAACTCGCACTGCCACGGCACGATGGCCGTCCAAGCCCTCCACGCGTTTAGATCAAGCCTATTTTCAGTGCCCAACGATTCAGCTTGCCCTGATCGGCGCCAGCGCGATCGGACACGTTCAATCGCCAGTTGCCCCGGACCGATTCGCCGATGAGCGCGTCCAACGCGCGGGTATCCGACGCGGTGTAAGAACGAATAATGTTGTCGGCAAAACCCCCGGCGCGATCGTGCAACACCACCGACGCGCCGCTCGGCGCGATCAGTGTCACCACCAAGTCGCCGATGTAGGTGTGCGTGATATCAAGCTCAATTTCCACGGTCTTGAGTTCGCCGCTCTGGCTAATCGTCACAGACCGCTCAATGCCGCCCTCTGCGTTGTCCGGAATGGTAACCCCCGGGCTCTCTTCCACCGTCACCGCTGGTTGCGCATCGCCCGCCAGCGACAGCGACCAGCGTCGCAAACGGCCACGGTCGACACCGGCCAGGTCTTTCACCTGCAAGCTCCAGTCTCCGTTCACCGCCTCACGAGTGAGTGCGCGCAAATTCGGGGTTGAACGGAAGTCGAACGTCGCGATCAAATCGTTCTGGCTGGCGCCGCTACGATTGTGCAACACAATGGTCGTGCCAGATGGGGCGATTACGCTGACTTCAAGATCGCCGATATAGGTGTGGGGGATTTCCACCGCGACTTCTATCGCGCTCAGCGAGAATTGCTGATCACAGAGAATGGTGTCTTTGATACCCTGAGTGTTGTTATCGGGAATACTGCGATCCGGCGCCGACCTGCCCTCAAATTGATTGTCCGCTGGCGATTGGCGACGAGCTAACGCCTCGGTCACCGCCGCTTGCGCATCGACGCGTCCGTGACCGAACCACGGGCTCCAGCTACCGTCCGCGTCACCACTGTCGACAAAGCGCCCATCGTCAAACGGGGCAATGGGCGACACGTCCCAACTCGTATCGGCATCGAAACTGGCCGGTGGTGTTCTGGGATAGCGCGTGAAATCGAGCTCTTTTGACGCGGTTTGCTGGAGTATCGACACGACGTCGAATGCGGTCGCATCCGGATTCGCAGAAATAACCAGTCCTGCAACGCCCGCCACCAACGGCGTGGCGCTGGAGGTGCCACCGAAATCGTCGGTGATGCCAAAGCTGGACGGTCCTGTTGTCGTGGTCACCCCAAGTCCTCGGACGGTCATGCGGTAGTAGTTGTGGCTGTTACTTGTTGGCGCGCACAGGCTGATACCGGGCCCGTAGTTCGAATAGTGACTGCGTTGCGCGGTGCTCGCCAGGGCCGCTATGTGCATGAGGCCCGGTATGCCGACCAGATTATTGCGAAAGACCGTCGTGGTCTCGACACCAATCCAGACCAGCGCATCGCCCTGAACCGCAACGCCGCCGGTGTACGGCACATTCTCGTTGGCCGTGTGATTGATCAGGCAGTTCTCGTTGCCGGCCGCCCACAGGAACACGATGCCTTTGCCGCGCCGCCCTCCCGTCTCGGCCAGCTCGCGGATACGGTCGACGACGTTCGACGCCCACATACTGATGGGCACGCCACCCCACGAGTTGGACATAACGTCCGCTTTGTCAGCCAAATAGTCCAGCGTCGTAATGAGCTTGGAATCACTGATGAACAAAGACGGTCCTGACGACTCCCATTGAATTGGCAACAGCTCGCAACCGGGCGCTGCGCCCACGGTCAACAGCGCATCGACTTCCCCGCCAATGACGCCACAACAGGACGTTCCGTGGTTGGCGCCGCTGATGTACATCTGATTCGAATCGGCATCAATGTCCCGCGCCGTGACCAAACGTTCGCCGCGAAAGTAACCCCAGCCGGCGAACTTGTTGGCCGAATCAAAATCCACGTGATCGAGTTTGCAACCGTCATCGGTAACCGCAATCACGACGTCCTCGTCGCCAAAATTGTCCAGCACCTGCCATGCGTCTTCGCACAGGCTGCATGAGCGAGGGTCGTAGTCCGTATCGTTTACGCTGGTATGCAAGTGCCATTGCCTGGCGTAGTCCGGATCACTGGGCACTGAGAACGCGTATTTACGCATGCGTTGATTCAGGTCGTGCTCGGCCATTTGCACCAACGGATCCTCTTCCGTTAGCGCGACGACCAGCTTTACCGGGTTCATGCCAGTGTGATTGGTAAGTTGAAAAAGATACTTCGTGTCGGCGTAAGTCGTTTTCCGGATCAAGCCGTAGCGGCCCGCGAACTCGTCGACCTGCGCGTCGGTCGGTGCACGCTCAAACGTCACGAAAACACGGTCCGTAATCAGAAACTCCTGATGGCTGCTGGTTTCGTAATAAGCGTGATGGGTGGGAAACGACGTACGGCTACGCGACATCAAGTCTTCCAACCCGGACTCACTGACCCTCAATCGGGTCGATGCCGACGAAACCTGCTCGGCATCGACAATGGATACGTCGTCCAATGTTGACGGCAGAGCTCTGACAACCATTTCGTCGGCGCTCTTGGCCAGCTCAATTTTCTCGCCGCAGCGATAGGTGTAGGTTTTGATAGCCATATCCGAACAGGCCTCCTGGCCGCTTAACCGTTACGGGTTTGTGCGCATACGCGTCAAGTGTTGCACGGATGCGCCGGCGCTTCACGTTTGGCAGGCAACGACGAGATCGCCGAGCGTTCCCACGGTTTTCCCGCGGAACCACACATTTGTTTCACATTGTCGGCGCAGTCTCACCGGCCGTACGAATTAACGGTACACCGCGCTCCCCCGCATCAAAGGAAAAACCATGTTCTCCAAAGGTCTGATCATCGCCTTGGGCACCTTGCTTTTCATCACGGCCTGCGCCAACGAATCGACACGTTCCGGCCCCCAAATCAAGGGACGGCAATCGCCCGCCTCCGCGCGGCCAGGAGCGTGGCGGCCGACCGCAAGCGCCGGACTTGTCTGCCGCGGCCGAAACGCTGGGCATTTCCCAAGACGAACTCTCGCAGGCCCTGCGCGATGCCGGTGGCCCGCCGCCAGACCTTAAAAAAGCGGCCGAAGCCCTAGGCATCACCGAAGAAGAACTCAAAGAAGCGCTACCAGAGCGGCGCCGCCGCCGTTAGAAATAACCCTGGGCGCGGATTGCCGTGCAGGTTTGGCCTGGCGAGTCAGACAGAATTGATCGCCGGTCGCGACTTGGTCGTCGGGTTCGTTACCAGGTAGTGGCCTGATTTCGAATACGAATAAGTTGACCATCAGGGCCACCGTGGTCGACCACTCCTTGACCCGGAATGATCGAAATGGCTTTGTCTGTCAAAATGTAGAGTGCCCCGTTAGGGCTTTGCTTAACTTTGCGCGTCCGTGCCCGGTCATTCACGAACAGTGATTCAAGCCCAACGATTTCGTTGTTCTCGAAATTTACTCGCCAAAGCGAACCGATAGACAAGCCGGGAACCAGCAAGTCTCCGTCCCACTGCGGGAATTCATCGCCGGAATAAAACGTCAACCCGGTCGGCGCCACGGTCTGGCGCCAGTACCAAACAGGATCGGTAAACACCCGCTGTGCCATCGCCGGCGGATCGTAGTCGGCATAGCGATACCCGCCTGTCGTGTGAATTGGCCATCCGTAGTTGGCACCTGCTGTCAGACGGTTGATCTCATCGCCCTGCCGCGTACCGTGTTCCGAAAACCAGATGTCGCCGGAGGTGGGCTGCACAGTGAGGCCTTGCGCGGCACGGATACCGACAGCATATATGCCCGGTACTGCCTCGCTGCCAAAATCGGGATTATCGCTCGGGATCGAACCGTCCGGGTTCAGTCGATAAATCTTGCCGCGTTTGTCTGCGAGATTCTGCGCGATGGGAATCGCCGGTTGATCCGCTTCGGTAAACAAGCGTTCGCCAATGGTGATGTAGAGCTTTTTGTCTGGCCCGAAAACCATGCCGCCGCCATAGTGATAGCGTTCGTTATCCGTATACGGTGTCGCCACGAACAAGGTCTCGACATCGTCCAAGCGCGCGCCGTCCAGCGTGGCCCGAATGACCTTGGTCGTAAACGCGGAGCCCTGGCTTGCCGAATAGGCCACGTAAACCCGGCGGTTGATAGCGTAATCCGGATCGAGGATGACGTCGAAGAGGCCGTTGTTGCCGCCAACGAATTTTTCGCCCGCTGACTCATTGGCAAGATCATCCGGAAAACCGTCGACAATGACTCGGCTGCCATCCGCCAGGTTGACGCGCAGCAGGTTCCCGCCCTTCTCAGTAATCAACGCATCGAGATCGCTAATAAACGCGATGCTCCACGGGCTTTTCAGGTTATCCATGACAACCTCCTTGACCGGCTCGCTCGGCGCGGGGTAATCCCTCGCCGTAACCGTCGACGGGTGGTGCGAACAGCCGATAATCAAACAATAACTCATCAGCACAGCACCCGGTCTATACATGCGCTTTCTCCCGTTTCCGCCGTTCAATTGCGTCTAGCCTAACTTACGTTCCCCGATTATCCGACCGGTTCGTCCCGCCTTCTGTTCGTTCGACCTCAATATCGACCCGTCTGAAGAGGTCCAAAACGCGCCTGCGCTCCCTGTGGCAAACTACGCGGCATGATCTTCGAGACCCACACCCCCGCTGCTCCTTACGATCAACTTATTGAAAGCATTTTTCACTTCAAGGGATTCCAGCCTGACCACTCGATAGAGAGGGTCGTTCCCACCGGTCACGTTTTCCTGCTGTTTGAGCTCGACGGATACACGCGCCACACCTACGACAGCACCACGCTTGCGCCAAACGCGGAGTTCCACAAAGCATGGGTGTCTGGCCTCCACAGCAATCACCTGTCGATTTCCGCCCACGACGACTCCGAGATGTTCGTCGTTCAATTCAAACCGGGCGGCGCCTTTGCATTCCTGCATCAGCCCATGGACAAGCTCGCCGATCGCGTGGTTTCCGGAAAGGAGTTCGCGGACAAAGAGCTGTTTTCGACTCGAGAAAAATTGCTGTCAGCGGCCACGTCAAAAGAGAAATTCGACGTCGCGGATCGATGGCTGATGGACAATTACGACGCCAGTTGCTTGCCACCAAAACCACTGCTCGACGTTGTGGAAACCTTGGACGCGCAGCCGACGTGCAAGCTCAATGACCTAATACAAACCTTCGATGGCAGCCAGAAACACCTCATTGCCCAATTCAAAAAATACATCGGCGTCACGCCCAAGCAGTATCAACGCATCGTGCGCTTTAACGGCATATTCATGGAAATGCAGGGCGATCAGTTTCTCAGCTGGAGCGACATTGCCTACCGCTGTGGCTACTCGGACCAGTCGCACTTCATTCGGGAGTTCAAGCGATTCTCCGGCTTTGTGCCAGAGGCCTTTCTTAAAGAAGAATTCGACGAAGAGACACCCAACTTTTTTCCACTGGATAGAAATGAAGCGGAGTAGCACTGGTAAATTTTCTTCTATTGACCCGGTTCCGCGGCGATTAGGCTCTGGATCGTTCTGATATTGGAGATTCAATCATGGCAACGCCGGATGAGATGGCTGCGACAATGCTGCGTAACCTGCCCGACAAAACGGGCAAATCGCTTAAGGAGTGGCACAAACTGCTGAAACAGTCGTCACTGGAAAAACACGGCGAGCTCGTTAAGTTCCTGAAAACTGACCACGGCGTCACACACGGCTTCGCCAACCTGATTGTTGTGAAATTTCGGGACTCTGGGACACAGTCCACCGACGACTTGGTGGACGCGCAATACGCTGGCGCCAAAAGCGATTTAAAGCCCATTTACGATGCACTGGTAAAAGCGGTACAGGGCTTCGGCAGCGACGTGGAACTCGCGCCGAAGAAGGCCTACGTCAGCCTTCGCCGCAAGAAACAGTTTGGCCTGATCCAACCATCAACCAAAACCCGCGTGGATGTCGGCATGAATCTCGGTGCGGCGAAGAGCACTAAGCGACTTGAGAAATCCGGCAGCTTTAACGCAATGGTGAGTCACCGGGTTAGGATTGAGAGCGTTGACGACATCGATCAACAGCTGATCGGTTGGTTGAAGAAGGCGTACGGAGCCGCCAAATGACGGCGCCGTCGAAAGTAAGACCGGCGAAGTGGTTTCTACCGGTGGCCGGCGTGGCACTGGTGTGGAACCTGCTTGGCGTTGTTGCCTATCTGAGTCAGATGTCAGCGGACTTGAGTACTCTGCCTGACGCTCAACGCGCGTTTTACGAATCGATGCCGGCCTGGGCGACGGCGGCGTTCGCTATCGCCGTGTTTTCCGGTGTTGCTGGGTCGGTCGGGCTTCTGCTGAGACAAAGCTGGGCGTCGCCCGCACTGGTTCTGAGCGTCGCTGGCGTCGCAGTACAGATGACGCACTCACTTCTGCTTGGCGATGGAATGGCGATTTTTGGACCTTCCGCCCTCGTGCTACCGCTCCTAACGCTCGCGATTGGACTGGGGTTAGTTACTCTGGCCCGCACGGCCAGGAAGAGGAGTTGGATCTGACCCCAGACAACGAACAAGCAACGCGTACCGCACCACCTTCGCGATGGGAAAAACTGCGCGTCTGTGGCTTCAATTGTGGTATTCGGGACTACAAATTTCGAGGTTTCAAGGCATTTAGACCACGTACATGACAGCGCTTACACACCTGTGACATGCTGTTGCAGCGCAACCAAAGATACGTTTGGGCGCAAAAAGAAAAAAAAAGGCCGGCGGAAGCGGTACATGCTGCACCGAAATACCTCGTGCCCGCACTAACTCAATGACGATCTTTTCGAGGGACTCTCAATGAAACGACTCAAATCCATTGCCGCAGGCGCCGTACTGCTCGCGGCCGGCTCAGCTAACGCGGCGCTCTACAACTACAGCAGTGTCGTGACGCTGTGCACCGGCACGTGCGACAGCTTCGCTGCCCTCGCCGTTGGCACCACGATTACCGGGCAAATTGAAATCAACACGACGGCCGGCGGCAGCTTTACCGATGCCGAAATTGGCGCGTTCCAATTTCTGGTGACCAACCCGGCACTGCCCGTCGTGCCACCGGTCGGCGACCCGGTCAACGACAATCCGCTGGTGCTCGACTCAGTGCTTGGCATTGCCGCTTCCAACGGTTCTGCCGGCACGACCGATGGGGCCAATGAACTCGACAGCGGTGAGCTGCTGATCGAATTCCTGGTGCCGCCATTTAGCAGCAACGGCGCGTTTGTCGTTTTCGATCTGGCCACCGGCAACGGACAGGTTTGCATGTTCTTCTCATCCGCTGGCTGCATGCCTGGCGCGACCCAAGCGGTCGCCTTCGAAGGCTCATTCGAACTGGCCGCCGTGCCGGTGCCCGCTGCCGTTTGGCTGTTTGGCTCCGCACTGGCTGGCTTCGCCGGTCTGCGTCGCCGCCGTCGCTAAGCCTCAACAGGCCCAACGACAGCGTAAGACCTCGCCCACTCAGGGCGAGGTTTTTTTTCGTCTGGAACCGTGTCTGTCGGTGTTACTTGGGCAGCGCGGGCAGATTTATCGGCCGATAATCGGCACAGCCGGCGATCCGAGCATGCACAGAATCATGCATGACGGCGCCAGCATCTGGTGACCTGGGTTCGGCGCGGGGAATGAAGAAGCCACCGTAGGTCCGACGCGCCAACCATTCCCGAGCCCCCTGTTTTTTCGGCAGCCACTCCAGCGGCTGCCACAACGCCGTTAGCGAATCGTGCATCGGCGCCAGCGGATCTGGCGGTTGGTAAACGTGAGGGCTGCCTTTTCGCGGCACACCCAGAACCACCTGGTTCACCGTCTGGGTAACGAATTCCAATTCGACGGGGCTCTCGTCGATCATCCAGTTCAACGTTATCTTCGCCAAGCCGCTCTCGGCTTCCGCGTAGCCGCCACCCACGTCGGCGTGCACACCCGGAAACCACACTTGCTTTGTGTCCTGGTCCACGCCTGTACCTGACTCAAATGGGTTTCCCCAATAGGTTTTGTCGTGGGCCCAAAGGTAAGGCCGAAACAGAGTCCGTCGCTCGTCCAGCGCCAGCGCGTGGCGCACGATCTCGACGCTCGGGTTCTCGTCCGTAAACGCCAGCTTGCGCAAGCTGGGAATAAAAAGCCGATCTTTGCGCGGTACGAAAACGGAACTCACGGTATCGAAGAGGCCGAGAAAGCGAATGGACGGGTGGCGCGGTCGCAGCGTTTTCTCGTAAAGCCGAATCGACTCGAACGTCGCCGCGTCCTGGATTTGTTTGTACGCGGTAAAGGCGTAAGGGCACAGTTTTTTTTGTTCCGGTCGAAGAATTCCGATCGCGTTGATAAACCCGGCCAGCACTCTTACGGTGTACGCCCCACGACTAAAGCCGAAGAAATACAGCTGATCGCCGGACTCATAGTTATCGACAATAAAATCGTAGGCATCGAGAATGTTTCGATCCAAACCGTAGCCGAGCGCCAGACCGACAATTTTCTTGGTGTTTTGCTTGAGACGCGCCCATTCGTTGTGCGCACCGAGCGTGCCCAGCCCGGGGTCGTAGTAAACGACCTGGCTCGGCGCTTTCTTCAGGACGCGGAAGAGCTTCAGAACGTTCGAGTGATGATCATCAATCTCGTTGCCCGTTCCGTCACAGCAAATGACAAGGCGCTTTGACAACGTCGGCTTACGGTATGTGTTTGAGCCACTCTTCGGTGGCAAATTTTTCGTCGACCAGTTCCGTTGCCCGGGCTAACTCCTCCTCGGTGATCCTTCCCGGCTTTCCGCCGTGCAAATCGATAAACGTGGCCTTCATGTGTGCTTCGACGTCTTCGCGCGGCAAACCGGTTTGACTGCGCACGGGGTCCACGCGCTTCGCCGCGCTGGCGGTGCCCTTATCCGACAACTTTTCACGCCCAATACGCAGCACCTGCATCATTTTGGCCGCGTCCATGTCGTAAGCCATGGTGACGTGGTGCAACACCGAGCCGTTCTTGTAACGTTTTTGTGCCGCTCCCCCAATCTTTCCTGACGGGCTCGAAATGTCGTTGAGCGGTTTGTACACCGCATTGACGCCCAGGCCGTTGAGCGCCTTGAGCACCCAGTTGTCAAAGAACGCGTAGGAATCGGGAATGCTCATGTCTTTGATCAGCTCGCCGGGCGCATACAGCGAATAAGTAATCGCGGTGCCCTCCTCGACAAACATGGCACCGCCGCCGGTTACGCGACGCACCACTTCGACATCGTGCGTCCGCGCACCTTCCGGGTCGACCTCATTGCGATAGCTTTGAAACGCGCCCATGATCACGGCCGCACGATCCCACGCCCAGAAGCGCAGCGTCGGCGGCCGGCGACCTGCGTCGACTTCTCTTGCCAGCACGTCGTCAACCGCCAGATGCAAAGCGGGCGATAGCGCCTGCGCGTCGATGATCTGCCACTCGTAGTCGCGCCAGGTTTTGCTCACACCCAGCGCGCGCCGCACCGCAATGGCGACCGACTCGACGCTGAACCCGATGAGCTCTGCGTCGGCTCTCAATCCCGCCGCCAAAGCCTCGACCATTTGCTCCACGGTCGATGTTGACGACAGTCCTGTCAGCGCCTGGCACAGATCCCCCAGAGCCTCAGCCGGCTCGAGGAAAAAATCCCCGGCAATCTGAACGTTGGCAAGACGACCGTCCTGCACCTCCAGATCGGCCACCACCAGCTTGCCGCCCTGGACTTTGTATTCGCCGTGCATGTCTCTGCCCTCCGCTGCAATCCGACATTATCCGCGTCAATGGCACTAATTAGTAGCGGACGCTCAAAGGTTCTGTCGCGACGCCGCTTTGAGATACGCGATAATACCGGCGCGATCCTCAGCGCGACTCAAGCCGCCGAAAGTCATTTTCGTGCCGGGCACGTATTCAGACGGACGCGTCAAGTAGGTATCGAGCGCGTCATCCGTCCACACGATCCCCGACTCCTTCATCGACGTGGAATACGCATAGCCATCGTTGCGACCCGCTTGAGATCCGTAAACCGAGCTCAAATTTGGCCCAACGAGATGCCCCGTTGCGCGCTTGACCGCGTGGCAGGCACGACACTGGTTGAAGATCTGCTTGCCATGCTCGGCCGCTGCGCTCAAAGGCGGCTGGGCGTCCTCGGCACCGCATCCGCCAAGCCCGACAGCGACGACAGCAGCGAAACATCGCGCTAGCGACGCGTTTACGATTCGACCAAGCGTGGCATACTTCAAGCTATATTCCTGATTGAGAGAGCGCATGTGCATGACCCGTATTTTACCAACGATCGCCACGCTGGTCTGCCTCGCTGGCTGCGCATCGACGCCCTCCTCTGTCGTGCGTGAAACACCGAGCCGCGACGGCACGCAAATTGAATATTCGGTACACGGCAGCGCCGAGCCCACACTGGTACTGGTACACGGCTGGTCCTGTGACAGAAGCTACTGGGATGAACAAATCGCGGCTTTTCGTGACGACTACACCGTGATCACGGTGGATCTCGCCGGTCACGGGGGTTCCGGCACGGCTCGCCAAGCGTGGACCATTGAGCAATTTGGCAATGACGTAGCCGCCGTCGTTCGTGCTGAGGGCCGCACCGGGATAACCATCGTCGGTCATTCGATGGGCGGCGCGGTGGTTCTTGCAGCGGCTCGCAAGCTTGGCACCGCCGTCACGCACATCGTCGGCGTGGACACGCTGCAAGTCCCAACGCATGGCGAATCGTTCGGGACGGCAGCAGAACTCTGGACCCCATTTGCGACCGATTTCCGGCAAAAAGTCGCAGGCGTTGTGCGCGCCAAGTTTTTCCGGCCCGATGCCGATCCGGCGCTGGTCGACCGGATTGCCGATGACATGAGCGCCGCACCGCCGACGATCGCCATTGGTGCTGGCATTGGCCTTGCCACTTACGATACTGAGGAGGCCTTGATCGCAACGCGCGATGTGCCATTAACGTTGCTCAATGCAAAACTGCAACCCACCGATCCACTCGCGTACGAGAAGATTGATCGTCAGGTTGCGATCACCCTGTTTCCGGAAACCGGCCACTTTCCCATGCTCGAGGATCCGGATGCTTTTAATACGGCTCTGCGTGCGGCGCTGCGCCGAGTCGCTAACTGATCTCGACCAGCAGGTCTTTGGCTTCAACCTGCAAACCCACGGTCGCGAGAACCCGCTTGACGGTACCGGGCTGCTCCGCGGTTATCACGGTCTCCATCTTCATCGCCTCGATGGTCAGCAAGGCGTCACCACGAGCGACCGTTTGCCCCGTTTCAACCGCCACTGACGAGACCAGTCCCGGCATGGGCGCGGCGACGTGAGCAGGGTTGCTGGTGTCGGCTTTTTCCTGCGTCACCGTCGTCACGTTAAGGCTTCGATCAAACACCCGGACAGAACTCGGCTGGCCGTTTATCTCGAAGAAAACCCGGCGTAAACCCTGTTCATCAGCATCCGTTGTCGTCAGATAGCGGATGACGATCTGACGTCCGTCATCCATGCTCATGGTGATTTCTTCGCGTGGCTCCATGCCGTAAAAGAACACGTGTGTCGGCAATCGGCTCAGATCACCGCTGGTATTGCGCCGCTCGCGGAAGGTCCCGAACACTTTCGGGTACATCAGATGCGAGGCCAGATCATACTCACTGACCGGACCGTCGCCTGCCGCAGCCAGCTGCTGTCGCTCCGCCTCCAGATCGACCGGCGGCAACAAACTGCCCGGACGTTCGGTGATCGGCTCGCGACCTTTGAGAATTTTGGCCTGAAGCGCCTTGGGGAAACCGCCAGGTGGCTGACCCAACTCGCCGGCGAACAATGCGACCACCGACGCGGGGAAGGCAATGTCAGTGTCGGGATCGACCACCTGTTCGATGGACGTGTCGGAGGTAACCATCATCAACGCCATATCGCCCACGACTTTCGATGACGGGGTCACTTTTACGATGTCGCCAAACGCCATGTTGACGTCTGCGTAGGCCCGCGCCACTTCGTGCCAACGGCGGCCAATGCCAAGCGACGCCGCTTGTTCTTTCAGGTTGGTAAACTGTCCACCCGGCATTTCGTGCAGGTACACTTCCGACGCACCAGAGCGGATATCCGGTTCAAACGCGGCGTACTGTCCGCGGACTTGCTCCCAGTAGTCGCTCACCTCACGAATGCGATCAACGTCCAGCCCGGTGCGGCGTTCGGTGTTGGCCAACGCGGCAACGATCGAGCCGAGGTTCGGTTGCGACGTAAGTCCGCTCAGCGAATCCATGGCGGCATCAAACGCATCGACGCCCGCCTCCACGGCGGCCAGCACGGTGGCGAGCGCGCCGCCGCTGGTGTCGTGCGTGTGCAAATGAATGGGCAGACCCACTTCCTGCTTCAGCGTACTGACCAGTAGCGATGCCGCGGCCGGTTTGAGGAGCCCGGCCATGTCCTTGATCCCCAGAATGTGCGCTCCAGCCGCTTCAAGCTCGCGCGCAAGATTGACGTAATACGCCAGGTCATATTTGGACCGTGCGGGATCGAGGATGTCGCCGGTATAGCAAATCGCCGCTTCGGCAAGCTTGCCGCTGGCGGCTACCGTGTCGATGGCCAGACGCATGTTCTCCACCCAGTTCAGGCAGTCGAAAATGCGGAACACGTCGACGCCAGCGTGCGCCGACTGCTCGATGAAGTACTTGACGACGTTGGCGGGGTAGTTGGTGTAGCCGACGCCATTGGACGAGCGCAACAACATTTGGGGCATGAGGTTGGGCATCGCACTCGACAGGTCAGCCAGGCGTTGCCAAGGATCTTCCTGTAAAAAGCGCATAGCGACATCAAATGTAGCGCCGCCCCAGCACTCTACCGAGAACAGATTGCCCATCCAGTGGCTGTAGTGCGGCGCGATACGCAGCATGTCGACCGTGCGCATTCGTGTGGCCAGCAGCGACTGATGCGCGTCTCGAAACGTCGTGTCGGTGACCAGCGGAGCCGATTGCGCGCTCATCCACTTGGCGACCGCCTCCGGCCCTTCGCGTTCGAGTCGTTGGCGCACGCCGTCGGCCCGCTGCTGGGGCTGTCCCAATACCGGGGGTTCTGGTTCACGACGCACCGTCGGTTTCGCGCGGCCTTTCACTTGCTCAGCGCCATTGACGATGGTCTCGGCAATGACCTGCAGTAAATTTGCACCGGAATTGCTGTCCGGAGCCAGGGCAAGTAGCTCTGGCGTATCGTCGATAAAACGAGTGTTGTAGTCGCCTTTTGGAAAATGCTTGTGACCGACCAGCTGGTGCAGAAAATCGAGGTTGGTTTCGACGCCTCGCACCTTGAATTCAGCCAGCGCCCGCCGCATGCGATCGATGGCCTCCTGATCGTCGTACCCCGATGCGGTAATTTTGACGAGCAAGCTGTCATAGTGCCGCGTAATGATCGCGCCTGAGTAAGCGGTACCCGCGTCCAGACGAATGCCGGGGCCTGCCGGGCTTCGGTAAGCCACAATGTGCCCGTAGTCCGGAATGAACTGATTGCGTGGGTCTTCGCTGGTAACACGACACTGCAGCGCCGAACCGCGCATATTGATATCGGATTGAGACGGTATGCCGGACTCACTGAAATCGCCGATGTGCGCGCCAGCGGCGATACGGATCTGTGCCTTAACGATATCGAGACCGGTGACCTGTTCAGTCACCGTATGTTCGACCTGAACGCGCGGGTTCACTTCGATAAAGTAAAACGCTCCGGTATCCACGTCCTGCAAAAATTCAACCGTACCGGCGTTGGAATAGCCCACGGACTGCGCCAGACGTAACGCAGCATTGCAAATCTCCGCTCGCTGTTCGTCATCAAGATACGGTGCGGGTGCGCGTTCAACCACTTTCTGGTGTCGGCGCTGGACCGAGCAATCGCGTTCAAACAGATGGACCACGTTGCCGTGGCGGTCGCCAATGATCTGCACTTCTACGTGGCGCGCGTTGCGTACCAATTTCTCGAAATAGACTTCGTCGTTGCCAAACGCCGCCTTGGCCTCGCGTCGAGCCACATCAAAGGACCCCCGCAAATCGTCCTCGGTTTCGATCACGCGCATGCCGCGGCCACCGCCACCCCAACTGGCTTTGAGCATGACCGGAAAACCCACCTCGTGCGCCTGTTCGATAGCGGCATCGATATTGGCAGGTAACGGATCAGTGGCTGGCATGACCGGAACGCCGGCAGCTTGCGCCAGCGCGCGCGCTTGAACTTTGTTGCCCAGTCGGCGCATGACATCGGGCTTGGGCCCGATGAAGGTGATGTCGTTTTCGGCGCAGCGCTCGGCGAACTCCGGATTCTCGGACAAGAAACCGTAGCCGGGGTGAATCGCATCGCAGCCCGCCTCCAGCGCGACGCGAACGATATCGTCGATATCCAGATACGCGTCGATGGGTTTCTTGCCGTGGCCAACCCGATAGGCTTCGGGCGCACTGAAACGGTGCAGCGTGAGCCGATCTTCCTCGGAATAGATGCCGACGGCGGGGATGTGCAGCTCATGCGCCGCACGAACAATACGAATGGCGATCTCGCTGCGGTTCGCAACAAGAATTTTCTTGAACAGTTTGATGAGCGCCGCCTTATTTAGACTAGTGATCCACGTGGCAGATTAGCGAGGTAAAACTCACTGTGCAACGCAATACCAGCCCCAATTCTGCCCCGTTAGCACAGCCAGGCTCGACCGGCCGTGCTTTGGATGCACATCGAGCCTCTGTGACAGCGTGAACTAAGCGTCTACAGAGGACGCCGCCACCCGCGAATCACAGCGCGGCGATGCCTGCGCGCCAGACGACGCCCAGTGCGGATCAGATCGCACACCGGGGGCAGCGACGCCTGAACCGATTTGCGCGCGAGTTTGCGCATTTGCGCCATCGAACCGGGCCGATCTTCTTTCAACCAACACACCGGATTTCTCATCGTTAAGCGCCCGGCACAGTGACGCCGCCCGTTTCTTCATTTGTCATTATCCGCACGGCACATGACCTCGGCACCGTGTTTGAAACAAACAGATGCAGTCACGGCACATCGCATTGCTCTTCGTTTGACAAAATTTTCCCGACCATCTTCGAGGCGTTCATGAACACAAATAGTTTCAGGCAATACATAACGTTACGATGATACCTTGTAACATCTGGGTGCCACGTCCTGTGGCAGACTGGAGCGAAGAAAAAGAACAAGGCTCGGTCTGCCATGACGCGGTTTATCCGCCTCTACCGCTGAACCTGCAGCACAGCACACAAGCTCTGCACCCATTCACGCATCGCGTTGCTTACGCGCGCTGCACTGCGCGTTTTAATCGGAGATAACACTATGAAGATACGACTTACGTCACTGGCCATCGCGACGGGCATCGCCGCCGTCGCTGGTGCCGGTCTAATGGATTCGACTGCACCGGAGGCTGTCGCACCGACAGTCACGCAAGGTATGACAGTCGTGATCGACAAAGACAGCGGCGCCTTCCGCGCACCAACCGCCAAAGAAGCGGCGGAGTTCGCAACCAGCGCACCACAAGCCGCCGCCGCCGCGACGGAAATTCGTCGCGCCGACGGTTCCAAGTCCATGCGTCTGGATGACAGCTACATGACCTACAGCACCGTTACACGGAACGCAGACGGTACGTGGACCAAACAGTGTGGCGTTGATCACGACCACGCCATGGCACACAGCACAGCTGGCAGCACCGCTGCCCGGGCGGTGAAGTGATGAATATCGTTAACAAGACACTCGCCGCGTGCGTCGTCAGCGCGTTTGCGTTTGCGCCGGCCGCCATGGCTGCCGACATCGTCATCGCTCAAGGCGCTGGCTTTGATGATCCCACGCCTGCGACGCCCGTTGGCGGCAACGCGGGCACGACCGTCGGCGAGCAGCGTTTGATCGCGTTCGAATTTGCCGCATCACTGTGGGGCGCGATTCTGGTCAGCGACGTGCAGATCGTCGTGAACTCCGCGTTCGCACCGCAAACCTGTTCCGCGCAAGGCGGCGTTCTCGGTGGCGCAAGCCCCGTGTTTATCGAAGCGGATTTCCCGAACGCACCGGTTGCCGATACCTGGTACTTCTCTGCGCTCGCGAACTCGTTGGCAGGCAGCGACCTGAACCCGGGTGGCAATGACATCAACGCCACGTTCAACGCCAGTATCGACAACAATGACGACTGCCTTGCCGGCAGCAACTGGTACTACGGACTGGACAACAACCCGCCCGGCGGCGACATCGACTTTCTCAACGTCGTAATGCATGAGATCGCGCACGGTCTGGGCTCAGCCAGCGTGGTTAGCGTTTCCAACGGCACGTTGCCAGCCGGTCGCCCTGACATCTACTCGCGCTTTGCGTTTGATACCGATCTGGGCTTGTTCTACAACCAAATGACGGACGCCCAGCGCGCCGCATCGGTGGTAAACACCGGCGCCGTGGTCTGGGACGGACCGGCTGTGAATAGTCTGGCTGCTGATCTGCTTGCCGCGTCACTCGTCGGCGAAATCACCGCTCCCCCACTGGGTGCTATCGATCTGCAGACGGCTACGTTTGGTCCGCCCGTTGGCGACGACGGCTTGACCGGCGATCTGGTACTGATTGACGACGGTGTCGGCACCGGTACCGACGGTTGCGAAGCACTCACTCCGGCAAGCGCGGCAGCCGTCAGCGGCAACATTGCGTTGATTGACCGCGGCTCGTGTAACTTCACGGTGAAAACGGCCAACGCTCAAGCGGCTGGTGCCGTGGCCGTGGTCATCGCCAACAATGCCGCACCGGGACTGCCTCCTCTTGGCGGCAACGATGCCAGCATCAACATCCCAACCGTGGGCATTACGCTCGCCGACGGCAACGCGATCAAGAGCGAACTGCCGGGTGTGACGATCAGCCTGAGCTTCGATCCGTCTCAGCTGGCCGGCGCTAATGACGACGGTCTGGTTCGTCTGTTTGCGCCCTCACCGGTCCAGCCCGGTTCGTCGTTCTCGCACTGGGACACGTCGGCCGCGCCAAACCTGCTGATGGAGCCAAGCATTACCGGCACCCTCGAAGCCGCCATTAACGTCGACCTGACCGTGCCTCTGTATGCAGACATCGGCTGGGGCGTGTTTGACGAAGACACCGATCAGATTCCTGACGTCAATGACAACTGCACGCTGGCCAGCAACGGCCACCAGCGCGACACCGACGGCGACGGCTTTGGCAACATTTGTGATGCTGATCTGAATAACGACGGTACCATCAACGTTGTCGACCTGGGTCTGCTGCGCCAGCGCTTCTTCACCGCTGACGAAGACGCGGATTTCAACGGCGACGGCGTCGTTAACGTGGCCGATCTCGGTATTCTGCGCGCGTCCTTCTTTGGCGCGCCGGGACCTAGTGGCGTCGACTTCTAGTTGATGCGTTGAACGCGATGCCGCAGTGATGCGGTGTCTCCAATGTTGCGAAAACCCCGCCCTTGTGGCGGGGTTTTCCTTTTAAGGAAACGCGCCTGGATCGCGAGGCGGTCTGAGAGAGACCGTGCGAGTGTGTTTACAACAGCAAGTCCGCTGCAAAGTAAGCGAAAAAACCGCCAATCAGATATGTCCCTACGGCGACACCAAGTATGATCGATCCGCTACGACGCAGGCGGGAGCACGCAGCGGCGATGGCGGGATCAGCGGGACACGCCGCATTACGGTTCCACCACTTCAGAATCACGCACAGTACGAGCAGCACGCCGGCTACCGCGAACAAAGCGTTTTTGTGTTCACCCAGCCACAGCAGACCGGGCACCGCCGACGTCAGGCCGGCAACCACCGCACCGGCGCCAAGCGACACCAATAACGCAGGCAGAGCACAGCACAATAAAGTGGACGTGCTGGCAAATAACGCGAGACTCGGCGCCGCGATTTCGCGCAGCCGCAGATTCACGGTTTTGCCGTGCCAAGTGCATCGGGACCGCGTCGAATTGACGTGAGGCGAAATCCGGCGCGCGTAACCAGACGCGTGACTTCAGCATCGGCGAGCTCGTACCCATCATTGAGCACAAGGTTCAATGACTTTGTATCGAGGTTTACATAAACGGCGGCCACTTCCTCGCGTTTTCCAAACGTCTTGTTCATGGACTTCGCACAAAAATCGCAAACCATGCCCAGTACTTCAACAATGATTGGTTCGCCGCCAGCGCTTAATGCGATGTCGATTTCTCTAGTACGCGTCAGTCGGGGGTAATCCAAGTTTGGTTTGGCGATGAGCGCCTCTTCGTGCTTCGACCGATGCTCATGATCCTGATGGTCATGAGCGTGGTCCTGGTGCTCATCGTGCGGGACGCCCTTATGCTTGGCGAAGACTGGCACGGGACTCAGAATGACCAGGCAGCACAGCAAGAAAAGTGATTTTCTAAGGTGATTCATGATTTGCCTCTCTCTTCGACTGCTTTGCTTCTACAGTCGGTAGGTAAAATTGATTACGGCCTTTTTGTTTTGTTCTCTCCAACCCGTTTCGAATAGTTCTCCCCCTTTAAACAGTCGCACCAGTGGGGTGACATCAAACGCATGGCGAAAGGTCGGCCGATGGTCGAGTTCCAACATAAGCCAGGTGTGTAGCGCGCCGGTGTTCGCCACGTAAGGCGCGAAGCCCAACCGCAACGACTGGAAAAAACCGGAGCCAAGCTGGCCGGCGTCCGTCACGCGAGCGCTGTAAGACGTGAACCAGCGGCGTGTTTCCCAATCTGCCAGCAGGCCTGTAAAAACGGCTGGCTGAACGTCGCCAGCGAGGCTGCCGCGTCCCCGTGCTGCACCCACGCCGCCAATCGCATACACGTTGCCTTGATAATTCTCACCGAACCATCGCCGCGCTAACCATGTCGCCTGGCCGCCGTGATATTCAAAATCTAACGCGCGATCCCATTCGCTGCGCCAGCCAATGGACCAGTTGGGGTTCACGGTATAGTGCGTCCACAGCGACGTCGCCTGACGATTGGACTGTGCAATGACTGTCCAACCACCCACGTACGAAACGGGTCGGGCCGACGCGACGGGCAACAGCAGCCATAGAACCGTCCCAATGAGACCGACTCGAATCACCGACGACGGCCACCCAGTACCGCCACAAGCTCTTCGACTTTTTCCCGTCTTGCCGACAGGTCTTCACCCGCCAGCGCGGTTTCCACACAGGTATCGAGGTGGTCGTCGAGCACGACTTTTTCAAGACTGACCAGCGCCGCCTTGACCGCCTGTACCTGACGCACAACGTCAATACAGTAACGATCATCGTCGATCATCCGAGCAATGCCCTGGACCTGGCCGCCGATGCGAGCCAGTCGTTGCTGGGCGGACTTCTTTACTTTTTCACGCATGCACATAGTATACCCCCCGTAGAGTATATTCGACAACCCTTTTCAGCCCGGCAAGCGGGTCTGACCTCAGTTGAGTTCGCATCGGCGTTTCGGTAGAACTACCTATCCGCTTCCCATTGGCTGGCGCGACGGCGATTCCGGCCCAGACGGCTCTTTCGAATGAGGACCAGCGACCGTGCATACAGCGATTCAGCCGCTGGATTGGATCATCATCACCGTTTATTTGGCGGCATTGATGCTTTTTGGTCTTTGGCTCTCCCGGAGCCAACGCAGCCGCGCCGATTATTACGTTGGCGGCCGCCGCGTGGGCCCTATCGCCATCGGCATTTCGACCATGGCCACGCAATGCTCCACCAACAGCATTCTCGGCGCGCCGGCGTTCGTCGCGTTCGCCGCGGGCGGCGGCTTGATCTGGCTGCAGTACGAACTGGCCGTGCCGCTGGCGATGATCGCGATCATGGTGTTCATGCTGCCGCTGTTTCGGGCTCTGAATTTGATTTCCGTGTACGGCTATCTGGAACAGCGCTTCGGGCTTGGCACGCGTCTGGCGTTGAGCGGCCTGTTTCAATTTGTGCGGGCGTTTGCCACCGCGGTGACGGTCTACAGCATTGGCCTGGTCATTGAACTGATCACCGGTCTGTCGTTTTTCTGGTCAGTGATGCTGCTGGGGGTGATGACGGTTGTCTACGACACGCTCGGCGGCATTCGTGGCGTGATTTACAGCGACGTGCTGCAAATGGCGGTACTGGTGGCTGTTTTGCTGCTGGTGTTGGTCACAATGCTTTTCGACGTGGGTGGCGTGTCGGGCTTGTTCACGACGTTTCCGGCCGAACGCCAGCAAACTCTGAACTTTGCCGCGCACGGTTTTGGCGACGGTGAGACGTTCGCGTTTTGGCCCATGCTCCTTGGCGGTTTTTTTCTCTACGTGTCGTACTACGGTTGCGATCAGAGTCAGGTGCAACGCGAGCTGTGCGCCACTGACGTTGACGACGCCAACCGGTCACTGCTGCTCAACGGGTTTCTGCGTTTTCCGCTCGTGTTGCTGTACTGTCTGGTGGGCGTTGGTATCGCCGCCTACGCGACGCATCAGCCAGACTTTCTTACGCGACTTCCACTGACCAACGATGAGCCCAACTACAATCTGGCGGTACCGCTGTACATGCTTGAGCACCTCCCGACCGGGCTCGTTGGCCTTGGCCTGGTCGCGCTGTTCGCCGCTGCGATGTCGTCGCTCGATTCGGTGATCAATTCACTAAGCGCTACGACCATGGAGGACTTTGTGCATCGGTTTCGGCGGAACCGTTGGTCGCTGCGCAAGGAACTACTGTTGTCGAGACTCCTCACCGTCGGCTGGGGAATCGTCACGCTGTGGCTGGCGTTTCACGTCGACGACATCGCCAGCACGGTGCTCGAGTCCATCAACAAAATCGGTTCCCTGGTCAACGGCCCGGTGGCCGCGGTCTTTGCACTGGGACTGCTGACGAAACGGACCAGCGGCACAGGTGCGGTGACAGGTTTGGTCGCAGGGTTCATTGTCAACGCGTATTTGTGGAAGTTTCTGCCGCAGATTTCCTGGCTTTGGTGGAATCCGCTCGGCTTCGCCATCACGTTTGGCGTGGGCTTGGCGGTAAGCGTGATCCAGCCGCAGGAACAGCCCGTGGCAGCGCCGCTGCGCTGGAGCAAAGCCCGGTATCAGCAGTTCGGCTTCAAACTGAACTGGGGGCCGCGCTACCTGGCTCTGCTCGCGTGGTTTTTTGTCATGCTTGGCATCCTGGTCGTGTTGCAGGGAATACCCGCCGACGCGTAAGCGGCGGGATTCTTGCTAATCGCCAGCTTTCAGCTTAGCCACAATGGCATCGATGATCTCGAAGCCTTTGCCCCAGCCTCCGCTCATGCCGTCTTTCATCTTCGCGAAGATCGCAATTTCGGGCTCAGAGGCATCCAGCGGCGACTGCACCAATCGCAGATGCGTTTTGTCATCGCTGGCGGCAAACGTGACGGTCGTCAGTAGCACCGTCGGCCAGTCTTTCATCATCGGGTTCTCGATCACACTCCCGCTCGCATCGACCGACGAGTAGTGATGCCAAACCAGTTTGGCCGGTGGCTCGATCTCCTGGAAAACGGCTTTTTGAAACGACGAACCGCCGCCCATTTTCATCTCATGCAACCACACGCCACCGGTCGACAGATCGAACTCGTGGACCACGGTTTCGATATTCGGACCGTACCATTGGCCTAGCAGCGCCGGATCGGTCCACGCTTGCCAAACCAGTTCGCGCGGCGCGTCGAATTCTCTATCGATGATTAGCTCGGGTAGTTCATTCATGTTGGTCTCACTTCTTACGGTCTTTCTTAAGTTGGATGAGCACGTCGTCGAGCTGATCAAAGCTCGAACCCCAAAACGTTCGAAATTCTGACAGCCAATCGACAGCCGCCGCCATGGGCGCCGCTTTTAGCTTGGCGGGGCGTCGCTGCTGGTCAACGTCCCGCTCAATCAGCCCCGAGCGCTCCAGCACTTTCAAATGCCGGGATATCGCGGGCTGGCTGATACTGAAGGGTTCGGCTATTTCGTTGACGGACGCTTCGCCGTCAACCAGGCGCATCAATATTGCTCTGCGCGTCGGATCCGCGAGGGCCGCGAACACACCGTTCAATTCAATCGAGCTGTCTGCATAACGATGTTGTTCCATAACCTTAACGTTATATAAAAGTCAAAAACCTGTCAAGCGCAAACGATGCGCCCTGCTCTGCGTCCTTGACCAGCGCAAATTCAGGATGCCCACCATCGAGCGCTTCGATTACACTCCCGCCGGTGAATCATCCGGATGTATTAATCATTGGCGGCGGCGCCGCGGGCTTGATGTGCGCGATTGCCGCGGGCAAACGGGGCCGGTCCGTGACCGTCATCGAGGGCGCCAACAAGATTGGCAAGAAGATCCTGATGTCCGGCGGTGGCCGCTGCAACTTCACGAATACGGGCTGCAAGCCAAAACATTTTCTGTCACACAACCCGGGCTTTTGCATCTCTGCGCTGGCGCGCTACTCGCCGCAGGATTTTGTTGAGTTGGTCGAGCAACACGATATTCCCTACCACGCCAAAACGCCCGGCCAGTTGTTTTGCGATCGATCCTCCAAGGATATCGTCGCGATGCTGCGCGCCGAATGCGACGCGGCGGGCGTGACGATCGTGATGAACACAGCGGTCAACGAGGTGGCGCACGTGGACGCGAGCTACACGCTGCGCACGTCACAGGGGGATTTCAGCGCGCCGTCACTGGTCATCGCCACAGGCGGCCTGTCGATCCCCAAGATGGGTGCCAGTGACTTTGGCTATCGCATTGCCCGACAGTTTGAGTTGAACGTGCACCCAACCCGCGCCGGGCTCGTGCCGTTCACGTTCTCGGGCAGCTTGCACGACCTGACCGCTCGCCTCGCGGGCGTCAGTGTTGATGCCGACGTTGCGTGCGGCGACACCGCTTTTCACGACGGTCTGTTGTTCACGCACCGCGGCTTGAGCGGCCCTGCGGCGCTGCAAATTTCGAGTTATTGGCAACCGGGTGACGACATCGACGTGAACCTGATGCCCGGCACCGCAAGCGCCGAGCATTTACTGGAAGCGAAAGTAGAGCAGCCGAAAAGCCGCTTGCGTCGAAACCTGGCGGCGCATCTGCCGCGCGCGCTCATTGACGAACTCCAGTCGTCGCTATGGCCGCAACAGGCGGAACGGCCGATGGCAGAAATTGCGGATCGAACCCTGCGCCAGATCGGCGACACCATCAATCGCTGGCGACTGAAACCCGCGGCCACCGAGGGCTACCGCACGGCCGAAGTCACGCTTGGTGGCGTGGACACCAAAGAGCTGTCATCAAAGACGATGGAGTGCAATCGCCAACCTGGGTTGTTCTTTATTGGCGAAGTGGTCGACGTGACGGGTCACCTGGGCGGCTACAATTTCCAATGGGCGTGGGCATCGGGCCAAGCGGCTGGCGGCGCGGTCTGAGCCCGGCAATCGGGGTCGCCGCCTGCCGGTCTAATACGAATTGAAGCCGGTGAATTCGTTGAAGCGATACACGAAACGCAGCCACAACGAGTCGTTCTGATATACCTCGTACGCCACACTGGCCTGGCGCCCATCGAGGTTCAACCACGCACCGTCGAAGTAGCGCTGTGCATCCTGCATCACGTTGGAATTGGTAGCCGCCGTAACCTGCACATCCGTTTCAAGATTCAAGTCGCCCAGGTTTCTTCGTGTGAAATTGGCGCTGCCCGACAGCAGCGTCGATGTACCATCGACGCGATGTATGGTCAGCATCTTCGCGTGGCACTGTTCTCCGCTGGTCTCGCACCAGCGTATCGGAACGCCGTCGCGATGGAGCCCGCGCGCTGCCGGCCGGTTAGGGACGCCGCTTTTCTCACGACCGAACGCGTCCTTGTTGGGGTCGAGCATGATCCTGACTCTTGCGCCAGCCCGATGCGCACGCCGTAGTGCGGCGATGACTTTGCTGCTGGACAGGTAAAACATCATCAGGTCGACGTGATCGCCCTCTCCCACTGTGTTCAACTCATCCAAAATTGCATCGCGAATTTTTTCTTCGGTCACCACACGTAGTGTTGCCACGGGCGCCGCGTCCATCGCGTTGCGACGCCACGGCTCGGTCGGCACAACCGGCAGCGCCGACATGCGCAGCACCGCGTTTTCGGTCTCCAGCAAATCAACCACCGCAGGACCGTTGAATTCGAGGCCCGCGTTACGATGTGCACTGCTGCCGTCATGCGGATTCGCACTGGCCACGACGGCGACCAACTCACCGTTGCGATCAGCAATGACCGTCTTGCGGTGATTGGCCTTGAAGTTGAACAGCTTCAGGTAGGTGCGCAACGACACTTTCCCAGGACCAATGGGATTGGGTAGCGCGCCACCAGTGCTGTTCCCAAAGGGTTTGACAAACAAGCGCCAGAACGGCGAATAAAACTTGTTGCTGTCGCGCAGTTTGTTGAGATCCGTTTCGACAACGATCACGCCCGCGGCGGACAAGCGCTCAAATTGCGCTGACTCAAGACCGCCGTACAGCGTATTCACCGGATCTGTGATCAACACAATCTGAATCTCGGGCGAGCCCTGTTTTTTTGCAATCAGTTTTTGCGTCAGCTCATCCGACAGTGCGCGTGTGGTTTCGGGGATTGGACCTTGCCAATCGTTGTACAAGAAAAGGTCGGCAACAATCAGCGACTGCGCGCCGTCGATCAGTGCAAATGCGGCATCAAAAATCTCCTGGGAGACGTGGCGGTCGCCGTTGTCATCGACCCAGGTTTGATCGGCCAGAAAGCGAATATCACTGACGGGTTGTTCGGGCCCGGCGTAGGACAAACCTGCAGGCAACGGCTTGAAGCTGTGGCAACCCGCGAGCGCAACCATCAGCAATGCCAGAACCAGCATCAGCGCACGCACAGGGCGTACCGTCAGGCCGCGTGCGCGTTTGCCGAGCCAGTTTTGTGCCGTGTCTGTTGCCATGGAATACGCCCTGTTTGAATTCGTCGTTGGTTGCGAGATGACCCGCCGCGCCGCGCTGGCCAATGGTAGACTCTTTGCCCATGAAACACACACCGACGCTAGATCTCGACTTCGTCCGCAGCCAGTTCCCCGCCTTCGCCGAACCCAGCCTGCAAGCGCACGCTTTCTTCGAAAATGCCGGTGGGTCCTACGCCTGCCAGGCGGTGATCGATCGGCTTGATCGTTACTACCGCCAAACCAAACTACAACCCTACTACCCGTCGTCACCGTCGATGGAAGCAGGACGTGAAATGGACGCGTCCTATGAGCGTCTGGCTTCGTGGTTGGGCGTGGCCCCCAGCGAAGTCTTGCTCGGGCCTTCAACCACACAAAACGCGTACGTGTTGGCCAACGCGGCGCTGGGCTATCTGCGCGCCGGCGATGAAGTCGTCGTCACGAATCAGGAACACGAAGCCAACAGCGGCGCGTGGCGTCGTTTGGAACGACACGACATGGTTATTCGCGAGTGGCAGGTCAACCCGCAGACCGGACTGCTCGACCCCGATGATCTTGATGCGTTACTGAACGAACGCACGCGGCTGGTGGCTTTCACGCACTGTTCCAATATCGTTGGGCACATCAACCCGGTAACAACAATTGCGCAGAAGATTCGGGCCGCCGGCGCACTAAGCGTTGTTGACGGGGTTTCCTATGCCGCCCACGGGTTTCCCGACGTTGCCGCGCTCGATGTCGATGTCTATCTGTTTTCGCTGTACAAAACGTACGGACCGCACCAGGGGCTAATGGTGTTACGCGACCGCGCCGCGCATCACTTTGCTAACCAGAGTCATTATTTCAACGACGATCAGCCGCGCAAGCGCCTGGTACCTGCCGGACCGGATCACGCGCAGGTGGCAGCGGCCCAAGGGATCATCGACTATTTCGACGCGGTGTACGACCATCACTTCGGCGACCAGTCAGGAGATCGACGTGCCGCGGTTGCCGCGCTTTTTGCCGAGGCCGAGAAAGCCCGATTGGCGCCGCTACTCGATGCGCTGCGTGCGCATCCGCGGGTCACACTGATCGGACCGGATGCCGACGCGCCGCGCGCGCCGACGGTCTCGATCACCGTCAAAGGCTACGCGGCGAAAACGCTGTGCGAGGACCTGGCAAGGCTCAACGTGATGTGCGGTCACGGGCACTTTTACGCCGCCCGGTTGCTCGATGCCATGGGCATCGACAGCGCTGACGGCGTGCTGCGTCTGTCGTTCGTGCATTACACGAGCGACCGGGATATCGAGCGTGCCGTCGACGCTCTGGACAAGCTGCTGGATTAGCTAACTCACGTCGCGCGTGACCAGCAGACGCATGAGTTTTTTCTGCAGGCTCAGGCCCGCCCCTTTGTGCACGTTGTGATGATTGATCAGAAACGCGACCAAATAGCGTCGGCCGTTGTGTGCCTGGACCATGCCACCCATCCCAATGACGTGATCCAACGTGCCGGTTTTCACGTGCGCCTGCCCGATGTAACGCCCTTTGTCGAACCGGGCTTTCAACGTACCGTCCACGCCAGGGATGGGTAACGCCGCGAAGAAATCGCTGCCGTAACGATGTCGCCACGCCACATCAAACATGTCGATCAACGTCGTCGCTGTGATTCGTGCATCACGTGAGAGGCCAGCCCCGTTATCGACATACATGCCGTCGGTGCCAACGCCAAGCGCCGTCAACGCCGCAAGCACCGCGGTGCGACTCTTGGACAGCGACGCCGGCGGCTCGCTGTGCTCGGCACCGAGGGTCAGAAAAACCTGACGCGCCATCACGTTATTACTGAACTTGTTGACGAAGCGAATCAGATCGCCCAGCGGCAGCGATTTTTGCTCGTACACGGTCACCGCCGATTCGGGCACGACGTCGTCACGGCTGCCGCCCGACCAGCTGCCGCCCAGCTCGCTCCAGCGTGCATCGAACGCGCCAATCACCTGATCGGTTTCGCTCAGCAGCACGCGCACCAGTTCAAACTCGCGACAGCGGTTGGGAAATTCGCCGGTCAGGCGCGCACGCGTGAAACCCGTATCATCCTCGGTCACGTTCATCCGCAGGCGTATATTTCGCCGCTGGCAGGCTTTGCGCTGGAGCTTGATCTCATTGTCGACCCGCAACGTCGTGACTGGCGGGTTGACCTGCACGTCCAGACGATGTGCCGCGACGTTCGGCACCAGTTACAGCGAGAGCGCCCCGAAGTTCATGCTCAACGGGTCGGGCAGCACGTTGTAGACGCGATGTTCCTTGTCATCGAATGCCGCGCGATCGCCGCCGAGTGTTTCGTAATAACTGCGATCCAGTACCAGGTCACCACTGATATCGAGTACGCCACGCGCGTAAACTGCGCGGACAAATTCATTAAAGTCATCGGCGACCCAGTAAGGGTTGCCGTTGCCACGAACGTACAACGTATCTACCCGTCCCTGCGCATCGGGCTTCGTGTCGATCAACGCTTCGGTGGTCCACCGATAGCCGGGGCCCAGCTGATCCAGCGCGGCAAACGTGGTCACGGCTTTCATGACCGATGCCGGGTTGCGCGGGACATCGGGCAAGTGGCTGACCAAGGTCTCGCCGGTGGCCAGATCGCGAACGACAAGACTGGCCGCGTCTGCCGGGACGTCCAGTGCCGCCAGCGCCTGCAACATCGCCGAAGCGAGCGGGTCAGCGGTGGAGTCTGTCTGGGCCCTGGCCGGCCAGACCAGTGCCAACAGGAGCAACACCAGGATCGCCGGACCGCAGCGCATCATCGCAGCTGCCTGCCGCGCTCGGTGGTTAACGCCGGCGGGGCGAACCGTAGGCGATCAGCGGCGGTGAGCCAGCGCATCCAGCGCAACGGCAAACCGCCCAAACAATGCGCCGTCTCCGGCGACAGGTGCGTCCAACCACTGTTCGATAAACTCGTTCACCGCCTCCGCAGGCGGCGGGGGCGTGGCACCCGCCATCGCGTTCTTGAGTTGCTCAACCTTGAGCGCCATGCGCTGTGCTGCCACGTCGGGTGGCGACGGCACGTCAGCGGCTAGCTCCGCCCGTAAACACAGGTCGAGACGAACATCCTCGGCACCGTTGTTCGGCGCGGACGTAAATGCCGCGTCGAGTTTTTTGCCCGTGGCGCCTTTGGTTGGCGTCAAGGCACTCCACGCATCGGCATCAACCGGGCTGTCATCACCCCTTGCCAGCGCGCGCCAACGTTCGTCAACCAAACGCAGACGCTGGAGAACCGACTGCGCCTGCATCGCACGCGCCCGGCGTTTCACATCCGCACGCAAGCCGTCGAGTTTCTTACACGCATCGCGATAGCGACCAGCCACCGCATTGCGCTGCTTGGGGTGCACGTCGCCGGCGTTGCGCCAACGCTCCTTGAGCGCTGCGTACGCCGCGTTGACCGTGCGCACGGCCTCGTCGTCGGCGGGTACACCGCCACCGACCAGTGTATCCAGCTCGGCACAGATCGCCTTGCGTTCGGCCATCGCTTCCGATTCTGCCGCTTTGCGACCGGCAAACTTTTCGTCACGCGACGCAAACACGCCGTCGCACAGTTTGCGCAGCGATTCCCACATGTCCTGCTCTTTGCGACGGCGCGCACGAACGGTCGGGCGCCACTCGCGTTGAATGCGCTTCGCCAGATCGATTTGCTGATCCAGCGGGTCTTTCTCGATGCTCTTTTCCAATGATGCGATCGCCAGCTCACGGCGGCGCACCTCACGCTGCGATTCTTCCTCGAGGTGACTCTCAATGGGCTTCATCGCCGCGTCGAGTCGCTGACGCAGTTTTTGAAACTGTCGATGGTTGACCGGACCGGCCTCGCGCCAGGCTTTGCGCGACGCGTTAACCACCTTGGCCGCACCTTCCCAGTCGGGTTGCGTCCAGTCACTGTCTTTTTCAAACGCTTCGAGTTTTTCGCAGATCTCACGCTTGCGTGCCGCATTCTCTTTGCGCTCTGACGCTTCCTGATCAAAGTGAGCCTTGGCCGGTGCGTAAGCCGCCTCGCAGCCGCCGTCGAAGCGCTTCCAGATGTCCTCGTGGGCCGGACCAACGCCGTGATCCAACTCGCGCCATTTACTGCGCAGCGCCTTAACCTTGTCCGCCAGCGCTTTGGGCTTCGACCCGTCAGCCTGTGCCGCCAGTGCTTCCACTTCAACGATCAGCTCTTCACGGGCCTGCTGCGTGCTCCACACGCGCGCCTGCTTCAGTTCTTTCAACCGAGGCTCAAGCACAGCCATGCGCTTGTCCAGCTTGGCCGCGACGTCCGACGGCAAATCCTTCTTGTGGCGCAGTCGGTGCGCAAGTTTGTCGCAGGCCGACGTCGCCGACGCGATCTGCCCAGCCTCGAGCGATGTTTCAAGCTGCTCAATCAGCGCTTGCGCCTGCGTGGTCGCGCGCTCCTCGGCGGCTTTGTTCTGTTTATCTCGCGCCGCGAGCTTCGCGTGCAACGCCGTGTATCGGGCGGTGAGTTCGCCGCTCTCGTCCGCGTCGTCAACGGTCAGATTCAGCGCCGACCAGTCCTTGGCAAGGCTAGCGGCGGATCCTTTGCCCTCGGTTTCCGGATCAAAACGCGTGATCAACGCGCTGGCTCGAGCCACCAGATTCGCCCGATCAATCAATTTTTTGCGCTGCGCCGCATCGAGCGCTAACGCCTGCTCAAACAGCTTGTCCTCACGCGGCGAGTGATCCGGCAGCGCGTCCCACTGTTTGCGTAAATCGTCCGCGTCCAGATTCTGATCGGTCTGCGAACTCGCAATGGATTCCAAAATGGCAGCCCGCTTGGCGATCAGCGCGCGGCTCTGTTCATGTCGCTCATCCAGAACTTTCAGATCGGTAGCCACATCCGGCAAGGTCACGCCGTCGATCTTGCCAAGGTCGTCAAACTCTTCCCGCCACTTTTGTTGCAGTGCAACTGATCGATGCAGCGCCTCATTGGTCGCTGACATCAATTTCGCCGCACGTTGCTTCAACTCGTCGGCCAGCTCGCCAGCGCGCTCCGTCGCCGCTTGTGTCTCGCGAGTCGCGCGCAGCCACTCTCGAGCGTAGCGGTAGACGCCCTTGTCGCTTTTCTTGGTGAGCGCCGCCACCTTCTCCATCAGACCGACGTCATCCAGGCCTTTGCACGCTTCTGCTCTAAACGCCTCATCGGTTTCGCGACTGGCAATCGCTACCCGCAGAATGTCGTGGTTCTCAGCGTGATCCTGATGGCGCGCGAACGCCGCGCGACGCGTTGCTGGCTGCGGTGCATTGAGCGCGGCGAAGTACAAAATATCCGGATCGTCGGACTGCTCAATGAAGGCCGCGCGCGCGGCATCCTCGCACTCTTCGCTGTCGCCAAGCAGCGTACGTAACCGAACCCTGGCCGCATCAATAACGGCAGGCGTCTGGTCGTTGCGCCGGCGCTCGTCCAGTAAGCCCAAATCGGTCACTTTGCCGAGCAGGCGCGCACGCACAGAAGGCTCGCTGTCTTCAATCAGGGACTTGAGGAATTGCGGATCGTCCACCGGCAGCGCGAGCAGCGCCTCAACGCGGGCGGTAGGGTCAGGGCTCTGAGCCGGGGACTTGAGAAATCGTTCGAGCATAGGTCGCACAGCGTAGCAAAATTCGCTGCGCAGCGTAGCGCACGGCTAACGGCCGAACAAGCGATCTGGCTAGCGGGCGCGCTTGGGTTTGCTAAACGGTAACGGTCCGAACGTGCCGGTCTGCTCGGTGGCGTCAGCAACGCGCGAATGTTGTGCAAGATAAGTGACAAGATCTGCCAGTAACATCGGTCTTGCAAACAGCGAACCCTGTACATTGTCACAGCCAACTTCGGTCAGGACGGCCATTTGTTCCGTGTTCTCCACGCCGGTTGCTGTCACCCGCAGATTGAGGCTCTGCGCCATGGCAATAACGCTGGATACAAGCGCACGCTCGTCATCACCGCGCGCGAGCGCGCTAATGTACTCACTGTCAATGCGCACACCGGTCACGGGCATGCGCGACAAGAAGCGCAACGGCGAGTGACCGCTGCCGAATTCGGACACCCACGAGCGAACGCCGCGCTCACGCAAGCCCGAAAGCAATTCGGAACTGCGCTCAAAGTTACGCATCATCGTTTTTTCGCTGACCGACAGAGCGACACGACCGGCATCGACACGATGTCGATTCAATGCCTCAATCAGCGACGGCGCTATGCTCTGATCGCGAAAGTGCAGGCTTGACACCCCAACACCCACCGCAAAGTCGTCGTAACCCAGCGCACTGAGCTCTGCGATGTCGGCGCAAGCTCGATCCAGCACCCACTCGTCAAGCCGGACGATAAAGCCGGTTTGCTCCGCCAGCGGTCCAAAAACGGTCGGCAGAATGTTGCCAAGAGCCGGATGAATCCACCGCAAGTGTGCGTCTACGCCAACCAACGCTCGCGTTTTGGTATCCAGAACGGGCTGATACAGTATGCGCATCTGCTCGTATTCGATGGCGTGACGCAAGTCAGTCTCAAGCGACAGGCGCTCGGTCGCCATGCGGTGCATGGAATCGTTGTAAAACTCGAAGTGATTCTTGCCGCGCTCTTTGGCTTGATACATCGCCACATCGGCGTTGCGCAGCAGCGTATCGACGTCGTGTCCGTCCTCCGGAAACGTCGTGACGCCAATGCTGGCACCGATAACCACTTCCTGACCACTCAAGACGAACGGGTCTCTCAACACCGCGAGTATGCGTTTGGCTACCATGCCGGCGTCCGAGCTTTCGCGTACGTTGTTCAACACGACGGTGAATTCATCGCCGCCCAGGCGAGCAATGGTTTCGCGCGGCTGGCCGTCCACCTGGGGATCGAACTCATCGCCGGAACGCAAACAGTGGCGCAGACGCAGCGCGAACTCTTTTAGCAACGTATCGCCGGCCTCGTGGCCTAACGTATCGTTTACGCGTTTGAAATCGTCGAGGTCGATAAACAGCAGCGCCACGCTGTGGCCGCCCCGCTCGCCCCGAGCGATCGACTGGCGCAGCGACTGCTTGAGCTGCGCCCGATTCGGCAGCCGCGTCAGGCTGTCGTGATACGCCAGGTAATTCACTTCCCCCGTCGTGATTTGCAGGTTCTCACTCATCTCACGAAGACTGCGCGCCAGATCGCCCAGCTCATCCGTGCGCGTGGTTGGCAACGGCATATCGTACTGACCGAGACCGACCGCGGAGGCGTACGCCGCAAGCCGCCGGATGGGTGTGACCAAGTTGCGCCCCACCAGGACCGCAAACCAGTAAGCGAGCAACAGAAAAATGCCGCAGGTCACCGCGACGTGCATCAGACTAAAGCGCTTGCCCTGGTCAATGATCGCGTCCAGCTCGCCGTCGAGTTTGCGCGTCTTGCCCAGAATAGACGTCAGCGAAAAACTCACGCGAACGCCGCCAATGCGCACACCGAACTGCTCGACCGGCACGTCAACCTGCAGCTCGTCGCTATCCTGACGATAGCCGATGGATGTCGCCGCCGTATCGACGTCGCGAAGGATCCGGCCGAACCTTGGTACCGTCATGCTTCCGTCCGCGACCAGCGCGCCCGCCTGATCGAACACTTCAATCGACTTCACGTTAGGTTGCTGCGCAGCGGTACGCAGCAAGTCTCGCAGTGCTTGCATGTCCAACGCCGTCAGAGGCGCCGCGACCTCGGTCGCGAGATTGGACCCCATCTGAGTGCCGTAGTCGCGGAGTTGATCAACCAGCTGGGTTTCCAGTGATCCGGCGCTCAGATAGCGAATGCGTTCGGTTGACTGGTCAAACTGCCACAGCAGCAAAACGGACAAACTGGCGACGACCAGGCCGATCGTGGAGAGAGACGTAAGCAAAGACCATGAGCGAAGACGGAGTTTCACTGTCGCAGCATCCCGACTTGCGCCCGAAACCGGGGCAGTGCGGCCCGTAAGACATCGAGGCGTTCCTGGTCCTTTTGATCCAGCAAATCAATTCGCCGCGTCTGGAAATAGGCGTTCAGCGCAGCGTCTGCGTCGCTGTTGGTGTGCATGGTCAGCATCACGTCGAGCAGGCGCTCCCGGACAGCAGGGTCCAGTCCGATACGCAACAATTCAATACCGCGCGGCACGTCGTCCGACGCCAGCAGGACGCGAAGATCGTCGCGCAGCGTCGTGGGCACAGCCTCCGTGGAGGCCCAGTCGTCGCTGCTCAAAACACCCGCTTGCGCAACACCTTTGTGCACCCACATTGCGGTGTTGTAAGGACGATTCGAAAACGCGAAGCCGACGCAATGACTCGCGACCGCTTGCCGTGGGCCACCAAGCCGACACAGTGTGTGTTCGTTCTCGAGCAGCTCAACAGCAGGCACGAAGAACGCGCTGGTGGACAGTTCTCGCTCGAACGCCACGGCCGCGCCGTTCAGATCACGCAGATCATCAATGGCGCTGTCGCGGCGCACAACAAACAAGCTGCGATAGCTTGGCGTACCGCGCCGCCAGGTGCGCGCCACCATTTCCGCCAGCCCCGTTTCCTCAATGGTGAGGGCGTTGAATGCTGTTTCAGCCACCCAGTCGACGCGTTCGTAGCGCAGCAAGTCAATCAGCGACGCGGTGTCAGGGGCCACGACAATCAAGACTTGCTCGATGCCAACATCGGCCAGCTGAGCGGCAACGTAACTCGCCATTGGGGCCAATCGTTGTCGCGCGGTCGCACTGTCGGCATGGACGGCGCCGATAACCAGGACACTGTCGTCGCCGTGCGCGACTGGCCCGGGCAACAGAGTCAGAAAAGCGAGGCAAAGCAGCACCCAAAGGCGCGACGCCGGATGCAAATCATTACGTTCGGTTGGAATCAAAACGTAGCCTCTGACGGAAAGAGAACGGACGCGAAAACGCGTCGAAATCCCTTGGATTCTACGTATTCTTTGAAAATTCAGGCGTTAAGCGTGTCACGTTTCGCTGCAGCAATACGCCTTTTAAGGGGGGACTAACCGCGCTGGAGCGCCTCCACTTTGGCGATATAGCGAAGCTTCGCTTCTTCTTCTGACGTGCCAGACAAGGCACTCCAGGCGTCAAACTTGGCGCCGCCGACAAAATCGAGAATGCCGGGCCGGCTGCCGGTGCAATCGCCCGCAGACCCCTGTTTGTACAAGGCATACAGCTCGAGCATGTCGTCATTGGCTGGCCGGGATGGCAATTGTTTGGCCGCCTGACTGGCCGCCTCAAAACGCGCGCTTAGCTCTTGGGTCATCGTCGTCTCCTGAATCAAGAGCACAACATAATCAAAAACGGCCGACAAAAACAGGGAGGGCACCTGAGTCGTCTGGGGATCAAGCCAGTGGGGCAATTCAGTAGTCGGCAGGACTAGGGCTGGACGTTCTCGATAACGATCGCAATCGGCTCCAGCATGCTGGTGGCCACATTTACGGTGCCAAAGAGGTCACCGGACTGCGCAATGGGCGCGCCGCTCAGTGAAACGCGAGCGACCACTTCCACTTGCTCGAAATTTGACAGCTTGCGCGACGGCAACATCGCGTTGGCGTCGGTCAGCACGGCGTCAAACGGCAGATCTCTCACGCTGCGACGAACGACCGCCACGGGTGGCCCCGGCCCGTCACGTGCGAGCACAAAGACCGCCGCATCCGGGCCCACATTGGCCAGCAGACTTTCCGCTAACGACACCTTCACCGTCAATGTCGGGCCGTCGCCAGCGCCCGCCACCGCAACTGGGTCGGGCGCGGACGCATCGCCCAGTCGCTGATTGACCAGCGCGATACGCTTGGAAAGAACGTCCCGCACGTTCATGGCTTCGGCCGAGTCTTCCTGTTCCGCGCGCTCGAGCAGCACCTGCCAGCGACTGCGGGCCAGCGCCAGTTCGTTGCGCGAAAACGCCAGTTCGGCGCCGTAGTACAGCGCTTTGGGGTGCATGGGTGCTTTGACCAGCATCGACTCAACCAGATCGCTGACGCGTCCGCGAGCCGTGTCGTCGGTCATCATCAGCGAGTCGACCAGCAGCAGCGTCCACTCGACGTTGGATCCATCCGTGAGCGCATACACTTGCTCGAGCGGCCCTACGGCATCCACCGGGCGCTGCGCTGACAGCAGCGCCGTCGCCAGTGCCGCCCACGCGCCCGGGTCCGTTGGCGATGCCTGAGTAGCGGCAATGAGTGGCTCCAAATCGCCAGACGCTACCGCTTCTTCAGCCGTCACGGGCCCGCCTTCGGGCCAGTGCCAGTTGCTGAAATAGGGGTAACCCACACCGACGCCGACAAAAATGAACAGCGCCGATACGCCGACACTCAGCCAGACCGCGCGACCGCTTGATGCCCGCACCAGCGGCACCGCCACCAACGCAATCGCAGCGGCCGCCATCAGACGGCTGATCAACTCGAAAGACGTTGGCACTAGCTCGACTCGGCCGGTACGTTCTTGTGCCGCAACACAATACGCAGCAACACGACAAACCCGCCCAGCAGTAGCACTACCGGCGCAATCCACAGTGCCAGCGTGCGGCGTTTCAGAGGCGGCTTGTACAGCACGAAATCACCGTAACGAGCGGTCATGTAATCGCGGATCTCGTCATCCGACTGCCCGGCCAGCAGCATCTCACGAACTTGGTTGCGCAAATCAACGGCCAACTCGGCGTTGGAGTCTGCAATGGTCTGGTTTTGGCAAACCAGGCAGCGCAGTTCTTCGGTGATCACCTCATAGCGCTTGCGCAAGATCGGATCGCTCAACGTCTCGACGTCGATGGCGAACGTGGACGTGGTGCCGGTAAGCAACATCAACAAAAAAACCCACTGTTTCATTGCGCACCACCACCTGTTTGCTCCAGGCGGCCAATAAAATCCGCTTCCCAAGTCGCCCAGTCGAGCGCCCCAATGTGCTTGTGCAGCACCGTGCCGGACGCGTCGACCAGGAACGTTTCAGGGGCGCCGTAAACACCCCAATCGATGGCGTTGCGGCCGTCGGGATCAAAACCAACGCGCACAAACGGGTTACCGGCCTGGCTCAGGTAGGCTTGCGCTCGATCGCGTTCGTCGCGCCAATTCAATCCGATCAGCGGTACTCTGCCCTCTTTGGCGATGCGCAGCAGTGTGTCGTGTTCGCGGTAGCACTCTGGACACCAGGTGCCCCATACGTTCAGGACGAACGGTTTGCCCGCCCAATCGCCAATCTGAACGCGTTGCTGTTCATCGAACAAATCGTCCATGTCGAATTGCGGCGCGGGTTTGCCGATGAACGGCGATTCGATTTCGCTGGGATCCAGCTTCAAGCCGCCCCAAAACAAAACGATCAGTATCAGCACGACAATGGCCGGCAGCGCCGAGCGAAGCGTCATGCACCCACCGCTGTCGCTGCGCCTTGCGCTTGCGGTTTGTCCGCCCGTACCCGACGCCGACCAAACATCGCGACGCCCCCGCCGAACGCCATGACCACCGCTCCCAGCCAGATAAAACGAATGTACGGTTTGTACTGAACGCGCACGCTCCAGGCGCCGTCGCCGAGCGGCGAACCCATGGCGATGAACAGATCACGCGTCAGCCCTGCATCGATGGCCGCCTCGGTCATCGGACTGGTTTGCACGCGGTAACGACGTTTCTCCGGCAGCAGGGTTGCTACCGTCTTACCGTTTCGCGTCACCGTTAACGTGCCGCGTTGGGCCTCGTAATTGGGCCCGCTCACCGCGCTCACGCCGTCCAGGCGAACCGTGTAGCCGGCGATGTCCATGGTTTCGCCAGGGCTAAGGGCGTTATCGGTGGCGATCCCGTAGGACGACGTCAACGTTACGCCCAGAATGGTCAACGCCACGCCGAAATGCGCGATCAGCATGCCCACGACCGGGGCCGGCATCAGCAGCGATTGACCGGCGCGCCAGCGACGCCATGGCTCGCTGAGCACACTCAATGCCGTCCAGCCCGCTGCGGTGACGCCGACAACAATCATCAAGCCAGTACGTCCGTAAGCCATCCACGGCAGTGCAACGCCGAGAGCCACCGCCAGGATCAGAGCCCCGGTCAAGCGGCCTTTCAGCGCGCCGCCCGGCGACCGCCGCCAGGCCAGATGCATGCCAACACCCATCGACGCTGACACCAGCAGCGTCAGCGGTACGAAATACGCGTTGAACCACTGCGGCCCAACCGACAGTTTCGGCAACTCGAGGTAATCAATAATCAGCGGATAGAGCGTGCCGTAAAGAATGGCCGCCGCCGCCACCACCAGCAGAAGGTTGTTTAACAGCAGCGCGGTCTCTCTGGACAGCAGGTCAAACTGGGCCTGCGAGCGAAAACGATCCGCGCGCACTGCGTAAAGAATGAGGCTGCCGAGCACGGCAATCCCGAACAGCACCAGAATGAAGACGCCGCGTTCGGGATCGCTGGCAAAACTGTGCACCGAAACCAGCACGCCGGAGCGAACCAGGAACGTGCCCAACAGACTCAGCGCAAAGCCGCTAACGCCCAGCAGAATGGTCCAACCCTGAAACAATCCGCGCTTTTCGGTAACCGACAGCGAGTGAATCAGCGCCGTCGCCACGAGCCACGGCATAAACGACGCGTTCTCGACGGGATCCCAAAACCACCAGCCGCCCCAGCCCAACTCGTAGTAAGCCCACCAGCTACCCAGCGCAATCCCGCAGGTCAGGAACATCCACGCCAGCATGGTCCACGGACGCGTCCATTTTGCCCACTTGGGATCCAGGCGACCTTCCAGCATCGATGCGACCGAAAAGGCGAACGCGACTGACAGACCGACATAGCCCATGTAGAGCATCGGCGGGTGAACGGTCAGCCCGAAATCCTGCAGCAACGGGTTCAGGTCACGTCCGTCAGCCGGCGGCACCGGGAAGCGCAGGAACGGATTCGAGGTGTAAAGCGTGAACAGCAGAAAACCCAGACCGACCAATGCGAGCACGCCGAGCACTTTGCCGCCAAAGCGCGGTGGCAGCCGCCCGGCAGTCGCTGCCACGGCCGCTGTCCAGATGCTCTGTACGGTAATCCACAACAGCAACGAGCCCTCGTGCCCGCCCCACACGGCCGCCACGCGATAATACGTGGGCAGCGCGCTGTTCGAGTTGGTCGCTACGTACTGAACGCTGAAATCATTGGCCACGAATGCACTGATCAGCACGCCAAAGGCGGTGACGCAAAACACCATGTTACCGATGGCGGCTGACCGTCCCGCTGCCAGCCAGCCCGTGTCATTGCGCAGCGAACCGCCGAAACAGAACACCGCCTGACACATGGCAAGCAGAGCGGCAATGATCAGCGCTGTTTGGCCGATTTCCGGGATCATGGCGCAGTGCCTGCTGCGGCTTCCGCATCCATTTCCGCCTGGCGTTTTTTCAACGCGTCGGCGACGTTAGGCGGCATGTAATTTTCATCGTGCTTGGCCAGCACTTTCGTCGCCTCAAACACACCCTCGTCATTCACCTGCCCGGTCGCGACCACGCCCTGGCCTTCGCGGAACAGATCCGGATACACACCGCTGTAAGTCACGGGCACCGAACTCTTAAAATCGGTCACGACAAAGGTGCTCGCCAGAGACCCCGTCGGTCGGTCCCAGCTGTCCATGGCGACCATGCCGCCAAGATTGAACGGCGACTCTGTGGGAAACTCGCCTGCCGCCATCGCGGTCGGATCGACAAAAAACAGCATGTCGTTCTGTCTGGCTTTGACGCCGATCATCGCCGCGACGCCAACGCCAGCGACAATCAGACCCACCGTCAGCATGCGTTGCTGGCGCGGCGTCATGACTGAGCCGCCCGCGCTTTGGCGCGCTTGAGAGCGAGCGCATGCCGGCGTCGGGCTGACCACCACGTCAGCAGCAT
The DNA here is from genome assembly GCA_045107005.1 of Gammaproteobacteria bacterium. Lineage (GTDB taxonomy): Bacteria > Pseudomonadota > Gammaproteobacteria > Steroidobacterales > JBCCMA01 > JBCCMA01. The sequence goes on from JBGCFP010000114.1 coordinate 39,079, forward strand.
GACGACCAGCGTAATGCCGTAGGAAGGCCACACGTAAATCGCGTAACCTCCCATGTGAAAAAAATCTTCCAAGTTCATAATTTATTTACTTTAAACCAACCAAAGCTAAAGATCATTGACCCATTTTGTTTGTCGCTCACGCAGCAAGATCTCACCTTGTGTTCGCACCAGCAACACGTAAGCAAAAAACAGCGTGAAACCGATCGCCATGACCAGCAGCGGTGTCAGCATGCTGGCATGAATACCCGGCGCACCGAGCCGTGTGACGCTCGCTGGCTGATGCAACGTGTTCCACCAGTCCACCGAAAAATGAATGATCGGCACGTTGACCAATCCCACGACGGCCAGTATCGCGCTTACCCGGTCGGCCTTATCGCGCTCGGTAAACGAATTTCGCAGCGCGATATAGCCCAGAAACAGAAACAACAGCAGCAGTTCCGACGTCATGCGCGCATCCCACTCCCACCAGGTACCCCACATGGGCTTGCCCCAGAGCGAACCGCTGACCAGCGTGAGAAACGTAAACGCGGCCCCGATCGGTGCACAGGACGCTGCAACGGCGTGCGCCAGCTTCATGCGCCAGATCAAGCCGATGCCGGCCGCGATCGCCATCAGCGTGTACGACATCATAGACAGCCACGCCGAGGGAACGTGCACAAAAATAATCCGTACGCCCTCACCCATCTGGTAGTCCGGTGGTGATGTGACCAGCCCGCCGTAGGTGCCGTAGACCACCAGAATCAAACTCATGGCGCCAAGCCAGGGGGCGTAGCGACCGGCCCACCGGTAGAAATGCGGTGGCGACGACATGCGATAAAACCACCGCATAAACCAGTTTAATTTTCGTTCTTTAGCCATTGATAACCTAGTCTAAATTCGTACGTAACGAGAACGCGATAGCGAACGGACCCAGCGTTACACTCAGCACCGCCAGCATCGCGAGCCACAGCAGTGCACCGTCTGCCGCTTGGCCCGACGCGGCAATATCCGTGGCTCTGGCACCGAAAATAAGCACCGGCACCAGCATGGGTAGCACCAAAACCGTCAGCAAGGCCCCACCTTGATGTGCGTGCACCGTTAGTGCAGCGCCGACACTGCCGAGCACGATCATGGTTGGCGTCGCCAGCGTTAGCGCCAGCATCAACGTCCCGACCCCTTGTGCCGGCAGGTTCAACGCGTACGCGCACGCTGGCGCCAGAACCAACAGCGGGCCGATCAGTATCACCCACTGCACGACCAGCTTTGCGCTGAGCGTCAGCCACAGTGGCTGTGGGCTCAAGGCCAGCTGCTCCAGCACCCCATTGTACGCCTCAGCCCGAAACTGACGCGCTTGGGCAAACAGCACCGCAAGCAGCGCAGCTACCCACAGCACGCCTGCGGCATAGCCCGCCATGCGTTCTGGCTCCGGGCTCAGGCCCATCGGAAATAACGCTACCGTTGCCGCAAAAAACACCAGCGGATTGAGCGCCTCACCAAAACGCCGCACCGTCAGTCGCCACTCAACCAACGCCTGTCGGCGCAAAACCGCCGCCGTATTCACGCGACAATCTCAAGTTCGCGGCGGGTCACGCGGTCGCCGCAGAGCGCCTGATGCGATGTCGCAATCACCAAACCTCCATTTTGGACGTGCTGAGCGATCAAATCGTCACACCACTGACGCGCCTCAACATCCAGATTGGCCAGTGGCTCGTCCAAAATCCACAGTCGTTTCTGGCTCAAATGCACCCTTGCGAGCGACAGTCGGCGTTTTTGACCTGCCGACAGCGCGTACGCCGGCACATCAAGCGCGAACCCAAGGCCAATCTCTTCTAAGTACTCCCGCACCGTCTGCGGGCTAATGTCACGATGCAAACCCGCGCCCCACTGCAAATTCTGACTCAGCGTCAAATCGTCGTACACACCGTCGTGATGGGCGACGTAGCCCATATCCAGCTGGAACGCCTGGCGCGCTCGATGGATCGACCGTTCGTTCCACTCCACGGTGCCCTCTTCCGGTCGCGACAACCCGGTCAGCACACGCAGCAAACTGGTCTTGCCACTGCCGTTGGCGCCCGTCACATGAAGCAGTTCGCCCGCGCTGACGGCGAGATTCAGATCGCGGAATAAACAGCGGTCGCCGCGCCACAGTTCCAACCCTGTCGCGCGCAAACAGTCCTGATGCGATCCGCCCATGCCGCCTCTTCGTTGCCTAAACCGGCCAGAGTATAAAGGATTGCCGATGGCCGTCGAACCTGAGCTACCATTTACGTGATGAACCGCACGCACAACGCCGAAGACGCCTTGCGCTATGCCCGTCAGATCGCATTACCCGATTGGGGCGAGGACGGCCAAGCCAAACTTGCCGCCGCCCGTGTGATGGTGGTCGGGCTGGGCGGCCTCGGGTCTCCGGTGGTCAGCTACCTCGCGGGCGCCGGCATCGGTTTGCTCACGCTCAATGATTTCGACCAGGTGGATCTGTCCAATCTGCCGCGACAGCCGTTGCACGGGATGGGCGCGCTTGGCGAGAGCAAAACGCAATCCGCCGCGCGCTACATCGAAGCCCGCAATCCAGGCGTACGCACCGTGCAGGTGGATCGCCGGCTTTCTATCGAGGAACTGTGCGAGCACGTTGCGCAACACGATGTGGTGGTCGACGCCAGCGACAACTTTCGCACACGCTTCGACGTGAACACCGCTTGCGTGCGCGGCGCCGTGCCGCTGGTCAGCATTGCCGCGATTCGCCACGAGGGACAATTGGCCGTTTTTGACGCGCGCGTAACCGAGGCGCCGTGCTATGCGTGTCTCTATCAGCGCGACGATGAAACGGGCGAAGACTGCGTCGGTCAAGGCGTTATGACACCTTTGGTCGGCGTGATGGGCAGCTTGGGTGCCATCGAAGCCATCAAGCTTTTGCTGGGGCAAGGCATAACCAGCCCGGACACAACGCTGCACTGCTTCGAT
>JBGCFP010000115.1:0-51446 GCA_045107005.1 Gammaproteobacteria bacterium
ACGTAGACCATCAGGCATAAAAAAACCCGGGGACCGAAGTCACCGGGTTTTTCTCAAGATCGCGTCCGTTCGTTCGAACCAACGCCGACCCCGATGGGCTTAAGTAGCCTTAGGCAGCTTTACGACGACCGAAGCCGATCAGAGCGCCAAGACCCGAAAGCATGAACCAAACAGCAGCTGGTACAGGAACAACGCGAACGTTTGCGCCGTTGTACTCAACGTTTTCGATGACGTCGACAAACGTGATGCCGTCGATCCAAGGACCGCTGTCGCCGTCGGTGCCGCTAGGAGCGATTGCGAAATCGCCTTCGGTGCCGATAACGGTGAACGAGATCGAAGCAATCGTGCCTTCGGTCAGGCCGTTGAAGTTACCAACAGCGCCGTTGAACAGGCGACCGTCTTCCATTACTGGATCACGACCGAACGAAGGGTCGCCGAAGCCAGCACTGGTGTATTCAACATTGCCAAGACCAGCGGTGTCCCAGTTGACGTCAAAACCGCCACCCAGGGTGATGCGGTCGGTGAAGTCCATTACCAGGTCAAAGCTGAGTACGTCGCCGCCAGCAGCAAGGATTGCGCCGTCGTCGTCGATGTCGTTGCCGCCCGTATAGATCAGCGAAACGCTAGCAGCGTTCGCGGAAGCCATCAGACCCATCAGAGCAACGGCTCCGATCATTTTCTTGATAGTCATTTTTAAGTCATCTCCCTCGAGAAAGATATTTGTTGATAGTTAACTGGCTATTGCCGAGTTTCAGTATTATCAATCCCTGACCCGCCTGAACCCAGGTGGACGCCAGCAATTGCAACGTCGGTCAACAACAATCCAATTATCATGCCAAACATTTAAGACGTTGTTTTTATAGAGATTTCGCCTCGTACGCTAGGTCAGAGGTAATCACTCTGTCAAGTTTATCGACGCTCGTACAAAGACTCGCGCCTAACCTAACCGCCTCACCCACGCGTACCCTGGGCAGGACGACAGACTGGACGCAAGGTTATGGCATCTTTACCTTATGTGCAAGAGGCACTTAACAATGCGTCGCCAGTTTTTTGACGCATTATAGTTGAGACAGAGTCTCACGCGCTGTTTCCACCCCGGTGAAGGTCGGATTGTCCCCAGCCAGCGCCGCTTCCAGCTCACGCCGAGCGTCTGCGAGGCGATCTAGCTTGAAGTAAGTCATTCCCAGGTGATAGCGCAGCTGGGGCAGTTGGCCTGCCCGGTCCACCGCCGATTCCAGCAGTTTTCTCGCTTCATTGAAATTGCCCATACGGTAGTTCATCCAGCCAACCGTATCCTGGAATATCGGGTTATCGGTTCCGTCAAAGCTCTCGGAGAAGGTTTTTGCCTTGGCCAGCGTATCGGCATCATTCTGATGATCCGCTACCAGGGCGATGTAATTGTTGGCTGCCACCGCCAAATTGGGGTTGCGAGTGAGAATTTTGTCGTAGTTGGCGATCGCCCGGGCGAAATCGCCGTTTTGCTCCAGAATATTGGCTTCCAGCAGCAAGAGCTCGCTATTGCCCGGAGAGGCGGCCAATCCGCGCTCGACAATGCCGGTCGCTTTGTCGAGCTCTTTATTACGCAGATAGACACCGATCAGGTTGCGGTAGCTTGGCAACCACGATTCCTGGAGATCCAGCGCGCGCAGGTTCGACGCCTCAGCGCTAGCCCAATCACCGGTACGCGCCTGCATTTCACCCAGCAGGCTTACACCGTGGGCAAGCGTCGGGTTCGCAGCAACGAACGATTCGAGATAGGTCACTGCCCGGTCGTTGTCCTTGAGCGCCATGAAGCTGCGCACCATGGACGTCAGGGATTCAGCGGATTCGGGATCGATATCCAGAGCAACCTGGAAGGAATTGACGCTTTGCTCGTAATTGCCGCTGGCTTGTTCCACCCGACCTTTTACGTAGTGACCCAATGCCTTGGTTGGATCCATATCCAGAATACGCTGCGCCTGGGCTTCTGCGGCAGGCCAGTCCTCGGCACGCAGCAAAGAATCGATATAAAGCCTGGAAATGGCCAGATCGTTCGGCTGTTGACGTACGCCCTCCTCCAAGACGCTGCGTACATCGTCCCAACGCGATGCCCGTACCAGAAGGCGTGCCAGATCCTTACGCGCGTCCGCGTTTTTCGGATGCGCTTCGACCAGATTCTGCAGGGCCTCAATCGCCAGTGCGTTCTGACCACCCTGGATGTAGGCCTTGCCCAGCAGCAGCTGCGCGTTCTCGCGCGTTGGGTCCGCCCGCAGCACGTTACGCAAATCGCCGATGGCGTCATCAAACTCGCGGTTGCTGAGCGACACGCTGGCGCGCATGGTCAGCGCGTCCGGATTGCCCGGCTCTTCCGCCAGCACTTCGGTGATCAGTTGCTCGCCCAACGCGCGGTCGCCACGCGAAAACTCCAGCGCCGCCAGTTTCGTGCGTGCGGACAGACCGTGCACGTTCTTGCCGTCACGGGCCATGATGTCGCGGTAGACTTCGCGCGCCTTGTCGTCGGCCCGCATGACCGCATGGGTTTGACCCAGAGCAAAGCGGAACTGATAGATTTCTGGTTCTTCCTCGATGTATTGCTGCAGCAGCGCCACGGCACCGTCCGCATTACCCTGCTGGCCAAGAAACTGCGCCAGGCTCAGTTTCGCGGTCAAATCCTCAGGGTCGGCCTGCACCAGATTCCGCAGCACCTGCTCGGCGTCGCTTTTGCGATCGACCGACACGAGGTAGCGCGCTAAACCGTAACGGTAGGCGTTTTCCTCGGGAAAGCGGGAGATCAGATCGCGCAGTTCCTGCTCGGCTTCTTCCAAGCGGCCCTGGGACTGAAGAATGGACACTTTGACGACTCGCAGTGACTGGTTCTCCGGCTCATAGTTGATGGCCTGCCCGAGGTAGCCCAGCGACTTCTCAATATCATCGCGCTGCCACGACGACGCCAGGAACGCCAACGCACTGATATTGCGCGGCTCCTTTTCCAACACTTCACGACCCAGTGCGCGGGCTTCATCGAGTTTGCCCTCGCGCATCAATACAATGGCGCCCAGTACTTTGCCCTCAAGATTACCGGGATCGGCGGTCTCGATGGCCGTCACGGCATCGCGCGCTTCTTCGATGCGGTTGGCCGCTGCCCAAATGCGCCCCATTTTGACCTGGGCTTCCACGCTGTTCGGATTGATTTCCACCGATCGGCGCAGAAACGCCACCATATCCTGAGGGCGGTTCTCTTTCTCGGCGATCTCCGCCAGAAGGTAGCTGGCCTCGTAATTGTTGGGCAGGATCTGCAGGGCGTTTTTTGCGTCGAGCTGAGCCTTGATCAGGTCGCCTTGGTCAAACGCCGCCTGAGCGCGCTCCAAATAGGTTGCCGCACGATCTTCCTTGCCGCCACAGCCCGTCATGGCCAGCACGACGGCCACCAGTGCCGGAACCAGAATTCTTACGTTCATTGTTACCCTCATTTATTATGTCGTCAGCGTAGCGCCCAGCGCGCCATTACAGCAAAAATTGCGGTCCGGTGAAACCGTTCGGAAGGAAAATCGCTCTGGCGAGCCGTCGCGCCGGCGCAGGGGCTCAGAACAAGCCGCGGCCGGCAAGCACGGACAGGCTGAACACCGCACAGATGGGCAAAATCAGACTTTTCGGGCGCTCGGGACGGCACAGAAACTCACTGGCATAGAAAAACACCGCGAGACGGATGGCGGTGTCAGCGAGTTGAAAACGCGTCACCGAGTCCGCCTGCATGCTTGCGCCAATCACCACGACCAGCACGAAGATGACGACCAGAAAATCCAGCGGCGTGGTACGAAATTGATCGCGCCCGGTCATGCGGATCGCGCCGAGCAAAAAAGCGCCCACGATCAGGAACACGGCGTTGACGTGCCCGGATTCCAGCCCGGCGATCTGCGACTCGCCGACAAACGCCAGAATCGCCGCGACGCCGGCCAGGTAAATCGACAGGCGCGCCGACACGTCACGCAATCGGCTTGGCAGAAACGGTGACAACACGGCGAACGCCGCCAGCGCAAGACTCAACAGCGCAAAATCCCGGGTCACTTCGGTCGGGTAGAACGCGGCTAACAACAACAGCACGCCCACCATTATTTCGGTAAGGCGCACCACGAAGTGCGGTAGCCTTGGGAAACGTCGGCGCAGCGCTGACTGGCGACCGGTCGCCGCGCCGTCCGCCTCGGCGCTGTGTACGTTGAACCGTAAGATTCGCGCCACACGAAACCCCCCGACAATCAGTGCCGACAGCAGGACGTAAGTGCCGACGACGGTCACATCACTCTCGTAACGCAGTACGAAACCGGCGGCTACCATGACCGCCTGCGCGACGTAAATCACCGATACCGCTTCGTAGTGGTAGAAACCAAAATCGAGCAGCCGATGGTGAAAGTGATTGCGATCGGGCAAAAACGGCGAGCGCCCGCGGCGAATACGCCAAACCATGACCGTCAACGTATCCAGAATGGGTAGCCCCAGCAGCAGCAGCAGGAGCGCAGGGTTGAGCGCCGGGTTGGTGCGCTGTGTGAGAATTATCGCCAGCGCGGCCGTGACAAAGCCCAAAAACTGGCTGCCAGTATCGCCCATAAAAATGACGGCAGGATGATTGTTGTAGCGTAAAAAACCGCACACACCGCCGAGCGTTGCCAGTGTGATCAGAGCCAGTGAAATGGCCTGCACCTGGAAGAACATCCACGCGATCGCCGCCAGCGCCACCAGCGACGTGCCGGCCGCCAGACCGTCCAAACCGTCGGACAAATTAATCGCGTTGGTCACACCAACAATGAAGACAATGGTCAGCGGGATGGACAACCACGCCGACACCGGATCGATACCCATGAACGGTACGATCTCAATGCGTAAACCCGCACCGACCACAATGCCAGCGGCCAGCAACTGCCCGAAAAATTTCCACGCGTAGTGCAATCCGCGCTGATCGTCGAGGACGCCGAAAACAAAGATGACCAGCGCGCCGAGTGTCAGTGCACGCAGCAGCGTTTCATCCGGCCACCAGATTAGAAGCGGCGCCAATGCGCCCGCCGCGATGGCGATGCCGCCGCTGCGTGGAATAACGCCTTCGTGCACTTTTCGATCGTCCGGCACGTCGACCAGACCCAGCTTTGCCGACAGCCGCACCAACGGCGGCACCAGCAACATACTGACCAGCAGCGAGATGAAAAAGCTGGAGAAAAGCGTCATTAGGAAACGGCAGCACTACACCGGCGCACCGCGCCGGAATGCAATGAAATGCGCTAGTCCGGCACGCGCGTTGCGATGGCGGGATAACTCTCGCGAATGAACGTCGACAAAGCCTCGTCCGCCTGTTCGATGTTCATACCGCGCCCAACCGGCATCGTCACGCGGATCAGCGCGCCGTCCGTTCGGTTACGCGTAAACGCATCCCAGAACAAATACCATTTGACGAGATATTCGTTGGTCAGGTGTCGTTCGCGCTGCTTAAACCAGTAGTACACCAGCGTGCGCTGCTCGCCGTAGGAAATATCCATACGATTGACTGTCAGCGCGCCATCGATCCCCGGTACGTTGGCAACGTCGTGATTGGCCAGCTCATCGATACGCCAGCCGCCTCCAGGCAGGCAGCTGCGTGGCGAATGCGCCGACGCGCCTTTGCGCTGGTTTGAGTAATACGCGACCCATAATGTCACAGGCGTCGACGTCAACGCCGCGTTGCGGTAGCTGGCACTGTGCCAGTCTTCCATTTGCAGCGTGTCGAGGAACTGCTGCTCCACCGGCACCGTGCGACCGGTCCAGTCGCCGTGCGTTGCGGGCATATCGACGAAGGACGCACGAGGCACCGCCACTTCCGGACGCTCCTGCAGGTACTGGGCACCAAATGCCGTTAGCAGCAGCGCGCCCAGACCGACTATCAGCGGCGTGGTTGGCGTCTTGTTAGACAGATGAGCCGGATCGGCGATGGGATCGCCCGAATCGACATTGAATGCTTCGCTGAGCGTGCGCTTGTCGCCGGTGATTTTCATCAGCAGGATGATTTCAAGGAACAGCAAGCCGACGCACGCCATGAAGATGATCCAGCCCTCAAACGAGTGCAAAAACCCTTCAGCCTGTTCGATACCCCAGCGGTTCACCAGCACGCCAATCACGCCGATGCGGAAACTGTTCATCAACACCGTCAATGGAATCGAACTCAAAAACACGATCGTGCGCTGCCACCAGCGACCGCGGAACAAATACGCGCACAGAAAGCCAAAACTCATCAGCGGGAACAGATAACGCAAACCACTACAGGCTTCGACCACCTGCAGCTGATAGATGCCCAGGTCGATCACGTTGCCTTCCAGATACACGCTGACGCCAAACGCCCGAATGACCGCCACGCCGATCTCGGAGGAGATCAACTGCAACTGTGACGACAAGTTGTTGTAAAGGAACGCCGGCAACGGAATCATGAACACCAGATAGACCAGCGGCACCCACAGGTAACGCATGCCGGCCCCGCCCACCAGAGCCATAACCAATCCCGCCAGCGTAATCAGAAACGCGTACTGCACAATCGTGTAAATGGCGCTGAGCTCACCGAGAATCATCAGCGTTAGCCCGAAAACGACCATCGCAACGCCAAACCACATGCCGCGCCAGTTGGTCGCCAGCAAATCGCGACGCTGACGCCACAGCAGAAACAGGGCGATGACCGGGATCAGGTAGCCATGACTGTATTCTTCACGCTGCCACTGCTCCGCCATGAACGACAAACTGGTCCAGAAGGTGCCTATCAACGCAACGGCAACCACCACCAGCGTCAAAATCAGTGCCACGGGAAGGCGTCGTGCGCCGCCGTCGGTAATCTCGTTCAATGTTTGCTCCTGAACTTCATTGGTTATTGCCACACAAATCGTACCTGCGCAGCGCGCCCGAACGGCCCTCTAGGTTACCACGAGACGTGCCTTTGCTGCGCTCTGTCGCCGACGTAACTTAAGCTGGCGCCCGCGTCCGTCCATACGCTCCGTCAAGGAGCGTCGTGATCGCCTTACCGGCCTCACCGTTCGCGTTGCGAAAACCTTGCTATACCGCGCTCGTACACGCCCAGGAGCTTGCCCGCGATGCGTTCCCACGTGTACTCATTGACCATAAGTTCACGGCCTGCCTGGCCCATGCGCACCAGCTCCTGCGGGTCAGACAACAGCGAACGCAGTCTGTTCGCAAGCTCGGCCGGGGCATTTGCCGACACAACGCCACACCCTGCACTCTCGACTTCCGGGAAATTGCAGGCGGGCGTAATGAGCACCGGCGTCGCGCTGGCCAGCGCCTCGAGAATTGCCATCGAAAAGCCCTCACCATGCGAGGGCAACACAAACAGGTCGGCCCGCGCGAGCCAATCGAGCTTGTCGTCACCAATGACCATTCCGGGAAAAACGACGCGCTCAGTCAGACCATGTGACGTGACCTGCGCCTTAAATTTGTCTTCGAGCTCGAACTCGTCCGGGCCGGCGAGCACCAGTGTCGCATCCGGATGTTCTGCGGCCACCTTTAGAAAGGCCTCGAGCAAACTGTCCGCGCCTTTCGACGGATGCAGCCGCCCGAGAAACAGAACAACCTGAGCCTGCGCCGATACACCGGCGGGCGCGCGCTTCGGTATGGTGCGATAGCGCTGTGCCGCAATGCCGTTCGGAACAACCTCTGCAGGTGTTTGGGTACCCAGCGCCGCGAACGTGCCCACTTCTGTTTGCGTCAGCGCCACCAGCGCCGCCGCCTGATCCAGAATCGGGCGTTCAATCCATTTGATGTACTGGCGTTTCTTGACGGAACGAAAATTCAGGCTGTTTGGATGAAACACGCCACGCTGGTTGTAGAACAGCGGGGTCTGCGTCCGCCGTGCGTAGCGCGCGCCGGCAATCGTCGGATAGGTAAAGGGCAGCTGCGTATGAACGACGTCAAACTTGTGGCTCAAACCGCGCAAGTACCGCCCCATGTCCGGGGAATAGGAGAATCCACGGCTGCGGCGAAAATAGGGGATGAACGGGAACAACGTGGACAGGATTTCGCGACGCTCGAAATATCGCACCGTCACGCCGTCAACGTCATGCGGCACACCCAACGGCACATCGAGCGACTGGTCGAAATTCGAGTTGGTCGTCACCACAGACACCTCGTGACCAAGCTGTACGAGTGTCTCCGCCAGCGCCGACACCGAGACGATGGGTCCGCCGAGGCGAAAAGCCGGTTTGTAACCCTGCGTCAGGAACAAAATGTTCACGATCTACCGCATCCTTTGTGACCGCACTCGCGATGGACGGTTACCATAACCACCAGCGCGCCGTGCGCAGCGGATAGTAGCAGGAAATACAAAGTGTTTGAGCCACTTTGCCAACTGGACCAAAGTGCTGCCAGCGGCTACAATTTGCGCTCAAAACGGCAGTGTTCCAGCCTGCTCATGCCGTCCGGATATCTACCTTTACCGAGCCGCCGATGAAACCCAGTTCGCGACCTGCTTTGGTGCTGCCGATTGCCCCCGCGAGGCGGGCCAGTCGCTATTTGCTTTGCGGCGTCGTGGCTGCGCTGCTCGTTGCGTGCAGTGAGCCGCCGACGGTGCCGGGGCGGGCGCTGGGTAATCCAACACCAAACAAGCTCTCACCTCAAACCGAGGCGGCGTTCGCTCCCTCACCGGCACAAACGATACTGCCCGGGTTCGCCAAGCTGCGCGTCTCGGGAAAATCCGTGCGTTTGGGTGCAAATCGCGAGTACAGCTGGGGTCGCGGAGTACTGCCCGACTCTCTGCTCGTTGACGGCGAGCAAGCGGCCGGTCCAATGCGACTGATCGCCACAGTCGACGGCGTTGAGCAAGTTGTCACCGCGACCGACTTTGCGGTCACGGCCAATTACGACTCGCACGTGGAGATTCGAACGCGCGGCCAGATTGGCGACGCCGTACCGGTCACAGTCACCACGCGCATCGAATACGACGGAGTTGCCCAGGTCGATATTGCGCTCGACCCGACTCGCGCTGTCACGGTCAGCAACCTGCGTTTTGATGTCAGCGTGCCCGCCACGCCATCCGTGCAGATGCTGAAGTTTGAGGCAGCGACGATTCGGCAACAACGCAAGCACATCGTGTTTGAGCCTGACTATCACGGGAAATTTCTCAATGCCGTTGGCTTGCCCGACGGTCGTCGTTCGCTGTGGGTGTTTGCCGATAACGCCGAAGGGTGGATCTGGAATGGCGCCACGGTTACCGACGTCGAGACGCGCCAGGATCGGGTGCACATCACGCAGCATCTGATCGGGTCGCGCTACGTGCTGGACGCACCGCGACGCATGAAGCTCAATTTTCTAATGACACCAGTGCGCGATCTGGGCTCCGCCTGGCGCAGCGATCGCGTCGTACAAGCCATCGCGCCGGCACACGCCGAGTACGGCAACGTGCAAATGTGGTGGATTACCGCCTTCGCACACCAGAATTACCCGTACACCGAATATCAGGATCGGGCCAAACTCAGACTCCCGGCCATCGACAAGCAGTCTTACCCGGGACTGACAAAAAACCGCGCCCTGCTCGCCAAAGCCAGAGCCATCGGCGTTGACCGCTTGCCCTATTTCTCCGGTCACACTTTATCGGGCGTTGACCCGCAGTTTCTTGACAACGAAACGCAGTGGCAAGCGCTACCGCCGTACGTTATTCCGCCGGGTTCAGACCGACCGTTTACCGCGAAGATTCCACGACCGTGGTTGTCGCATCGCGCCGCGGGCTACACCGATTACCTGATCGAACGCTTCGACCCGCTGATCGACGAACTGGGATTCGAGGGATTGTACTTTGATCAGGGACAGGTCATTGATTCCAACAATCCGCACCACGGTGCGTGGACCGACTCGAACGGTGTCGTACAGTCATCCACCGATATTCTGGCGGTTCGCGAATTCTATAAACGCCTCGCCATGCTGTTCCATCGAAAAAACAAACGCGGTGTGATCTACGTGCACAATTCGTCGGGCACCATCATTCCCGCCTACACGTTTGTCACGGCCATGGTGCAAGGCGAAGAGTTCACGCACCATCTGCGTAACCTCGATTACATGGCGTCGGCAAGTCTCGACGTCGTGCGCTCGAAGATGGCGCCCGGACAATACGGCGTTGTCACGCAGTGGCTGTCGGAATTGTGGAGCCTGCAGCTGAAACAGGAACCCAAACGCCCGCGTGGACTGTCCAGCGCCAAGTGGATGGCGCGACCGCAGCTACGCAAAGCAACGCGAAATTTCTTTGCGCTGGCGCTGTTGCACGATTCGCCGGTGATCTCGCTGGCCTCCATCGAAGAAAAAGGCGCCGTCTACGGATTTCTTGACGCATTCGGCGTCAGCGACGCCGACTTTCACGGATACTGGGCACTTGGGCAGCAAACGCCTGGCGACATCGTCACCAGCGTCTATCGTCACCAGCGGGACAAGCGAGCACTGCTCGTCACCGCGAATGTGACAGCGCAGACGCAGCGCCGGGTTTCGCTGGTCGCACAGTGTGCGCTTGCGCTGCCGGGCAAGACACCACGGCGTTATCGTCTGTCGCGCGATGCGGCGTTCGAGCCGGTAACCGCGTCAACGGCGTTGAGTATACCGGGTAAAGATTTTCGTCTGATTGAAGTTCAGTTTACGGACTAGATAAATGATGCTAAAGACCAGCACAGTGACCATCCAATCCGTTGCGGAAACGCTATCATGAACCGTGGAATGCGAGCCGCCTGGCTGATCAGTTCCTCCACTTTCTTTCTGATCATTACGATTTTTGCCTACTCGATGGTTGGGCGCGGCTTTGATCCTTCAGCGGTCAAGGCGTACTCCGTCATCGCCGCACTGCTGGTCGTGTTTCAAGCGTTCAATAACGTAAAGGTCCGTGGCATTCGCAGCTGGATCCAGATCGATCTGGCCTTCTTGCTAATGTATTTCTTCGTGCACTTCTGGATCTGGATTGCGCTGAGTTACGACATGGTGTCCATTGACGGTTGGCCGCCCGAGTACAGCAAGCACGTCAACCGTGCCGTTGCGCTGTCTTTGATGGGCATGGCCGCGTTCATTTTTGGCTACAATTTGAAGCCCGGGATCACGTCGGAAGAACAGGTGGAACTGCTTGGCCGGCAACACTGGAAGACCATCGGCAATCTGATTTTCTTTGGCGGCGCGGCTCTCACTCTCGCCTACGCATTCTACTTTGGCGCTGCCGCATTCGACGGCAACTACACCGGCTCTGCCGTCGGCAACCTGGCAACCCGTACCATTTACATGCTGTCGGGCATTTTCGTAAAGCTCGGCATTGCCATCGTGTTGGTCGCTCACTCTGACGGCAAAGCCTACATTCCCAAGTGCAAAATTGCGCTTGCCACACTGGGCGCTATTTTGTTGATGCACCTGGTGCTTGGTGATCGCAGCGAGTTCGTCAATACGCTTGCCGTTGCGCTATTTGCCTACTCAAGCTACTACCGACGAATCTCGCTGCCGGTGATGGTGGCAGGACTGGTTGCCGGAGCGTTTTTGATGAGTGCCGTGCAGATTTCGCGCACCGCGAGCGAGCGTTCACTGGCCGAAATCGGCAAGGCCGTCACGTCCAGCGATGCATCGATCACCAGCGGCCTGAATAACATCGCCGCGAGCGGCGGCGTCATGCTGGCTGCCGTGACGGCCGTGCCCAAAGAACACGACTACTTCGGGGGCGATCTCAAAATCCTGGAACTGGTGGGTATTATTCCGTTCGGCCGCTCGCTGTTTCTCGGGGACAGTCTCGATGTGGAATACAACAGCAGTTCCACATTTCTGACCTGGTACATTCTTGGGCCGAACGCCACCGCTGGCGCCGGTACAACCATTGTGGCCGATCTGTACGTCGATTTCGGTCCGACCGGTGTGGTGATTGGACTGATACTGCTTGGGTATATTGCCAACATGGTCAGGCGCTATACCAGCAACAGCGGGTCAATCATGGTCGCCGTTATTTTTTGCTATTTCGCCGGGCTCGTTGCCATGTTGCCGCGCTTCACCTACTTGATGATTATTCGCGGGCTTATCTGGCCGGTTCTGCTGCTCTGGCCGTTAAAGAAACTCCTGGTACCAACACCCCGCACGCAACTTCCCGTTGGCCAAGCAGCGAGTCGCGCGCGCTAGCATCGGCGCCGCGACGTCGGTATGAAACCGCTTAAAGTTCTGCATTGCACTCATGCGCTGTCTGGCGGTGGGGCTGAGCGCCAACTCGATTTACTGTGCGCCCATGAGCATCAGCACGGACTCGAGCACAGCACGTTCTACATGGAGGCTGGCAAGGCTGCGGTGCACCCGGATCGCCACTTGATCCGCTTTCATCGGCGCCACAAACTCGATCTGGGCGTGTTTCGCAGTGTCGGCGAAGCCATCGATACCGTAAAACCGGATTTGGTTCACGCGTGGCTTCCACCTGTCATGACGGTGCCCGCCTGCGTCATGGCGAATCGTCGCGGCGTTCCGATTGTGACGTCGTTTCGTTCAGCCAAGCGATTTCGCAACTGGCTCGGTTTGATCGATTTTTGCACTAGCTGGGCACTTGGCAACGGCGTCATTAGCAACACGCTGCCGCAGCTGTGCCAGCGACCCTATCAAAGAATGTTCGATCGTCAGCACGGCCGCTTGATTCCGAATGCGGTCAGCGTACCCGCGGTTGACGATCTCAACGCACCAACTCGATCCGAGAACTTTCAGGTACTCTACGTCGGCAGAATTGTGCCCGAGAAAAACTGGCAGTGCATGGCCAGCGCGTTGTCATTGCTGCCCGCCAATACGCCCATTCGCCTGAGTGTATGCGGTGACGGCTTCGAGCTGGCGGCGTTTGAAAAAATGGTTGCCGAAAAAGACGTTGGTCATCTGATTGAGTTCGAAGGCTACGTCAGTGACGTCTATCAACGCATCGTCAACGCCGATGCCCTGTTGCTGCCGTCCTGGACTGAAGGCATGCCCAACGTGGTTGTCGAGGCGATGGCACTGTCCACGCCAACAATTTTGTCCGACATCGGTGCCAATCGAGCCATTGTTGGCGACTCACAAAGCAGCCTGATGTTTGACCCGAATAAACCTCTGGAACTTGCGCAACGACTTGAACAACTGGCGGGCGACCCCGGGCTTGCTAAAAAACTCGCACAGCGTGGCAAGATCGTGGCGGAGGGCTACACCGTTGACCGGATGGTCTCAGCCTATCGTGAATACTACGACGACGTTCTGGCACGCGCCAGAAGCTAGCGACCTGCCGGTGATCAGGTTGCCTCGCGGCGCAGCCAAGCCTGAAACATCAGTACCGGCCACAGACGCCCCTGACCGTTGCGCTCACCCGAGGTATGTTCGCGCCAGATGTCCGTGACTTGAGCGGCGTCGAGATAGCCCTCGCTCGCCATCCTGGTCGGGTCCAGCAAGTCCTCCGCCCAGTCACGCAACTCGTTGGTCAGCCACCGACCGATGGGGACGCTGAAGCCTTTTTTGGGGCGGTCAATCAGCGTTTGGGGCACGTAGCGATACAGCACATCGCGCAGCGCGCGTTTGGACACACCGTTGTCCACTTTGGCCGAAAACGGTAACTGCCACGCCAGCTCAAAAACGCGATGATCGAGCAGCGGGACGCGCGCCTCAAGGCTTACCGCCATACTCGCCCGGTCGACCTTGCACAAAATATCGTCGGGCAAATAGGTGACCGAATCGAGCAACATCATTTGCTCGTACAGCGGCAGGCCGTCAAGGACTGCCGAACCGTCGACGAACGTGTTGGACGGCTCGGTACCATTGATCACCAGACTGTGCGGCTCCGACCAGAATGACACCAGATACCGATACAGCTCGACGGCGTCGCGGGCATTGACCAACGCCGCCACTTTGCGAACCATATCGGCCGGACGACCACTGCGTCCGAAACGCGCTGCCGCGCGCGCCACGGGGCGAGACATGGTGTTGATCAGCCACTCGGGCAATGTTTGCAGTAACGCATCGGCCGCTCTGCGCAACGGGCGCGGAATTCGACCGACACGCGCCCACATTGATTCGCACAACGCGTAGCGACGGTAGCCACCAAAGAGCTCATCACCGCCGTCACCGGACAACGCCACCGTCACCTGGCTTCGGGCGAGTTGGCTGACGATAAAGGTCGGAATTTGCGACGAATCGGCAAACGGTTCGTCGTACATGAACGGCAGTTTCGGGATAACGTCCAACGCGTCGCGCTCGGTAACGTAGAGCTCAGTGTGATTGGTGCCCAAGTGTGCGGCGACCGCCGCCGCATGCGGCGCTTCATTATATTGTGGGTCGTCAAAGCCGATACTGAACGTGCGCGCGGCATCGCTGCCCTCTTGCTGCATCAAAGCGACCACGAGCGACGAATCGATGCCGCCGGACAAAAACGCGCCGAGGGGCACGTCTGCGACGAGCCGGTCCCGAACCGCGGTGCGCAGTGTCGCGTCCAGTTCATCCAGTAGCGCCGGATAATCGCCGGGCGAAGCCATGACCGTGCGACCGTCCCTCGCCACGTCACGGGCTGACCAATATGGCGCCGGCTGCAACGCGCGGTAGTCGGCGTCCGGAGCAATCGTGACAATGCACCCGGGTTGGAGTTTCCACACGTCGTCAAACATCGTATAGGGGGCTGGCACGTAGCTGTGTCGTGCGAACAATGCGAGCGCGTCACGATTAACTGTGGCGTTGAACCCCGGCATCTGACGAACGGCGTTCAGATCCGATGCAAACACGAGCGTCTGGTCAACAATGCCGTAGCACAGTGGTTTGATGCCGAGCCGGTCGCGAATGAGTGTCAGCACTTCGGATTCACGATCCCACACGGCGATTGCAAACATACCGATGAGCTTGCGGGCGGTCTCGGTCGCTCCCCAGGCCGCAATCGCTTCAATGACGACTTCTGTGTCTGACTGCGTCTGAAACGTTTTACCAGCCGCGCGCAGCTGATCGCGCAGCGCGCGATAGTTGTAGACCTCGCCGTTGTAAACCATGACGTAACGACCACAAGCCGACGTGAATGGCTGATTGGCCGCCTCGCTCAGATCGATCACCGACAGGCGCGCGTGACCGAGCGCAACTCGCTCCCGGTCTACCCAATGCTGTTGAGCGTCCGGCCCGCGCAGCGTCATGGCGCCGGTCATCGGGACGATTGCGTCACGCAGTGTTCTGCCAGCCGACAGCGGCCCCAGCAGGCCGGCTATTCCACACACGCCGGCGCTATCCGAAGCAAGTGATCGCTCAAAGCCACTGCAACACTTTGCGCGCCGGCTTGACCAGCGTGGTCCACGGCAGCGGCGAGAGTTCGTTGACTTGCCAGGCCCGGCGGTCCATCCGGTTCGCCGCGAGCCGGTTCGACCACGACGCGTTGCTGACTCCGCCCGCCCGCATTTTGACCAGCACGTGCGGCAGATAGTGAGCGCTGGCTCGATGTTTGTACAAGAAACGCAGCATCAGCTCATAGTCGGCGGCCGACCCGAGACTCAGATTGAATCGACCAAAGTCGTCGTACAGTTTGCGCCGCACGAAAAACGTCGGGTGTGGCGGCATCCACCCCCACAAAAACCGTTTGTGTGAATAGTGTCCGGAACGCCACGTGCGGGTAACACGTTCGATGTCGTCCTCGGCCACGTACAGCAGATCGCCGTAGCAAGCATCGACTGACGGATCCTGGAACACCTGCGATACTTTCTCCAGAACCCAATCGTCGGCGTAAAAATCATCGGCGTTGAGTATGCCAATGACGTCACCGCGGCACAGATCAACGCCTTTGTTCATGGCGTCGTAAAGACCGTCATCGGATTCACTGACAGAGCGTGCAATGTGCTCGCCGTTGGCTTCGACAATTTGCATCGTTGAATCGTTGGAGCCGCCGTCCACGACAACGTGCTCGACGCTGCAGGTTTGCGCTGCGACGCTGTCGATGCAGTGCTGCAGCGTGGCGCTCGCGTTAAACGTCGCGGTAATGATGGACAGGCGGACGCCAGTCCCGGCGGTATTGGTTTCGCTATCGCTCACGCACGGTGTCCGCGTGCTCGCGAAACCAGGCGACAGTTTCTCTTACGCCCTGCTCGAGGGGTACCGACGCACGCCACCCAAGGCTGTGCAAACGGCTGACATCAAGTAGCTTGCGCGGCGTCCCGTCAGGTCGTTCGGTGTCAAAGACAATCTCGCCCTGATAACCCACCGCGTCGCTGACCATTTGCGCCAGCTCACCTATCGACAGGTCTTCACCAACGCCCACATTCACAATATCCGGCTTATCGTAGTGCTGCATCAGATGCAGCGTCGCGTCGGCCAAATCGCGCACGTGCAAAAACTCGCGACGTGGTGTTCCAGTGCCCCAAACCACAACATGTGGATGTCCTTCGTCATGCGCGGCGGCAAATTTTCGTATCAGTGCCGGCAGAACGTGGGAATTCTCCGGGTGAAAGTTATCGCCTGGACCGTAGAGGTTCGTTGGCATCAACGAAATAGCATTGAAACCATGCTGCGCGCGATACGCCTGACACATTTTGATGCCGGCAATCTTCGCAATCGCGTACCACTCGTTGGTGGGCTCCAGCGCGCCGGTCAGCAAGCTATCTTCGGTCATGGGCTGCGCGGCCAGCTTCGGGTAGATGCACGACGAACCGAGAAACACGAATTTGGTGACGTCGTGGCGCCACGCCGAGTCAATCAGATTGGTTTGGATTTGCAGGTTGTCGCGAATGAAATCCGCGGGAAAATGATCGTTGGCGTGAATGCCACCGACACGTGCCGCCGCATCGAACACGTAGTCCGGTCGATGCTGCGCGAAAAAACTGTCCACGGCATCCTGGCGCGTCAGGTCCAGCTCGGCACGCGTCTGCAGCAGCAGGTTGTCGAAACCTTCACGGCGAAGGCGCTCAACGATGGCCCCGCCCACCAGGCCTCGATGGCCGGCCACAAATATGCGAGCGTCTTTATCCATGCTGAAACCGAGCTCGCCGCCCGTTATTCGTTGTAATCAAAAGTCTTGAACCCTTGTTCCGACACCAGTGCGTCGCGACGGGCAGCATCGTAGTCGGTCCGCACCATCTCGGCAACCATGTCTTCAAACGATGTCGTTGGCGTCCAACCCAGTTTTTCGCGCGCTTTCGTCGGATCGCCCAGCAGCGTCTCCACCTCGGTTGGGCGGAAATATCGCGGATCGACGCGCACCACCACTTTGCCCGACGCGTCAACGCCCTGCTCGTCCACGCCTTCGCCACGCCACTCAATCTTCATATCGAGCTCTTTCGCTGCCGCGTTAACGAATTCGCGCACCGAATACTGCACACCGGTCGCAATGACAAAATCGTCTGGCTCGTCCTGTTGCAACATCATCCACTGCATGCGCACAAAGTCTCGCGCATGACCCCAGTCGCGCAACGCGTTCATGTTGCCAAGATACAGGCAGTCTTGCTGACCGAGCGAAATACGCGCCAACGCGCGAGTAATCTTGCGCGTCACGAAGGTCTCGCCACGCAATGGCGATTCGTGATTAAACAGGATGCCGTTACAGGCGTACATACCGTACGCTTCCCGATAGTTAACCGTGATCCAGTAGGCGTAGAGTTTTGCGGCTGCGTAAGGCGACCTAGGGTAGAACGGTGTGGTTTCTGTTTGCGGCACTTCCTGCACTTTGCCGTACAGCTCGGAGGTCGACGCCTGATAAAACCGTGCGGTCTTTTCCATGCCCAGAATTCGGATGGCTTCGAGCAAACGAAGCGTACCGAGTGCGTCCGAGTTAGCCGTGTACTCCGGCGTCTCGAAAGACACCGCAACGTGGCTTTGCGCCGCAAGGTTGTAGACCTCGTCCGGCTGCACTTCCTGGACAATGCGAATCAGATTGGTCGAATCGGTCATGTCACCATAGTGCAGGACCAGCTGCCGATCCTTGACGTGCGGATCCTGGTACAAATGATCAATACGATCGGTGTTGAACGACGAAGCGCGGCGCTTGACGCCATGCACCTGATACCCTTTCTCAATCAGCAGTTCAGCCAGGTAGGCCCCGTCCTGTCCGGTGATACCTGTAATCAACGCTTTTTTCACGTCCGCTTATCCTTTTTATGTTGGCCGGCGTTACGACCGGCTACTCTGCAACTTCTTCGGCGCCGGTGGCTTCCAGTTGGCCGCCCCGACCCGCAAACACGCCGCCCAGCTTCCGATCACGAACAACGTCCTGGATCAGTGGGCCCGTTATTTCCTCGGTTTGTTCGGCGAACCCGTACACCAGTGCCGTATCGCAAATGCTGTTGATGACGCGCGGTACACCGCGACTGTAGTACCAAACCATCGAGCAAGCGCTTTCGGGGAAAAGCTCGGGCTTGCCGCCCACGACGCCCAGCCGGTGGTGAATATAATCCACCGTCTCCTGTGCACTCAATGCGTCGAGGTGATAGCTCACCGAGATACGTTGAGCAAACTGTTTCAGGCTCGGCAACATCAGCGTGGCGCGCAGTTCTGGCTGACCCACCATGACCAGTTGCAGCACCTGATTCTTGTCGGCGTTAATGTTGGAGAGCATGCGCAGCTCCTCCAAGGTATCGACGGCGAGGTTTTGCGCCTCGTCAATGATCAGCACCGTGCGCCGGCCGTTCGCGTATTCATCCACGACGAAATTCATGAACGTTTCGTAGCGCTCGATCTTTTCCTTGCCCTTGTAGTCCAGACCGAATGCCATCAATACCCACTGCAGCAATTCGCCGAACGACTGATGTGTGTTGCTAATGAGCCCGACGGTGGTCTCCGCGTCCATTTCATCGAGAAGCTGGCGAATCAACGTCGTCTTGCCAGAGCCAATTTCGCCAGTGATGACGCTGAACCCGGCATTATTGACCATGCCATATTGCAGCATCGTCAATGCCATCTTGTGTTTCTTGCCTAGAAACAGAAAAGCAGGATCGGGCAAAAGGGTGAACGGCTTTTCGCTGAAGCCGTAAAATTCCTCATACATGTTGGTGTTGTTCCGTCGGGTGTGTCAGACGCCCTGCTCCCTTTTAGAGGAGCGGGCGATAAGCGTCGGTCAATAGTACGCGGTTGCGTAATCATCCGCGCGGTTAAGAACGACACCGAGTATGTTGCTGTCAGACAACACATCGTAAACGGCACGCAAGCTAGATTGACTCGTCTCACCTTCCTGAACGACCAGCAGTACAGCGTCAACGTTGGGCGAGAACGCCAGCGCGTCATCGGTCGACAGTACCGGCGGCAGATCAAAGATTACGATCCTGTCAGGATAGCGGTTCTTGATATCCGCAATAACGTCCAACATTTCCGGCGAGCCCAGTAGCTCCGAGGAATTTTCAACCCGTTGGCGGGCCGGCAGTAGCACCAATCGCTCCACGCCGGGATTCACCAGCACATCGCTCAATGGCTTCTTGTCACGCAGACAATCGACCAAACCGGCTTCCGCCGTGTAGCCAAACAGCTCGTGCAGGCCGGGGCGACGCAGATCCAGATCCACCAGCAACACGGTGTGCGTCACCTCCCGGGCCAGACTGATCGCCAGGTTAGTGGCGGTCAGGCTCTTGCCCTCCCCCACGCCAGCGCTGGTCACCATCAGTGAATTCCAGCCGTTATCGCGCATTTTTTGCAGGACGCGAGTACGCAGCATTCGATATGCGTCGGTCGCCTGACCAGCCGCAGCGCCACCCAACACCCTATTCTCATCGAGGACCTGTTGCGGCGGCTTGAACACCTTGGTCTGCGTGTAAACGATGTCTTCGCTGCGCGGTGCGCCCGTTTGCACCCGTTGGGGAATAATCGCTGCGGGCCGCGATGTACGGCCAGATTCGCGATCTTTCTTCGCGCGTTCCAAAGCCTGTTTAATTCGTTCCATTGGTCTATACCTGAGGCGTACTAGGCGCTAAATTCCGATTTTTCGCATGATTGCGAACCACAGGACGTCCAGCGGTTTAAATAAGTTGTGAATAGCGATGGCAAAAATCGCGATTGCCGCAAAGACCAGCCCAATCGCAATGAACACTCGATTGCGCGATGAGCTTGAGTCCGTCTCGGTGGCGATCAGAGGGATAAGCGCAATGGGCGGGCCGCCAATAATCGCGTTGATGTCTTTGGCCGAACGCACGCTGTCGTCGACGCTCTCTGCCAGCGCTGCGGCAGCCAGCGTGCCGAACAGCGACATCGCGAACCCCAGGAACAGCAACACCCAGCGATTGGGCCAGTGCGGCTGGGTTGGCGCAATCGGCGGCTCGAGCAAGTTAAACGACTGTGCCCGGGTTTGTTCGACCACCAACACGCCGACGCGCGCTTCTTCCGCTTTCGCACCGGAATCAGCCAAACGCATCCGCGCGGCTTCCAGGTCACGCATCAGCATCGAGTATTCGCGTTCGACCAGCGGCGTGCGATCCAGCACGGCCTGGTATTCGGCTAGTTTTTCCTGTTGCTTGCGGTACAGCGTCAGCAACGATTCCGCCTCGGACTGCGCCTGCTGGTAGTTCGCCAACAGCGTAATGTAGGCCGGATTGGTTGGGGCGTCGCCCTGCGGCTGAGCTTCTTGCGCCGTGGCATTGGCCGTCTGCGTTTGCACGGCATACGCGCGATTCACAAAACCCTGCGTGCCGTCGTCCAGGATCACCTTGAACCACTCGGAGTTCGAGCTATCTACGATCGCCGCTTCCACGCCTTTTTGCAGCGTGCCAATGATCGTGGTGTCGGTGCCAGGGCCTTCACGCACGTTGATGGAATTGGCCACGGACGGCGCGGTGGTTACTTTGCCGCCGAGCAAAAACTCCACGGCCTGCACGCGCTCGTTGCGCAACGTGGTCATCAGACGATTTAGTCGACTGACCTCCGGGTGCAGCTCGCCATATTTGCCGCGGGCGACATCCAGTTCCACTTCAGCCGCCGCAATCTGCTCATCAATTTGATCGACGCTCGGGCCGCCGGTCAGGCCGGACTGACTGCGCATCTCCGCGATCATGCGTTTGTAGCGGCGCACGTCGGGGTGATCTGACGCGTACTGCGACTCGGCAATGCGCAATTCACTTTCAAGAATAGCCAACGCCTCGGCCGGATTGGTCACGCCGCCCGATCCGCTGGACATCGTGTCCGGTTCCGTTTGTGCCAGCTGAGCCTCGAGGAAAATCAGACGATTCTTGAGTGCCTGCAAGCTGGCTTCGGTCGACGCCGAATCGCGCTCGATCCGCTGCATAATGGTCATGTTCGATGCCATCAGCTCGGGCAATGCGCCGCCGTTCTTCACTTTCAGCTCGGTCAGTTTTTCTTCGAGCGCAGATACCTGCTCGGCGTGCGCGGCGTTCAAGTCTTCGAGGAAGTCTGCGGCGCCTTCGACCTGATCAACACTCTGCGTCAGGTTGACACTGCGGTACAACGTGACCAGATCGTTCGCGACTTTCTGTGCCGCCTGCGGCTGCGAATAGTCGAAGGCAATAGAAAAAGCGATGGTGGCTTTGGTTGGGCGGCCGCTGCGCGGATCGATGACATCGGCCGACACCAAATCGATGGTGATGTCTTCGCGCATGTCTTCGATAATTTCACTGCGCGGAACACGATCAATCTCGTCCGGATACAGATCATGATCATCGATAATGCGCGACAGATTTACCGATGTCATTGCACGCTGCGTAATACGTTGCACGCGCTCATCGGCGAAGCTGGTGACGGTTGATCGCACCAGGTCTTCCGGAATGTCCTGACCTTCGATCATGATCAACGCGTTCGACCGATAAGTGGCCGGCAAGCCGAACGTCACCAAGAGCGCTATGATCATGATAATGACGAAGGTCACCAGCATCAGCAGACGACGACGCTTGAGTATGTTCAAGTAGTCTACGAGAGAGAGTTTTGTTTCTTCCACGGAATTACCCTAAGTTTTCACAATCGCTGTGCGACCGCGCTAACGCGACACCTTGGTGCCGCGAGGTCGATAGCCTAGCTCCACGTAGCCGCTGAACGACTGCGCCGTGCCGGTTAAAAATGATGCGTCCTGACGGCGCCAGCGAATCCCTGGACTCAAGGTCCAGTGCTCACCCATGCGCCAGGTCAACGTCGAATTGATGCTGTAGAAATCTCGCGCAAAGTTGGACTCCGACGCGACGGCCGCCGCTTGCTGAATGGTCGCGCGCGTTGTGAAGCGGGTTCGCGGGCTGAAGCGGTACTCGAAACGACTCTCGATGCGATCAGTTTCGATCAGGAAACCCAAACCCACCGGGGATATTGACCGCTCAAAGCTCGCAGACCATTTGATTTTTTCGCCGGTGTTTTCAAGAAACGCCCGCGTGATCAAACCGGACGAATCGTTGGCGGTCTCCAGGTCAAAACCGGTCAAACCGCAGTTGCCGTTCGCGTCTGCCATATCGAGCTGGTTGTTCAACGCAAAAATCTGAAACTGTGGCGGCAGGAACGGCAGCGTGTCGAGAAACTGGGTGCTCAACAGACAACCGACGACTTCCGTATTGACATCGCGCGCCTCAACCTGACGCGTGCCGATTGAAATACCGATCTCAGTCCGCTCCGACAACACGTGCCGATACCCCAGCTGCGCGCCCACGGTCGTCGTCTCCGTACTGTTGAAAGAAGACAAACAAAACACTGCCGCATCCGCGCTGGGCAGATCGCAAACTCCAGGCGAGTTCAGATTAGCCAGCCGCTGCTCGGTCTCGAATTCGGATCCAAACAGGGTCAGATCAATGGACTGCCGTTCGTTCAGCTGCCGGGACAATGACACGTCGAAACCGTAGTTCGTGTAATCGTCAAACAGGGTCAAGTCGTACTGCTGACCGGACCACGATGCACCAATGGTGAGTCGATACAAATCGTTTAGCGCGCGAACGTATGACGGACGCACCGTATAACCAGCTACCCGCTCGACGCCCCCAATAAAGCCACTGTCGAGCACCTCGGACGTGCGCTGAGACTGACGTTGCGCATCCAGGTCCAATTGCAACAGCGACGTCTCACCGCCGTAAAGAAACGACAGCGACATGAACTGATCGTCGGTATCGAAATCCACATCGTCAAAGCGCGTGAAACTGAGTCGCGTGTTGCTGATGATCTGCAGACGATCACCGCGATACGTCACGTTGAGCGCCGGCGCCAGACGCAAATCAAAGGCCTCGAGCGCTCGCTCTTCTACCGCCACCTGCAGGTTGTCGTCCGCACTAAAGCGCAAGTCCACGCTTGGCGAGAACGTGTACTCCGCCGCCAACGCGGCAGGCGCAAGCGCCACGGCGCACGCGCAGGCCAGCGTGCGCGCCGTTATCCGGGTTGTGTCAGGGAACGACAACAACATCTCCGCTCTTGAGCATGATGTTCTCGCGCAGCGAGTCGCCTTCTTTCACATCGCCGTAGCGAAACGACAGCGCCTGCTGTTCGCCAGTGGGACCGCGACGCAGAATCTGAATCTTGTTCTCCGCCGCAAACGAGGTGACGCCACCCGCGACCGACAGAGCCTGCATCACGTCGAGCTTGCTGTTCATCACGTACTCACCCGGTCGGGCCACTTTGCCCAGCACATAAATTTTGTTGCCGTTCACGGCGAGCACGGCCACGGTCACCACCGCTTCGGGCACGTACGACTGCAGACGTACTCGGATGGCTTCCTGCACGTCGGTCACCGTGCGATTCGCCGCCGCGACGTCGCCGACCAGCGGAAAGCTGACACCGCCGTCGGGGCGCACCAGCACTTCGCGGTTGAGCTCTTCTTCGTTCCAGACCGAGACTTGCAGCACGTCGCCCGGGTTAAGGCGATAGCCGTTGACGTCCTGCGCAGCGGCAGGGCCAGCCAACAGCATCAGCAACACTGTCATCGCTGCAGACTGAATTCGATTAACCTTCATTATCTAGACCTTTCTAATCTTTTGGTCGGCGCCGAGCGCCGACTATTGCGTGCACTGTGAGAGCGGAACGAAAGCCGCCGGTCGGTTGAGACACCACTGCGCCCGTAAAGATGCACCGCAACGCCGCCGTTTGACAGGCAACCGATCACAATTGAACACGACCGTACTGACAATAAGTCGCTGAACCTACGCTGTTGCAGAATTCACGCCAAGACCCTTAATTTTAGCAAAAACAATCACTAAACCCAAAGTCTTTTAGCATAATGCAAAGACGTTTTTGCCCCCTGTCAAAATAACCGACGCGCCAGCGCCGCCACACTTCAAGGTTATGGTCAAAATATGGCAGAAATGTGGATGCCGAGGTCAGGCGTGGGAACGAGTGGCGGAGAGGGAGGGATTCGAACCCTCGAAGGGGATAAACCCTTGCTGGTTTTCAAGACCAGTGCATTCAACCGCTCTGCCACCTCTCCGGGCGCCGCATTTTGGCCTGCACTGGCGCCATGCGCAAATCTTTTCGTCGGCCCCGGGGCTTTATTTCGTTGCATCAACCGCTACACTTCGCCGACCCCCAGCCATTCGCCGCCCATGCCAGCCATGATCCCGAGCCTCGGACGCTATCGCTTTTTTGCCGTTGTCTGCGCGTTTGCCGTGCTCAGCGCCTTGCCTGCCCTGGCGCAGGAAGAGCCGGCACTGCTCTCGCCCAACTCCCGGCTCGACGCAATGCAAGAGGA
The DNA here is from genome assembly GCA_045107005.1 of Gammaproteobacteria bacterium. Classification (GTDB taxonomy): domain Bacteria; phylum Pseudomonadota; class Gammaproteobacteria; order Steroidobacterales; family JBCCMA01; genus JBCCMA01. The sequence goes on from JBGCFP010000115.1 coordinate 24,530, forward strand.
GCTGTCGGACCCCGGCCTTACCAAAGACGTTGCTGAGCAAAATGCCCGAATTGCGAATGTAATTCGCGCAAATTCCACGAAATGTGTCGAAGATCTCGAAAACCAAATCCAGCGACTTGAATCGAATCTGCTAATCCTTGGTGAAGCGCAAGACACGCCAACCGACGAAGAAACCCTTGAAGCGGGCCCGGTACGCGAAGAACCGGAAGAAGTCGCGGCGCGACGGGCCGCACTGGAAGCGGAAATCAACACGCTGCGCAACGATATTGCGAGCTGTAAATTACTGCAATTGCGCGCCCGGGACCTGAACGAGACCGCCCTGTCACGACTGGGCGAACTGCTCGCGAAACGCCTGATGAGCCACGGTACGCCCAGTCTGGAAGCGCTGCGCGACGACATTGTACGACCAGGCGACGCTACCCGTCGGGCGCTGGCGTACGCCGCCCGGCCCGACGCTGTCGGTCGCCTGTCCACCGGTCAAAGTTTGCTTGTCGCTCTGGTTTGCTTGATGGGCTTTGGCGTTGGCGTCGGCGTTCGTCGTCTGATTCAAGGCTGGGCAGAAAAACAACGCGGTCGCGGCGGCGAACCGGCGATCGAAGTGGTTTACATGCGCACTTTCGGGCGCTGGCTGCGCATCGTTTTGGCCGCTCTGGCAGGCTCCATCGCCCTGACCGTGTTCCTGGCGCCGGACGCCAGCGAACTGCCTCTGGTGCGTCTGTTTTACGCGCTGGCCGCGCTTGGCGTGCTGGGCATGCTGATCGACTGGTTTACGGGCCCCTACTCGCCAGGCGCCGACTTCCTGAGCGATCCCGCGCTCGAAGCCGCCATCCGCAAACGTGGACAAGCCGTCGGTGTCGCGCTTCTGTTGGGCTACGTCGCATTCGGCAGTAACTGGCTGTTTGGTACGCCCCCGGGCAGCGGCTTGGTGGTGCGCGCGGGAATCACCGTGTTTGCCGCAGCCGCCGTGATCTGGCTGGTGCGGGGCGCGTGGTTGATCCCAGAGATGCGAGGGCGCATCTGGCTTCTTCGCGCAGTCATCGTGACCGCCGCGATGGCGGCCGTGATCGCCGAACTGCTCGGCTATCGCAATTTGTCCAACCACTTGATGCGGGCATCCCTTGGGACACTGGGAGCAGGCTTCGTTCTGTGGATCACGCTGTGGCTTATCCGAAGCGCCGTCGAAGGTATTGTCAGCGGTAAAGCCGACGCCAGCTACAAAGTGCGCAACTGGCTCGGTATGCGACCGAACGAATCCAGCGCCGAACTGGGCTGGCTGCGACTTATTCTGAGCGTTGCGCTGTGGCTGGCGTTCGCCGTTGTGCTCATCGTTCTTTGGGATTCCACCGGCAGCGCGCTGCCCAAGCTCACCAGCGTGGTCACAGAAGGCGTGGCGCTTAGCCAGGATTACACGCTGGTGCCCCAGGACGTGATCAAAGGCTTGGTCGTTTTTGGGCTGATCATTGCCCTGACGGCATGGGTCAAAGCCCGCATGACCAAACGCTGGCTGCGCGACATGGGCATGGATCGCGGCGCGCGTGAGGCTCTGGTTACCCTTGGCGGCTACGTTGGCTTCATTCTGGCCGTGCTGCTGGGATTGATTTTGTCAGGGGTCGATTTTGGTGGGTTGGCCATCGTGCTCGGTGCGCTTGGCGTCGGCATCGGTTTTGGCCTGCAGAACATTGTCGGCAATTTTGTGTCCGGCATCATTTTGTTGTTTGAGCGACCGATCAAGTCGGGCGACTTCGTCAGTATTGGTGACGTGGAAGGTATCGTTAAGAGCATTCGCATTCGCTCCACTGAAATCGAGTCGCTGGATCGGCGTAACATCATCGTGCCCAACTCCGAACTGGTCTCAACCCAGGTCACCAACTGGGTCCTGCACGACCAGTTCGGACGTCTCACTCTGAGCATTGGCGTTGCTTACGGTTCGGACACTGAACAGGTGCGCGAGTTGCTGGAGCAAATCGCGGCCGATCACCCGGAAGCACTGAGCAAAGGCCCGGTCCCTCCTCCTCGCGCGCTGTTCATGGAATTTGGTGACAGCTCGCTGAACTTCGAGCTGCGCGTGTGGATTCGGCATATCGAGAAACGCTTCCGCGTGACCAGCGACCTGAACTTCGCAATCGACAAAGCGTTTCGGGAAGCCAACATCGAGATTCCGTTTCCGCAACGCGATCTGCACATTCGATCCTGGTCCGGCGAAGCGATGCCGGTTGCGGGCTCAGTCGATGGTGACGACCACCGCAATGACCAGCCCGGCGATTCGCCCTCCAAGCCAGGTGAGGCTGACTGAAGCAGCCGCAGCGTGTACGCTGCGCCAGCAAACTGGTAACCCCGTCGTAGATTGATCACAACACCATGCGCAGATTCATTCGCAACAGCCCGCTCCTGTACCCGCTTTACGTCAAATACGTTCTGCGCAATCGGACCACGGTTTTCCCCGGCCCAACGACCGACCTGCATCTGACCGGGTTCCCTCGCTCGGCCAACACTTACTGTTTCAATATCATTAAGGCGGGCTTCGAATCGCTGCGCATCAGTACGCACATTCACACGACCGCGTCGCTCAAACTGGCACGTCGCTACGGCACACCAACGATGGTGCTGGTGCGCGATCCCGTGTCGACATGCTGCTCGCTGCTGGTCAAGCTGACTCATGAGCCAACGCCGGCAGTACTGGAGGCGCAGTTTCGCGACTATCTGGAATATCACGAGTACGTGCTGGCGCATCGTGCCGACATTGATATCCTCAAATTTGAGGACGTGGTGCAGTCACCAACGGTGATCGTCACAGCGGTTGCCGAGCGTCTTGGCATCAAGCTCAGCGATGCGCAAATCCAGGACAAGGCGACAGCCGGCCAGCGTCTGGTCGAGAGCAAAGAAGAAAACAAAGCCGTCGAAGGTAGCTCGCTACCCAATGAAGAACGACGCGCGCTAAAGAAAAAGATTGAAGCGCAGGTGACCGCGCACCCACAGTGCGCGACCGCAATGGCGTGTTACTCGGCACTGGTAAGCCGCTCAGACTAACCCGAGCGATTCATCCAAAACGGCAGCACTAGGGCGTGAGCGTCGTAACACCGTGCATGTAAGGCGCCAGAACCGACGGCACGGTCACCGAGCCATCGGCCTGTTGACCGTTCTCCAACACCGCGACCAGCGTGCGTCCAATCGCGAGCGCTGACCCGTTCAATGTGTGCACGGCCTCGGGCTTGCCGGTCTCGGCATTGCGAAAACGCGCCCCCATCCGACGCGCCTGAAAATCGCCACAGCTGCTGCACGACGAAATTTCCCGATATTGATTCTGCCCCGGTAGCCAGACTTCCAGATCGAAAGTCTTGCGCGCGCTGAAACCAACGTCACCAGCGCACAGCGCCACCACCCGATACGGCAAGCCCAGCGCCTTGAGCACCTTTTCGGCGTGCCCGGTCAGCGCGTCAAGCGCGGCATCCGATTCAGACGGCGCCACAATCTGCACGAGCTCCACTTTCTCAAACTGGTGCTGACGGATCATGCCGCGCGTGTCGCGTCCGTAGGAGCCGGCCTCGGAACGAAAGCACGGGGTGTGCGCGGCAAACTTCAGCGGCAGTTCCTGGGCGTCCAGCAATTTCTTCGCCACCATGTTGGTCAGCGGTACTTCGGCGGTGGGGATAAGAAAATGCCCACCCTCGCTGTTGGTGCGATACAGGTCCTCTTCAAATTTGGGCAGCTGTCCAGTGCCGAACAGCGCGTGATCCTGCACCAGCAGCGGTACGTTGACTTCGGTGTAGCCGTGTTCGCCAACGTGCATGTTCAACATGAACTGCGCCAGAGCACGATGCAGCAGCGCGATCTTGCCACGCATGATGGCAAACCGGCTGCCCGACAACTCGGCAGCAAGATCAAAGTCCAGTTCGTCCAGACCGACACCGATGTCCACGTGATCCTTGGGCTCGAAGTCGAAGGTCGGCGGCTCGCCGTCACGACGTACTTCAACATTGGCGCTTTCATCCTCGCCATCGGGCACGTCGTCACCGAGAAGATTTGGCAGGGCACTGAGCATTTGAGACAGCTCGTCCTGTAGCGCGGTCAGACGCTCTTCCGATGCTTTCAGGCGATCGCCCAAGTCTTCAACGGCCTTGAGCAATGGCGCGATGTCTTCACCCCTGCCCTTGGCGGCGCCGATGGACTTGGCGCTCTGATTGCGCTCACCACGCAGCGATTCCACGCTCATTTGCAGTGACTTGCGCTCTGTCTCCAGCGCGGTGAATTGATCGACCGGAAATTGCACCCCACGCCGCGCGAGATTCTGACGCACGGCATCGGCGTCCTGGCGAAGCAGTCTGACGTCTAACATGAAGAGCCTTTATCGATGAGCGGTAACGGGCGGACACTAACTAAAAGCAGCGCGTCCGACAAGCACTCCGACGGCGCAGCCGCCAACGCAGGCCAGCACGCTGCCCAGTGCGTAGAAAAAGGCCGTGGAGAGATGACCGCGTTCGAGCAGCGACAAGGTATCGAGCGCAAACGCCGAATAGGTTGTAAACGCGCCCAGGACACCGGTGAGCAGGAACAGACGCAAGACTTCCGTATCGACTCGGGCGGCTAAAACAGTGTAGAGCAAACCGATCAAAACGCTGCCTGACACGTTGACCAAGAAGTGTCCGACGGGAAAGCCCTCCCCCAGAGTCGGGGCGGTCAGCTGCACCAGAGAATGCCGGGCGACGGCGCCGATGGCACCACCTGCGGCGACAGCAAGCAGAGCGGGAAAACTGATGAGGCACCCTCCAACGAATCGCCCGAGTGCGGGCACTAAGGAACGCTTAAACGTCGCGGCGCGCCTTGGCATCACGCTCGCGCAGCGTCTTCAGCCGTTCGGCGATGCGGCCCTCCAAGCCACGATCGGTGGGATGATAATACGTTTTTTGCCCGAGCGGTTCGGGCAGATAGTCGACGCCCGCGGCGAAGCCCTGATCTTCGTCCTGCGCATGACGATAGCCCGCGCCGTGACCCAGGTCTTTCATCAGGGCTGTTGGCGCGTTGCGCAAATGCATCGGCACGTCCAGCGAGCCACGCGCTGCGACGTCCGCGGCGGCGGCTTTCGACGCCGTGTAAACCGCATCGCTCTTGGCGACGCACGCGAGGAATATCGCCGCGTGGTGAATCGCCAGTTCGCCTTCCGGTGAACCGAGCCGATCGTAAGCACGGGCCGCATCAAGGGCGACGGTTAACGCGCGCGGATCGGCGTTGCCAATGTCTTCGCTGGCGATTCGAATCAGTCGACGCAGCACGTAGCGCGGATCGCAGCCACCGTCGAGCATGCGCGCCACGTAGTAAGTAGCCGCGTCGGGGTTCGAGCCGCGGACACTCTTGTGCAAGGCGGAAATCAGATCATAGAAAGCGTCGCCACCACGATCAAAACGTCGCGGTGTGCCAGCCACCACCTTGGCGACGAGCGCTTCATCGACATCAATCTCAGGCGCCGATAGATCCGCCAGCAACTCCAGATAGTTCAACGCCCGTCGTGCGTCGCCGTCAGCGGCCTGCGCGATTTGCAGCAGTCGCTCGTCATTGATCTGGGCAGACGCGAGCGAGAGATTCGACTCGTCGTGTTCAACCGCCCGGCGCAAAATCCGCACGATGTCGTCCGCGTTCAACGCATTGAGCACGTAAACGCGCGCTCGCGATAGCAGCGCGTTGTTGAGCGCAAACGACGGATTTTCAGTGGTCGCGCCGACAAATACCAGCGTGCCATCTTCCACGTAGGGCAGGAACGCATCCTGCTGCGCTTTGTTGAAGCGATGCACTTCGTCCAGAAACAGCACGGTGCGCGCGTCGAACTGCTCGCGGTCCGCCACCGCAGAGGCCACCGCCGCACGAACATCTTTAACGCCGCACATCACCGCAGAGAGGCTGATAAAGCGCGCCTCGTTGTTGTGCGCCAGCATGCGGGCAAGCGTCGTCTTGCCGGTGCCCGGAGGGCCCCAGAAAATCATCGAGTGAAGCGCATCGCCGTGCAGCGCGCGCGCCAGCGGCCCATCCTCGGCCAGCAAATGCGTTTGTCCGGAAAACTCCGTGGGCGCCGCCGGGCGAACGCGCTCCGCAAGCGGCGCCTGCGCGTGCCTGTCAACCATCGGTCTGGCTCGTGGCGCCAAAGAACAGACGTTCGATGACTTGCATCCAGCGATCGGCGCCCAGGCGCACCAGCGCCCAGGCAACCACGACACCCAGCGTGTTCGCCAACATATCCAGCGTGTCGGAAAACCGGGAAGGGATGAACCCTTGAACGAACTCGAGACCGACACCCATCAGCACGAACACCACGGCCAGTCGCCACTGCGCGGCGCGCGGCCACAATCCGCTAAACCAGAACATCAGAACGAAGTAAGCAATGATATGGCCGGTCTTGTCCTGCAGCGAAGGCGGCATCGGCATTTTTGGACTGGGTAACAACGACAGTACGAATACCGCGATGACCAGCAGAATGCCGACGCCCAGCCACAGGTTTTTCAGCCGCAGTGCGAGCATTGGAACGCTCAGTCAACGACCTCGGTGCCGGGGGGTGGCGAGAATTCGAAGCGCGTATCGGCCAGCGTCTCGTTGGTCACCACATCGGTGAACACGAACTGCGTAATCTGATCGAGCTTGTCGCCCATTTCCATCATGCTCAAGCTGCCGTCGACAAACCCAAGACGCACGCTGCCAAAATCCGATTCGACTTTCCTGGGTTTGATTTCCACCCAGTCCATGTTGTCGAGCCGCGACGCGCCGACCACGTCGAATTCGTCGTCCAGCGCCACGTCGCCCACCAGCAGCTGCGCCGGGTTCGCCGCGCTGAGTTGGCCAATTTCGCGTACTACCACTTGCTCGAGATCCGGCGTGTAGTGCCACAACGTTTTGCCATTGGCGACCAGCAGTTCTGGCTCCGGCTGTTCGTACTCCCAGCGAAAACGACCCGGCCGTTTGATTTCGACCCGACCGCTGAGCTGCGCGTACGCGTCACGATTCTCATCGAGCTGCACGGAACGAAACGAAGCCGTCAGGGTTTTGGTGGCCTCGAGATACGCGACCAGACGGTCGCGGGCTGCTTGGGTTGCGTCGTTACTAACCGGCGCCTGAGCGTAAGCGGACACCCCGCCAATCAGGCCAAAAGCAACGGTGAGCAAAACCATAAGAGGCTTAATCATGTGGGCAGAACCTTAAACAAATGTAAACGACCGAGCGATCAGTCCTTGGGCGGCGGTGGCGCGAGCACTTCACGCGCCCCGTTGGACTCCAGGGGACCGACCAGACCGGCCTCTTCCATGCCCTCGACAATGCGCGCGGCACGGTTGTAGCCAATTTTAAGCCGCCGCTGAACCCCGGAGATCGACGCTTTTCGGGTCTCAGTGACAATTTTTACCGCCTCGTCGTACAGCGGATCGCTCTCGGCGCCGTCGTCGGATCCGCTGCCACCGGCGATACCTGGTATGGGACCGCGTGGGCCGGACAAAATTTCATCGATGTAAACCGGCGCGCCGGACGATTTGAGGTAATCCACCACGTGGTGCACTTCGTGATCGTCGACAAACGCCCCGTGGACGCGATTGGGCAACGACGTGCCCGGCGGCATGTACAGCATGTCGCCGTGGCCAAGCAGGTGTTCAGCGCCAATCTGGTCGAGGATCGTGCGGCTGTCGACCCGCGACGACACCTGGAACGCGATACGGGTTGGAATATTGGCCTTGATCAAACCGGTGATCACGTCCACCGAAGGCCGCTGCGTGGCGACAATCAGATGCAGACCCGCCGCACGCGCTTTCTGCGCCAGGCGCGCGATCAGCTGCTCGACCTGCTTGCCGACAATCATCATCATGTCGGCCAGCTCGTCGATAATCACAACGATGAGCGGCAGCGGCTCCAGCGTCGGCACATCAAGCCCTTCGTTACCCGGCATCACGGTAAAAACCGGATCGGGAATCGGTTCGCCCGCTTCAATGGCGTCATTGACCTTGCGGTTATAGCCGGCCAGGTTGCGCACGCCCAGTTCCGACATCAGGCGGTAACGTCGCTCCATTTCGGCGACACACCAGCGCAGCGCGTTGGCGGCCTCTTTCATGTCGGTGACCACCGGTGAGAGCAGATGCGGAATGCCCTCGTATACCGACAGCTCGAGCATCTTCGGATCGATCATGATGATGCGCACCTGATCCGCCGATGCTTTGTACAGCAGCGATAACACCATCGCGTTAATCGCCACGGATTTACCCGAGCCGGTGGTACCAGCGATCATCAGATGCGGCATCTTGCCAAGATCGGCGACCACCGCGTTGCCGCCAATGTCTTTACCCAGCGCAAGCGTAATGGGCGACGACGCCTTGTCGTACGCTTCCGAGCGCAGAATCTCACCCAGCGTGACCAGCTCGCGCTGCTCGTTGGGGATCTCAAGGCCGATAACCGATTTGCCCGGAATCACTTCGACCACGCGCACGCTGGTGGCCGACAGGGCCCGCGCCAGATCTTTGGACAAGCCCGTTACCCGTGACGCTTTCAAGCCCGGCGCCGGACGCAGTTCAAAGCGTGTGACCACCGGCCCCGGGTGCACCGACACCACTTCAACCTCGATGCCAAAATCCTTGAGTTTGAGTTCAACCTGACGCGACCTGGCTTCCAGCGATTCGCTGGAGTGATGCATCACCGGTGGCGGCGGATCGTCAAGCAGGTTCAGCGGCGGTAGTTCGTTACTGGTGGCTGGGTCGAACAGCGGCACCTGGCGCTCGCGTTCGATGCGCTCGCTGGGGGCTGGCGTGGCGATGGCCGGTTCAATCCGCGGAGCCGGCCTCGATTCCTTGCGCGCTTTCTCGACTTTGACCGTCTCCGAACGCTGCTGGCGGACCCGTCGTCCGGCCAGACGATCACGCAGACTGCCCAACGCTGCGCGTGCGCGATCGACGCCCCCGAGGACCGCGGCACCGAGCATGTCCATCACCGCAATCCACGACAGGCGCGCGAACAGCGATACGCCGGCAAGCCACAGCGCGAGCAGCAGCAGTGTCGCGCCCAGCAGACCCAGTGCTTGCGCAAAGCCCCCGCCGGTGAACTGCCCGAGCACACCGCCCGCGGTGTTGGCTAAGCCGACGGGATCAAAATGCAGCGTCGCCAGGGCGCAGCTGGTGATCAGCGTTAGCGCAAAACCGCCAATCCGAAACGACAGATCCGTCGGGCTCACACCTGAGTCAGTGCGTCGCGAACGAAACACCATCCAACCGGCGATGCCGAGCATCAACGGAAACAGATAAGCCGGCCGACCAAACAGAAAAAACGCGAGATCCGCCAGCATCGCGCCGACCGGTCCGATGATGTTACGCACCGACCCTTCGGCGCCAGTGTCAGCAAAGCCCGGATCGGACGCGTCGTAGCTCAACAGGGCCGCAAGCAGCACCAGCGCCAGCGCGCCGAATATCCACAGCGCCGCCTCGCGCAGTGCACGACTGATGGAATTGCCAAGAACGGTGGTTGGCTCTGCGGTCTTTGCCATTGTCTCGAAGATCGATTTGTACCCGACGCTACATCAACGCCGGGTGTTTGATTTCGCCATCAGCCACGTTGATGCCGCGGACCAGCGGCGCAAACGACTGCCAGTCGTCGCGCGTCAAGCGCTCGACGTAAGGAGCAATAGCGGCAGACAGCGCTTGTGACGCCGTGCGGGGCACAGCACCCGGCATATTGGTGACGCAAAAATGGGTAACGCCGTGGTGCGCGTAAGTGGGATCGGCATAGGTCGTAGGTCGCGTCGTCTCAATACAACCGCCCTGATCCACCGAAATATCGGCGACCACACTACCCGCCTGCATCGACTCAACCATGCCCACGTCGATAACGTGAGGGGCTTTCTTGCCGGTCACCAGCACTGCGCCGATGACGATGTCCGCTTCGCGCACGGCGTGCGCAACGTCGGCGACGTGCGGATACAACCCCGTGACATTCGCGCCCAGTGCGCGGGCTTTCTCGAGTTTGTCACGATCCATATCAAACACGACCACTTCGGCGCCGAGCCCGGCAGCCACGATGGCGGCGTTACCGCCGGCAACGCCGCCGCCCATGATCACGACTTTCCCGCGCTTCGCGGCGGGGATGCCGCCGAGCAAGATGCCCTTGCCGCCCTGGGGCTGGTGCAGCAAGTGAGTGGACACCTGCACCGACAAGCGGCCGGCAATATCGCTCATGGGTGCCAGCAACGGCAGTCGACCCAGTTCGTCTTCCACGGTTTCAAATGCCACGCAGGTCAAACCGATATCGCACAGCTGCTGGGTCAGCGTTGGCAACGCTGCCAGATGCAGATAGCAAAACAGCAGGTGATCTTCGCGCAAACGCGCAACGTCCGGATCGATCGGCTCTTTTACTTTGACGATCATTTCATTGTCGCCGTACAGCGCATCCGCATCTGGCGCAATCTTGACGCCGACGCTTTCAAACTGATCGTCCGCATAACCGCTCAAGTCGCCGGCGGTCGTTTCGACGCTGACTTGATGGCCCTGCTGGACCAGCGACGCGCACGCTGCCGGCGTGAGGCCAACCCGCCCTTCCAGCGGCTTGATTTCCTTGGGTACCCCGATTTTCATTGCCTGTCCTCTCGCGATGCACTTGAATCGCTAAAAATTGGTGAAATATATAGACGTGAATTGTGGTCTGCTAATTTGCTCAGGTTGCCGCTTGGGCTACCATGCGAACCACGGCGCCATACGGCACCGTTATCTGCGAAAAATTTATCGGAGAAGTATACATGAGCGCTGCAGCTCACCATCGACTTTTGATCCTCGGATCCGGCCCGGCGGGCTACACGGCGGGGGTCTACGCGGCCCGCGCGAACTTAAAGCCTACCCTGATCACGGGAATCGAACAGGGGGGGCAGTTAATGACCACCACTGAGGTCGAAAACTGGCCCGGCGATCCCCACGATCTGCAAGGTCCCGATTTGATGGCGCGCATGCTCGATCACGCCAAGCGGTTCGAGGTCAATATCGTCAATGACCACATCCACACGGCCGATCTGTCGACCCGCCCGTTCACGTTGACTGGCGATCACGGCAGCTACACCTGCGAATCGCTGATTATCAGCACCGGCGCCACCGCGCGCTACCTGGGGCTGCCCTCCGAAGAGGCATTCAAAGGCCGCGGCGTATCCGCCTGCGCCACTTGCGATGGGTTTTTCTATCGCAATCAGGACGTCGTTGTCGTCGGCGGTGGGAATACCGCGGTAGAAGAAGCGCTGTATCTGTCGAATATCTGCCGCAAGGTGTATCTGGTGCACCGGCGCGATTCGTTGCGCGCCGAGAAAATCCTGCAGCAACGCATCTTCGATCGCGCGCCGCCCGAGGGCAACATCGAAATGATCTGGGATCACACGCTCGAGGAAGTCCTCGGTGATCAGACTGGCGTCACCGGCGCACGCATTGCGAGCACCACGGACGACAGCAAACGGGATCTTGAGGTCAGCGGTGTGTTCATCGCGATTGGTCACAAGCCCAACACCGATTTGTTTGTCGACCAGCTGGACATGGAAGGCGGTTATATTCTTGTGCAGGCGGGGCGTGAAGGCAACGCCACGGCGACGAGCATTGAAGGCGTCTTCGCTGCCGGCGATGTTGGCGATCACATTTATCGGCAGGCCGTCACATCCGCCGGCACCGGCTGCATGGCCGCTCTTGACGCCGAGAAGTATCTGGACGCGCTCGACCAAGCCAGCCAGTAAAGCGGTGCGCGCGCGGGTTGATACGCCTCTGTCTGCGATCGACGCGCGCGAGTGGGATGCGCTGCGCGACGACGACGATCCGTTCACCAGCTACGCCTATCTCAGCGCGCTCGAAGACAGCGGCCAGATCGGGCCAGAGGCACACTGGGTGCCCCACCACGTCACCGTGCGGGATGCGCAAGACGGGTTGATCGGAGCCATGCCGCTGTACGCCAAGGACGACTCGTGGGGCGAATTCGTCTTTGATTTCGCGTGGGCCAACGCGTTCAACCAGGCCGGCGGCCGCTACTACCCCAAGCTCGTCACCGCGGTGCCCTACACGCCCGTTGGCGGTCGCCGTCTGCTGATTTCGGCGACGGCCGACTACGGTGCCACGGCTAATGCTCTGATCGATGCGACCCTTGATTTCACTCGCGCCATGGAGGCCTCCTCATGGCACGTACAGTTCTGTCACCCCGACGAACACAAACGGCTCGGCGACGCCGGGTTGCTGCTGCGCAGCGACTGCCAGTTTCACTGGTTCAACGACAGCTATTCGGACTTCGATGACTATCTGACGGTGTTCCGATCGTCTCGGCGCAAGAAAACGCGACGCGAGCGTCGGCGCATGGACGAACAGGGCATCCGATTTACCACCCGCGCGGGCAGTGAACTCGACCAAGCGGCGTGGCAAGAGTTTTACGGTTTCTACGCCAGCAGTTTTTTGGTGCGCGGACGCGATCCCTATTTCACGTCCGACTTGTTCGTCGTGCTCGGACAACGCCTGGGTGATCAGATGATGATCAAAACCGCTCTGCGCGATGACCGCCCGGTGGCGGCGGCACTGTTTTTTCACAACGACCGGCGTCTTTACGGTCGCTATTGGGGCTGCACCGAATTTGTCGACGCGCTGCATTTCGAGACTTGCTACTACCAGGGCATCGACTATTGCATCGAACACGGTCTGCAGCAGTTTGATCCCGGCACCCAGGGCGAGCACAAAATCGCCCGCGGTTTTCGCGCGCACGAGTCTTATTCGGCGCACTATCTGGTGGATCAGAATTTCCGCCGCGCGGTCGCCGACTACCTGCGGCGCGAAGGCGATGGCGTCAAGCTCTACATGGACTCGGTCGACGCCCATTTGCCGTTTCGGCGCGGCGCCGACGACCCGGGCGAGGCGTGAGCAGGCCATGAGTCGAGTCCAGCGCGGTCCGTTTATTATCCCGCCAGATGCCCCCGCCGATTGCTTCCCGCCGGTCGATCAAGCCATGCGCGAACCGGACGGGCTGCTGGCCATCGGCGGAGACCTCTCCCCGGCGCGGCTGCTTGCGGCGTACCAACGCGGTATTTTTCCCTGGTACAACGACGGCGAGCCCGTCTTGTGGTGGTCACCCCACCCGCGCTGCGTGCTGATTCCGGGCAAGGTGCGCGTGTCGCGACGGTTGGTCCGCACACTGCGCCAGGGCCGGATCACGGTGCGCCTGAACACCCGTTTCGACGATGTGGTCCGCGGCTGCGCTGGCCCACGCGGATATACCGAACAAACCTGGATCACCAGCGACATGGCGCGAGCCTACGGGCACATGCATCAGTTAGGGCATGCCCACAGTATCGAGGCGTACGACGGCGACACGCTCGTTGGCGGACTCTACGGTCTGGCGATTGGGCGCGTGTTTTTCGGCGAATCAATGTTCAGCGCCAGACGCGATGCGTCAAAAATTGTGCTCGTCACACTCAGCGCATGGCTTGAAAAACACAAATTCGCCCTCATTGACTGTCAGGTAGCGTCGTCACATTTGATGTCGATGGGCGCCACACTCATCCCTCGGGTCGAATTCATACGCCAACTCCCGCCATTGTGCGCTGCAAAGACAGCGCCACAGGTGTGGGAGCGTGGACGGGATTTGCCCGGCAAAGTGTCAAATCGTGCGTTGCAATAGGCGCACGGAATAGGCACACTGCACCGGATTTTTTAAGGCGATACAGGAGATCAAGCACTCACATGCCGAAGGAAGAAGCTATCCAGATGGAAGGCAAAGTCATTGAGACATTGCCCAACACCATGTTTCGCGTTGAACTCGAGAACGGTCACGTCATTACGGCGCACATCTCGGGCAAAATGCGCAAGCACTATATTCGTATTCTCACGGGCGACCCGGTCACCGTGGAACTGACCCCTTACGACCTGAGCAAAGGCCGCATCGTGTACCGCGGTCGCTAGCGCGAGTGCCTGCCCGCTACTCGCTCTAACTTTCTACCGTTTCCGATTCCTCTAACGGCGTCGCCTTGATGGCGAGCTCGCCGTCCTCAACGGTGACCAAGGCGTTGCCGCCGTTACTCAACTCCCCGAACAGCATTTCTTCGGCCAGTGGCCGCTTGATGTGTTCCTGGATAATTCTGGCCATCGGGCGTGCGCCCATCTTGACGTCGTAGCCGTTGTCGGCGATCCAGGCGCGTGCCGCGTCGTCGAGTGTGAAGCCGACGTTCTTGAGTTCCAGTGCCGCTTCGAGTTCGACGATCAGTTTGTCGACCACGCGCACGATGGTGCTCTTCTCGAGCGGATCGAACTGAATGATCGAATCGAGTCGGTTACGAAACTCCGGCGTGAAACTCTTGCGCAGCACTTCCATACCGTCCGTTGAGTGATCCTGATTGGTAAAACCAATCGAGCGACGGCTCATTTCGTGCGCACCCGCGTTCGTGGTCATGACGATCACCACATTGCGAAAATCCGCCTTGCGCCCGTTGTTGTCGGTCAGCGTGCCGTGATCCATGACTTGCAGCAGCAGATTGAACACCTCCGGGTGCGCTTTCTCCACTTCGTCGAGCAGCAGCACGCAGTGCGGATTCTTGGTGACCGCTTCGGTCAGCAAGCCGCCCTGGTCGTAGCCCACGTAGCCTGGAGGCGCACCGATCAGCCGTGACACGGTGTGGCGTTCCATGTACTCGGACATATCGAAACGCACCAGCTCGATACCCATGATCAACGCCAACTGGCGGGTCACTTCGGTCTTGCCCACGCCGGTCGGACCGGCGAACAGGAAGGCACCAACCGGTTTGGTTTCGTCCCGCAATCCCGATCGCGCCATCTTGATCGCTGACGACAGCGATTCGACCGCCTGATCCTGACCGTAAATCACGAGTTTCAGATCGCGCTCGAGATTGCGCAGAACGGTGCGGTCCGAGGACGACACGTTCTTTGGCGGGATGCGGGCGATTTTGGCGACGACTGCTTCGATGTCATCCACGTCGACCAAATCGCGTACCTGATCTTCCGGGCGCAGACGCACGTTGGCTCCTGCCTCATCGATCACGTCAATGGCTTTGTCCGGCAGCTGTCGATCGTTGATGTGCTTGGCCGCCAACTCAGCGGCTGAGCGCAGCGCTGCGTCGGTGTATTTGAGATCGTGATGTTCTTCAAAGCGATCGCGCAAACCCAGCAAGATCTGGACCGTCTCATCGATGGTCGGCTCCACAACTTCGACTTTACGAAAGCGTCGCGCCAGCGCGTGGTCTTTTTCGAAGATGCCGCGGTATTCCTGGAACGTGGTGGAACCGATGCAACGCAACTCGCCGCTCGACAGAACCGGCTTGATCAAGTTGGACGCGTCCATGACGCCACCGGACGCGGCGCCAGCGCCGATCACCGTGTGAATTTCATCGATGAACAGAATCGCGCCTTCCTGCTTTTTCAATTCCGCCAGCAGACCTTTGAGACGCTTCTCAAAGTCGCCGCGATATTTGGTGCCGGCGATCAACGTGCCCATATCGAGCGAGTAAATCGTGGCGTCGCGCAGCACGTCAGGCACATCGCCCTCGTGAATCTTGCGTGCGAGGCCCTCGGCCAATGCCGTCTTGCCCACGCCCGCGTCACCGACGTAGAGCGGATTGTTCTTGCGCCGACGACACAGAATCTCGACGGTGCGCTCAATTTCGGCTGCGCGACCAATCAGTGGGTCTATTTTGCCAAGCGCTGCCTGCTCGTTGAGGTTGGTGGCGTATTGTTCGAGCGGGCCAGCCTCGACCTCACCTTCTTTGCCATCTGCACCAGCTTCGGCCGTGTCGCCCTGCTGAGTGCTGCTGTCCGCTATTTTCGACAGGCCGTGCGAAATGTAGTTGACCACATCGAGACGAACGACATCCTGCATCGACAACAGGTACGCCGCGTGCGACTGCTTCTCGCCAAAAATCGCGACCAGCACGTTTGTGGCGTTGACCTTGTCCTTGCCACTGCTCTGGATATGAAACACGGCTCGCTGCAGGACGCGCTGGAAGCCAAGCGTTGGCTGCACTTCCTGCTCCTGATCATCGGCAATGCGTGGCGTGGTCTCATCCACAAACTCCGCCAGATCGCGACGCAACTTGTCGAGATCGGCGCCACAGGCACGCAGCACTTCCGCCACTTGCGGCACATCGACCAGCGCCAGCAAAAGATGCTCCACGGTCATGAACTCATGCCGTTTTTCGCGCGCCGCGCTAAACGCGTCGTTTAAACAAATTTCCAGTTCATTACTTAACATGTCATGACTCTTCCATTGTGCACAGCAGCGGATGTTGGTGCTGCTGCGCGTAACTGTTTACCTGCGCTACTTTCGTTTCGGCAATCTCGTAGGTGTACACGCCACAAACGCCGTGACCTTGTGTATGCACCTGGAGCATTACGCGAGTTGCCTTCTCTCGATCCATCGCGAAAATCTTCTCCAGTACCTCTACCACAAATTCCATCGGTGTGTAGTCGTCATTCAACAAAATGACCTTATACAGCGGTGGTTTCTTTAACTTTGGTCTGGCCTCCTCCACCACCAAAGTAAAATCCTGTTGTTCGCGTTCGTCTGTCATGCTGTTCGAATTGGCTCAAGTCTGATGCAGTGGCGGCGCCATCGGGCGACGGATACCAACAGTGTATATGGGACGCGCTGTGCGAACTACAAGTGCGCCACAATGACACCGCTATTTCACAGCATGAATAAACACCCCGTCCCAGTCATCCGCTGGCGGCGTTGAGCGAAAATGGGCGATTCGATCCAGATAAATGGCAAATACCTGCCGTTCCGGGAAAGACTGCTGCAGCGAGAAAAACGCGCTTTCGGCGGTATCCCAGTTGCCGTCGCGGTAGGCGCGCAATGCCTGGGCATGACGAGCCAGCATCTGTTGCGTTTTCGCATCCAGATCCTTCTTGCGTGCGATAGGCTCGTACATGGCCACCGCTCGGTCCTTGCCGCGAACCCGAACCCGATCCAGTTCCATAAAGGCGAATTCCGGGACTTGCTCGCGCGTTTGCTCGCCAACGGTGATCGATACGCCGTACACCTTGGTCAACCCTTCAAAACGAGACGCCAGGTTCACGGCGTCGCCGAGCACGGTGTAGGCCCGGCGAAACGTTGAGCCCATGTCACCGACGCGCATCATGCCGGTGTTCAGACCAATACCAATCTGAATCGTCGGCCAGCCGCGTTTCGCGAACTCCGGCGACAACACACGCACGGCCTGTTGCATCGCCAGTGCCGCTTCGAGCGCATGGCGGGCGTGCTCGTCATCGGCGATCGGCGCACCCCAGAAAGCCATCACGGCATCGCCCATGTATTTGTCAATGGTGCCGCGATTGCTGTGAATCACGCGCGTCATGGGCGTCAGAAACTCGTTCATCAGCTGGCTGAGCTCACGCGGCTCCAACGCCTCGGAAATGCCGGTGAATCCGCGCACGTCGCTAAACATCACGGTGAGCTCACGGCTCTCGCTCTCCATATTGAAGTCACCGGAGCGCTGGCCCATTTCCTTGACCAGCTCGGGCGGCACGTATTGTCCAAAACGTGTAGACAACAACCGACGCCCGCGAGTTTCCGTCACGTAACCAAAAATTGTGTGCAGCAGGTAAAGCAGGAACAAATAGCTCAGCAGCGACGCGATGGGCACAACAAAATCGCTGTGCGACCACACCCGCAGATTGATCGCGATCAAAATTACGCCGAGCAGCATCGTAAACAACGCCGCCGTCACCACCGGCAGACGCATTAGCGCAAACGTAGTGAAAAGACCCAGCAGGCCGAGCAGTACGATTTCAACGCCGAGCACGTAGCGCGGATGCTGCTTGATGCGCTGTTCGAGGATGCCCGAGACGATATTCGCCTGGACTTCCACGCCGTTGTAGGTGCCGCCGACCGGTGTCACTCGCAAATCGTTCAAGCCCGCCGCACTGGTTCCGATCAGCACGATCTTGTTTTGCAGCGCAAATTTGGGCTCAGTCTGATTGAGAACGTTGGTCGCGGAAACGTAAGGAAAATGATGCTGACCGCCGCGATACGGCACCAGGACGGCGCCGTTCGCATCGACCGGAATGCGGTAGTCACCGAGCGTAAGCCACTCGATATCGAGTCCGTCGCGTGGCCCGTCGGCACCGGAATGAAAGACAAAATCGACCGGCGGCGAGTCCAGCGCCAGACGCGTCACCGCGAAGGCCAGCGATTCATACAAGGACCCATCGTGCTCCTGCAGTACCGGGACACGACGAAACGTGCCGTCGCTGTCGACCAGCGGATTGTCGATGAACCCGCCGGCCGCTGCCGCCTCAGTCAGCAGCTCAAGCGACCCGGTGAACGAGCGCGGACTCGGGTATTCAAGGTGGGTGTCGTGATCGCCCGGCTCAAACAGCGGCTCGGGCAAAACGTTAACGTTCTGGAATTCTTCGCTTTGTCGGAACACGTAGCCAAGCACAGTGTTGCGACCGCTCAATGCGCGCGCAAAGGTATCGTCGTAACTCAACGACGGGCGCAGCGTTTCCAGCGTTTCAACATATTCTGGCACGCCGGCCAGTGGACCCTGCGCGAGCGCGTCGAGGTTGGCCAGTCCCGACGAGCCGTCGGCTTCCGGGAACAAGACGTCAAACCCGGCAACTTTCACTTCGTAATGATCAAACAAGGCATCGACCAGGCGCGCGACTTTCTCGCGCGGCCACGGCCATTGGCCCTCCACGCGCATGCTTTCCTCATCGATATCGACGATCACGATGGAGTCGTCCACGGTCCGTGGAAGAGTCACATGGAGACGTGCGTCATAGGCTGCCGCCTCGAGATCATCGAGAATAGGCATGCGCTTTGAATGCGTCGCGTGCAAGTAAAAGGGAACGAATACCGCGATCGTGATGACAAAACGGATAAGGAGTCGGGTACGCAATGTGCTACCCCGCGATGCAGTGCCGGTCCATATTCCGTAAAGTCTAGCCTGTCGCTAGCCACGGACAGTGTGCGTCGGCGCACAAAACCCGGACTCCGCGTGCGCCCGCTGACGGCCGGCGGGTACGCGAGCTTGGCCTTGTGGATGACCGGAGCGACAACGTATCATGAGCCGCGCTGCACCAATCAGCGCGCAGACGCTGCCCCGGACGCAGGATAATAATTATGGAAATAGGTAACAAACTCAAAGGCTTGTTCGACACGCCGGAGCATGCCGTTGGCACGCTGAACCGGTTCGGGCCGCCGCTCGTGTGTTTGTTGCTGGTCGCATTGATCGCATCCATGCTCGCATCGGTGACGTTGGCGCTGCTACCGCGACCGGAAGCGCAGGCGCCGCCACCCTCTCGCAATGCCCAGCCGCAGCAGGCGGCGGCAGCCTCCGTTAACGTCCAGGACATCGTACAAAGACACCTTTTTGGCATTGCACCGGTCAAGGAAGCGGCGCCTCAGAGCGATATCGACCCGGAGAACATCCCCGAAACCCGGCTGCCGATGACGCTGGTCGGCACGCTGGCGTCCGACAACACCGACCGCTCACTGGCCATTATTGAAAGCGGCAACGAAGCGAAGGTCTACGCCATCGGCGATACGATTCAGTCGCGCGTGACGCTCGACGCCGTGCGCGCTAAAGAAGTGTTCATCATTAACAACGGCAAGCGCGAAACCTTGGCGCTGCCGCGCGAAGAAGAAGGCAGCAGCGCGCCGCGCCGGACAACGCGTACTGCGTCACGCTCGCGCACGACATCGCGCCGGGCCACCCCGTCGCGCGCCACGGCGATATCCGCCTCGACCGGGGCCAAGACGCTGGGTGATCTGATTCGACCGCAACCGGTGTTTGCCAACGGCAAGCAACGCGGTTATCGCATCTATCCGGGTCGCCAACGCGATCAGTTTGCGGCCCTGGGTTTGAAAGCCGGCGATCTGGTCACCGAGATCAACGGCACTCCGCTCGACGACCCATCGCGCGGCAAAGACATCTTCGGCTCACTGGCGAGCGCGAGCCAAATTTCGGTCACGATTGAACGAAACGGCTCCCCGACCAGTCTGGTACTGGACACCTCTCAACTTAATCTTAGCGGCGAACAGTAGATTTTCGCGTCGCTTGCCTGCCCACCAACGGACAAAGATCCCATGACACTATTTCTGCGACACGTCGCTACCCTTGCCGCACTGGCGCTGTGCTTTAGCGCTATGCCGGCGTTGGCTCAGGACGACCTGGGCGACGGTGACAACCTGACGCCAAATTTTAAAGACGTGGACATTCGCCAGGTGATCGAGACGGTCAGCGACGTGACCGGTCAGAACTTTCTGATCGACGCTCGCGTCAAGGGCAACGTCACCATGATCTCCGACACCGCGATGACGCGCGAAGCGTTTTACGAAACGTTTTTGTCTATCCTGCAGATCTACGGTTTTGTCGCCGTACCTTCGGGCAACGTCGTGAAGATTGTCCCTGATACCAACGCGCGGCAGTTCCCGGTTCCGACCGGCGGCGCCGGCGCCGGTCGCGACGACGTCATCACCGAAGTGGTTAAAGTGAATAATGTCGGCGCCGCGCAGCTGGTGCCAATCCTGCGCCCGCTGGTGCCCCAGTACGGACACCTCGCCGCGCACCCGGCTTCGAACATGCTGATCCTGGCCGATCGTGCCGCCAACGTCGCACGCCTGAAGAAGATCATTCGTCGTATCGATCAGTCGAGCGATGAAGACATTGAAGTCATCCCGATGGAATACGCGTCGGCCACCGAAATCGTGCGCATTCTGCAAACGCTGAGCCAGACCAGCGCTCGCGGCGGTGGTGATGCCAGTGCTGCGCCGCTCGGCCTGGTTGCCGATGAACGCACCAACAGCGTTCTGCTCAGCGGCGAACAAACCCAGCGGCTGCGCTTTCGCACGCTCATTGCCCACCTCGACACGCCGATCGAAGAAGGCGGCAACACGCAGGTGATCTACCTGAAATACGCCAACGCCGAAGATCTGGCCACCAAACTCAACGAACAGGTGCGCGGTGCGACGTCAGGCGGCGGTGCGGGACAAGGAAGCGCCGCGCAATCGTCCCAAGGTGGGCAAAACAACATTGTTATCTGGGCCGACGCGGACACGAACGCGCTGATCATGACGGCACCGCAGGAAATCATGCGCAACTTGCGTACCGTGATCGACAAGATCGACATTCGTCGCGCACAGGTGCACGTGGAGGCGATGCTGGTTGAAGTGCTCGGCGATAACGGCGCCAATCTGGGCGTAAGCTGGGTGCTCGACGGCAGCGACAAAGGTCCGGCCGTGGCCACCAGTGATTTTGCTGACACCATCAGCACGCTGGGCGTCGCAAGCTCCATCGAAGGGGGCGATCTGACCGCGGCAGGAACATCGCTGCTCGGCGCTGGCTTGTCCATCGGCGTGGGACGCTTTAAAGATGAGGGCACAAACTTTGGCGCGATTCTGACCGCTCTGCAATCCAACGGCACGACCAACATTTTGTCGACCCCGTCGATTGTCACGATGGACAACGAAGAAGCTGAAGTGAACATCGGTGAGGAAGTGCCGTTTTTGACGGGTAGTTTCACCAACACCGGCGGCAACGCCGGCGCCGTCAACCCGTTCAACACGATTCAGCGTGAAGACGTGGGCATCAAACTCAAGATCACGCCGCAGATTAACGAAGGCGACGCGGTGATCATGAACATCGAACTCGAAGCGTCCAGTGTCAGCGAGTCGACCGGCCAAGCCGTCGATCTGCGCACCAGCAAGCGCCAGTTTACCCAACGTGTCATCGTTGATGACGGCGGCATTATCGTGCTGGGCGGACTGATCGACGACAACGTCGTGGAAAACGAATCGCGCGTGCCGGTTCTGTCCAGAATCCCGATTCTGGGCGCGGCATTCCGTTCGCGCTCGACCACGGTGACCAAGCGCAACTTGATGGTGTTTATTCGCCCGAAGATTATTCGCGACGGGTCGCAAGCGGCCATTGAGACCAACCAGAAGTACAACTACATCCGCGACCTTCAGTTGGGCCGCGACGGTGACGTGCAGCTGATTCCCAGCCAGCCGCGACCGATCATTCCGCCGATCGACGAAGCGCGCGACAAGGGGTTTGTATTCAGTGACCGCGTGACCCCACTGCCCGAAGAGCCGGAGACGCCGTAATGGCAATGAGCGAAGAAGACCTGCTGGCATCGGCGGCCACATCGGCCCCCGATCTCGATGAGGCCATCGAAAACGATGAGGGCCCGCGCACGTCGTTTACCTTCGCCAGACGCCACGGTGTCTTTATCGATTCCTATGAAGACGGCAAAGCCCGCGTGGTGTGCCGACCGGGCTTGAGTCATCACGCGCTCGCCGAAGTGCGTCGCTTTGCTGGCGTGCCGCTGTCGATCTCCCGTGTTGACGTCGACACTTTTAGCAGCCTGTTGCAGGTGGCGTTTGAAGGCGGCACCAACCGCGCCATGGAAATGGTCGAAGGCCTTGACGATGGCGATACCGATCTGTTCCAGGTGGCCCAGGCGCTGCCCGAGCCGTCGGATCTTCTGGAAAGTGACGACGATGCACCGATCATTCGACTGATCAACGCGGTGCTCACCGAGGCGGTCAAAGAAGGCGCGTCGGATATTCACATCGAGCCGTTCGAGAACCGCCTGGTGATTCGATTCCGGGTCGACGGGGTGCTGCGCGAAGTGTTGCAGTCTCGTCGCGCGGTGGCACCGCTGGTGGTCTCGCGTATTAAAGTGATGTCCAAGCTCGACATTGCGGAAAAGCGCGTGCCGCAGGATGGCCGAATTTCGCTGCGCATCGCAGGCCGGGCCGTCGACGTGCGTGTGTCCACGTTGCCCTCGGGTCACGGCGAACGCGTCGTGATGCGTCTGCTCGACAAGCAGGCCGGGCGGATTGATTTGACCAAACTCGGGATGTCCGAAGACACCCAGACCAACTTTTTTGATTTGATCAGCAAGCCGCACGGCGTGATTCTGGTCACCGGCCCTACCGGCTCGGGTAAAACGACCACGCTGTACGCCGGTCTTGAGCGCATCAACGACAACAGCCGCAATATCATGACGGTGGAAGATCCGATCGAGTACTACATCGACGGCATCGGCCAGACGCAGGTCAACACCAAGGTGGACATGACGTTTGCCCGCGGCTTGCGTGCGATCTTGCGTCAGGATCCCGACGTGGTGATGGTCGGTGAGATTCGCGACAAAGTGACGGCGGAAATCGGCGTCCAGGCGTCGCTGACCGGTCACTTGGTGCTGTCGACGTTGCACACCAACACCGCCGTGGGCGCCGTGACGCGATTGCGCGACATGGGTGTAGAGCCGTTCTTGCTGTCGTCGAGTCTGATTGGTGTACTGGCCCAGCGCCTCGTGCGCAAGCTGTGTGATCATTGCAAGGAGCCTTACACTGCGACCGAAGGGCAAACGAGCATCCTGGGTATGTCGGCCGGGCCGCACACGTTTTACCGGCCTACCGGCTGTGCCGAATGCAGCCACACCGGTTTTCGCGGTCGTTCGGGTATTTATGAACTGGTCCGCGTGGACGACACCATGCGTACAATGATCCATGACGGCGCGGGCGAACATCAGCTCGAAGCGCACGCACGAACGCTGACCCCCGGTATTCGCGACGACGGTCGATCCAAGATTCTCGCTGGCCTGACCACGCTTGAAGAAGTGGTCCGAGTGACCCAGGAAGACTAATGGGCGCTTACGAGTACCGGGCGCTCGATCAGAACGGCCGCGAAAAGAAAGGCCTTCTGGAAGGTGACACCGCCCGCGCGGTGCGTCAGATGCTGCGCGAGAAAAAGCTGCTGCCGGTCGACGTGACCGAAGTGGCCGAGCGCCGCACCAGGAAAAAGAAAGAGAGCCGCGCGTTTTCCGTCGGTAGCGGATTAAGCGGCACCGAGCTCGCGCTGATCACCCGGCAACTCGCCACGATGTTTCGTGCCGGCCTGCCGCTCGACGAAGCGCTGCAGGCGGTGGCTGAACAAAACGAGAAACCGCGACCGAAGAAAATCCTGCTCGGGGTGCGCGCCCGCGTGCTCGAAGGTCACACAATGGCCAGCGGTCTGGGCGACTACCCCAAGGCGTTTCCGGACCTGTACCGCGCCACGGTGGCAGCGGGCGAACAGTCAGGTAATCTCGACGGCGTGCTGGAACGGCTGGCCGACTACGCCGAGTCGCAGCAAACCATGCGCGGCAAAGTGCTCGAAGCCATGGTCTACCCGATCTTCCTGACCTTGGCGGCTGTGGGCATTGTGGTCTTCCTGCTGCTCACCGTGGTACCCCCTGTGGTACAGGTGTTTGAAGACATGAAGATGGAAGTGCCCTTCCTGACCCGCGCTCTCATCATGATGAGCGCTTTTTTACAGGACTATGGCTTCTTCTTGTTTATCGGATTGTCCGCGATCGGCTTCGGCATTTATATGCTGCTCAAGCAGACGGGGCCGCGCCGGGCCTGGCACCGTACGCTTCTGAAAATGCCGGTGGTTGGCGGTTTTGTGCGTGCGGCCAATACCGCGCAGTTCGCGCGGACTTTGAGCATCATGGCGTCCAGCGGTGTGCCGGTGATCACGGCAATGGGCATTGCATCGAGCGTGGTGACGAACCTGCCCATGCGCGAAGCCATCGATGTGGCCGCCGAACGCGTGCGTGAAGGCGCATCGATTGCCAAGTCGCTCGATGTCAGCAAGATATTCCCGCCCATGACCATGCGCCTGATCTCCAGCGGCGAGGCCAGCGGCGAGCTCGACGACATGCTGCTGCGCGCGGCCGATTCCCAGGAACAGGAACTCGAAACCCTGCGCAAGATGCTGACGAGTTTATTGGCACCGTTCATGGTGCTGGTGATGGGCGGCATCGTGCTGGTGATCGTCATGGCCATTCTGCTGCCAATCTTCGAGCTCAACACCTCCACTTTCTAAGCGGCGTTCTCGATGGGTGGCTCAGGGTTAACCCCTGGATGCGATCCCGTTCCTGGTGCTCCGTTATCCATAATCCGGTTTCTTTTGTGATGAGATTCACACGTCATCCCGTGGTCAATGTTTTGTCACATTGAAGGGTCATCTTTATGTCGTGAAATGTGATGGGCGTCCATTGTCACGATGCCATTGCGCTGTAAAAAGGGAATGAGTCCTGTAACCACTTTGCGTAGGAATTGACATGCAACCACAGACCTTTGATTCGTCTCCTGACACGGCAGATGCTGAGGATGTATTTACCGACACATCGATATTCAATGCCGAAGAAATTGTGCGTCAGATTGAAATGACGTCCGCAGCCAGCAAAACGAAAATCGCCGACACGCGCATCCACGCCCGTCGTCGTGCCGAGATGTTGCGCGAGCAAAAACGCCTTGAAGCCGAACTCGCGGGTTTGGACGATATGGATTACGACGACTAGCCGTGCCATCGATGTGAGGGCGGTGGACAGCGCTCTCACCTCATGGCGTAAGGCTAATGAAAGTTCCTGGAACGCGGCTCGAGCCCGTTAAGCCAGTGACTTAAATCCGTCATCTGCCGCACCACCAAATGGATCACGCCGCCCTGACGTTGAACCTGACCTCGCGCTGCCATCAGGCGTGAGCGTAACAGCGGCTTGCGCTGTTTTTCAGCAATCTTGCGCCACACCACCAAGTTGCTGTGCCCCGTTTCATCCTCCAGCGTGACGAACGTGACGCCGCTCGCGGTGCCCGGACGCTGTCGCGTAATGACCAGGCCAGCCGTGCGTATCCACGCGCCGTCGGGTAACACCTGGATATCCGCCGCGCTGCAAATCTCCTCTTCGGTCAGACGCGCGCGCAGCAGTGCCATCGGATGATGCTTAAGGCTCAAGCCCAGATAGTGGTAGTCGTTAATGACATCCTGACCGGGGCGCGGTTTCTTCAGCATCGGCGTGGCTTCCTTGATATCGACACCCCCAAACAACGGCGTTTCCTGCTCCACGCCGGTCACCTGCCAACGCGCCCGATGTCGGTGCCCCGACAGCGACGATAACGCGTCACCTCCAGCCAGCGCCTCGAGATCCCCGCGCGTCAACGATGCCACGTGCGCCAGCTCGTTAACACTGTCGAACGGTCGTTCGGGCCTGGCACTGCGAGCACGACGCAGATGCACGACACGTTCACCCGCTTCCTCCGACAGCCCCTTGATTTGCCGCAAACCCAGCCGCAGTGCCGGTTCATCGTCAGCACCGCGTTCCAGCGTGCAGTCCCAGTCGCTGTGCACGACATCGACCGGGCGCACGTCGACACCGGCCCGACGCGCGCCAGCCACCAGTTGAGCCGGGGCGTAGAACCCCATGGGCTGGCTGTTAATCAGCGCGCCAAAAAAAGCCGCCGGTTCGAATCGCTTGAGCCACGCGGATACATACACCAGCAGCGCAAAACTCGCCGCGTGCGATTCGGGAAAACCGTATTCCCCAAAGCCTTTTATCTGGCTGAAAATACGCTGCGCAAAGTCGTCGGTGTAGCCACGCTCGCGCATGCCATCGAGTAACAACGATTCAAACGGACCAAGCCCACCACGTCGCTTCCACGCGGCCATGGCGCGACGCAGCTGGTCGGCCTGCCCGGCCGTAAAACCGGCAGCGACCATCGCCAGATGCATCACCTGCTCCTGAAAAATCGGCACGCCCAGCGTGCGCGCCAGCACGTCACGCACCGCTTCACTGGGGTAATTGACCGCCTCTTCGCCGTTTCGCCGACGCAAGTACGGGTGCACCATGTCCCCCTGGATGGGTCCGGGCCGAACGATGGCCACTTCGATGACCAGATCGTAAAACCGGCGCGGACGCATTCGCGGCAGCATGGCCATCTGCGCACGCGATTCGATTTGAAACACGCCAAGCGTGTCGCCCTGCCCGACCATGTCGTACACCCGTGAGTCTTCGGCCGGCACGCTGGCGATGGTGTGGCGGATGCCGCGATAGCGATCAATTAAATCGAAGCTGCGGCGAATGGCGCTGAGCATACCCAGGCCCAGCACGTCGACTTTCAACAGACCCAG
>JBGCFP010000116.1:0-3034 GCA_045107005.1 Gammaproteobacteria bacterium
AAGAAGTACGGCGCACCGAAGTACGCGTTTCCACACGAAACGTCACGCTAATGACGTGTCCTCGGCGGAGTCGTCGAGGGCACTCAGATCCCGGGCATTCAATCGTTTCATGGGCCGCCCGGTGACCGGACTCAATGGCGCCTGCCGGCGACCGTCCAACGGAAAGACAGTGACGTCCACCGTCACGCCGTCCACATCAAACAAGTACGCCGGATAAATTTCAGTCCGCTCACGATCGAGGCGCACGCGCGCTTCCGCCACCGTCATGTCTGGCGCCGCCTCCAGCAACGCCATCGCGACCATCTCCGCGGGCTCGCTGAACAGGTGCAGCTCAACCGCGCTGTTGGCGCCGATCGCGCCGCTGACAATCGGGCCGACCGCGCGCGGCGAAAACTCTGACAGCCCCTGCATTACCGCCACGGCGCAGTCGCGCATACGAGCAAGTCTCTGACCGTTTTCATCGCCGTCGAACAAGCGCGCCGCTTCCTGCAACGCCTGCTCGATCTCCCGGTTGTTAGGCAAAGCCCCTTTGTCGACAACACCAAGGCTCGTCGCCGCTTTGGTTTTGGCAAGGTAGTAATCGTTGATGCCGTGATGCGCAATCAGGCGCGCGGCCTCATAGGCAACGCGCTGTCGCAGCTCGCGTGAATAACCGCTTTTTCTAGCCATCGCGTCCTGCCAAAGCGCCTAAAAGATTTCGCCGGGATCGATCTGGGCTTCTTCGTCCTGACCGCCAAACTCCAGTTCAAACGCCGCACGCTCGGGCACGTTGTCCTGACGGAACGTCTCGAAGATGGCATCGCTGGCACCGGCTGACGCCAGCAACCCGCTGTCGCGAGAGATCCGCACCGTGACCAGACCCTCCGGTTCTTCCGGTATTTTTTCGGCCACGCCGTTTAGCGCCACGCGCATGAATTCGACCCAGCCCGGCAGCGCCGTCGACGCGCCGGCCTCGCCTCTGCCAAGCGAACGCTCTTGATCAAAGCCAACCCAAGTCACCGCAACCAGCGACTGATTGAACCCCGAGAACCAGGCGTCGCGCTGATCGTTAGTGGTACCGGTCTTGCCAGCCAGGTCGCCACGACCCAGCTGATTGGATTTGGCCCCGGTACCGCGGGTGGCAACGTCGTGCATCATGTCCGTCATCAAGTAGGCGTTTTGCGGCGACAACACGCGCTGCGCCGGACGCGCGAGCGCTATCGCCGCGGTGCGCTCACAGAGATTGTCTTCGTCCACCTCAATCGCGGCCAGCTCAACGCAGTCGTGGCACACCTCGGTCGGCTCAGCCGCAAAAATGGGCGTGCCGTCCGCGTTCTCAATGCGATCAATAAAGTACGGCTCAACCGCGTAACCCCCGTTGGCGAACACGGTGTACGCGCGCGCCAGTTCCAACGGCGTGATGGCCGCGCTGCCGAGCGCCAGCGACAAATCCCGCGGCAGTTCGTCCTTTGCAAACCCGAAGCGCTCAAGATGATCAATGGTGAACGGAATACCGACCTGATTGAGCAAGCGGATCGACACCAGATTGCGCGAGCGCACCAGCGCTTCGCGCATGCGCGTCGGCCCGCCAAACACACCGCCGTAGTTTTTGGGGCGCCAGGTGTCGTCCAGCGCGTCGTCCGCAAAGACGATCGGGGCGTCGTTGACCACCGTCGCCGGCGTCAGGCCGCTCTCCAGCGCCGCGGAATAGACAAATGGCTTGAACGCCGAACCCGGCTGCCGCTTGGCGCTGATCGCGCGATTAAACTTCTGGGTGAAGAAATCGTAGCCGCCGGTCAATGCCGCAACGGCGCCATCCATCGGATCGAGGGACACCATCGCGCCTTCGATGGCGGGACGCTGCGCCAGCGTCCAAAACGTTTCACCCTCTTCGGTGCGCGGCTGCACGTAGACCAGATCGCCGACGGTCAGAACGTCTCCAACCTGCTTGATGGCATCGCCCAAGGTGTCGTCATTAATGTACTTGCGCGCCCAGGAAACGGCGTCGAGGCTCAAGCTCAGCGCTTTGCCGTCATCGCTGATCAGGGATGCACCGTCTTCAGACACCTCCTGCACCAGGGCAGGCGTCAGCCGAGCGATGCGCGGCAGATCGTCCAGCGCCGCCAGCGCCTCGCTACCCGTCACGTCGTCAACGTGGCCGCTCGGGCCGCGATAGCCGTGACGCCGATCGTACTGATGCAGGTTGTAGCGCAACGCGCTCATCGCCGCCGACTGCAAGCCGCTGTCGAGCGTCGTGATCACCCGATAGCCCTCATTGATTGCATCGCGGCCCAGACGTTTTTCAATGTCCGCGCGCACCATCTCGGCGACAAACGGCGCCTTGATCGCCACGTTGGTCGCGTGCAGCGTAGCCACCATCGGCTCCGCCACAGCGGCGTCGTGCTCTGCACGACTGATGTAACCCAGTTCGTTCATGCGTCTCAGAACATAGGCCCGACGATCCATGGCGCGCTCGGCGCTGCGCACCGGATTGTCCCGCGACGGGCTCTGCGGCAACCCGGCGATGGTGGCGATTTCGCCCAGCGTCAGCTCATCCAGCGTTTTGCCGAAATACACCTCAGCCGCTGCCCCGGCGCCATACGCGCGCTGCCCAAGAAAAATGACGTTCAAATACAGCGCCAGAATCTCTTCCTTGGTCGACTCGCGCTCCATTTTGAGCGACAAAAATATTTCCTGCAGCTTGCGTCGATAGGTCTTGTCGGGAATCAGAAACAGATTTCGCGCGAGCTGCATGGTAATTGTGCTGCCGCCCTGCGCCCGCTGGCCGCCACTGGTCACCAATTTAATGGCCGCCCGCAAGATCCCCTGGTAGTCGACGCCAGGGTGTTCGAAAAATCGATCGTCCTCGGCAGAAATGAACGCCTGGACCATGCTCTCCGGGAGATCGTCAAAGGACACCGGAATCCGTCGCTTGTCGCCAAATTCGGCGATCAAGCGCCCATCACGCGTAAAAATACGCAAAGGCACCTGTAACTTCACATCTCGAAAGTCCGCGACATCAGGCAACGTCGGCGCAAGATAGAAGTAGGCAACC
>JBGCFP010000117.1:0-6659 GCA_045107005.1 Gammaproteobacteria bacterium
TCACCTGCAGTAACGGTCAGTACGAAATCATCCAGGGCTTGGACGTCGACGCGCTCAGTCGCGAGCGTATGGACGCCACCTGGGCAGAACTCAAAGAAGAGCGCGACGGAGTCGCCGACCTGCTCTAGCCCGTCACGCACCAGCGACTCAGCCAGCCGCAGCGTCCGCCGCGGCTGGCTGTTTTCCCGCTCCAGTGCGGTCGTTGGGCGGCCGCTCTGGCAAACCGGTCAGCGCCACTATCGTCGGTCGCTAAAGCACGCCAATCCGGGCCATTGCCCAGCTGCACACTCGTTGGAGCCGGCCGTTGACGCCAACCCTGCTCGCTGTCATTTCTTATAAATCAATGACTTAAGCTCCGATGCGACGGAGTCGTTTGTCGCGCTGCACCATTATGAGCTATATTGATCCGCATATTACGACGTGCGCGTCAGGAGAGCTTTTATGTTGAGTTTCTTGCTTTGGACTTTGGTTTTTGTCGGCACCGCTCTGGCGGTGGGTTATCGACGTGAGGACTTGCGCAGCGCCACCATCGCGCTGGGTATCGCCACAGGCGCTTTCCTGCTGTTCAGCGACGCCGGCACCGTGGTCAAACTGCTTGCCCTGGGCGCGTTCGCCGGGCTGGCCGCGCTCAATAGCGATGAATTCCGCCGCTCACGACTGTCGGCACCCGCGCTCAAAATGATGCGCCGCGCGCTCCCGGAGATGTCCGAGACCGAGAAAACGGCGCTGGACGCCGGCACCGTCGGTTGGGACGGGCAGTTGTTCTCAGGCAAGCCGCACTGGCGTTCGCTGCTCGATGCACCAAAGCCCGAACTGTCCGAGGAAGAGCAGGCGTTTTTGAACGGCCCCACTGAGACGCTGTGTCGCATGATCGACGAGTGGCACATCACTCACGAAATCGCGGACCTGCCGCCGGAAGTCTGGCAGTACTTAAAAGACGAAGGCTTCTTCGCGATGATTATCCCGAAGGACTACGGCGGTCTTGAATTCTCGGCGCAAGCGCATTCAGCGGTGTTGACAAAAATCGCCGGTCGTAGCGCGACGGTCGCATCGACGGTTGCTGTGCCTAACTCGCTCGGTCCGGGCGAACTGCTGATGCACTACGGCACCGAAGAGCAAAAAAATTACTATCTGCCGCGCCTGGCCAAAGGCGAAGAAGTGCCTTGTTTCGGACTCACCAGCCCGCGGGCCGGTTCCGATGCCACGTCGATCACCGACAAGGGCATCGTGTGTCGTGGCACGTTTAACGGCGAAGAAGTCCTCGGCATGCGCCTGACCTGGGACAAGCGCTACATTACCCTCGCACCCGTTGCGACCGTGCTGGGTCTGGCGTTCAAACTGTTCGATCCCGATCACCTGTTGGGTGATGTCGACGACTACGGCATCACTTGCGCGCTGATCCCGACGGATCTGCCGGGCGTGGTGCACGGTCGCCGTCATTTTCCACTCAACGTGCCGTTCCAGAACGGCCCAACCCAGGGCGAAGACGTCTTCGTACCGTTGGATTTTATCATCGGCGGGCCCGACATGGCCGGCCAGGGCTGGCGCATGCTGGTGGAATGCCTGACGGTTGGCCGCTGCATCTCGCTGCCCTCGAACGCATTGGGCGGCGCCAAAGCGGCACTGGCGGCGAGCGGCGGTTACAGTCGAATTCGCAAACAGTTCCGCATGCCCATCGCCGGTTTCGAAGGCATTCAGGAACTGCTGGCGCGCATCGCCGGTTCGACGTACATCATGGAAAGCGCGGTCAAGATGACGGCGTCTGCGGTTGACCACGGCCAAAAACCGGCCGTCCCGTCCGCGATCCTGAAATACCACTGCACCGAGATGGGCCGGACCATCGGCAACGACGCGATGGATCTGCACGGCGGCAAAGGCATCTGCCTCGGGCCAAGCAATTATCTGGGTCGCGGCTATCAATCGATCCCCATTTCGATCACGGTCGAGGGCGCAAACATTCTGACTCGCAGCATGATCATCTTTGGGCAAGGCGCCGTGCGCTGCCACCCTTTCATGCTGAAGCTGATGGACGCGTGCACGATCAAGGACGACGACCAGCGAGCGTTGGTGGAATTTGACGCCGCGCTGTTTGGTCTGGTGGGCAACATGTGCTGTAACGCGGCACGCTCGATGATCTCGTCGTTTACGTTCTCGCGCATCGCCAACGTGCCGGTGGAAGGCCCAACGCGGCGCTACTTCCAGCACGTCAATCGTTTCTCGGCAGCGTTTGCGCTCGCCGCCGACGGCGCGATGCTGAGCCTGCAGGGCAGCCTGAAAAAACGCGAAATGCTGTCTGCACGTTTGGGCGATATTCTGAGCTACCTGTATCTGGCCTCCGCCGTGCTCAAGCACTACGAAGACCAGGGACGCCCGGCCGAAGACCTGCCTATTGTCGAGTGGGCCTGCCGCCACCTGCTGTATCAATCGCAGGAGCAGCTGCACGGCGTGCTGCGCAACTTGCCCAATCGCCCGCTGGCGATGGCACTGCGCCTGTTCATTTTCCCACGTGGCCGGATGTACTCGGCGCCGTCCGACAAACTCGAGCGCAAAGTCGCACAGCTGGTCACAACGCCATCGAGCGCACGGGATCGTTTGATTGATGGTGCCTATTTGACGCCGGATGCCAACAATCCGATCGGCATCATCGACAAACTGCTGCGCGAGGCCGAATACATCGAAGGTCTGGAGCGCAAAGTGTACAAAGCCCTCAAGGCTGGGACGATTGCCGAAGACGCACCACCAGTGATGTTTGCAGCGGCAGAGAAGGCTGGCGTCATTTCCGAAGCCGAATGCGCGCGACTGATTGAGTTTGATCAGGACGTCATGTCAATCACCAACGTCGATGATTTCGACACGGCGGACCTGGCGGCGCGCAACGTCGCACGGGGTAAGCCAACGATGGTGCATTCGGCCGCTTAGGCTGATCCTGTCGTTGAAAGCCGCGCGACGCTGGTCGCGCGGCTTTTTTTTCACCTGCCAAACGTCAATCTGCCGGATACCGATGCCGCACAGTCATCGCGCCGAGGCTGGCGCATCCGGTCTGGCGCCACTTGGCGAGCCCTTCGCGGGCAATAGAAAGGCTAAAAAACCAGATTGAGCATGACCAGCGACACGACCAGAAAGATCAACGTCATCATGCCGCCAACGCGCAAGAAATCGGCGACTTTGTAATTGCCGGGTCCCATGATCAGCGCGTTTACCTGGTGGGTCGGGATCAAGAAGGAGTTGGACGTCGAGATGGCCACGGTTAACGCAAACATTGCCGGATCAGCACCCGCCGCCAACGCCAGATTGATCGCGATGGGCACCAGCAAAACCGTGGCGCCTACGTTTGACATCACCAGCGAGAACGCGGTGCCAAGCACGGCCACCAGCGTCTGCAACACCCACGCCGGCACCGCGCCCAACGCCGAAACGATGACCTGGGCGATAAAACTCGCCGTGCCGGACGCCTCCACCGCGTGCCCCAGCGGCAGCAAGCCGGCCAGCAGGAACACCGTTTTCCAACTCACCGCCTCGTAGGCCTCATCCATCGACAGAATGCCGGCGATGATCATGCCCATGGCGCCAGTCATGAGTGCCACCGGTAGCAACACATCCGTGAAGATAACCAGACCCAGAGCGATCGCAAAGAACACCAGTGCGACGGCGACTTTGTAGGGTTTCTTCTCGACGCGTGGATAGTCCGTGGTAACCACCACAAAATCGCGATCGGTCTCCAAACGCGCCAGCTGCTCCCAGCGCGTGTGGCACACCAAGGTATCGCCTGCCTGAAGTGGCACGTCCTGCAACTTGGACATCATGCTGTTGCCCTGGCGAAAGATCGACAGCAAGCTCAAGCCATAGGTCATACGCAGCCGCAGATCGCGTACCGTCTTGCCGACCAGCTTTGAGTTTGGCGGAATAATCATCTCGGCCACGCCGGCAATTGAGCGCGCCAGCAGGTGACGAAATTCCTTTAGCTTGGGCCGCATTACCAAGCCGCCAACGGTCAAAAACCGCTTGAGCTCATCGGGCTGCGAGATGATGGCAAGCGTAGCCGGCGCCGCGATCATCGCTTCAATCGGCGGACAAACCAGCACTTTGCCCGCGTAGCGCGACGCCACGATGCGCACTTCGAACTCCCGCTGTACCGTCTTGATGTCACGGCCAACCAGCGGGCTGCCGACGGGCACTTCCACCTCGCGCACCGCCGCATCCATGCCGTGAACGTGACGCAGGTAGCGAATCGTGCCGCGTCCGCGCTGGCTTTTTCCTTCGCTGTCGTCGCGCAACAACTGGCCGCGAAACAGCAGAAAATAGGCGAGGCCGGCAGCGACCAGGGCAAGACCAATCGGGGCGACCGAGAACAGTCCGAACGGGGTCATTGCCTGCTCGAGCGGGAGCGAATCGTTCGCGTGGGCGAGCAGATCGTTGAGCATGATCAGTGGGCTCGATGCCACCATCGTGATCGTCCCGCCGAGAATGGCGCAAAACCCCATGGGCATGATCAGTCGCGACATGGACAGACCCGTTCGCGAGGAAATTCGCGCTACCACGGGCAGAAACAGCGCGGTCGCGCCAACGTTTTGCATGAAAGAAGAAATCAGCGCCACCGATGATGAGACCAGTAACATGATCCGGCCTTCCGTGCGCCCGCCAATGCGCAAGATGCCAAGCGCCACCGTTTCCATCGCGCCGGTTTTGTCGAGACCTGCCCCCAGGATCATGACCGCGATGATCGAAACCACCGCGTTACTGGACAGCCCTGAAAACAGTACATT
Organism: Gammaproteobacteria bacterium; assembly: GCA_045107005.1. Taxonomy (GTDB): domain Bacteria; phylum Pseudomonadota; class Gammaproteobacteria; order Steroidobacterales; family JBCCMA01; genus JBCCMA01. The sequence continues at coordinate 4,764 of JBGCFP010000117.1, forward strand.
GGCAGGAATCAGGCCTTCGAGACCGGGCACGTAGATCAGCAGGCCCAGCAGCGTCATGATCAAGATCGCGGCCACGTCGACGCGCAGCAGCTCGGTGACGAACAGAAACACCGCAAAGATCACCAGGGCCATTACCAGACCCATTTCAATCGTGATAGCGGGAAGCTGCTCCATTAAGCTCTCGGGGCTACGGGCGGACAAAAAAAAGCGGGGGTTTAACCCCCCGCATCACAGCACCTCATCGACCCGAACGCAAGGGTCAAAGACAAGATCAACCGGAGCGGCGCTCAGGCATCGCTGCGCGCGACGTCAACACCACGCGCCGTTGATTGATTTGCGATAAAACCGCTGACTTTGGATGCGGCCATCGGTCGACCGAGCACATAGCCCTGCACCGCGTCGCAACCAAGTTTCCGCAGCGCTTCAAGCTGTGACGGACGCTCGGCACCCTCAGCCACCGTGCGCATGCTGAGGTTTTTCGCCAGAGCAACAATCGCCGCGACCAGGGCTTGATTGGATCCATCACTGCCGAGCAAATCGACGAAGCTGCGGTCGATCTTTACCGTGTCGATGGGTAGGGACTGCAGCCGGCTAAGCGACGAATAGCCCGTGCCGAAGTCGTCCAACATAATTTTCACGCCCATGCGACGCAGGCGATTGAGCACCTCGTGATCAATGCTCTTGCAGTCCAGCAGCGTACGTTCGGTCAACTCCAGACGCAGCTGCTCGGGCTTGATCGAGTGTCCGTTCATCAACGCCGACAGGGTGTTGACGAAGTCCGTATGCACAAACTGACTTTGTGAAATGTTCACGCAAACCTTGATGTCAGGCGCACCCGAGATTTCGTTGCGCCACAGGTTGATGTCGCGCGCGACGCGCTGCAATACCCAGTCGCCAACTTCGCCAAACAAGCCGGTTTTTTCCAGCAACCCGACGAACCGTTCGGGCTCCAGCAGACCCTCGCGCGGGTGATGCCAGCGCAGCAGCGCCTCAACGCTTTCCACCGCACCGCTGTGCAGATCGAAAATCGGCTGGTAGTAAAGCGACAACTCTTCGCGCTCCAACGCCTGACGCAGGTCGCCCTGCAGGCGCAAATCGCTGACCGTCCGGCCGCGCATTTCATTGCCAAACACCTGGTAGCTGCCGCCGCCCTCTTCTTTGGCGTGGTACATTGCGATATCGGCATCGCGCAGGAAGTCTGCCGCGCACTGGTGGCTGGGTCGCGCTTCCGCAATGCCGATACTGACCTTGGCGTAGACCGAGTGGCCATGAATACGAAACGGCGTGGCCAGCGCGGCCAACATGCGCTTGGCCACCGACTCAGCGTCGTTGACCGTGCCCAGATGATCGCTCAGTACCGCGAACTCATCACCGTTCAAACGCGCCAGCAGATCACCCGGGCGCAAAACCCCGCGCAGCCGCTGCGCGATCGCCGCCAACAGCTTGTCGCCAGCCAGATGACCGAGCGTGTCGTTCACCCATTTAAAGCGATCCACATCCACAAACAGTAACGCGCAAATCTCGCGGGCATCACGCCCGGCTCGTTGTACGCAAGCTTCCAGGTGACGCATCAACAGGCCGCGATTGGGCAAGCCGGTCAGCGAATCGTGGAACACGCTTTGCGCGAGCTGCTGCTCCATTTTGGCGCGCTCGACCACTGAGCCAACTACATCGAGTACCGCTTCGATCATCGGGGCATCGGCGGCACTGAATTGCCATGAATCGTCCTGCCCATCGACCCCGTTAGCAAATACGATCGCCAGGCGCGATACCCGGTTGTAGCACCAGACGAAATGACGCGCTCCGGTGAGCGCTCGGACATCGTGGATAAACGTCAGGTCCGTATCAAAGTCGCCGCTGTAAACAAAGCCGTGGCGGTCGCCGTTCGCCGCGAAC
>JBGCFP010000118.1:0-14514 GCA_045107005.1 Gammaproteobacteria bacterium
GCCGTTACCCGTGATCCTGTATGGATCGAGGCGCCCTCGTGATTCAGTGAGAAAAGTATAAATTTCCGCGGTTTAAAAAGAAACAAGCAAGACTGTTTTTTTTAACAAAGCCGCGATACGGTAGGCTCAGGCCATCAGTAACAGGGGTTGCGACCATGCCAGCGCTAATTTTGCACCATTTCGATGCATCGCCATTTGCCGAGAAAGTGCGTGTGGCCCTGGGTATCAAACGGCTCGAATGGGCTTCCGTGCAGATTCCGATGATCATGCCCAAGCCGGATTTGATGCCGCTGTCCGGCGGCTATCGCAAGACGCCCGTCCTGCAGGTGGGCGCAGAGGTATATTGCGATACGGCGCTGATTCTGGACGAGCTTGAGCGCCTGCACCCGGAGCCACCGCTATTTCCGCCTGACGTTGCGGGTCTGGCGCCAGCGATGTCGCGTTGGTCGGATACGTCGTTTTTTGAACCGGGCGCCGGCCTGTCGATGGGGTTGAATCCGGATCTGCCCGAGCCGATCCTGGCGGATCGAAAGCAGTTTTTCGAGTTCATGGATTTCGACGAGCTGGCGTCGAGCGTGCCGCATCTGATGGACCAGTTCTTCGCTGAAGTCGCGAAGGTCGAAGCCCAGCTTTCTGACGGTCGTGCGTTCTGGCTTGGCGATGCGGTGACGGCGCTCGACATTTTTGCCTACTTCCCACTGTGGATGGCGCGCGCCAACGTGCCGGGCGCGATCGAGTTGTTGAAACCTTTTGCGCACACCGAGCGCTGGACGCAACGCGTAGCCGATATTGGCTCGGGTCAAAGTCAGGCGCTCAAAGGCTCAGCGGCGCTCGACATCGCTCGGGCGAGCGAACCCAAAGCCGGCCGGGGCGTGGTCGCCAGTCATACCCACTTTTCGGCTTACGATACCGTGACAGTGACACCGACCGATTATGGCGCCGTCCCGGTCACTGGCACGTTGATTACGCTCGACCACGCGCGGATCTCTTTGCGTCGCGTGACGCCGCAGACCGGGCCGATCAATACGCATTTTCCGCGTGCCGGTTATCGGCTCGATCCGGCATAAACCTTGATCTCGTCTCTTAGGTCCAGTGCTCAGTCTGTCGGCTTCCCAGCGCTGTAGCGCGTCCTGCGAAATTCCCTGGTTTACACTCGGGCCCAATGTGTCACGCGGTGAATCCTAGCGTCCATTCAGGAGCCATCATGCCGGTTCGTTCTTTCCCAAAACTTGATCCCGATCAGATCAGCGAAACTCGCGACGCGCTGCACGCCTATTCGCGCATTGCCGGCCACTGGCTCAAACAGATTCGCGCGCGACGCAAACACTGGTGGCACGCCAGTCTCAGGCCGTCACTGAACGGCCTGTCAACTGGCGTGGTTTACGGCGCGACGGATTTCGAAATGGAATTGGACCTGCGTCGCAGCGAGTTGCAGGTGCGTGTCGCCACGGGCAACTCGCTGACCGAAAGCCTGCGCGGTCAATCCGCGGTGGCGCTCGCCGAACAAGTGCAGCGTTTTTTAGCGGCGTCCGGGGCGGTTAGGGATAAGAAAATCGATGTCAGTCAGATCGCTGATGTCGAATTCCCGAGCTACTCCGTCAAAGCGGCGCAAGCCATCGCGCACGCGCTGAACGGTGTTGCCGCACAGATGTCCGAGCTGCGGGCTCGTCTGCGTGAAGAATCGAGCCCGATCCAATTGTGGCCGCATCATTTCGATCTTTCGATGATCTGGTTGCCCGGGCATAAAGTTGTGGGTCAGGACCCGGCCGATGAAGAATACGCCGACAAACAAATGAATTTCGGGTTTACGTTTGGCGATGAGGGGATTCCGGAGCCGTATTTTTACGTTACCGCTTATCCCTTGCCCGCGGCGCTGCCTGCGATCAACTTGCCGCCGGGCGCGCAATGGAAGAGTGACGGATTCAGTGGGGCCGTTTTGCTGTATCGGCACTTTTCGACGCACCGCAATCCGAGCGAGTTCCTGCAAGCTTTCTGGTCGCGACTGCACGAAGCAGGACAGCGTCATCTGGCCACGGATTCGGACACAAACGACTAAGTGCGTGCGGCGTTCTCGAACGCGCAGGCTCAAAGGCCAGGTTTACGCTCGCCGTGACCGTTAGTCCGTCTCGGCGACGTTAACTTCGATGACACCCTCGTCCGAGATGCGGGCTGGATAGACGGTCAACGGCCCCCGCGCTAACTGCCCGTTCGGTTCGCCCGTGCGCACATCAAACATCGCTCCGTGCAGCGGGCAAATCAACCGAAAGCGCCGCAGTCTTCCCCCTTCAAACGACGTGTTGGCGTGCGTGCACTCATTCGACACCGCGTGGATCTCGTCGCCCACTTTGCACAATACGATGGGCGTGCCCGCGGCGGTTGTGCACAGTACGCCAGAGACCGGCAGATCGCTGATTGGAATGACCGGGATGTACGGATCAGTCACTGGGAGGTCCTTGTTTCAATGGGAAATTAAAAAAACAGTCATGATTGTTTTATTCCCCGAAAGCGAATGCTACCATCTTTAGCGCAATGACAACGTAAGGAGCAGGCCGTGCTGACGTTTCTATCGCGCATGACTGTGAAAGCAGATAAAGAGGCAGAATTTCTGCAATTGGTCGAGAAACTGACCGCGGCTGTTCGCGCCAGCGAGCCCGACACACTGCAGTATCAATTCTACAAGTTACGCGACACCGAGCGGGGCTACGCGGTGTTCGAGTCGTTCACCGACGCGGCGGCGGAAGAGCGCCATCTGGACACACCACACTTCCATGAAATAGCGCCACCGATGATCGAATGTCTCGACGGGCCGTACGAGCGCGAATACCTCGACGACCTTCCCGGCTGACGTGATGTATTCGCCCGGCGACGATCTCGCAACCAGTCGTATTCGTGCGACGACGTTGGGCGATTTACTGCTGACCGCCGCCGACACACGCGCCAGTCAAACGGCCGTCGTTTTTCCGGAACAGCGCGTTACCTACGGCGATCTGACGCAATCTGCGCTGCAGGTTGCACGCAGCTTGCGCGCATTGGGTATTGGTCGCGGCGACCACGTCGGTTTGCTGTTGCCCACGTGTGCGGAATTTCTCGATGCGATGTTCGGTGCCAGCCTGCTTGGCGCAGTGGTCGTGCCGATCAACGCTCGGTTTCGCGCGCCCGAAATCGCCTATGTGATCGAAAACGCCGATCTCAAAGTCGTCGTAACGACCAATAAGTTTGTTGACGTCGTCGACTTCTGCGGTCGCTTGCACGACGCGCTGCCCGGCCTGGCCTCGGCTTCCAGACCTGAAACGCTCCAGCTTGAGGGTTTCCCACTGCTGGATGCGGTTGTGTCTCTGTCGGGCGAACCCGTTTCCGGTCTCGTCGGGCGTGCGCGCTTTGACGAACTCGGCGAGACCGTGTCGCTGGACGATGTACATCGTCTGCGGCTCCAGACGCGTGTCGGATCGACCGCGCTGATGCTCTACACCTCTGGCACAACCTCGAACCCGAAAGGCTGCATGATCAGTCATGAATCGATGTTGCGCAGTTCCATCGCGCTGGGTCGCCGCTATGAAGTGGGCGCGAGTGACAGTTTCTGGTCGCCTCTGCCGATGTTTCACATCGCCGCGATCTTGCCGTTGGTGTCCATCTTCGATCAAGGTGGCACCTACATCACCGCCGAGCATTTTGACGCCGGCGAAGCGCTCAAGATGCTTGAGCGGGAAAAGGCCACGCTGACCTACCCGTGTTTCTGGACGATCATGGGCGACCTCGTCCAGCACCCCGATTTTGAACAGACCGATTTGAGCGGCATTCGATTGATGAACGCCAACTTTGCCGTGCAGCCGGCAAGCGTCGGCGAGACAATGGAAAAGACCTTGCCCGACATTTGCTACGTCGGGACATTCGGCATGACGGAAACGGCCGGCACCGTGACAACAGGACGCATCGGTGATTCACGCAATCATCGCTATACACGTCTGGGCGCGCCGCTGCCGGGCCTTGAAGTCAAAATCCTCGATCCCGAAACCGGCCAGGAGGCTGACGTTGGCGAAAAAGGCGAGTGCTTGATTCGCGGGTACAGCACGTTCGATGCCTATTACAAATCGCCGGAAAAAACGGCAGAAGCGCTCGACGAGGACGGCTGGTTTCACTCGGGCGACATTTGCTCGGTCGATGAGGACGGCCAGCTGATGTTTCACGGACGCCTGAAAGACATGCTCAAAGTGGGCGGCGAAAACGTCGCTGCGGCGGAGATCGAGGCCTGCTTGCAGCAACACGATGCCGTGCGCCTGGCGCAGGTCGTTGGCGTGCCCGACGCGCGCTATCAGGAAGTGCCCGCAGCGTTTGTTGAGCTTGTTGAGGACAGTGGCGTTGACGCCGATTCGCTGATCGAGCACTGCCGCGAACGCATGGCCAGTTTCAAGGTGCCGCGCCACGTGCGCTTTGTGACCGAATGGCCGATGTCGTCAACCAAAATTCAGAAATTTCGCCTGGGCGACCAATTCTGCGAGGAGTTGGATCTGGCGCGCTGACTGGACCTTCGAGGATAAGACTATGGTGTTCATCGCCCTTCTGAAAGTGAAAGAAGACATGGTTGCGCAGTTTGAGCAAGCGCAAAAAGAACTGTCTGAGCTGACGCACAAGCACGAGCCGGACACCTACGTCTACGACCTGATCAAGTCAAAGGACGATCCGCTGTCTTACGTTTGCTACGCCCGTTTCAAAGATCAGGCGGCGTTTGATCACCACATGCAGACGGAATTTCACGACCGTCTGGTGCCGCCGATTCTGGCGAGCCTGGCTGACGAAATGCAGCTGACGTTTTACGAACACATCGCCTGATTCATCGATCAGCGTTGACCCATGGACCAGGCGACCAACGATCGAATTCTCGAGGGCATGCGCTACGAAAATGAGCGCAGTGCGCCGCCGCCGGGCTTCCCGGCGCTGCCGCGTATCCCCGCGGGCCGCTACCTCGATCCGGCGTTTCTTGCCCTGGAGCACGAGGCCATGTGGAAGGCGTCGTGGCTGTACGCCGTGCACGCCGATGAATTGCCGGAGGTTGGCAGCTACCGTCTGTGGGAGCGCACCGGCTCGCCCATCCTGATTGTGCGTGTGGCCGAGGATGCGTTTCGCGCCTATTACAACACCTGTGCCCATCGCGGCGCCCCGCTAGTGCAGGATGTAGCGGGCAAGAAAAAACTTTTCGTGTGTCCTTATCATGCGTGGAGTTACGATCTCGAAGGAAAGCTCAAAGCCGTACGTGACCCACGCGATTTTCCCGCGCTGGACATGAATTGCTACGGCTTGAAAGCGGTGCGCTGCGAATCGTTTGGTCCGTGGATTTTCATTAACGAAGCGGACGACGCACCGCCGCTCGCCGAAGCGATTGCGCCGTTTCCCGAGCACTGGGCGTCGCTTGATGTGAACAATCAGCGTCACATCCACACGTCGAGTTATGACGTGAATTGCAACGTCAAGATTCTGCTCGATGCGTTCATGGAGTCTTACCACATCGCGTCAATTCACAAGCAGACGGTCAACCGTTTCCTGAATCACCTGGGCACCTATATCGAGCTTTATCCGGGCGGCAACATGCTGATGGTCACGCCGCAAAAGCGCGAAGACTGGGAAGACCCCGGCGCCAAAGGCATGCATCGTGTGGCGAGCGCTACGTCGGTGCAGCGCGTGCACAATCCCTCGTGTCACTTCTTCCCAAACCTGGTCGCTCCGGTGTCCGACAGCGGCGTACCGTTTTTGACGTTCTGGCCCACCGGCGATAACACCATGACCATTGACAGCCATTGGTTCGGCCCGAGCGAGTCCAAGGACGATCCGCAGTGGCAGACGCGCATCGACAACTGGGAGCGCATTCTGGATGAAGACCTGCAGTTTGCGGCTGACATCCAGAAGTCGATTGAGTCGGGGGGCTTCCAGGGGCTTGCACTTTCTTATCAGGAGCGGCGAATCTATTTTTGGCATGAAGAAGTGGACCGACGGATCGGCGCGCAGCGCGTACCCGAGCATCTTCGTATGCAGCCAATGCTCGACGAATTTGTGCTCAAATAGAGCAGTATGACCGCATCTCGCAGTATTCTTGCCTGGGGTAGCTACTTGCCCCGTTGGCGCATGGCCCGTCAAACCATCGCGGCACAAACGGCGTGGCTTGAGCCCGCTCTGGCCAAGCGCGCGCGCGGTCAGCGCACGGTCGCCAATTGGGATGAAGACGCCATCACGATGGCTGTTGCCGCTGCCGATCGCGCGCTAGATCCGACGCTGCTGTGTGATTCACTTACCTTCGCCACGACGACCGCGCCGTTTACCGATCGCTCCAATGCCGGTCTGGTCGGTGATGCGCTGTCGCTCGCCTCGGAGGTGTCGCGCGCCGACGCTACTGGCAGCCAGCGTGCAGGAACATCGGCGCTGCTGTCCACGCTGGCACCAGATCGAAATGGCATGGCGCTGGTTACCGCTGCGGATCGACGCTGCGCTCGCGTTGCCAGTGCCGCAGAACTGCATCAGGGTGACGGCGCAGCGGCGTTTCTGGTCGGGTCGGGCGAAGGCGCCGCGCGCTGTCTCGGTGTGCACGCCGTGCACGCCGATTTCGTGCATCAATATCGGACGGTCGAGCGCGACGTCGACTATGTACTGGAAGATCGCTGGGTGCGCGATGCGGGCATTCTTACAGTGGTGCCGCAAACCTTGCTTGCGCTGGTGTCGAAGTGCAACGTGCCGCTGGCGCGCATTCGCCATTTGATTTTGCCCTTTGCAAACCGGCACGGTCGCCACGTCTGCAAGGCGCTGAGTTTGGATAGTGACATTCTGGCGAGTGACCTGTTTGCGACGGTGGGTGATACCGGCGTCGCGCATGCGCTGTTGCAGCTTGCTCACGTGTTGGAGACGGCCGCGGCTGGCGATATCGTTGCGCTGGTCGGCTTCGGGCAAGGCTGCGACGCGGCGCTTTTTGAAGTGACGGAAAACGCGGCGTCGGTGCGCGGCGGCCCAACGGTCGCAGCAGCGGCGAACGACGGCGCAAGGCTCGACGACTACCTCAAGCTCCCCGCGTTTTCTCGTCAGCTGTGCCTGGATCGTGGTTTGCGCGCGGAGGCAGACAAACGTACGGCGCTTTCGGTGCACGCGCGGCGCGCGGGTGAAATCAACTCGATGATCGGCAGTCGCTGCCGCGAGTGTCAGACGCCGCATTTCCCCAGCGCGCGCATCTGCGTAGCCTGCGGCGCGACCGATCGGATGAGCGACTACCCTTTTGCTCGCCGACAAGGGCGGCTCAAGACATTTACCGAGGACTGGCAGGCGTTTTCGCCATCGCCCCCGCTGTGCTACGGCAACGTGTCGTTTGAGGGCGGTGGCAATGCGTTCATGGCGCTTACCGATATCGAACCGGGCGACGCGCACATCGATATGCCGTTGATGATGCAGTTTCGCATCAAGGACTTTGACGACCGCCGAGGCTTTCGGCGCTACTTCTTCAAAGGCGTGCCGCTGCGCGAAACGGATCATGGCTAAAGGTATCCGCGACAAAGTGGCCATCGTTGGCATGGGTTGCACGCGCTTTGGTGAGCGCTGGGACTGTGGCTACGACGATTTGCTGATCGAAGCCAGTAACGAGGCGATGAGCGATGCCGGTGTTACGCGCGAACAAATCGACGCCGCGTGGGTCGGTGTCTTTTACGATGAACAGAGCCAGGGCAAAGCGGCGCTGCCAACGGCTATGACTTTGCGCCTGCCGCACATCCCTGTGACGCGAGTGGAAAACTTGTGCGCGACGGGAACGGAGGCACTGCGCGGCGCCGCCTACGCCGTTGCCGCCGGGGCAGCGGACGTCGCGCTGGCCATCGGCGTGGAGAAACTCAAAGACACCGGCTACGCCGGTTTGCCCGAGCGGACCTACGGTTCGTTTGAAGATCAGTATTTGCCGCCGTTCACCGCGCCCGGCGCGTTTGCGCAGTTGGCCGGGGCGTACGCGGCCCGGCACAACATCGACACTCCCGATCTCAAGCGTGCGATGGCCCATGTGTCCTGGAAAAGTCACCAGAACGGCGCCCGCAACCCACGGGCGCACTTGCGCAGCACGCCGGATATCGAGCAGATCATTGCGGCGCCGATGGTGGCGAATCCGCTCGGTATCTTTGATTGCTGTGGTGTCAGTGACGGCGCAGCGTGCGCGATTGTCACGACACCCGAGTACGCTCGTGAGCACGGGTTGGTTGGTCAGGACGATCCGCTGGTGTCGATCAAATCCCTGCAGCTGGCGGCGAGCATGGGGATGGAGATGGCGCACGATTCCTGGGACGGTACGCACACGCTGACGACACGCGCCGCCGCCGCGCGCGCCTACGCTGAAGCCGGCATCACCGACCCGCTGCGCGAACTGGATTTGATTGAAGTGCACGACTGTTTTTCCATTACCGAACTGGTGCTGATGGAAGACCTCGGGTTTAGTGCGCCAGGCCAGGCCTGGCGTGACGCGTTGGAGGGCAAGTTTGATGCGGACGGCGTATTGCCTTGCCAGGTTGACGGTGGTCTCAAATGCTTTGGTCATCCGGTCGGTGCGTCAGGTCTGCGTATGGTGTTTGAGGTCTACACGCAGCTGTTGGGGCGTGCCGGCGAGCGACAGCTGCGCTCGAGCAGCGGCGGTCCGACGTTGGGTCTGACGCAAAACCTCGGCGGCATTCCCAATCGCAACGTGGCGGCCATCGGCGTCTTTGGGTTGAACTGACTCCAGGACAGTGCGCCGTGCGGGATGCCCGGCGCAGCACCGATTCCCAAGGTTGCGATATCTGGCGTTACCGATGTCTGTCGTTCGCGAAACACGACGTGGCTCGCACATTGCTCCACTCTTCAATGTAAACTCCCGTTTGCTGTCAATTTAGGGAGAAATGTCATGCGAGTTTTTCTGGTTCCGGTGGCCAATCGTCCGGAATGCGCGACCGCGCTCAAAACCGCTTTTGATCTGGCACGACGCATGGATGCGAGCGTCGAGGGTTATCACATGCGGCCAAACCAAGGCGCAAAAGTGGCGCTGCCCGACGACCTGTCGGCTCAGTTTGGAGGCGACGCGCTGTGGCACGCGCTGGCACGCGGCAAGAGTGGCCGCAAGTGGGTGTCGGGCGCGCGCGGTTTGTTTGAAGAAGTGGCTGAGCACTACGATTTTGACCTGGCGGCCAAACCGTCAATGAAGTCGCACGCGCTGTGGGCGGAAAAAGTCGGCTCGCCGGAAAAGTTGCTGGCCATTCACGGTCCGGTCAGTGATTTGATCGTTGTGTCTCGTCCGAGCACGCGGCGCAGCAAGCTGGCCGGTCTGTTTTTACAGAGCGCGGTCCTTGGCACGTCGCGGCCGGTGCTGATTGTGCCGCCCAGGCAAGCTAAGCCCATTGGCGCGCACATCGCGATCGGCTGGAATCGAAGTGCCGAAGCGGCGGCAAGCGTAGCTGCGGCGCTTCCGCTGTTACAAAAGGCCGAACGTGTGACCATTTTGCGTGGCGGCCCGTCCGTTGGCGCCGGTCCGAGCTCAGCGCATCTGGCGCAGTATCTGAAGTTTTACGGGATCAACGCCAAGCGCGTCAAAGCATCGCAAAAACTGGACGACACCGAGGCAATCATGACCGCCTACAACGACGTCGGCGCGGATCTGTTGGTGATCGGCGCTTACAGTCGATCCCGGTTGCGCCAGCGACTGCTGGGCGGAGTCACGGAATTCATGTTGCACAAAGCAAAAATTCCGGTGTTGCTCAAGCATCACTAATCGGTCTTTGGGAACGGGCCGGTCCGAGCGGGTCGGCTCGGCCACGTGGATCAAGAAGAATAAAGAATGCATCGAGTCAGAGGGTGGCGGTTGCTGCCGATTTTGCTTTGCACCTTGCCGCTGGCGATGTCGTCGCCGGCGGGTGCCGAGGAGGCCGTTGAGGAACAGACCAATGGCGTCGAGGTCATTCGCCGTGGCGACGTCGTCCTGTTTCGCTATCGCGATGAGCAGGGCAATCTGATCATTGAGGATCGGCCGCCACCACAGTATTTCGACGTGGAGGAAGTGGAGGTAGAGGAGGTGGAAGAGGTCGAGCCCGAGCCGGTCGTCGTCCCGCCGCCACCGCCGCCCGCACCGTGGATGCCCGGATGGCTGGTCAGCGTGTCCTGGGCAGCGCTTGGCCTGCTGTTGCTGAGCGTACCGCTGATCTGGTTTTTCCCGCTTTGGTTACAGTGGCGACGCGAGACACCAGTAGATCGGGTCTTGCGACTTGGGGAACTCCCATATTTTTCCGATGTAAAGCTGTCGCTGGGCGCCCATACGTTGAGCGAAGTCGATCGTCTCGTGCGCACGCCCGCCGGCATTCTGATTCTTGGTGTCGAGAAATTGCAGGGTGAAATTCGGGGCACGGCCACTGACGATCAGTGGGTGCGCGGCACCGAAACCATTATCAATCCGCTTGCACGTGTGCGTCATGCCGAGAAAATGATCGCCAAAATTACCCCAGATGTGCCGACGTTCGGTCGTGTGGTCGATCTTGGCAAAGCGCGCTATCGAACTGGGATGCCCGCCACCGTGCAAAAACTGAACGTGTTTGCCGGCGGTCTATCAGCCTTTGCCGAAGGGAAGGTGCCCGATCGGACGCTGGATACCGCGTGGCGAACGCTCATGCGTTTTCCGCGTGCCAATCAGGACAAGCCGCGCGCGCTTGGCGTTGGCTGGCAAGGCTGGATTCGACGTCATCCGTTCGAGACCAGCGCGTGCGTTGTGCTCGCGATCACGGTGATTGCTGCCATTGCGCTGCTTGTCGCCCAACGTCTGTAGAAAAAAGAGGACAGGCAACCATGGGTTTTAAACTGTTTCTGAAATTGATGTTGCTGGTCGTGGTGCTCGCACTGGCCGGGCCGTTTTTTATTAACGGCCCGGACGGCGAACCGCTGTTGACGTTGGCGGATGTCAAACGCACGGTATCGCGAACGGTTGCCGATCTTAAGAACAGCGCCCGCGATGTGCGCAACGATGTGGCGCGCGCGGCTGGAGATGACAACGCGGGCAAAGTGGAAGTGCAACGCTGGCAGGACGAAAACGGCCAGTGGCACTACAGCAACGAGGCGCCCGACGACCCGGATGTCGAAACGCTGTTCGTTGATCCGGACGTGAACCGGATGGATCCGGTGGAAATCAAGCGCCGACGCGCGACGTCGTCGAACGGTCCCGCAGGACTTGAGGTACCGGGGCTACTGACGCCGGGCAAAGCGCGTGACGTCATCGAAGACGCTGGCGCCGCTCGCAACGAGCTCGAGGCGCGCAACGAAGCGCTCAAGGAAAGACTGGATAACATCGAGTAGGTGACTACTGAGCTCGCTGATTAAATCGTCGGCCGACCATCGCCGATGCGATGTTGGTTTTTTGCACGTCGATGGTGCCCCCGGCCAAGCCCCAGCCAAAGCTGTCGCGCACGCGCTGCTCCATTCCGTATTCGCTCGCGTAGCCGTAGCCACCCATGACCTGCATGCCGTTGACGCAAACCGTACGTACGATCTCGTTGGCAAAGCACTTGGCCGTGCTGCTTTCCAGAATGGACGGCATACCGATGGAGGCGTTGTGCACGGCGCGATGAATTAACAGGCGCGCCGCATCGACCTGCATTTTCATCTCGGCCAGGCGCAGTTGCACGGCCTGGAAATCGACGATGGGTTTGCCGAACTGCTTGCGCTCCTGCACGTAGTCGGTGGCCTGTTCCAGCGCCCCTTGCGCCAGGCCCATCGACATGGTCGCGTTGCCGCAACGTTCCAGGTCGAAGGCTTCCATGAGTTTCTTGAACCCGCCTGCCGGTACGATTTGGTGGGCGAGTGGAAGGCGCACGTTGTCGAAAAAAATGTCGCAGTGCCCGACGCCGCGCCAGCCCATCAGGCTCTCGTGTTTACCGAACGACACGCCGGGCGTGTCGCGCGGAACGTAGACCGCGCCGATGCCTTTCGCGCCCGGCACGTCCTCCAGGCGGCAGTAGACGACAAACGCGTCAGCGTGCGCGCCGCCACTGGTCCAGCGCTTCTGGCCGTCAAGAATGAGTTCGTCGCCATCGACCACCGCTTTGGTGGTCAGGTCAGTCAAAGCCGTGCCGGCGCCGGGCTCGGACATGCAAACGGCAACCTGAATGTCGCCCGTGCAGACTTTAGGCAGCACCTGCTCGCGCAAGGCCTCCGGCGCAAAGTGCTCGATCGCCTTGATGGGGCCGACGCAGGACTCGAACACCGGGAAAGCCGCCGCTGTCGAAATGCGGGCGAACTGCTCGAGCACGATGATGGCGTCGAGATTGGACAGGCCGAGGCCGCCGTATTTTTCGGCAATATTGATGCCGAGAAAACCGTGCTCGGCCAGTGCGTGCCGAATGTCGGAGGTGGGCGGCTCGTTGGTGGCCTCGCACTGCTCAGCGACGGCAACCATGCGCTCGTCAGCAAATCGACGCGCGGCATCTCGCAGCGCGCGTTGGTCATCGGTCGGTTGAAAGTCCATGGTTGAGCCTCGTGCCGGGGGTTTTACAGGTCAATGATCGTTGCTGGATAATCGGAGAAAGAAAACAAGCATGACTGTTTTTTTTCTAGACCCGATGCTAACATCTTCGGGCTCATTGTAGGAGCAGCGTGCGCGAGTTTCTTGATCGAGTTACGGTCACGTCAGCGGGCACTTTTCACTCATCAGGAGAACTGGCATGGACCTGGGACTGCGCGACAAGCGAGCGATTATCACCGGTGGCACCAAAGGCATCGGTCGGCGCATTCTGGAAATGCTGGTCAGCGAGGGTTGCACGGTCGCGACGTGCTCACGCTCCATCGAAGATGTGGAAGACACCATCGAGAAATGTTCTACCCGCAAGGTCGACGTGGTCGGTGACGTGTGCGACATCTCCGATAAGGAAGAATACACCGCCTGGGTCGACAAGATGGTTGAGAAAATGGGTGGCGTCGACATTTTCATTCCTAACGTCAGCGCTGGCGGCGGCATGGACAGCGAGAAAAACTGGTGGAAAAACTTCGAGACCGACGTGCTTGGTACCGTGCGCGGTTGCGAAGCGGTCGCGCCGCACATGAAAGAGAATGGGGGTGGCGCCATCACGTTCATGGGCACCACCGCGGCGGTGGAAACGTTTGGCGTGCCCCAGTCGTTTAACGCGATGAAGGCGGCGCTCATCACCTACGCCAAACAGCTTTCCCAGTTTCACGGCCGCGACGGCATGCGTGTCAACGTTGTGTCACCTGGCCCAATTGAGTTTCCCGGTGGTACCTGGGAAATGCTGGCCGATACGATGCCCAAGTGGTATCAGAAAGTGGTTCGTGATCATCCCACCGGCCGCCTAGGTACGCCCGAAGAAGTGGCCAAATGCGTGGTGTTTGTCAGCAGCCCGGCCGCTGGCTGGGTCAACGGCACGAACCTGATTGTCGACGGTGGCTTCACCAAGCGTGTGCAGTTCTAGCCTACTCAGTGGCGCGGCACCGCGGCCAGCGCGACAATTGACCAGAAATTATGCAACGAATTAACGGAACAGGACACTAGGTGCCCCAGAAGGTTTACAAACCAGTCGATCGTGTAGCCGAGGCGGTGCCGGGCGGCACGCCGATCGATCACGCTCCGCCCGAAGACATGGGCTACGACCGCATTCCCAAAGAGCGCTACACGTCGACCGACTACATGGCGCAAGAATGGTCGCGCATGTGGAGCAAAGTGTGGCTGCTTGGCGGCCTTGAACGCGACCTCGATGAGCCCGGTGACTATATTTGCACCGAGATTGGCAGCGAGTCGGTCATTCTGGTGCGCCAAAAGGACGGCGGTGTACGCGCCTTTTTCAACGTGTGCATGCATCGAGGCAATCGCCTGGTCGAAGAGGGCCTGGATCAGGTCGACTCGTTCAAGTGCGGCTATCACGGCTGGGAGTACGGATTGAACGGGCGCTTCGCTAACGTGCCTGATCGTGAGTTGTTTCCCCAGGGTTTGCCCTGTGCCGGTCTGGTGGAGCTGCCGTGCGAAGTGTGGAACAGCTTCGTGTGGTTTAGTCTCGATAAAGACGTGATGCCGTTTGACGAATACATGGCGCCACTGCTCGGACACTTCGAGCCATACGATTTCTCCCGCATGACGCTGGTGCGCGATATCACGGTGGAGTGGGACTGCAACTGGAAAGCGTCGGTCGATGCGTTTAACGAGACCTATCACGTGGCGGCCACGCATCCACAACTGCTGTGGTACCTGAACGAGATGGATGTGCAGATCGATTGCTACGAGCGGCACTCGCGCTATCTGGTGCCGTTCGGCATGACCAGCCCGCACATCAAACGCATTCCCGAGATTCCGCCGCCGCTCAAGCACATGTTGCACGAAGCGGGCCTGGATCCGGCGTCCTACCAAGGGCCCGTCGACGGTATTCGCAAAAAAGTGCAGGAACATCTGCGCGCTACCGCCGCAGAGGACGGTCGCGACTATTCAAAGCTCAACGACGATCAGCTTACCGACGACTATAACTATCTGGTGTTTCCGAACCTGACCTTTAA
>JBGCFP010000119.1:0-5665 GCA_045107005.1 Gammaproteobacteria bacterium
CCTGATGAAGCGCGATCTGGCCTCCATTGACGCATCCATCATCGGACTTTTACCGCTCGATCCCGCGCTGGCCGAGATCGACAATGCCAGTGACGCGACCGGGTCGTTCCAATATACCTGGCGCAACATCCTGCATTGGATCAGTCCTGCGGCCATCGTACTGGCCATTCTTTTGGGCGCCCTACTCGACCTGCTGGCACCGCTGATGTCGGTCCTCCTGTATCGCTTTGACGAGGACCTTTGAAATGACCAACGACACCCCTTACATGCCCAACCTGCCGGACAATCCGCCACCGGAAAGTGATGCCGGCGAGCCCATGAACTACGTCGGTGAGGTCAATGAACCTGAACTGCTGACCGCACCGCCACGCGAGAAGGTCGACAACCTCGAAAACAAAATCGACGGCAGTAAGATCGAAGGCCGGGACGGGAATTTCGTCTTCACAGTAGGCAAAGTAAGTAGCGGCAAATCGACACTGCAGAGTTTCCTGATTCATCGCCTGTGGACGGACTCACGCATTGTTTTTGAGCATGCCCCCAGTGACGGCAATGAAGACAACGATGCCTACCTTCACGGTTGGGTTAATAATGTTGCCAATGGACTTTTCCCGGAACGGACTGGGCAGGGCAACATCCGCGAATTTTGTATTCGCTTCGGTCATGCAGCACGCAAGAAGCTGACCCTGAATTTCATCGAAATCGCCGGGGAAGACATTGTCTCTATCGTGCCGAGTGTTGAGCCATCGTCCCGCCAGCTCAACCCGTTTTTGGAGCGCTACCTGCGCGAGCCAGGGATAAACAAACGCTTCGTGTTCGTATCAGATGCATCACAAATCGGTTCCAAGGCTCGAGCCAGAGAGAGGCGACTGCAAGAGGATATTCTGTTTACAGCATTGATCAACCATCTCCGCAACCCCGACGGCATCGCGCTAAAGCGGATATCGATATTGTTCGTGGTTTCCAAGTGGGACCAAGTCAAAAACGACTATCGTTCGGTGAAGCACTACTTCCGCGAGCACTTCCCGCAGACGCTGGCATTGACGACACGCTCAGCGCAAATTTCGGCCAACTTCATGCCCTTTAGCGTCGGTGAGGTCAGCGTTGCCCGGTCCGAAGAACAGAACAAAAACGTGCCCCTGATCGTGCGCAAAGACACACGCTACATCGACTTTTTCATAAGCTGGCTCTACGGTGAGTTTGTGCGCGATCGCCTGCCTGGCTATCCGCAACTCAGTCCGACGCCGTTGCAGCGTTTCAAAAATTGGGTGGCGCGTTTGTTATGAGTACTGCCGCCCGCTATTTCGTCTGCGGCACGGCGGCCAATCGCAAGGGCTTTGAGTACGCCACCCCAAAGGGCGGCTCGCTGCCGGGCAATCCGCCGTCCTATTTGGACATTGCACCGAACCAACACGGCAGCGAGTCTCACATGCTGTCGCAGGTCACCGTCGACGGTACGCGATGCGTTCGTTACGCGCGTTATCGGAGCATCAACCCAAGCGATGAGGGCATCGATCGCGGCGCCTATGTAGCTGTTGGATTTTTGCTGTGCCAAAAAATGTCCGTTCATACGGTCGCACAGTGCGTCGACCAAGCGTCACGCATCTTCTCGGATGTCGTCAGTCGTCTGGGCGCGAACAATGCGTTTGCGCCGGATTTCCGACTTGGCAAGTACAACTTTCCGGGCATGGCGGCCGAGCGACCCGCGCAAAGCGAGCTGTCGAGCGTATTGCTAACCGATTTTCTCATGCAGGCCATGCACGGCAACGGCAAGTTCAAAAACAAGCGGGACAAGATCGCCGTGACAGAGCAAGACTACGCGGACGCCGGTTCCGCAGACTCCGACATCGTCTACCTATCGCCTACGAGCAAAAAGCCAACAGCCAATCTGGATCAGGATCGCGAAAATCTGCGACGTCTTGCTGAGCAAATATTGATCGCCTCGAGTCACTTGAACGAGCTGCATACGAAATGGACACAACACGCTCAAACCACCGCGCAGGGGGCATCGGCGCTGCTCAAATCTTCCGGCGGCCTAAGCAGGCTGCTGGCCGATCTCGATGCACGAAGCGCCAGCGTGCACGCGCTGGCCACGCCAAATCCAGAGCCAAAAGTTGTGCAGAGCGCTCAGAAGGCCAGGCCCACGCCTGCACGCCAATCTGCCACCTTACAGACGAACCGCCGGGGACCACCAGACCAGATTGCTCGGGAGACACCATTGAGTTTGGAGTCAGACGACGCCTATTTTTCTCACTCTGCGCCGCGCCAACAACACCAACATTCGCATCATCGCCAGGATCATTTTTGGACGCGCGGAAAAGTCGCACGGTTTGCGATCGCCGGTGCTGCAGTGGCCGTTCTGATCGCCGTCTTTGGGCTGATCGCGACACAGGGCACGAGGTCACCAGAATATCCACGGGCAACGCGGGACGATTCGCCATCCGATTTGCGTCCGCTGCCAAGCGAAGACCGCACCACCACCGAACACAGCAGTATTGCAGAGCAACGTGCCGCGCTGGACGCACAGGAGCGCGACGCGCCAGAGTCCATCGACCCGCCCGAATAACGCTCGCGTCTGATTATCCGCGTAGTGAAATTACGCTTGCTCGCGTCATGCGTCGAGGCGCCGGCGCCTGGGTGCGTCTGCCCGCCTGATAGTCGTCATGCAGTCGTTCCGCATGGCGCAACGAACGCCAGTCATGCCGCGTGTCGCGGTTGCAATGACTACAGCGAATGGTCTTCGACGACGTGAGCGCCGACAAAAATTCGCTATACCGCGTGATGGTAACGCCCCGACAATCGGAACAGGAAAGTCCGAGATCAAAATTGAGACCGATGTAGTCCATTGCTTCCTTGCCTTGCACAACGTGTATTTCAGCCGTGCGCACTCGTGATAAATTGAGCTATCCTTAGCTCAAGCCTGCGCAAGCCCGAAGACCTGCGCGGAGGTTCATATTGCGGACTGTGATGAGCATGTACTGTGATCCAGATCAAATTATCGCGCCCGGATTCATGGGCACAAGCCCCTGCACGCAGGCTTTGGGCATAGTTTTGGCCACGAATTAGCACGCATGCCCGGCATCACGCATCTTTGGTATCGATTTCGATCAGGGCGCGCACTGCGCCCCATGCCGGAGAAATTTCTTGTCGCATTTTCGTTTGCGAGTGAAGACCGCGTATTCGTCGACCGTCTTGCACGCGCTACAGAAGCTGCGCTCGGACGTGGCACAGTTTTCTACGATAAGTGGTACGAGCACCATATTGCAGGCGACTCGGGACGCCTGATACTCGAAGAAATCTATCGCGATCGCTGCGTACTCGCCGTGCCCTGCCTGTCGCTGCACTACGATAATAAGTTCTGGCCGCAAGCGGAACGTGAGGCTATGCGCTCGCGCACCGTTAATAGTCTCAAGTGGTTTTCAGGCCGGGCCGATATGTCGGTGATGTCCATTCAGGTTGGCGACGGCCCGGACGCCAAGGATGCCTCTCCCAGCGCCGTTATTCCCGACGTGCGCCACCGCTCACTCGCGCATACCGTCAGCGTGATTCGCACACGCGTAGCCGGGCTTGAGGAAACCGCTCCAACGCCAGCGCTGCCACCGCGCCAACCAACCATCGCAAGCAACGCCAGATTTGTCGCGCTGGGCATCGCCACGATTGTCGTTGCCGTAGCCACCGCCTCCACCGGCGGCCTGTTGCTGGCGCATTATTTCTAGCTGCCCTACGCGCGCCCTGAAAACCTAAGAAAATTTTCTACACCCGGAACATGTCGGCAGTTTTGGACGCGACCGATCACAATGGTTCGTTGCGTCACTCACGCGATGCGCTACATTTTCGTGTCAGGAGCTATTGCGAAAAGGACGTCGTCCAACATGACAGAGCAGCAACGACAAGCAACCACCGGAAGCGGGCGGTCGCTATTTACCAGCCCGTGGTTTTTTGGCGGCGCCATGTTGTGTATCGGATTTGTGCTAGCACTCGCGATAACACAGGGGCTCGGGTTGCGCTCAGCCGAGGCACCGTCAGCATTGCTCGCCCCGTTTATACTGCTGGTGATCGTCTTTTGCATTGTGGTCGTAGCGTTTGCTTTTGAAGCACGGCGACACTTCGCAGTGGCAGCGGAGCAAGTAAACCTCGATGTGCAAGCGCAGCTCAACGAGACGCAGACCAACTTCCTAAATGCGATCGACAGCATCCGCAAGGAAAGCGTGATTGTCTTTGAGCAGGACTTTAACAACTCGCAGGCTGAGAATCGCTGCTATCAACGGCTTATCGAACTGGTGAATGAGGCCAAGTCCAGCATCTTTATCGTCCCGAATCCATATGTGCGAGTAGCGGATACCGGCGAAGAACTCCACATGCGCGATGATTATCTGCGCTCCATCGAAACCAAGATCCACGTCATGAACAGGGACAACAAGCCTTTTGAATACATCCGTATTCAGCAAGTGCCGGCCGACTTCGATGGAGATTTAAAAGAGCACGTCGGAAAATCTGAATGGGCGCATCTCGAACGCGTGTACGACATTGACTACGCCAACAAACGCGTGCTTTACATCAAAAAGACCGAAATTACGGGTCAGATCATCATTGATGAAGAGACGTTTATTAATCTGATCACGACCGTCGGGTCGTCGGGCCGTAAGCGGCTAGTGGCCATCGCGATCATGAAAGATCCGGCCACCGACAACATTAAAAGCTACTTCAATCAGCTAAAGACCGGTCTGCTCACTTTAGCGCGCGATGTGCAAGACCCGCGGCTCGGCTAAGCCGCGAACGTCACGCCTCGAACCTGGTCGCAACCTCCAGCACACTTCCGGCAAGCCGGTGCGGCACGTCTGTAATGTCGAGGCTACGGTAGCCACTTGCGATGGGCTCTAAGCGCGTCGTCCCCAAATCTAATATCCAGCGACGAACCACCACTTCGCGCCATGCCGGCAATAGCACAACCGCCAAGAACTCACCGGCGCGCGGTGCGTCCAAAGACGCATCCACCGTCAGCCGAGACCCTTTGGGTATGAGCGGTGCCATCGCGGACGATTCGACCAGCAGCGCGAATTGATTTCGCCTGCGACCACCTGATTCGGGTTCGGTGTTGCGGCCATCAAGAAACCGCCCCACAGCCTCGTACCCGAAAAGCAAAGGCCGCTCTAACGCAAGTTGCTCCGACGCATCGCGATCAAATTCGTGCATCGAAGTTGAATCAACCGAACCCTCGCCCGTAATCAACCATCGCACGCAGACATCGGCCGCCGCCGCGAGCGCCGCGACGACGTCGATTGGCGGAAAGCGCTCCTCGCGCAAATATCGCTGCAACGAGTCCACTGACACGCCGGCAGCACTAGCCGCCATTTTTCTAGTCCCCAGTCGGGCCGACACCGTTGCCATGCGGCTGCCAAAGCCAGACACGTGCCGTGAAGTCTCGCCATGATGCTTCGCATGACCACTAGATTTCTTCATATTTTCAGGAAATTAGCCTCGCACCCCCAGCCAGATACGGATTCGACGGGGGAAACGCATCGTGGCTACCTAGAAAATTTGCGGCTATTCTCGATATAGTCAAGAAAAACACCGAATGGAACCAGCGGCAGCCAGGGATGCTCGATCACAATAGTCAAAAGGCCACGGCTGGCCAAGTATTCAATACGAATATTGGTGAGTTTCAGAC
>JBGCFP010000012.1:0-51753 GCA_045107005.1 Gammaproteobacteria bacterium
CCGTGCGGCGTCGCATGTTGGCGTACCTGTCAAAAACAAATCTGACCGCAGGCGAAATTGCGGATCGATTCGAAATGAGTAAGCCGGCGGTATCCAAGC
Source organism: Gammaproteobacteria bacterium (assembly GCA_045107005.1). Taxonomy (GTDB): domain Bacteria; phylum Pseudomonadota; class Gammaproteobacteria; order Steroidobacterales; family JBCCMA01; genus JBCCMA01. The sequence goes on from JBGCFP010000012.1 coordinate 100, forward strand.
ACTTAAGTGTGCTGGAAAACGCCGGCCTGGTTGAGAGCGAAAAAAAAGGTCTTCATGTTCACTACAGCTTGAATAAAGAGAACCTGTTTGCCGGTATGAACGACTTCCTGGTCAGTTTTTGCCCTGAGGGGCGGCCACTCAAGATGGAGAGCGCAGAAATTCAGAAGGGACGTAGCGGTCCGTCCGACGACCAACCTGACGCGTCGTAAAGCGAGTTGTCAAAGCGGCGACACCGGCCATAAAACACGTTGCGAATTAACCGACCAACAGGTTTTTGCATGAAGCGGTCAGCGCCTCAACCAACCATGATGCTCGCACCCAGAGGCCAAATCGCTACAGGGTAATCCCCAATCGACCCCGGACTGGCCATGATGTTTGATTGTCCTACATTCAACATCGCCGCTGGCAGCATGCCGCGGCTTGAACACGGGGTTTCTCATGACCGCACAACTGGACAATACCGCTGTACAAGCTGGTGCCAATGCGATCGGACCGATCGACACCAGCTCAACTCCTCTTGCTGCCGATGCCCGCGCATCAACGCTGGTCGACGACGCAACGCAGCCTTTGACCGCCGAAAGTGCCACGACCATTGTGGATACCGGGGCACTTGCCGTGGCCCTGAACGGTGCCGACGCTGACACCGTTACCGCCGTGGAAGAGCAGCTCGACCTGGGCGATTTTGGTCGTCTGCAGCAGGACCTCGGTGCGGCCGTTAACACTGAACCCGTTTTGCTTGCACAAGCGGGCGGGCAGAACATTCCGTCGGCGCAAGAGCTTATCGATGGCTTTAATCAGTTCAACGTCACGGACTCTGATCTGCCGGTGCTGTCGCGTGCTGAAGAAAGAGCGATCGGCTGGCTCAACCCAACGGAACGGCAGATGTTCCAGTACACCATGGGCAAGTTGTCAGCGCTGCAGGCTGGCAAGATCGATGCCGCGGAATACATGTTCTCCACCATGGAGACCGCTGCTGTTCTTGCAAACAATGGCGAACACGTTCGTTTTGACCGGCTGGTCGGCATGGTGTTTTCGGCTCGACCGGCTGACGGGTTTGTCGGTATTTATCGAAATTTCCTGGGTACCGCTGGTGACCCGGCCGGCTCACCTCTGGAAAACCTGCAGCGCTCGATTCTCGCTCAGCAGAACGTGGCGGCAGCTCACGGTGGTTTCAATCCGAACATTACCAACGATAGCCGCACCATCGATTTCAATATGACGCAGAACATTCCCGCGGACACGGTCACCCATCATTTTCGGGAGTTTTTCATGGCGGGCGTGGCGGGTCGCAACCTGTTCGATGGTCTGCCGTACAACCCGTTTGAGCTGGCCCGAACCATCGACGATGGCGATCCGAGTTTTGGCACCACCGGCGAATCGGCTGCGACGCGCAATGAAAGCGATATTCGCAACGGAATGTTTGCAGCAATGGTGGGACAAGCGTACGGCAGCGGTGACCTGACCTCATCGCAGGTCGTCAAACTGACCGAATGGGCATACACCGATTCGCCCGGCACCACGCCGCCGCCGTGGGGAATGACGGCTGAGAACGGCACGTTGGAAAGCCCTGGAACCTGGCTCGACCGCAGCTTGTACGATTCGCGCCAGGCATTGGACACGTGGGTGCAGCGCTGGGAGCTGGCGCACCCGAACCAGACGTTTTGAGCAGTCAGGTCACGGTGTTGTCAGTACGATTTTGACGGCTCCGTGATCTTGTTCGCGCCCCGCGTAATCCGCGCATTGCGATTTGCTCGTCTACCTGCTGCAATAGCCGACCCAGACCGTGGGCAAACGCCAGGTCTGACAACAGAGCATTGCATCTATGTCCGACTTCGTCATACCACCACCCGATCTCGTTTCCGTCCCGATAGTCGATAGCGACCAACAATTCCCAGTGCGTCGGATTTACTGCGTCGGTCGCAATTACGCGGCGCACGTTCGCGAAATGGGTGGGGACGAAAGAGAGCCGCCGTTTTTTTTTCAGAAACCGCGAGACGCCATTGTGGCCAACGGCGCCACAGTACCGTACCCAACTCTGACCAAAGACCTGCATCATGAAATCGAACTGGTTCTGGCCATCGGCCACGGCGGGCGCGACATTGCCATCAACGCGGCGGCAGAACACGTGTTTGGTCTTGCCGTCGGTATTGATCTGACCCGTCGGGATGTGCAGACCATTGCGCGCAAGGCGGGAAGACCGTGGGACATCGCCAAGGCGTTTGATCACTCGGCACCGATCACCGCTATCGTCCCGCTCAACACAAAGCCGTTGCCGGACAGCGGCCGCATTCAAATTGCCGTTAACGGGGAGATCCGGCAGGACGCCAATCTCGCTGAGATGATCTGGAATTGCGCAGAAGTGATTGCGGTGCTGTCGACGCACTATGCGCTGGAGGCTGGCGATCTGATTTATACCGGCACGCCTTCAGGCGTGGGTCCGGTGGTGCCTGGCGATACGTTGACCGGCTGCGTTGACGGTCTGCCTGAACTGCAAATCGCGATAGGCGATTGAACAAAGCGATCCGCCGCTTTATTGACGCGATAGATTCGACTCACAGTTTTGGCTAGACGCGTAACACGTCCGCGTGTTTCCTAGGGTACAACAAGATCTCGAACCGTTGACCACGCTGTGTTGGCATCGACCAGACGGTAACGTGAGCGACGTGTCGATGGACGCGATGCTTGGCCGAAGTCTCGACGATTCGGTGCCCACGTTTCGGTTGCCCTGTGATGCCGAAGTAGTACATCAAGTGGGGTGCCGCGCGCATTAACGCGTCGCGCGAAAGATAGTTGCTGTGCTGGATAGAGTAACTTGGGGCGCCGCAGAATTGGCCTTCGTCATCCCAGGAAACATAACCGCGGATACGGCTCGCGTCAGGATCATTTTCACCGAGAAACTTGACCGTGTGCGAGGAACCCACTCCCGCTTTCAGATCGCGTCTGATCAGCCCTCCATGTTGGTTCAGGGCCTGGTGCGTCCGTTCGCGACTGCCGTGCATCGCAGCCAGAACTCTCTTCTTGCTGGCGGACCGAATGCGCTGGAAGGTCTGGGGATCCACCAGCCCGATGGGGTGGTCTTCTAACCGCGACAGCGCCATGTGAACTTCGACTAGCGTGGCGCGCACCGTGCTGTCGCGTGGGTGATTTGCCCAGCGCTCCAGCCCGGTACGCAAATAGGCCTTGTTCAGTCGATTTACTTCCCGGAACACCTGCTGTGTGCCGCCGTTGGCCACCAGCATGTCGGTAACGACGTCGTTGACGCGTTGGAATTCGAGAAAGTCTCGCTCCGAGCAACGCAACAGATCAATCAAACGAGGCAATGCGTTCGCGGCGCATTCGATAACATCGGCGATCATCACAACGACGTCTTCGTGCGCTCGCGCCTCGCCTCCGATGAAAGAGTCGCGGATCGCTTCCTCAAGTCTGGTCTTGTGGAACTTGGCTATGGCTTTGGCAGACATGGCTAGAAAGTAGCAACATACCTAGTTTTAATCAACGGTATCGTGCTATTCTCTCTGGTGTGCAGCACACCATTTCACTTCGCTTGCCGGATAGCTTCGGGAAGCGCGAAAATCTAATCCATTGAATTGACTAAGGAAAAAACCATGGGCACGCCAATATCGGACGAAGAGCCGAGCAGAAACAAGATCGCGACCCTGATCAATCACCGAGGGGCTATCGTCGACAAACTTGCGCGCGAACAGCCGTTGACGCCAGATCAACGACGATCTGTCGCGTATCTCCTTGAGCAAATCGAGCCCGGTCTGGACCCGGCGAATGATGATCAGAGTGACCAGCAAATTGCGGATTTCAGTTATCGACTTGAGCGCTTTACCGATTTGCTTCGAGCGACAAATAAGAACTCGTCGGGACGCATCGAGCGAGCGCAGGAAGATATCGAATTTCTTTTACAGCTGGCGAATGAACGCATGAACGATCTACCCAGCGACATTAAAAATTTGAAGTCGCTAACGCTCCTTCAAGGGGCGCGCGCAAAGCTTCGTTTGTTGCAAGAAAAGCAAGGCTGTCTAAATGGATCAGAGCTGGCGGAGCTTCTGGGCGTGGATCGCAATACGCCTCGAAAGCGATTCGAAAAAGGCAGTCTTCTGGCAGTGCGAACGGGCGGTAAATTGCAGTACCCGTTGTGGCAGTTTCGGGAATTCTCGGACAGTGGCGGTGAGTTCCAAGTGCTGCCGGGAATCGCTGAGGTACGAAAGATTGCCGGCTCGGCCGGGGCCAACGATTGGGATGTGTTTTCCTTTTTCCTGACGGTCAACGTTCACTTGCAAGAGGAATCCGCCGGTCAGTTCCAAGTCCCGATCGACGCTCTCCAGGCCGATCAAGCCGCCGTGGTTATCGATGTCGCGCACATGACGTTCGATCTGGAGTAAGAGCGAGATGTACTCCGATCTGGAAACACTGGAATTTCTGGCGTCGGAAGATCTGGCGGTAAGCACCTATGCGGCTGGCACATCCGTGTGGCGTATTCACAGCAAAGACTGCGTCATCGACAACCGCGCTTTCAAGGTTGAAGACGAGTTGCCGCACGAGATCATTCATTGGTCGAATGCGGGCCGTTTCGGCACAAACGAGTGCCCGGTACTTTACGTTGGTGAAAGCCAGCCCGGCGCTTTTCTGGAAACGATGTGCACAAACCCCGCGATGGGCGTGTCGATCAGTGCCGCGCGTCTGGCCGCTTACGCTTGCAGCGAAATCGAATTGCCCAAGCCGTTCAGGATGGTCAGTTTCGTCGGCGCCGATCTAATCAAGAACAGGCTCGATGCGAACGTATTCAGTTCGACGGACCCGGATGTGGCACGTCGGCGCACCTATCGCTTTTCTCGAGACGTGGCCAAGGCGGTGCTCGCGAACCCCCGAGGTTACGACGGTATTGTTTATCAATCCCGCGTCAATCCCGACAATCGAAACGCCGCAATTTTCTTCAAAAGTCCCAAGTTGCATCGTGCACTGCAGGCCAACATTGTGATGGCAATGCAGACCCTTATCCATGAGCCGTGGGTGTACGAAATGCAGTCGGAAGGCGATCTGAATCTCGAAATCATGCGCTAGTGTCTAGCACTTGCTCTGGATCGGCCGCGCTGCGACTCACTTGGCACATGGCGTAGACGCCGTAGAGCCTGTGGGTACCTCAGGCTGTCAGGTGTCCCATTCTGCAGGCGCTCAACTGCCCACTGTGTATCGAGACTCGGGAACACGTGTCGACTTACGAGGTTGATCGTGTGCTTTGTGGCGACGGTGCTGCGGCCAGCATCCCGTCACTCGCAGATGGCAGCGCCAGCTGCCAGTCACGAGCCTTGATCGACGCCTGATCGCCAAGCGTAACGGTTGCTCGAATTGAGCGACTCAAACCGCTCGCGTACAAGCGCTGCCAGTACGGCATGCGTCGCACAAAGAACGGCAAAATTTCTTCCAGCGTTGAGTCGGTATCGAGCGACTGGGCGAACGCATCGAACGCGTCTGCGATGGCATCGGACAGCGTTGGTTCTGCCAGTAGCTGTTCTGACGGCTCGATGGTCCACGTCATATCGGCCTGTAGCTGGCAGGTTCCCACGTAGCCGAGGCGATGAGCTTGCGACCACTGGTCCGGCGCGATCAGACTCAACATCCAGTTGCCGTCCATGAAGTAGAGATAGTTTTGCGCATTCGTCACGGGCTTGTAATTGAAGCGCGCGGACAACACGAGCATCGACGTAAAAAACTCCGCTAACACCTGATTTTGCGGCTTCGCTACCACGCCACGCGGTTGCACGCGATACCAGTCCAGCAGAGTATCGCTGACGCCCTTACCGTCGGGATTGACGGGCGCACGTACCGTCAGGTCTGACGTGTTTTTCGAGTTCTTGCTCATGCTACCCGCCAGTATGCCAGCGGCCAGGCAAAGCCGGGTGGGGCGGAAACACATTGATACCTCGGCGCACCGTCGCCGAGCGAGTCGCCCATAGCATCAGCTCGCGATCACGCGACAAAGTTGCTTAACTCGCCGTGACTTAGCGCCCCGGCGTTTCGTTTGACCTCGCGACCGTTTTTGATCAGCAGGATCTGTGGCAAACCGCGTATCCTGAAGCGATCGACCAGATCCGCCTGACGGTCTGCATCGATCTTGCCCACCAAAATGTCGGGATTGTCGGCCGCGAATTTTTCGAGGATCGGATTCATCATCATGCAAGGCCCGCACCACTGCGCCCAGACGTCTAGCAATACCGCTTCGTTGTCAGCGAAAACTGTCTCAATGTTCTCTCGGGTAATCACGTTAACCGTACCGCATCCTGCCGCCGCCGGCCGTGACCGATACAGCAGTCGCGCAAATGGGTAGCGCACCCCGGCAAATACGGTAGAACCCATGAAGATCGCGAACGCGCAGACGTAGCGTATGAGGTTGGTCGCCGAGCGAGTGGTCGAGAAATCGGCCGCAGCCTGATTCTGGAACTCGATAATACGATTTCGAAAGGAACGTTCCGAACTCATCGCCCGTGAAATCGACTAATCAACACGATCGGTGACGGTGGTCGCCAGCGGCTGAAGTTCGGGCAACAGTCGGTAGCCGTCACAGTAGTCGACGGACTGCTCGAACAGCCGCCGCGCATCGGCCTCCTCACTGCGCAACATGCGTGACGCCGCGACCAAAATCAGAACGCCAGAGTTGGTTTGTGACAGCGTCTCGAGTTCGCTCAATTCGCGATCCACCGAGGCAACGCCAAGGGCATCGGTTAGCTCCGGATCGACAGCGTCACGCGCGGACATGTAATACGCGCGGTGCGCACGGTGCATCGGATTCTTCTCGCCTTTAACAATCATTTTCTCAACGAGGTTCAGTGCCTGAGTGTAGGCGGTAATCGCTTCCGCATCGCGCTGTAGATGGCGCAGCGAATCGGCGTATCCCCCCACCACGCGATGTTCTTGAGCACGTTCCGCCTCCTGCTTGTCCATGGCAGCGCGGAACAACCGCATCGAAGCCTCGTAGTCGTTGGCAAAATAGGAGGCAGTCGCCAGCTGGACGTCGTTAACGTGCGATTGTGGATAGACCGCGACCGCTTCGGTAAAAGCATCGACCGCTTGCGAAAAATGGCCGGCGCACATTTGCGCCGCGCCGAGATTGTTTAGCGCCTGATGCGTTGGGAGCTGAGCAATCGATTGGGTGTTGCTGTCGATGGCGCCCTCGACATTTCCGGTCAAGAAATGGATGCGCCCGCGAATGTAGTGCGTTTTCCAGAACGAAGACTCGAGCGTTGTGGCTTGATCCGCCAGCGCCCCGGCTTCGTCGCCGCTGCCAGAACGACTGCCCAACATAAACTGCTGAAGCCGAAGCTCAGCGAACGACAGCAGCGTGTCGACATTGGCCGCGTCGAGATCCAGCGCGGCGGCAAAATGCGTTTCGGCGTCTTCGTCCACACCTTGTTTTCGCCTCAGACTGCCGACCGCGACGTCCACTTCCACAGACGTGCGGTTGAGTCGCTTCGCGTCGGCGCAACTGGCCTCGGCAACGGTCAGCGCGGCCGTGTCTTTTGACCACAGAAATTCCTGGACAAAGGCTTCGCACAGACCGGCGTGCGCCTGGTCCCAATCCGGCCATTCACGCAGCGCACTTTGAAAGGCCGACTGCGCGCGTCGAATACTCAGTTCTGTGCGACCAGCGTCGAGCGATGCTTTGCCAGCCAGCCACTCTTCCTGTGCGCTCAGCGGTGCGAAAGGCGTATCGATGCCTTGACTGAAGCGCAGATTGATGGCGTTTGCCGCCATGCTCATGCGATGTCGAAAATACGCGTCGGATGCGTTGGCCGGGAGCGCATCCGTCCATATGATTTGCTGCGAGCTGTCGTCGGCCGATTTAATGACAAGCGCCATGTATCGCGACGATTCGATCGTCGACACTTCAAATACGACGTCAATGCCGGTCGGCGGGTTCCCAAACGGCACGGTGGGACTGCTGGGCAGAATCGGCCAGTAGTCGCTCATGGCGACTTGCAGCAGATCCGTTGCCAGTACGGCCGATTCAGACTGCGCTTTGGCAAAGGCGATGGCGGGGCGCGGCCCGAGATTCGGGGTGGACGACGCGGCGGGCTGACGTTCGCTCGGCGCGCGATGAAACGGTCCAAAAACCGCAAACAGGACGCCCAGGATGGCGAGCAATGCCCCAACGCCGAGAATCAGACCAGATCTTGACGATGGGGTGCTGCCCGAGGCGTCGGTATCGTCCCGGCGCTCGTTGACCGCCTCAGTCTCAGGATCAGCATCGGTCGATGGCAAGTCGTCAGTGGCCGTCGATTCGTCCAGCAACAGCTCTTCGGCCTCCACGCCAAGCCCGCGCGCGATGCGATGCAGCGACGATTCGCTGATCGATTGCTGCCGGAACGCTTGATTGATGGTGGTCGTCGGGCCCGATTCGGTCGGCTTGCCTTCGAGCGTCGCGATGCGTTCTGCCAAGGCCTGCTGCGACGTCAGTCCGGCGTTAACCAGAGCCCGATTCAGCTTCTTGTTTGACGTTATGTAACTAGCCAAGCTTTCGTTATCCCCTGCTTGAGACGCTGGTCTTGTTGGCCGGTTGGAAGCCGATGATCTCGATGTTACATGGCCCAAAAAACACCCACAACAGCTCATCAGATCGGAATTTGATCCAGATGTTCGATTTATTTTTCGCGAATGCGGGGAATCCGGGCGAAACCGTAGGATCCGTGTAGCCCGTATTTCGGTACGGCGCTATAAATCAGGGCACGCGCATTGGCGGCGTAACACGGTTTGGGCTGACCGGCGTGGAAAGGCTCTCACTTCGAGGGGGTCGTTTGAGAAGCCTGTAGCCGGTCATCCAACGCAGACAACGCCAGTGCGGCGCAACTCACAATAACTTTACATAAGGGTGCCCTGTCATGATCTATCGAGTGCTTATTGCTCTGCTACTTATTGCTGGCGCGTGGGCCAGCAATGCCCAGACGGCGTTGCCAAACGGAGGGGTGGTTTCCGCCGCACTGTCCACCGCCGACGAGGTGGATACCTACAGTTTTTTTGCTCAGGCTGGCGACAGTGTGCAGATCCGCGTGGCGGATACGGACGCCGGGCTGGTGTTCCCGACCATCGATCTGATGGATCCTAGCGGCACACAGATCGCGAGCGCGTCGAACGAGGCGGTCGCGTTTGTGCTGTGCGATGGGAGCGGCAGCTGCGCGATCAATCAGACCGGAACCTATACGCTGAATGTCAGCAGTGGGCGGCCCGCCGAGACGGGCGGCTACGATGTGTATTTCACCAGCGCACCGAGCGCGCCGGCCGATGCCGTGCTCAACAATGGCGGTGTGGTGTCAGGGTTCATTGACCTTGGCGATATCGACGCGTTCGCGTTTGACGCACAGGCGGGCGACAGCGTCCAGATCCGTGTCGCCGATACCGATGGCGGACTGCTGTTCCCCGTCGCCAGGCTCTACAACCCGGACGGGTCGCTGCTGGCAACCACATCAAACGAGAACGTCAGTTTGCTGTTGTGTGACGGCAGCGCCTCCTGTGCGTTGACTCAAAGTGGCACCTACACCTTGGTCGTCGACGATGGGCGCATCGCCTTCACTGGCAATTACGACGTACACTACACCAATATTTCGGGCGTGAGCGTCGACGGCTCGCTGGTTAACGGCGGCTTTGTATCCGGTGACATCGACCTTGGCGATATTGACGCCTACCGCTTCGACGCCCAAGCCGGCGACAGCGTGCAAATTCGCGTGGCCGACACCGATGCGGGTCTGCTGTTTCCTGCCGCCAGACTCTACAATCCGGACGGCTCGCTGCTGGCTGAGATTTCAAATGAAAACGTGAGCTTGTTGCTGTGCGACGGCAGCGCAAGCTGCGTGTTGTCGCAAAGCGGTACTTACACACTGGTGGTTGACGATGGGCGCATTGCATTCACCGGCAGCTACGATGTGCATTACACGAACATTGCCGGAGCGCAGGCCGACGGCATGCTGATCAACGGTGACAAGGTTTCCGGAGCCATCGATCTGGGCGACATCGACGCGTTTGTGTTCGACGCCCAAGCGGGCGACAGCGTGCAAATTCGCGTTGCCGATACCGATCAGGGTTTGTTTTTCCCGGCTGCGCGCTTGTACAACCCCGACGGTACGCTTCTGGCTAACAATGCGGCCGAAACGGTCACGCTGCTGCTGTGCGACGGCAGCGCCGGTTGCACGTTAGAGCAAACCGGCACGTTTACACTGGTCGTGGACGACGGACGCATCGCGCAAACCGGTGAGTACGATGTTTACCTGACGCAAGTGCCGGGAACGCTGTCTGACGGCGAGCTGGCCAACGGCGGCTTCGTGTCCGGCAATATCGAGCTTGGCGACATTGACGCTTACACGTTCGACGCAGTCGCTGGCGACAGCGTACACATTCGCGTAGCCGATACCGATCGCGAACTGTTCTTCCCCGTAGCCCGCTTGTACAACCCTGACGGTTCATTGCTTGCGGCCAACTCGGCCGAAACCGTCGCACCGTTACTGTGTGATGGCAGTGGCGCTTGCGTTATCGAGCAAACCGGCACTTACACGCTGGTCGTGGACGACGGACGAATTGCGTTTACCGGCGAGTACGACGTGCACTTTGCCAAAATGCCGGGCGTGGCGACGGATGCGGTGCTGCAAAGTGGCGGTTTTGCCTACGGGACACTCGCTCTTGGCGACATCGACAGCTACACCATTTCTGCCCAAGCTGGCGACAGCGTTTCAATCCGCGTGACCGACACCGGCATTGGCTCGCTGTTGTTCCCGGTGGCGCGTTTGTTTGCCCCGGATGGCTCGCTCGTCGCGTCGGTCTCGAACGAATCGGTGACCAATCTGACGTGTGGCGGTTCCGCGTCTTGCGCCATCGATCAAACCGGCGACTACACGCTGGTCATCGATGACGGGCGCGTGTCATTCACCGGCAGTTACGTCGTGGAACGTGATGTCGTCGAAAGTGCCTGTGTGCTGGGCACCGATTCCGACGGCGATCAGGTGCTCGACAACTGCGACAACTGCCTGATTCTTGCCAACAGCGATCAGGTGGACGCGGATGATGACGGTACCGGAAACGCCTGCGATGCGGACTTTAACCAGGACTGCATCGTGAACGTTGTCGATTTGGGCGCACTGCGCGCGGCGTTTTTCAGCGATGACCCAGTGATCGATCTGAACGGCGACGGCGTCGTGAACGTTGTGGATCTGGGTATCTTGCGCACCGTGTTCTTTACCCAGCCTGGGCCCTCGGGCGTGCCGTTCTGCGGCACCTAGTGCGTTAAAAAAAACCGCAGGAGCAGTACCTTTGCCGCGAAAGGGCAAGGAACTCGGCAAGGATGCCACTCCTGCGGTTGACCTGGCCTGACCTATTCACGAAATCCACGACAGACAAAGCATCTCATGCAAGAATCGCAAATCTCATGAACAGGTCAGGCTAATTCGGGACGACGCAGAGGTTAAGTCTGCCGCTCGGTCCCGGTTGTCCAAAGAAGCCAGTTCGCAGCAAGCCCAGGTCGATGACGTTCACGACACCGTCCCCATTGAAATCGGCGTCCGGGTCAGCGGAGAAAAAGCGCGCGCGCAGCAGCCCAAGGTCGACCACGTTGACCGTGCAGTCCTGCGACAAATCGTAATCGCACGCGTTGCCAATGTTGTCACCGTCGGTGTCTCGTTGATCGGCGTTGGCGATATCCAGGCAGTTGTCGTCGGCCGCCAATACGCCGTCACCGTCGCTATCGTCGTTGGTCGTCGCTGCTGCACCAAGTGTGGCCCACGCGGTTTCAATACCATCGGCGTTTCGAGCTCTGATCCGATATGCGTAACTGCGATCAGGCAGCAAGCCGGTGTCTTCCCACAGCGGCACGTCCAGCCACGGTGAGGCCAGCTCGGTGGTGAGATTTTCGAACTGGTACTCGGTGTTGGATGAATTGCCATTCTCATTCGCCTGCACCGTGATGGACGTGTTTGAAACGTCCGTGAAACTGCCCAACGTCGGTACGGCCGCCAGCGTGTAAGCGCACTCGATTGGCGTGTAGAAGGTTTGGTTCAAGGCCTGATCGCGCGAGATCGCGTGGTAGCAATACTCATAGTTTGGTTGCAGGCCGGTGTTTTGATAGGCGGGCAATGCACCCCAGTCGCGAGTGACGCCACCGCTGCCACCGTTGGGGTTGCCGGCGAATGCAAACAGGTACTGCACGAGCCCGCCGCTGCCGTCTGTGGCGATCACCGTGGACATGGCCAGGGCGGACGGGCTGGTCGCGGCTGGCGGGTTCTGCCATACCAGTGGATTGGGCTGGGGCGCGTCTGCATCAACAATGGTGAACGGGTCGGAGTAATGCAGGGCCGAATACTCGCTCGCCGCGTCGTCGAAGCTACCAACGATCACGCGGATGTCGTCACCCGGCAGTTCCGGGATTGCCCAGCTTAGCTGGCGCTGGGTCACCGGTAGCGCGTCGCTGATCTGGACGGGCAGCTCGCCGTCTTTCTGGTAGAACACGTAAATTTCGTCCGAGGCAGGAAGATTCTCAGCATCCCAGGTAATGAAATAGACGCCATCGCTGTCCAGCTCCTGATTCAACGCAGGCCCTGTCACGAACAGTTGTGGGCAACCCCCTTCGCCATCGAAATCCAGCGCGGCAATACTGGTCTTCCACGACATCGGCCCGTTGGCCCATTCCATCGCCCCCCAGGCGTGGCCGCACGACCAATCGTACGCCGCGCCGCTGTAGTCGCCCCACCGATTGCGCCCGTCATCGCTAAACCACGAGTAGGGGCTCGTGCCGCTGACCAGGGTTTCGCTGATTCCGCCGTTGTCGCTGGCGCGATTGTCGTAGAAGCGCACGAACCCGGACGCGTAGTTTGTTTGTGGCGTCAACAACGTCTCGTTGTCGGTCATCGTGCCGAATATGGCCAGAGTACCGTTCCGCGTGGAGCCCTCCAGGGTCAGTGCCGGATACGTCAGGAAGCGTCCTTCGCCGAGCCAGTACAGGTCATCCCAAACACGGGTGTTGGTGTCGGTATCCAGTTCGACGGTGAGCCAACCCGAAGCTTCTGGTGTTTGGGCAACGGCTGTGGTCAACGAAAACAACACGCGACCGTCCACGTAAACGGCAGACGACGGTTTTGACTTGCCACCGTCGATGTCAGCGACGCTTTGGGGTTGGTCGATGTTGTTCGACATGGCGCCGTAGGGCGGAATTGAAATCTCGACCGACGTCAGTGTCGGCGACCCGGCGCGATTGCCAGACAACCGGCTGAGCATGACGTGATCACCGAACATGGGATCGGTTGAGACGAAGAACGTTTCGCCATCGGCGTTTTGCGTATGCGCTTGCGCCGGCTGCAGTGCGTTGGCCTGCACGTCGTTACTCGGTCGGCGGATATCGTGAATGACGGCGCCGCCCACCGGCCCGCAGCTGGTCATCATCTCATCGGGAAAACTGTGGATGGCGGCACCGCGCAGTGAGTCGCTACCAAAAAACAGGTAATTGCCCGTCACGTAGACGCCAAACGCGTCGGTGCCTAGCCCTGCGAAGTCGATCCATGTGGGCGCCAATGCGCCCGATACCGTGGCATCGCGCGAGCGGATGCACCAATTGCCACGGGGATCCGAGTCTTCTGACACGGCAATCCAATAGCCGGAGATTTCGCGGTCGTCGTCCTTGCCCAAAATCAGCATGACGAACTTCTGGTAGGTTGGATCGTAGACGATGCGCGGATCGAAAAAATCGCCGTCAAACAAATTCGGCGTCTGGTTTTCGAGAAAGTTCTCGAACGTCCGATAGGCGCGCGTCGTGCCACCCAATTTGGAGAAGACGGTAAAACCGCTGTTCGCGACTTCGACCGCGTACTGGGGCCCCACGGCCAGGTGCGTGTCGGGCGGCCGGTTAAAAGTGTCGTTTGAGTCGATGCCGTCGAACAGCTGATACACAGCGCCCGGTGCTCTGGTGGTGGTGGAACTCAAGTCGATGGTCGGTGGCTGAGACGTTGGCGGTTGTTGCGGTGGCGAACTGATCCCGTCGTTTCCATCACCTTGAACGTGGGGTTTGGACTGTCGCGGGCGTACGCTCTGTTTGACGTCGCTGAGTCGAACCGTGTTGCCGGCCTTCAGCGATTGATCCATGACGACCGCCGTGGAAGGCACGTCGGGCACGGCGCGTTCGGCACGTGGACGTGGCGCCTCGATGGGCGGCCGATTGCCGTTTGGCAGCATGGATGGCGCGGGCACCAGTGTGCTTTCGGCGGCCAGTGCACGGCTTGCACCGTTAACGACAAAGAGTGTGGTGACAACCAACGTCAGTGCGATCAATATCGCCGGACGTGGGCTGGTGGTGTGACTGGTGAACATTCGTTTTCTCCCGTGATTTGCCGCAATTTTTTGTTCGGCTCCCGGACACAAACGCAAGACGGCTGGAAATTGGCTCACGGCCGGTGTGCCGCTGTTTGAGCCGGTTTGCGCCCGCTTTGCGTTGGTCAAAGCATGCAACCGCTACGCGCGCACCACTCACTCCTGGCTCGGCGAGAGTCAAATCCACCTATAATCGTCCGAGAACCGGCGATTCCACACGGGTGGGTGCACACGATGCACGGCGCAAATGACATCACAGTACTGCTGGCCGCGGCGTCAAGCGGCGACCAGCAAGCCAGCGACCAGCTGTTTCGGAGCGTCTATGGCGAGCTGCGCAAAATTGCGCGCGCGCATCGGCGTCGCTTCAGCGGTCATCACACGCTGAACACCACTGCGCTGATTCACGAGGCGTATCTGCGCCTTGCCGGGCCGGCCATGGATGACTACAACGACCGCACCCATTTTTTTGCCACGGCGTCCAAAGCCATGCGCCAGATTCTGGTCAGCTATGCGCGCCGACTCACCGCTGCCAAGCGTGGCGGCTCGCAGCGCCCGGTGACGTTGACCGATGTTGCGCAGCTGGATCAGCGCACCTTCGACGATGTACTGGCCATCGACGAAGTGCTCAAGCGGCTCGAAGACGACAACCCGCGTCACTGCCGAATTTTCGAATGCCGTGTGTTTGGCGGCATGACCATTCGCGAAACCGCCGACGCCCTCGACATTTCGCCAGCGACCGTCAAGCGCGACTGGAGCGTGCTGAGCGCGTGGGTTTATCGCGAGGTCAATGCGCAGTGATTTCCAGGCAGGCGCAGGACATCTATTTACGCGCGGCCGAACAGGCGCCGGAGCGACGTCACACTTTTGTGGCGGACTCATGCGGTGACGACACGGCGCTCAAAGAGGAAGTGTTGTCGCTGCTGGCTGTCGCCGGTGACGCCGATGATTACTTCGACTCCCTGTCTGGACGTATCGGCCTTGCGGCTCTGGCGAGCGATGATGAGCGTGTCCCAAGCGAGCCGATCGGTCCCTGGCGACTGATCCGGTTACTGGGTCGCGGAGGCATGGGCGCGGTATATCTGGCGGAGCGTATTGACGACCAGTACGAGCATCAGGTTGCCTTGAAGCTCCTGCCGATTGGCGTCGCGACCGATCAGGCGCGCGCCCGGTTTTTGAGCGAGCGTCAAATCCTGGCGCGGCTGGTTCACGACAACGTGGCGCGCTTGCTGGACGGCGGCGTAACCGACGACGGCAGTCCATGGTTTGTCATGGACTACGTCGACGGCGTGCCGATCGATGAGTATTGCAACACGCACCAGCTCGACGTGCGTGCGCGCTTGCGTTTGCTTCTGGACGTGGCCGATGCGGTTCAGTACGCGCACGGTTCGCTGATCGTTCACCGGGATTTGAAGCCCGGCAACGTTCTGGTGGAAGCCGGCGGTCGCGTGCGTCTGCTCGATTTTGGCATCGCCAAAGTGCTCGAACCACAGGGCAACGATTCGTCGCTGACGCAACTGGCGCAGCGACCGGTGACCCCGGCTTTTGCCAGCCCGGAGATGCTGCGCGGCGACCCGGTGGACGTAACCACAGACGTCTATTCACTGGGCGTACTCATGTATCTGCTGCTGGCAGAGCGCCTGCCGTTGTCCTACGAGGGCATGACGCTCACCGCGATGCACGAGCATGCGGCGACCAGTGCGCCCATAGCCATTGGCCAGATTGACCGTGCCCTGTCTGGCGATCTTGAAGCCATTGTCACCCAGGCGCTTGGAAAAACGCCCGGCGAACGCTATCGCTCGGTTGAGAGTTTTGCCGCCGACATTCGCTGCTACTTAAATGATATGCCGGTGTCCGCCAAAGCCCCTTCAAATTACTACCGGGCGAGGAAGTTTGCGTCGCGTCATCGCTTTGGGCTGGCGTTCGCGGCGTTTGCGGTTGTCTCGCTGGCCACGCTCGCCGGCGGCGCCGTTTATTCGGCGGTGAAATCCAGACAGCAGGCTCAGCAGATCGCGCTTGAGCGAGACAAAGCCGAACACACCAAGGCTTTTTTACTCAGCATCTTCGAAGTGTCGGGACCCAATCAATCCAGGGGGGAGTCGATCACGGCCCTGGAACTGCTGGACGCCGGGACACAGAGAATAAAACGGGAGCTTGCCGATCAACCGGCCGTACGCGCCGAGCTCACTCAAGCTATCGCGCAGGTCTATTTCGAACTGTCGGCATTCGATAAAGCAGAACCGCTGTTTGAAGAAGCGGGCGAGCTGTGGCGCGACCTGTCCAATGCCGATCTTGCGATCGCCCAGATCCTTGAAAAGCGCGCATCCATAGCCGATAGGCGCGGTGACTTTGAGATGGCTGAAGAGCTGGCGAGCGAAGCGGTGTTCGCCCATCGGGCGCTATCAAACGGTGACGATCTGGCGGGCGCTTTGGTCACGTTGGGGCGGATCAGGCAGCGTCGCGGTGAGTCGGAGGATGCGGAGGCGCTTTTTCGTGAGGCACTGAGCCGACACAGGGAACTTCATGGTACCGATCATCCGTCGGTGGCGCGCGACCTGACGCATCTTGGCGCGGTGTTGATGCAGCGCGGCGACTACGTGCAGGCGGAAAGCGTCATTCGTCAGGGCATTGCGATTCGTCGCGAGGTTTATGGTGATGTGCATACCAGCTTGATTGATAGTCTGCACAACCTTGCGCAAGTGCTGAACTTTCAGTCCCGACATGACGAGGCGCGAGTGCAGATTGAGTGGGCTCTGGACATCAGCGAGACGCTGCTGCCTGATGGAGACAGCAATGCGTTCTATCTGTGGAGCGCGCTGGCCGACACGCATCGTAAAATGGGCGATCTTGATCTGGCAGAACGTCACTTCCGCACTTCGCTTGACGTGCTTCGGCGTCACTACGAAGCCGAGCATCCCGAGACAGCCATGGTGTTGGCCCAGTTGGGTCGCATTGCATTACAGCGCGGCGACGCCGCGGCCGCGGAACCGCTGCTTCGGGAAGGGATAGGTATGGTTCAGCGCGCTAACCCAGGACACCCCTTCCTGCCGGACATGCGCATCACCCTCGGCCAGAGCCTGATGCAACTGGCGCGCTATGAGCAGGCCGCCAAAATCATCGAGCAGAGTTTTGCGTCACTCGCAGAAAATCTCGGTTCCGAGCATCCGCGAACGCAGTTCGCGGTCAAGAATCTGGTGGCGCTTTACGAGGCTTCGGGTGACAGCAGCCGGGCCGAGTTTTATCGAGTGAAGCAAAGCACTGAGCGCTAGCGAATCGGTCGAAAGCGCTGCCAACTCTGGATGAAGCCCGATCTCGGCGTCCAGCAAGCTCGTCGAATATCTCAAAAATTGTTGCAATACTTAAAATTTTAAGTGATGGTGGTGTCGCGTGCGTGATAGGGCTCCAGCCATCGCGCCCTGTTCAACGGCCGACCAACGAGCGTGAGAGTCAAATCAATGCACAAAGCCTGGGTGATTCACGACTACAGCGGTTTTACAGGGCTCAGTCTTGAGTCTTTCCCCACCCAGGAGCCGGGCGCGGGCGAGGTGCGGTTGCGCGTCGAAGCGTTCGCGCTGAACTGGGGCGACATGGATCTGATGGAGGATCGCTACTCCTACAGCTTTTCCAGCTTTCCCGCCCGAATCGGAATGGAAGCTGCGGGTATCGTCGAAGCGGTGGGCCCGGACGTTGAGGGCATCGAGCTCGGTGACCGGTATTGCACGCTGCCGCATTTCTATGACAATCGTGGCGCGAGCGGCGAATCGCTGATTGTCAGCGCGCGCTATTTGACCAAGGCTCCGGCCGGACTAAGTGCCGTTGAAAGCACATCCATCTGGATGCAATACCTCACCGCTTACTATCCCGTTGCCGTGCTGGCCGACGCTCAACCCGGGCGCGTGATACTGGTGACCGCAGCAACGAGCACCGCGGGAACGGCCGCGCTCGAAATCGGACGACAGCGCGGCGCAACCATGATCGGCACGACGCGCTATGACTACAACCGCTCTTACCTCGAAGAGGCTGGCGCGGATCACGTGATCGTGACCGGCGCGTCAAACGAAGGCTTGGCCGAGCAACTCAAGACGTTAACCAACGGCCACGGCATCGACGCGGCGTTTGATTCGATTGGCGGGGGCTTGATGAATCACTACGTCGGAGCGCTGGCCAAGAACGCCCGGATCTTTTTCTACGGCATGCTCGACAGCGAGTTCCCGCAGATTCCCTACGCCGCGTTGTTTCAGTCTAACGCCTTGTTCCAGGCGTACTCATTGTTCAACTACGTCGAAGACGATCAAATGTGCGCGCAGGGCATCGCGTGGTTGAATGGCGCGCTGGCGTCGGGCGAGTTGTCACCCAATGTCGATCGTGTCTATTCGCTTGCCGAGTACGTCGAGGCTTGCCGCTACATGAGGGCTCCTAGGCGCAAGCATGGCAAGGTGGTGATTGAAATTGGCCAGCATTGATGCCGCCGACCGCTGGCTGCGCCTCCGCGCGGGCTGATGGTGTTCCGCGAGTCACTGGTGAAAGAGTGATGATTCGTCTTACCGTGCTCTACAACCTGCCCGACGGTCAGTCAGAAGCCTCGTTTTTGGCGTGGCGGCTTTCCGAACACCAGCACAACAACGAATCGATGCCCGGCGTCCAGCGCACCGACTTCGCGCGCATTACCAAGGTCTGGCCAGACTCGGGGCAGCCCGAATATCGATTTCAAACGACGGTGGAGTGGCCCAATCGCGAGAGTTTTGAAACCGGGTTTTACGACGAGGCCGTGCAGGCCAAGCTGCGTGAAAACTTGAAGAGGCTCGGTGACTACACGTTTATGGTCAGTGAAGTGCTCGTCAATTCTGGCGACTGACCCGCTTTTATCTTCACTAATGCGCTGGATATCTGTCGCGTCAACCGGTCGGTTTTTACCAGTTTCGATAGCGATCAGCGTTTAATTTCGCGCCATCGGACGGTCGCCAAAACCAACCCTTCGGATCCCAGCACTGGGCGTAGTTGAAGTCATTGGCTAGCCGATCGTAAGCGGCAAC
Source organism: Gammaproteobacteria bacterium (assembly GCA_045107005.1). Lineage (GTDB taxonomy): Bacteria > Pseudomonadota > Gammaproteobacteria > Steroidobacterales > JBCCMA01 > JBCCMA01. The sequence goes on from JBGCFP010000012.1 coordinate 19,470, forward strand.
GGCCTGCGGATATTTTTCGAGCTCAACGTAAGCTTTCGCCATGATGTAGAGGCAGGTGCCAACGTCATTAAGCGCCCAGAGCTTCGCCGCGGTGGGCTCTGGCTCAAAGCCGGTGAGCGCCGCGTTCATTTTACGGCCTTCGTCGCCGTAGAGCTCGACGCACCGGTTCGTGTACGCAAAGAGCTCCGGGTAGTCCTTGCCTTTCGCGGCTGTCCACGCTTTGTTGACCAGCGTGGCGGAGGTTGAGTCGCCGTAGTCAAGCGACTGTGCGACGGCCCGAATGTCTTGTTCGGTCACCGTCGTAGTCGTGCACCCTGACGCAAAAAGCGCGAGGGTCAGAAGTAATCCGATGCGTTTCATTTTGGCTAACCTCGGCTGATTGTTTGTTCGATAACGCGAGTGTACCTGACCGCATCTTCTGTGCATCCCCCGCGAGGCGGTGTGCAAAATCGTCGGACTCGTTGCGCTTTTGCATCTATCTTTCAACCGGAGCATCCTTGCGGTCTTTTTGGCGCCGCCGTGAACCGCGTTTACCGCATCGGCGCACTCACCGGGGTTCAATCCATGATTGTTGTGCATCACCTTGAAAATTCGCGCTCCCAGCGCATTGTGTGGCTGCTGGAAGAACTGGAACTTGACTACGAGATCAAGCGCTATGATCGAGATACGCAAACCAGTCTCGCGCCGCCCGAACTGCTGGCCGTACATCCGCTGGGCAAATCCCCCGTGATCAGCGATGGGGGCAAAGTGATCGCCGAGTCAGGGGCGATCGTTGAATATCTCCTGGAAACGTACGACCAGGGCAAGCTGCTGCCCGACAGATCGAGCCCGGACTACCAGCGATACAAGTATTGGCTGCACTTTGCCGAAGGGACGTTCATGCCGTACATGGTTTTCTCGCTGGTCGTTGGGCGAATTGAAACGGCGCCGATGCCTTTTTTTGTCAAGCCAATCGCGCGCGGCATAGCGCGCAAAGTGCGCGATGCGTTTCTCACGCCGAACATTTCACGCAATCTTGACTTCATGGAGCAGGCGTTAACGGATGATGCCTGGTTTGCGGGTGGGGGAATCAGCGGCGCCGACATCATGATGATTTTTCCCGTGGAAGCCGCTGCCGTTCGGGCCAGCCTCGAGCCACAGTACGGCAGACTCGCGGACTATCTGCGGCGCGTACATGCGCGTCCAGCGTATCAGCGCGCGCTGGAGCGTGGTGGACCGTACGCCTTGCTCGGTGGTTAGACTCTAGACGACTTCAGTCAGTGCGCGATACGCCTTGCGCACGTAGTCGTCAGCGCGAGCCGGGACGGGGCGGCTCGGCAGATAGGCACGCACGATGCCCAGAGGAACACCGACGATCGCGTGTCGGCACAGTTCAATCCCCAATCCACTGCTTCTTGCAAAGCGCCGTAGCGCGTTGGCTCCGTCGTCGTTGACGGTCGCGATTTGCTGGCGCAGCGCCTCCGGCGTGGAGGATGACAGAAACTCGGACTGACGGCAGCAAGACAATACGATCGCGCGCGCCCGTTCAGCGCGACAGAAACGGGGTGTCGTCAACGCGGCTTCTTCGCCAGCGCGCTCGACGGGATGCTCCCAGGCGGTATTGAACGCGACTTGAAACGCACTGACAGCATCAAGCCAGGTAGCCGCCAAAAGCCCCTCACGCGATTCATAACGATGATAAAGAGAGCCGATGGAGACGCCCGTCGCGGCGACCACTGACTGCAGGGTTACGCTGCCTGCACTACTCAGCGCCTGCCCAACCGCCGCAAAGACGGCGGTTTCATCGATGGTGGACGTCCGTCCCATTAGCGCTTTGATGTTGCCCTGCAGAGGTCGACGATAACGCTTGACGGCAGTTGTGCCAATAATTTATTCTAGAATATATATTCTAATCAGGATTCACTATGCCACTTCTGATGTATATCGCCGCCGGCCTGGCCACCGCGACGCTCTTGGTCCACACCATCGCCGGTAGCCGAGTTGTCGTTGCCCCGCTGCTGGCCAGTCGGTCGCTGTCCCCGGCATCACGTTGGCTGAACTACTATTGCTGGCATCTGACGACACTTTTGATTGCCTTCGTTGGCTGTGGATTCGTCTGGCTGGCGGCTGCGCCCATGACCGAAGATCGAACGAGTGTGTTGATTGCCCTGTGTTGCCTGACAACCGCGTCGGGTTTGTGGAGCATTGCCGTTGCGCGCATGGGCCGGATTCATCCATTCCGCTTCCCGTCAACATCGCTCTTTCTAGGGACATCAGTCGTCGGTTGGGCGGCCGTTTGGGCAGGTACCTGATCATGCTAATCGTAGCCGCTGTCTTTTTGGTGTTGGTTAGCGTCATGCACTCGGTGCTCGGTGGTCGACGTTTGATCGCACCGCTTCTCGCACAGGAGAATTTTCCGATTATCCTTGGCAGTGCCGAACGCAGCCGATTAACGCTGTGGGTGGGCTGGCACGTATTGTCGCTGACGTGGCTGGTCCTCGCAGGCGTGCTGGTGGCGATGTACCTGCAGCCGTCCTATCGAAGTCCTGCGTTTCTCATCGCGTGCGCGATGTTGTTCGGTGGTTGCGGGATCACCGCGCTGCTGCTCTCACGCGGTCGCCATTTATCGTGGGTGTTCTTTCTACCGATTAGCCTTGCGCTCATCGTCGATCAGCTCGCGTAGCCAGTTTCGGGTTTAGGCCGATACTGATCGCAAGCTGTTGTCGGTTGCTCCGGGTCTGCTGCAAACGTGGTGCGGACCCTGCAGGCACCGGTTAGTTTAGTGGCTCGGCAAATGCTCGCGATGCCAGGTGTCCGCCATCGTCAGACCGGTCTGTTCAACGGTGTATTCGCCATTCATGTGCTGTTGATCCGGGTCGATAGTGGCCGTGACCGTTCCACTCATATTTTCCATGGGATTGCTGTAACGCAAGGCGAGTTGCCGACCCGAGACGGTGCCTTCACCAATTTGCATGAAACCCTGTGTCATGGCGTTGAACGCACCGACTCGAATGCTGTTGCCGGATTGTTCAATCAAGACCGGTTCGCCATTGTTGTCGAACCACCTGCCCGCGATGTTGGCAGTTGTCGCCACGTTGCCATCATCGCTCCAGGCGTTTGCGGCTTCGACGGCAACCGGGTCGACCGTGTCCTCTTCTTCGATAAACATCCCGATGACGGCCAGTACGCCGATGATCGCCAACACCGAGATCATGCCGGTGCGCAGTGGTGAACCTGAGCGCTCTGCTTTGGGTGCCGGGGGCGGGGTGGAATTGCGGGCGTCGCGGACAAGCGCAATTCCATCGATATTCGACAAAGCACTGACCAGCTTACCCACATCGTATTCCCAGTCTTCATGGGACAGATTCAGCGCCTGGCGTCGCGCGAGCGCCTGCAGATCTTGCGGCAGGTCCTCGGCCGTCGGTATCGCAGCGCCTTCGACCACAACCGGAATGACGCGCACGTTTCGTTGCAAGGCAGAGCCGATTTCGAGGCGGACAAAATCTTCCGGGTTGTCGATGCGTCGATTTCCGTCGGTGCCGGTCTGGAGCCACTGACGACCGATCAGACAAATCAGCACGCTGCAGCGGCCAACACCGTCATTAATGGCGTCGACAAAGTCCATGCCCGGTTCGCGCAGCGACTCCACGTCCATGAAAATTTCGTCGGAGCCAAACTCGCGACCGAGTCGCTCGTACAGCAATCGGCTGTATCCCGACGTGTCGTTTCGTCGATAGCTGATAAAAATGCCCGCCACGGAAACTCCCTGAACCGTCTTGTTAACAACAAGAGTAGACGGACTTCTGCGCGTAGTCTAACCACGCAGGTAAATCAGAGGTCGATCAGGTTGGATCATTTGTGGCCACCGTGTTGGCGCGTGCCGGGGTCAACGAGCGTTCGCGAACGTCGTCGGTCAGCGTGAGGACAGCTGGGTCAGCGAGTGCGACCGTGACCATTGCGCACAGGCCCGTACCGCTGGCGTGCCGCGCTCGCCCCAACGCCATCTCCCACGCATCGATAAGTGGTTTGGTCCACGGGTCAGTCATAGTCTGCGCGTTTTGCCGGTCAAGTCGCCGCGCGCGCGCCAGCTGTGAACCGGGTGTCATCCCGTCAACCGCTATCCGCGGGCTTGGCGGCATCGCGGCGGTGTCCCCCGAATCACAGAGTTTTTCGCTCGACATCCGAAAATCCGATAGTCGAGTTGTGTTTACCGATACGGTTGCCGGGCTCCCCTGACTCCCCGATGGCTTATCATGGGACCGGTCGCACGGCGGCCACACCTACCTTTTGACAGTGACGAGTACAAAACAGTGAACAAAATCGGGAATTTCGTTGGCGGGGTCCGAACCGAGGTTCGCAGCGGCCAAAGCGCACCTGTCTACAATCCGGCGACCGGTGAGGTGACGGGCGAGGTGGGCTTGTCGAGTGTCGAAGAGGTGAACGCCTGCGTTGCCGCTGCACGAGAGGCGTTTCCCGGATGGGCTGCCACGACGCCGCTGCGCCGGGCACGCGTGATGAATCGGTTTCGCGATTTACTCGAGTCTCACGCCGACGAGTTGGCAACGGTTATTAGCCGCGAACACGGCAAGGTGCAGTCGGATGCGCTGGGCGAAGTGATTCGCGGTCTCGAAGTGGTTGAGTTCGCGTGCGGCGGACCCAGCTTACTCAAGAGTGAGATGACCGACAACGTCGGCACCGGTGTCGACAGCCACTCGTTGCGCCAGCCGCTTGGCGTGGTGGCTGGCATCACACCGTTTAACTTCCCGGCGATGGTGCCCATGTGGATGTTTCCGGTGGCGATCGCATGCGGCAACACCTTTGTTCTCAAGCCCTCCGAGCGCGATCCCTCAGCGGCCTTGTTCTACGCCGAACTGATGAATGAGGCGGGATTCCCGCCCGGGGTCTTCAACGTCGTACAGGGCAATAAGATTGCGGTTGATGCACTGCTCGAACATCCCGATGTGCCGGCATTGAGTTTCGTCGGCTCCACGCCGATTGCCGAGTACATTTATGCGACCGGTGCGAAACGGGGCAAACGCGTTCAGGCATTGGGCGGCGCCAAGAATCACATGGTCGTAATGCCTGATGCCGATCTCGACCAAGCGGTCGACGCGCTGATGGGAGCGGCATACGGATCGGCGGGCGAGCGCTGCATGGCCATTTCGGTCGTCGTTGCCGTCGGCGACGACGTGGGCGACGGGCTGCGCAATCGAATTAGCGAGCAATTAGCGTCACTGCGTATCGGGCCCGGCACCGATCCGGCGGCAGAGATGGGGCCTCTGGTGACTGACGAGCATCGCCAGCGCGTGCGTGGCTACATTGACCAAGGTGTTGAGGAAGGGGCGACACTGGTCGTCGACGGACGTGATTTCTCGATGAACGCCGGTCCGCACGAAAACGGTTTTTTCATCGGCGGCTCGCTGTTCGATAACGTGACCGCCGACATGACGATCTATCGCGAAGAAATTTTCGGTCCCGTGCTCTGTTTGGTGCGAACAAAAAGCTACGCTGACGCCATTGAACTGATCAACGCCCATGAATTTGGCAACGGGACCGCCGTATTCACGCGCGACGGGAACGTGGCGCGGCGATTTGCGCAGGAGATCGAGGTGGGCATGGTGGGTATCAACGTGCCGATACCCGTGCCCATGGCGTTTCACAGTTTCGGCGGTTGGAAGCGCTCGTTGTTTGGCGATCACCACATGCACGGTCCGGAAGGCGTGCGCTTTTATACCAAGCTCAAGACCATCACGACGCGCTGGCCGACCAGCGATCGAGAAGGGGCGGACTTTCTGATGCCGACGATGAAATAGCCGTCGAACGGACTTACGGCGTGGCTTTCGCTCGCCCCATCTCCCGCGTTTGATGCGCCCGATGGATAGGCCTCGCATGTGTCTTGGTCCGATTAGCGTAACGAGGCCCAACGACGGATAATCCTGCCAGAACTTTGATACGAAAAACGGAGGACAGTGGTGGAAGCGACGGTGATTTACATCGATGACCCGGTGATCGAGCTTTACAAATTGCTCAAGTTAGCGGGTTTCGCGGGCAGCGGTGGCGAAGCCAAAGCCATGATTGCGAGCGGCGATGTGTTGCTGGACGATGAAACCGAAACGCGCAAGCGCAAAAAAGTGGCGCCCGGCGCGACCGTGACGTTTGCTGGCCAGACGGTCAGAGTTGAAGCGGCCGGTTCGCCAGACGCCTAACAGCCTCGTGTCTGGCAAGACCGCTCGGCGCAAGGTCAGGTGGGCTAAAACACCTGGCCGCTTGGCCCCGGCGGCATAAAAAACAGCGTGCGAAACAGCCCAAGATCGACCACGTTGACGATGCCGTCCCCGTTCAAGTCGGCGTGCTCGTCGTCGGTCAGAAAAACCGCGCGCAGCACCCCAAGATCAAGCGCGTTAGTGGCGCCGTCGTTGTTGAAGTCGGCGTCGCACACGTTACCGTAGCCGTCGTTATCTGTATCTCGCTGGTCATCATTATCAATCAGCAGACAGTTATCCCACGGGTCGGCGACGGAATCTGTGTCCTGATTCGATAGCGTCGACACGCGGAACACGTCGTCCGACAGTTCGTTGCCTATGTCGGTGTTGCGCCGAATGACGTCGGCGAGCGTGGTGGCGTTGACCCACGCGAGTTCCGCATCATCGAGAATTCGCTCGTACCAGAATCGATCGGCGTTGCGCAAGTTGCGGAACTGTTTTGTCACCAGTCGAATGCCCAGTTCACCAACCAGTGAGCCCAGAACATGGGCTTCTGCCACGACGCCGACCCAAAGATCAATGTCATCGACCGTCGGGTAAGCGGCAGCCAGCGCTTCGTGCACGGTTGGATCGCCATTAATCTTCTTGAAATCGTCAACGGGCTGCAGTCCGGCGGCTAATCGTGCGTCGTTGTAGCGCGGCAGCCCGTGATCACGTCCGCGATGAATGTTCAGACTGACCAGATCAAAACCGCCGGCGCCCGGTGGACCAAACAAAAAGTTACGCACCTCATCAATCACCTGATGATCAATACGCTGGCAGATTTGTGCAGCGAGCCCCCGGAGGACCGGTTCAATACCGCCTTCATCGGTGATGCGTGTCGGCGCAAAAAACGCGTCGCGAAGGGCGAGGTGCCCGTCCGCAATCGGTTCTCCCAAGGCATTGAGCCGCAAAAGCTGCGGACTGAGCATGCTGTGTCCCAGGCGAAAGGCTGCCGTCGAGAAAACATTAGCGATCGCCGAATCCTGAGTCGGTTCGTAACCGCCGTAAGGCTCAATGACGTTGGGGCCGAGCAGCAGCGGCAGAAACTCCCGGTATGTGATCGCCTGGATTTGCGCGATGACCAGACGTCGAGCACGCAGGTAAACGGTCTGGCCGTCCAGATCAGGCTGCGCAGCGCCAATGGCGTCCGCCAGTCGATTGTGTTCACGCACAAACAGCGTGTGCATCGCCGTCAGCCCAACCTGTTCGTTAGCACGAACGTCACCGGCGAGAAACAGGTCGGCGCCGTCACCGCCCGCGTTGGGTAAGCCGGTCACGTTGTAAGGCAGCAAGTCCATGGCGCTGGTTCTCAGTCGGCCCGTGCCGTCGAGGGTGCGCAAGGCTTGCGCGCGATGCTCTTCACTACCGTATACCATCGACGCATCAATCCACGCGGTAATTTCGTTGAGTTGCTCGCGGGGAGTCGTCGAACCGGAATTCGGGTCGTAGAGGCTGCGATTAAATGACAGCGTCACGTTGCCAAGGCCATTGGGGTCAAACCACGGATCGCCAAAGGGAATCGGCAGCGGTGCCGGCTCCGGCGGATCCATTCCGTCGGTCAGATCAATGTCGTGGTCGATAAACTGTCCCCACTGCCACAGGAAATCGCTGGCGGCGGCGGCATTGGCGAACGAACGACGCTGATCAAAAATCACGTTGCTGATCATGCGCGCCGGCACACCTTCCGGGGCAGCCATTTGTGCGAGGCCATCGTGGTAGTCGGTGGGCATCCAGCGCGCGAGCGATGTGTGTGCCGCGCCCATATCGGTCTGGGTCAGATTATTGAACGACCCGTCGATGGTGCGAAATTCCACCGGGTCTATGCCGCGATGCTGGCGTTGCGTTGGGTTGCTACGTTCGATGTTGCGGATGGGCGAAACGTCGCTACTGTTAGCCCAACTTGCGGCCACCGTTGCGACGGCGACGCAGGCAAGGGCGCTGCGAAAAAGAACCAGCATGCTTAATCTCCCGCAGAGCGAATGCGCAATCGCTCCGTATACTTTTGACCCGCTGCAAGAATGCGCGAGTCTCTTTTATTGTTGCCACCAGTTTAATCGCTCGATCGAGTTGATTCAATGGCGGGTCAGCGCCTTGCGTAACGCGATGATGGTCGAAAAAATACAGTAAGAGCATATGGTTGTGAGCTTTCATGGCGTAAAGTAAAACTGCGCGCCACGCGTCGCGAAAACAAAGTTCACACCGCAGGACCGGCATTCGTCTTTCGAATGAGGGGATTGCGGAAGCGACATCGCTATAAATTCAGGCCACTGAAATCCGTCACTCGAGGTATTCCCCATGCTGTTGCATCGATTCTGGCTACCGCGCTTCTGCGTTCTTGTTCTTGGTGCCGTCGCGTTGTCGGCGACCGCCACGGATTTCGCGCATCACCGGTCAGACGGCCACGACCCGCACTCGTCTGCCCAGGCGCGCTTGGGCGGCGACGACAGTGACGGCGACGGCGTCGACGATTTCTTCGACAACTGCCGTTTTTTGTCAAACCCGGCGCAACGCGATACGGATGAAGATGGCTATGGCAACGCTTGCGACACCGATCTCAATAACGACGGCACGACCAATGCGCAGGACCTGGGGCTGCTGCGCTCCGCTTTTTTTACTGCACCCGGAGTGGCCGGGTGGAACCCGAACGCCGATTTCAATGGCGACAACGTCATCAACGTGATCGATCTGGGTGCGCTGCGCGCCAGCTTTTTTGATGCACCGGGCCCTTCGGGCATGTCTTGCGCCGGCACGTCACCGTGTCCGCCTCGCGCCCTTGAGCTCGTGTGGCCCATGCAAGGTGATGACGCCGCGGAGTGGGTGATCAATAACTACGTCGACCTGGATCCGACGAGCGGCATCCGCGACTACCGCGGTGGTGCGAAGACGTACGATGGTCACCGCGGGATTGATATCGACGTGCCCACGTTCCGGGCCATGGACGATGACTATCCGATACGCGCGTCGGCGCAAGGCGTAGTGCTTGCCCTCACTGACGAGAATTTCGACCGCAACACGACGTGCGTTGGGTCGTGGAACTTCGTGACGGTTGGTCACCCGAACGGGTGGAAAACGATTTACGGTCACCTCAAGCGCCACTCAGTGGTCGTGTCGGTCGGCGATATCGTCGAGCCGGGCACCGTGCTTGGCGTGGTGGGCAGCTCTGGTTGTTCGACAGCGCCGCATCTGCATTTGGAGACCGTGGACAGAAACGGCATGACGGTGGAACCTTTTGCCGCCGGCATGTGGGCGAACCGGCCGGTTTATGACACTGAAATCGGCTTCATGGATGCGAGTTTGCAGCCGAACGCGATCAGCGATGTCGACATGATCAAGGATCCGCCAGCCAACGCGACGATCGTCGCGCCAGGTACTACCCTTGGTGTCGGCCTGTCGATGGGCGGCGGTCGCAGTGGCGATACCGTCAATCTGCGACTGGTCAAGGACGGCAGTGTTGTCAGCCAGCACAACATCAACTTTAATCAGACGTATCGACATACCTACTGGTGGTGGAACTATCCTGTACCGGCGTCCGCGAGCGGTGCGCATCAGCTGCAGATTCGGGTCAACGGATCGCTGGCACAAACGTACAACGTTGACTTTGAACCCACGCTGACCGGCTTCTATCAGGTGCGTCACGGCGTACCGGCCGCCAGCTACCAGGCGCTGTTCGATACGATGACGGCCAACGGCTACCGCCCCGTTTGGGTGGATGGCTACGAATCCAACGGCAGCACGTTTTATAACGCCATTTTCAATCAGAGCACGGTCACGTCGTGGGCCGCTGCGCACGGCATGACGTCGTCGTCCTACCAAAATTACTTCACGGCCCAAACGCAAGCGGGGCGCCGTCTGGTGCACGTGGACAGCTATCGACAGTCCGGCAGCGTGCGCTACGCGGCGATCTTTGTTGAGCAGTTCATCGGGCCGCAGTGGACGGCCTATCACAATGCCACGGCCGCCCAGCATCAGTCTCTGTTCAATTCCAACGTCGGCCAGGGTTTTCGCGCGGCGATGATCTCGGTGGTGGACCTGGGCGGCGGCAACCTGCGCTATACGGCCCTTTACGACAAAGCGAACGTTGGTGGCTGGGTTGCCGTTGCGAACATGACCACAGCGCAGTATCAGACTCAGTTCAATGCCCAGGTTGCAGCGGGTCGTCGTCTTGCCTACATCAACGGGTACAGTAATAACGGCACGGCCAATATCACGGCGGTCTGGAACAGTGTGCAACCCGCCAGCTGGGTAGCTCGGCACAATCTGACCAGTGCGCAGTTTCAAACCGAGTTTGATAACTGGACCGGCCAGGGGCTTGGCACCCGCATGATCAGCGGCTACCAAAACGGCGGCGTGACGAATTTTGCGGGCTACTGGACCAACTAACTGCCGAAAATCCGTATAAAAAAACGGCCACGGCCGTGATCGCAGGTGAGTCTGCGATTGCGGCCGTCCGGTCTGACGATTGACCGCAACGGTACGGACTGGCGCTGCGCAATTCGACGCTGGATCGGGCACCAATTATCTGGCGCAAAAGCGCGCGCCAAACTCTCAATGACTGCTAGACTCGACGCTTGTCGTCGCCGGCGGTCTCGCGCTATCGACGGAAACCGGCGCGTCGAGAGAGTTGCCAGAATGTTCCGCTACTTCGAATCAAAAATCGACGCCTATCCAGCGGCCGAACCCACCCAGCCACCGAGTACGCTGATGGCGTTTTGTTGGCTCTACACCCAGCCTGTGGCGGGTTGGCTCGTCGTGATGGCCGTGTTGAGCGCGCTGATTGCCGTCGGCGAAGTCGCCCTGTTTGGGTTTCTTGGGTCGATCGTCGACTGGCTGTCGAACGCGCAGCGCGAGGGTTTTCTTGAGCGCGAAGGGCGGCGCCTCTGGTTGATGGGTGGCTTTCTGCTGGTGGTGTTACCGCTGGGGGTCTTGCTGCACTCTCTGGTGATTCATCAGCCTCTGCTTGGCAACTATCCAATGATCGCGCGCTGGCAGATGCATCGCTTCTTGTTGAAACAAAGCCTGGCGTTTTTCGCCGACGAGTTCGCCGGCCGTGTGTCGACGAAAGTCATGCAGACGGCGCTGGCGGTGCGCGAAGCGGTCCTGAAGATCGCCAACGTGCTGGTCTACGTGCTGGTCTACTTTATCTCGGTCATCGTCATGGTGGGTCAGGCCGATGCGCGGTTGGCGTTGCCGCTGCTGGGTTGGTTGATCATCTACATTCTGGTCGTCAGTTTTTTCGTCCCCAGACTGGCCCGCGTGAGCCGCGAGCAGGCGGACGCACGCTCGATGATGACCGGGCGGATCGTCGACAGCTACACGAATATCACGACGGTGAAACTCTTCTCCCACGCAGGCCGGGAAGCGGACTACGCGAAAGAAGGCATGGACGGTTTTTTGAAAACCGTACATCGGCAAATGCGGTTGGTGACCTTGATGCAGTTCTGCGTCTATTTCAACAACGTGGTGGTCGTGTTTCTGGTCGCCGCTCTGTCGATCGGGCTGTGGCTGGAGTCCGTGGTGTCGGTGGGTGCGATCGCCATCGCCGTGGCGCTGGCGCTGCGTCTCAACGGCATGTCGCAGTGGATCATGTGGGAAGCTTCGGCGTTGTTCGAGAACATCGGCGTGGTGCACGACGGGATGTCGATGTTGTCCAAACCGCGTGAGGTGCTGGATCAAACGGATGCCGAGGCGATTGCTGTTGCATCCGGCGGCATCGAGTTTCGCGACGTTACGTTCCACTACGGCAAAGATGCCGGCGTCATCGACGGCTTGAATCTCGTGGTCAAGCCCGGGGAAAAGCTGGGTCTGGTCGGCCGGTCGGGTGCAGGCAAGACGACGCTGACCAATATCCTGCTTCGATTTTATGACCTGGAAAGCGGCGTGATTGCCATTGACGGCGTGGACATCGCTAGCGTGTCACAGGATTCGCTGCGCAGTCAGATTGGCGTCGTGACGCAGGATACGTCGTTACTGCACCGCTCAATTCGCGACAACATTGCGTATTCGAAACCCAACGTGTCCGATGACGATGTCATCGCTGCCGCCAAGCGGGCGAAGGCCTGGGAGTTTATTGAAGAGCTGGAAGACAAGTCGGGCCGTCGTGGGTTGGATGCGTTTGTCGGTGAGCGCGGCGTCAAATTGTCGGGCGGTCAGCGTCAGCGCATCGCCATTGCGCGCGTCTTTTTGAAAGACGCGCCGATCCTGGTGCTCGACGAAGCCACGTCGGCGCTCGATTCGGAGGTCGAAGCGGCGATTCAGGAGAGCTTGTTCGAATTGATGGTTGGAAAGACGGTGATCGCGATCGCGCATCGGTTGTCGACCATCGCTTCGCTGGATCGCCTGGTTGTGATGGAGCAGGGTGAGATTATCGAGACCGGTACTCACGATGCGTTGATCAACGGCGGCGGCGTCTACGCCGACCTGTGGGCCCGTCAGTCTGGTGGTTTTTTAGGTGGTGCCCGGGTTATGGAAACGACGGATCAAAACGTGTAGTTGCCGAGTCATAGCCCTGGAAGGCCCGGCGCAAATTAGCCAAACGTCTTGAACAGACCCATGTGAGCATCGATGATGCGCTCGGTGACTTCCGGCTCCACATGCGTGCTCCAATCGTTGTGCTGGTAGGAGCCGCCAAGCACAATTTCTCCAACGCGCGGAAACATGTAGCTGACGCCTCGGCCGCCACCAACGGTTAGATAATCGACCGCCGGATCCGGCGGGAGAAAAACCAGTTGGCCTTTGATCGGAATCATCTGATCGTCACCGAACAGTGCCTTCGCCCCCAGTCCCGTGCAGTTGAACACGGTGGATTCATCGAGCGCCAGAATCTCGTCAACGTGCTTGAAGTGGCGCACCTTCAGCTGGCCACCGGCGCGGTAGAAGTCGTCACGTACTTTGCGCAGAAATAGCGCCGGTTCGATGAGCATGGTGACCGTTCGACGAACGTGCTCGACCGCGAACGGGTGTTCGTGCGGCGCCAGGGTCTTGATGGACGTGAACAGATCTGGCAGTTCGCGCAGGTAATAGGAATCGTGCAGTGCGCGGTGACTCAGGTAATAGTTTTCAATAAAGCGGACGCCGTAGTTTGCCCCAACCAGGTTTTGGTAGGCGTGATGCGAGATCCGCGCTGCTGTCTCGAACTGTCTTTTAAATTCTGGTGACGCGACGTTTTCGCGAAACACGCTGGTGGGTGCCCACTGACCGGCACCTACGTTCGACGTACTGTGGCGCCCGACATCGCGTGTGTATAAGGTCACGGACCAGCCGGCATCCTGCAGCAGGCGAGCGGTTGTCAGCCCCATGATGCCCGCACCGATGACCGCGGCCGAGCCCACTTTTACGTCCGCCACTTCTCGTACTGCCAATGCGGACGAACCCCAGGAAAGCGTAATCCCGCCGCCGCCATGCCCGTAGTTGTGCACGACCGTTGTACCGTCCATTTGTTCGCGTCGGACGACGAAACCGGCGGCACGATAGGGTCGGTGACCGACGATCGTGCGCACTATGCGGTCTCTGGAGATGCGTGGCGCGACGAACGGTTGGCGGGATAACGGACGCTGAAAACGGGCGCGGCGCCCCGTCCCGGTGCAACCGGATAGCGCGGCGACGGCGCCGGCGGCACCCAGTGACTGCAAAACGGAGCGCCGCTTTTTGAAATTGTTATCACTCATGGAAATACCGTTGCGTTGGCAAACTGCAGATTAAAGACGAACAGTAACCGGCACGCGGTCAGTGTCAACCGCCCGCTGCATCTGGGCCGTGTCCGGTTACGAACTCTGGATTTGACGACAACAAACCACGGAGCGCGCCGAATGAAACTCAAATTTTTCTGGTTGGTCAGTCTGTTTCTCGCTCACGCTGCAGCGGCTACTCCGCCGACCACGCCGGAGCGCTTCCTGCCCGTTGTCTTAAACCAGGACGGGCGAGTGACGCTTTCGCCTGGGTTCAGCCCTGATGGCCAGACGATGTATTTTGCGCAGTCGGCGTGCACACCGATTTGGGAGTGTCCGCAGACACTGCATAAGTCTACCAAATCGGCAGAGGGCTGGACGCGGCCCAGTCCGGTCGCGTTACCGCTTGACGGTCGGGTCGATTGGCCGGCGGTCTCACCGGATGGAACGACGCTGTTGTTTTCCTGGTCGGCGGAGCGCGAGGAATTTACCGACCTGGATATCTTCGAGAATTTTGATCTCTACACTCTGGATCTGACGAACCCCGATGCGGTACCTGCGCCGATCATCGGGGGCGACATCAATCGGCCGCGCGCCGGAACGCTCAAGACACTGCGATTTATGCACAATGAGACCCTGCCGTCGCTGACCAGTAGCGGATCATTGTATTTCATGACCGAGCGTCCCGACGGCATTGGCGAGCGAGATATATACGTCGCTCAGCGCGGTGAGTCGGGGCACTACGACGTTGCGGTACCGGTCTCTGGCCCCGTTAACAGCCGTCAACGAGATGATGGTGTGTGGGTCAATGCGGAGGAAACGCTGATGCTGCTCAGCTCGCCGGACCGCGGTGGTCAAGGTGGCTCGGATCTTTACCTGTCGGCGCGAGTCGACGGGAACTGGGCTGAGCCGATGAATCTTGGTCCGACGTATAACACGCCTCATGAAGAATTCGCGGCTCGCTTGACGCCCGACGGACGATCCATCGTCTTTACGTCAGACCGTCCCTTTGCCGGTCAGGATGGCGGTTTGCTACAAGTCTGGTTCGCCGAATTTGATGTGGACGAGTTTCTCAGCACCGCCGGCGATGCACAGCGATAAACAGCAAATCCGCGCCGATCAGCGTATGGGCGATGACAGCAGGGTGCCCGTCGACAGATAAATATCGTCATAGCGAACGCCGCCGTTGCCGTAGGGCTTGTCCTGTGGGCCCGTGTTGGAAATCATCATGAAATGCGTCAATGGCTGGCCCCGTTGCATGCGAAAGAGGGCATCTTTGGCCACCAGTCGCTGGTTTTCAAATTCGCCGCCGCGCACGTAGAGGTCGTAGCGCTGGCCACCGGCGTCTGCCGTCGCGTTGTTGATCACACACCAAAGCTCATACCACTGATCGGTCGAGAGCGGCCTGGCGGCACCGCCCGTGCTCGGGTTCGTGATTTTCCGGTAGGTCTTGTAGCCACTGAGGACCATCAAGGTCCCGTCGTTTTTATCACCGTTTGATTCGGCCTTGTCGGTAATACGAATCATCGGTTCCAGCGCGTCGTAAGCCAGATCGGGGATGTCGCCGGGCGCGGCATTGGTCAGGCCAAAGGACTGGTTATTCGGAAAACTCTCAACATTAATGCGAGCGTGGAGAGTAGCGGTCGCGCCAACGGGTATCGGCATGGGGAGCCGTTTGACCCCAATGGCCTTGCGATTGCCAACGATCCCGTCCGCCGCCGGCTTGCGCAGCATGAATGCGTTATCGCTCGCCGCGTCGCGCTCAATGGTGGCGACCTGAGGATCGGCGACGTAAGGCTGAGTTTCGTTTTGCGCGTCGATCTTGATCCAGTCCGTGAGCTTGGATTGACGCTCAAAACGGTCGACGAGAACCCAATTCGATACCGCTCCGCCTGACGTTGCCGGACACCCGCCACAAATTAGCAGCGCAACGCACCCGCTGATTCGAGCAATCTTTTTGAACATCGCCGATCTCATCAGTAACCGGTCGTCTCAAGCAGGAACTGGGACAAGGCTTCGTCGGCTTGACTCTGATCGCCCCACAGTTCGTAGCGATGGCCAGCCAAATGCAGGGCGACCAACGGCACGTCGCGCAATGCATCAAGCTGGGCTTCGTCCAAGGCGTAGTAGCCTTCACCAACACCTTTGCGAACCACGCGATACGGAGACTTGGACACGTCGAGGTCCGCGTGCCGATTCGCGGTGCGCGTCAGCGTGACACGGCCGCCCGACGTTTCGATCTCAATCGAGTCAGGCAGTGTTGCATCGGTATGCGCCCCATCGCGCTTGACCGCCCACACATTCAGCCACAGATATTGTCCCCGTTCGGCCGAGCGAATGCGATCAATGGGGCCCATCAGCACAAATTCGCGCTCGATGTCGTCTTCCAAGCGCAGACGATAGAAGGTGTACGGCGGTGTGATGGTGATGATTGACACCAGCGACTGTTCGTCGAGCGTTTCGCGCACACCACTTTGTTTACAGCCAGTAATGATGATGGCAAGCAGTGTGAGCACCAGGGTGCGTCGTACTCTCGATTGCATGGGTTCGGTTCCGATTCCAATAGTAGCGAGGCTTGATGCGAACGCCGAGTGGCGCCGTGCCAACGGTGTGCTTTGCCGCCGCGTTTTTTTCTCACTATACAGAATCTAATTCCTGCGCACAGAGGTCTGGATCAAGTCGCCGTTTCATCCTTTTGCTTTAACAACTCGCGCAGCCCGGCGTGAAGAACGTCGAACGCGCCGGCATCAGTAGGGCTGCCGATTTGTGTCGAAACGTGCTGCGCGTACTTCCACTGATCGGCGATCGACGCGATTTCGCGATCCGATCCGACCATTCGCGTGATGGTCAGATAGCGCTCCAACAAAGGTTCTTTTTGCGCGTCGAGGCACTTGCCGGCAAAAGCGCGGACGACATCCAGACCGGCGTTCGCGGCACAATCCCAGAACGTCTTTTGCTCTCCGGCACTCAGGTTAGCCGCCAATCGGCTTAGCCGGTCGCTAAAGACGTCTCGCTTTGCCCACGACACCGCGTTGTACAGCTTCCCGACGTTGGTTCGCGCTGACGGTGCTTCGTCCCACGGGCCCTCCAGGAGTAAAATCGCGAGCAGCGCGTTGGTCGCCGGGTAGTACCAGTTAGTGTCGGTCATATCCGCCGCTTTCACGTAGTGCTCTGCCGATCGTCGTACGTTTTTTCGAATGTCCGTCGGATCGGTCAGAAGCAGCGCCATGCGTTTGTACGCCGAGCCCATCAAACTGTGTCGCTCGGAGGTGTCGCCGTATTGCTTAATGAGTGCTTCCAGATCGTCGAGCGCTGATGCGACCAGCTCCCGATTTTTGGACTGCGCCCCAAGGCGCACTCGCAGGTTGATCAGTCGCTCAATGTCATTAAGCGTCACGTCGCAGTTGTCAGTAGCAGCGGCCTCTTCGTAGGTTTCAATGGCTTTTTCAAAGTCTTTCAGTTCCGCATAAATGCGCGCCATGCGTGCCAGAACGCCGCTGTGGTTCAGCCAGTGTTTTGTCTCCGCGACGCTGCGTAAGTCATCGAGTTTCGCTTCGATGCTGGCGCGTTCCCGATCGGTTTTGGCGGTCGTGGTTGAATTGGCGAGGTTGTCCAATTCGATACGCAGCTCGCTGACGTCGAGAAAGTCTCCAGCCGTATAGCTGCGGCGTCGAACTTGTGTCCTGATCTGTGAATCCATCAACAAACGGAAACCGGGATCGCCGTAGCACTGGTAAGCCGCCCACGTATTGGATTCATGATGGCGAACGCGCTGGCGAGCTGCCGTAACCGCGGTGCCAAAGTCGTCGCCGCGCAGCATGCGATCGTAAAACTCCAGGGCGAAAGCTGTTGCTGCTTCGTCGTCGACGGGCCAGCCCGCTGCGACGACAGCCTTGGCGCCGGAACGAATAAACTGTTCGCCAAGGTTGGCGGCGAGTTTTTGCAGGGGGACTACTTCGGTACGCTCAATGCGCCCCAGGTGGCAGCAGTTGATAAAGACGAGCTCCGGTTGCAGCAGGGCATTTTCGACCAGGGCGCTATTGATCAGAACAAAAGGATCGTCTTCGAGCGGGCTGTCCCCAATCACCATGCCCGAGCCGGTCAGCCCGCTGGCGTCGTAAACGCCGTGACCGGCCAGGTGCAGAATGCGGTAGTCGGAGCCGGTCAGGCTCGACACGATGCTGCTCGCGTCGATTTCACGGCCTCGATTGGCGTTGCGAATTTCCGTGGTCAGGTCCCAACTGGCCCGGCGGTCAAACAGGTCGGCGACTACCTCCGCCTCGCGCTGTGCGCCGGGTAGTGGTGGTAATTCTGACGGTGGATCGCCGACGACAAGAATGCGATTGTCTTCGGGGTGCGTCACCGGGTCGATGTCACCGACACGAAGCTGACGCAGCATGCCGGCGCCAATGCTCAGTGAGTTGCCATCCTGCGAGCGCCGGTCGGTTAACAGTTCCCACGGATACGCGGCCGAACTCGAATCAAGAATCAGCTGAATGTCGCGCCCGTCGCTCGCGCCACCTTTCAGCAAACGGGGCACGAGCAATTCAAACAGCGTTTGGCGCAGCGTGTCGTCACCGTTGCCGCGTTGTTTGATAGCGTCACGAATCAGCCGATCCACCAGTGATTTCTGGATGTCGATGCTCGCTCCGGAGGCGCGCGCTCGCTCGCCGTACGCTGTGAATTCGAGTGTTTCAATATTCGCCTTGGCCGCGTTGGGCTGACTGGTAATTTGCAAGCGTGACCACCACGGCGCCTGACTGTAGGAGCGGCTGCGTTTGCGTCCGCCTGCGTGAGTGGTCAGCGTTTCATTGATGGAAAAACCCGAGCGACCGCGCAGCGCGTAGAGTGCGTGCAGGGCTTCGAGCGCCAGATCCTTGTAGAGCTCCACGAATTCAATGCTGGCAAAGTGTCTTTGCAACGGCGTTGTGCTGTCCGGGGTCTGACGAGAGGTTGTGGACGGCAAACCCGCCAGAGCGCGATTGACGTTGGCAGCGGCGACCATAAATGACTCGATGGAACGCGCGACGCTGACGCCGGATTCGCCAGAACCGACCAACAGTGCGGCGATTTGCATGTTCGCCATGTCAGCGCCACTTTCCATGCACGCCTGGGCGTAGCGCAGCAGTCCGGTTTGAATCGAGCGCGTAAGCCCGCCGGGTGTCAGAACCCCGACGTCGCCCAGGCCGAGCACGATGGCGCCGGTCGGCCCAGGTCCTGCAGCGGCGTCGCTGGCACCACGTAGCACCACTTCCGCGCTGCCGATTTTTCCAGGATAAATGCCCAGTTGGTGTCGCGAACGCAGCGCGCCGTTGAGACAGCGATCCAACGCGTTCTCCGCATGTACAATCTGATCGCCGCGATAGTGGCCCACGACAATGGGTGTTTGCGAGAAACGCAGGTCGCCATGCACCACGGACAGTTCGCAATCCGGTATGGCGGTCGGACGATTGGAGTCGCGACGCGGGCGCTCGTCCATCATCATCGCGGCTGCCTCGAGGCTCTCGTTGGTCGGGATGAGCTGCGCTTCGCTTTCCTGGTCTTCTGCGTTGCTCAGTCGCGGCGCTTCGTCCGGCGCGCTGCGCAACGTGCCCGAAGCCTCGGGGCGCTGCGTGGAGAGTCGTCTCGTCTCACCGTTCGTGATCAATTCTGCGAGGCCGTCAAACGTATCTTTGGCATTGAGCAAGCTGCCGTGTTTGGCATCGACGTACCAGGCGACGACTCCGCTCGGAATACCGGATTCCCAGGTCACGCGTCCGTCGCCGCGTTGGGTGAAGCGTATCTCACTGGTTGTGGCGTCATAGACCGGCGTCGGCGCCGGGCCCCCTGCCACGTAGAGCACTTCCTCGGCTGCCATCCTGGCGCTTTGCCGTGCAAGCTGCCCACGGACAATGTCGGCGTGATGCAGACGGCTCTCGGACGGAGCGGTGCGTGCGCGCAAGGCCTTCCAGGTTGCCGGTTTGCTGAAGTCAGGCCCGCCGAAAACCGGCGCCATTTCGAGGATGCCGTCGAACCTGGATACCCAGCGTGTCCAGGTGTCGAGATCTGTGCGCAGATCGAGCGACGCGAGCAGGCGAATTATTTCTTCTTCGCCTTGCAGCATGCGCGGTACGACGTACGATCCCCGGTTCGGCGTCCCGACCTGTACCAGGCGTCCACCCGTGTCGCGCAGCCGCGCCCAGGTTTGCGGGTGTCGCGCCATAAACAGGCTCGCGACCAGTCCGCCCATGGAGTGAGCCACTATGTGCAGGGGTTTGCGCGATGCCCCTAGCCGCTGCGTAATCAGTTCCTCCAGACGGGGGGCGGCGTGACTGAGCGACAGCCGCCAATCGTAGGCCAGTGGCATTACGTGAAGACCTTGGCCGATCAGATAATCGCGAAAATCATCGTAGGGTGAACGCAGCAGAGCCGACGGCTCAATGTTCGCCGCGCCGATTTTCAGTCGTTGACCGTGCCCGCGCATCAGCCCGAATTTATCGAGCCAGATTCGGTCGGGCTTCTCGTCACCACCGATGACGTCATCAAGATGCGATCCCATCATTCCGGGCAACAGAATGACACCTGTTTGCTCCGGGTTGTCGCCGGGTAACCCTGCGTTCGCCTGCCCACGCAGAGCGCGCCGCGGTTTTCGCGTCTGGAAGCCGCTGGTGTCCTGATCGGCACGCAGCAAGCCCTGCCTTACCACCAACGCGGTTTCCTCGCGCGAAAAGTAGTTGACATGCGTGACGTCTGAATTTTCTTCGAGGTGCCACAGGCGCTGCTCGCGCTGTGCGCCCGCGTACATGGAACGGGTATCCACGACCAGATCATTGGCGCGCCAGTAGAACAAATTGGCCAGGTTCTTGAACAGGCCATCCGAGTCACCGGCCAGCACTGTGAGATCGCTATTGAGAACGTGGCGCGAGCCGTTCAGCAAACGGATGAACGCCGATGTCGGCATCTGTGCCTCGAGACCGGGCAACACCTCCGGCTTCGTGCGCTCTTTGGCGACGGCTGCCGCCAGTTCACCGAGGCCACCAAGGATCGGGCCGACGCCCGGAATCTTGCCGAGCAGATTGACCATGATCGACACGTAGACATCGAGTCGTTTGGACGCAAGCGTTGTGCCGCCAGCGGGGCAACCCACGCGCACGTAACGACTGACGTGCGGCCGCGCGATGGCCATTTTTTGGTTGAACCGGGCATACAGGTCTTGTTGGTCGGCTCGAACGCCCGCGTTGTCTGCGTACGCGTGAGTGAGTTCTCGAGCGACGTCATTCTCAGCGAAAACGGCGCCGTCAACCCGGCCGTGTGCAATCAGGTCGCCGATCAGACCACCACGACTGTGCGTGACCAGATGCAGATTGGCGTCGGCGGGCATCGCGTTCAAGAACTCAACCGCGTTTTCCAGCGGGCTCTTGGTCAACGTGCGGTGTTCGAACGCGTATACGCGACCGTCGTAGTGGTGAACGATCTGCGCCCAAATCGATTGATTGGTGCCGAACAGTCCCGCAAACGCGTTGCTGGTAGACGACGCCGTGCCGTGTATCAACACCAGCGTTGGTGCGTTGGGCGCCGCGGGCTCGGGGTTCTCGCGCGTCAGTGTGCCGGTGCTATCCACCCGGAAAAACTGGCCGTCTCCTGCGAGTTGATCTTCGATTTTGGCAGCGGCGGCGAGCGCAGCGTTCTTGGGCAAATCCACACCCAGGACGCGCACCGCTCGAATTAAATTGGAACCCAGACCCCGGTCATTGCTGTCTTCGACAATCGGATAGCGGATCGGAAACACCGAATCGTCGGCCGTTCTCGCTGCGGTATGAGCGGCATCGTCTTTCAGTCGCTCGATGTTCGTCCACAGCACAAAGCCGTCGTCGAACTCCACTTCAAGCAAATCGTCTTGCTGGATGTCGAGAGCGACGGTCTGGTCGCCATCGCGCGCTGAGGTCGCGAGCTGCACGGCGTGATCGACGCGCACGAGTCCGTCGCCGGCCGGCAGTGCGCTCTTCGCGTCCGGTTCTAACGTGCCACGAAAGTTGTACTGGCTCATGGTTTTGTCCCTGGGTTAGCCGCGTTCCCTGTTGATCGACGGACTTGAAGCTCAAGCAAAGCCTAGTCTAGAGGATGGTCGCGGCGGTTGCTCGTGGCGCTGTCAAACGTCGGCTACACCACCGCAATTTGCCCGCCGCTGACGCTGACTATCGGTACCAGCGTGGCGTCGTCACCGGCCAAATCGGCGATGAGCCCTAACAGCGTCACGGTCATCGCCGGGACCGCTTCTGTGAAGAAGCCGGAGATTCCACCGCGGGTCGCCAGCCAGCTGTCCAATCCGTCGTTAATACGCTCGTTGATGGCTTCCAATTGGTCAACGATTTCTTGTGCTCGGTCCGGTGGCGGCTGCTTGGGCAACGCGGCGATCTCATTTTGAAGTCTGGCGATAGCCCGAATGCCGCCGACGGCGATGACCAGCTCGTTGGCGTCATCACCGATTTTACGCAGGCGGCGCAGAAACGCCCGGTGATCTTGATCGCGGTCGAGGTTAACGCCGGTCTTGCGCAAAACGCGAGCACTGGCTTCGCTGCGCGACAGACTGGCGACCAGCAAAACGACGTCGCGTTCGCTGGTGTTGTCACCAAACTCCCGGGCAAGATGGCTCAGAAGAACTCGATGCTCACGCTTGGTCACAATGAGTTCGATCAGAAGATCGACGGCGCGATCCCGTATGACCTCGTCAGGGATATGGATCAACGCCGCGAGACTACTGATTGATACCGGGAGGGTGACATCAACGCGAGCTTTGCTGCCGTCGTCGGTACGGTGGCGTCGATCGCGCAGCTTTTCGACGGCGCCTTCGGCCGCGCCGGCGGCAAGCAATGAACGGCCGCCGACGTTTTGTTCGAGGGACTGCAGAAACTGACGTAGTTCTTTTTCTCTGAGATTGTCGTCGGCGTACACCAGATTGAACGCCAGAGGCGTCGGGAACGCGTTTGGCTCGCGCGCGGCAAGCGCCAAGTCGTACGTGGCACTGAAACCCACCGCGCGCTCGACGTTAAACGCTTTGACGATTTTCTCCTGCGAGATTTTTTCCGACGCGACCAGCACGGTGCCGTCCGGGCTGACTTGAACGTCGACATCTGACGCTTTGACCCGCGTGCTGGAAATAGCACTGTCGCCAAAGCTCAAGCTAAACCCGACGCTGCTTTCACGTTTCGCAAACGCACCGAACTGTCCGCTGACCTGATCGATCCACGGCTCACGCTGATTGACGGCGGTTTGAAATTCCGACCAGACACTGTCGAGATTGCCGAGAATCACGGCACGATGAATAGCGCTGGTTGTTGCATTGACTTCGCGCACGCGAAAACTCAGTAGCGCATTCGAGCCGCTCTGCCGATTGACCTGGGCGGCGTACGCCATGCCGATCTTGAACTGCGCCACTTTCTGCAGACCGCCGATCATTTTCAGGCGAATATCCTGGTAGCGTTTTAGCAACTGGACCGCGGGTTGAACGATGGCGCTGGCGCGAGTGTCGACGCGTTGCTGCAGTTGCGCGATGTCCTCGCCGATACTTTCGAACGGTTGGAGCAGCTGGGCCAACGGGGCTTGGGTGTTAGTCATCAGACCGGCGACCGCAGTTTCGAACCGCGCGTTGACGCTGTCGATGCCGGCAATCAGTCTGGGCCCGAGTGTCGCGCCGAGTTCGGCCGCGATCTCCGGGCTCAGTGCCAGACGTTCTGTCATGCGTTCCAGAAGTTGATTGGCAATGCCCGCGCTGTCTTCGCCCCAGAACGGGATGGTCTCGTTGAGCAGTGTGCGCAGTTTTCCATCGAGGTGTTGCGTCGCCGAGTTCGCCAGTTCGTCGGCGGTCCCGTGTCCCAGCAGAACTTGTCCCACCGAGCTCATGACAGGGTGGTTCCAGTCGGTTGATGTCAGTGCGTTCGAGAGTTTCGTGCCGGGCGCGGTCCACTCGTCCAGTTCGCCCAAAAGATCCGCCGGGTCGTCAAAAAACGGTTTGAGATGAGGTTTCGCGATTTCGTCCAGCCCGTTAACGTTGACGTCAGCATTCAGGTGCAGGCCAATCTGAGACTGCCGGTCGTCTTCGCGCACCACCGCGACCGTGACAAATCCAGCGCTGTCTTTCTCAATGGAAAACGTGAATTGGCCTTGACGGCGCAGGGAGAAATCCAGCGAGGCGGCGACGCGGGCGTCCACCGCCAGCGCTGTCGCGTCCAGTCTTGCAGCGGCGCCAGCTGGACGGCCGAGCACTTTACCTACGGTCACACCACCGGCAAATTCCACGCTGCCGTTGCCGTGCAGTTGGACGCGCCGCAAGCCCACCGCGTTGCCGTTTTCATCAGTTGGCGCGAGGGCTTCATGCAGGGCGTCCAGGTCCCACGGGGTGGCGCGCGTTTGGCAGGCGGTCACCAGCGCGGTCGCGCGCGACGTCGGATCGGGGAACTGGTGGTAGAAATGGAGGTGGCCGCCGCCCGCGGTCGATGACGACAGCGCGATCTTACCCGGTCCTGAACCGCCGCTGCCCGAAGCACGTAACGCAATAGCGCCGACGCCAGTAAGAGCTTGGACTGCACTGTCGGGTGCCACCGGTCCCTGCCAGGATGTGGGGACAGTGGATGCGGTGAATCCGTTTACGCTTAGCGCCAAATCGGCCTCGCCACCGAGCGTCAGTGCGAGATCGCCCAGATCAAGGGATCGACTTGAGGGCGCTCTGGACAGCGGCAGGTTGATCTTGTCATCGGAACTGCCAAGCGGAAGCACGAAGGGCTCAATGTGATCGCCGATGCTCACCAGATAAGACTGGAGTTGATCAAGGCGGGCAACAATCTGATCCATCGGCAGATCAAGCCGCGTGATCGCATCGCGGACGACCGCATCGGTCGCGGTGCCGCGGCGATGGCGATAGATGGCGACGATGGCTTGGTCGATGGACGCGTCAATGTCACCGTTCTGCTGAAATTGCGCGCGTACGGCCTCGATCAGCTCAACAATATCCGAGTGCAAGGCAAAGAGCTGGCCTGCTGTGATCGCGGCCTTGGTCAGAAACATGCGCAGTCCATGTCAGTTGAAACGTCATTTGAGTGTAGTGCATGGATTGGGGGATAGCGCGTTCGTGAGAGGCACTGCCTGGGCGATGCGGCAAAAAAAAACGCCCGACGCATGCGCGTCGGGCGTTCGTTCTATGGTTCCGAGAGAGTGTCGGTCTAATCAAACGGCGTTGGCGGAACCCAGATTGGGGGATTCGTACTGGGCGATCCCGGCACCAAAGGACGACACTGGAAGCCCAAAGCGGCTGGGTCGCCTGTCGATCCGCAATCGTTTAGGTACGTTCCGCCAGGACCAGGTGGCATCAAGAACGAAAATTCGTAGTTCTTGCCGGCCCATGCATTGGTATCCACGATGATCGGATGTGCGAGCATCAACGGGCGATTAACCGTGCCGAAGACCGCATTGGAATTCGCCAGGTCAAGGAACTGAAAGCTGCTGTCGGTCGTTGCCCGCGCGTACTGAACCGTGTTGCCCCAAAAAATGCCGACTTTTGCTATCCCGTCACGGGCGTTGTTGATGTTGCCGCTAATCGGTATTTGGTTGAAGTGGTAACCCGGGATTTGCGGCAGGGTACCAAAGCTGATCGTGATCATGTCGGTGAGGTCTGAGCGATTCGGAAACAGCTTGAACGTGCCGTCCGTGTAGATGCCGAAATCATCGCCTCCAACGCCGTCCCAGTCGCCCGAGACCGGTATGCTGTTGGCATTCCACTGCGAGGCGCTGGGTAACGTGTACGTCGTGAACGAAACCTGGAAACTTGCGTGGACTCTCCAGTCCACGATGAACACCCCATCTTTGTAGACCGCCAGATCATCGAGACCGTCATTGTTGAAGTCGCCGATGATCGGCTGCCAGCCGGTGCCGCCAATGGCGCTGATGACGTTTGACCCAATGCTCCATTGCGCCGTCGCGGGCGTTGCGGCATCGGTCACATACGTTACTCGGGACTGGGAAGTACCGTTGTCCTCACTGATCACCAGCGTACACCCGTCAGGGCCACACAAGCCGTTACTGGCGGCGAGGACTGGAAGAGTGGTCAACGCGACCGCGGAGGCTGCGAGCGAGCAGCCGAACTTAGCTATTTTCGAATATTTCATTGCAACGGTGCCTTCATCTGAAAGGAATAAAGTGTGCTTTTTTTGGTCGACAAGCACTTGACACCAACCTTGGCGAAGCTCCGTGTGCAGGGCAATCGAGTATGGGTTAATTCGCGTGATCTTAGTGTTATTTTTGTCAGAATACTGGTTTTTTACCGCTTTTTCTTGCTGTAATGAGAATGAGTCTTAATTGCGAGGCGCGCGTCACGGTGACCGCTTCGGCCGTTATTCCGGGCAAACTGACATAACAGGTAGCTCGCCAACGCGTTTTGGACTTAGACTCAGCGACCGGAACAGCGGACGTTCTCGCGACCGAACGATTTTAGCGATTTCAATTACAGAGTAAGTGCAAGATCAGAATGTCCTCCGACCATCCAGTACCCAAGTTTTTCCGCCTCGGCGATTTTGTGGTCGACGCCACCGCCGGCACGCTGACTCTTAACGGCGACGTCACGAGCCTCCAACCCAAAGTCATGCAGCTCCTCATTTGCTTGACGGAGCATCACGGCCAGATCGTCAGCAAGGAGTATTTGCTGGAACACGTCTGGAAAGGGACGTTTGTGGTGGATGGGGCCTTGCGCCGCTGTATCTACCTGCTACGCAAAGTCTTGTCCAAATCCGACGGCGAGAAAGCCGTTTTGGAGACGCTTCCACGGCGCGGCTACCGCCTGCTCTGTGCGCCCACTCCGTTGAATCCGGACCAGCAGGAATTGGTGACGCAAACGGCCGAATACGACGGCGACGCCTATCGCGGACTCCAAGTCTTTGACCAATCTCATGCTGACATATTTTTCGGACGGCGTGCGGCGGTGCAGCAGGTTGTCGACGCAATGGATGCCCAAGTGGCCAACGGACATGGGTTCTGTTTGATTCTCGGGCCGAGCGGCAGTGGCAAATCGTCACTGGCGCGGGCCGGTGTCGTGCCGGCATTGCTAAGCCGCAGTGCTCAAGACGATCAAGATCAACTACTGGTTGCCACGTTCAGCATGAACGAGAGCCCGACCGATCCGCTGGGGCACTTCGCAACCCGCCTCACCGAGACGATTCTTGGTGAACAGGCCAGCGCACAGAGAGCAACGGCGTTGGCACAGCAGCTCGAAAATGACGACGAGGCGGCCGTGTCGTCCGTGCTTGAGATGTTGGCTGCGGCGGACGACACTCCTTCGAAGCGTTTGTTGCTGGTCTTCGATCAATTCGAGGAACTGTTGGTGCACGACGGCGGCGAGGCATTTCGCAGCCAGTTTTTGGCCGTGTTGTACCCGTTGGTTCGCAGCGGTGCGGTGTGGATGCTGGCGACGATGCGCAGCGAGTTCTACCCACAGTTTGCGGAAATCGAAGCGCTGCGTTTTCTGCGCGGTGAACACGGTCAAGTCGATTTGGCGTTTCCTGGTGCTGCTGAAATTGCCGACATCGTGCGCAAGCCGGCGGCGCTCGCAGGATTGAGTTTCGGCATGGATGAGAATAGCCGCCGACTCGATCAGATCATCATTGACGCGGCGACGCGCCAGGACAACAGTTTGCCGCTGCTGCAGTTCGCACTGAGCGAACTGGAGTTGAAAAGCCAGGACAACGTGCTGCAGGTCGAGGATTACTACGCGTTGGGCGAACTTGCAGGGTGTTTGTCGGGTCACGCAGATCGAATTTTTGATGCGTTGCCGGCGAGCACTCGGGCGGCGCTGCCGTTTATGTTGGAGCGCATGGTCATTGCTGACCCGCGCAACGTAGGGCGCGTGTTGAAACGGACGGTGAGTCTGACCGACTTTGACGCCGAGCCCGGCGCGACACCGTTGGTCAATGCCTTTATCGAAGCACGACTGGTTACCACGTTCCTCGACAGGACCACTGGTGTACCGTCGGCGCAATTCGCGCATGAGGCGGTCTTGGCGAACTGGGATCGCGGACGCGATTGGGTGCAGTCAAACTACGCGGAGATTCGCTTTCGCAGCTGGCTCAACGAACTGGCCGCTCGCTGGGATGATGATGACCGATCGCGGCACTATTTAATGAGCGACGGCAAACCTCTGGTAGAAGCGCGCCGTCTGGCGGCAGGCCAGCCGTCGCTGTCGGACACGGCGCTTGCCTTTGTCAAAGCGTCGCACCGCCGCTCATCAATACGCGATATCGTGCGCGGAGCCATTACGCTGACCTTGGCTGCGCTAACGGTGACCGCTTCGCTTATGTGGCGTAGCGCCGTGACCAGCAGGGAGCAGGCTCAAAGCGCCACGCTTCGAGCTGAGGCGACGAGTGATTTTTTGCTTTCCATATTTGAAAATGCGGATCCCGGCGCAACCGGGCGCAGCGACCTGACCGCCGTGGATTTGCTGAATCGGGCTCGTGACAGTCTGTCGGGGAAATTTGAGCGTGTCGAGGTCGTGGATCGCGCGGCCATGCTCAGCAAGCTGGGGGAGACCTATCTGCTGGTCGGGCACTACGGGATCGCTGATAAGCTTTTCACCCAGGCGGAAACCATGCTGCCTGAAATTGAAGACCAATACCCTGCTGTCGCATCCAAAGTTCTGCTGGAACTTGGGGCGTTGAGAAACGAACAGCAAGACTATGCTCAAAGCGGTCCGTACCTGGCACGGGCTCTGGGTTTGGCCAAAGCGGCTGACCGTCCCGCGCTCATCGCGCACACCCTGAATATCCAGGGCCTTCAAGCGCGGAGCCAAGGCTCACCTCAAGCCGCTGCGGATCTGTTTTTGCAGGCGGAACGAGCCCTGGATTCCGCGGATGTTCTTAGTCCAGCCGTGACGAAACTTCGGCCGAGTCTTTACGACAACCTCGGTAGCGTCTACTACCAAATGAATGAGCTGGAATTGGCCGACGAGGCCATAAGCGAATCGTTGTCGTTACGTGTCGAGTATGGGCGGGGCGAGACGGCCGACCAGACAAACGGTCTGTCGGGTTTAGGGCTATTGAGAAGTCGCCAGGGTCGCAATGAGGAAGCGGTCGAGTTATTTGAACAGGCAATTGACGGACGCATCCGACTCCACGGTGATCGGCACCCCTATCTCGCCACCTATCTGATCAACAAGTCCTCTGCGGAGATGAAGCTCGAGCGATTCATTGATGCGCGCGAGAGCGCCCGCCGTGGGCTCGAAGTGCTGTCTCACAACAACGCTCAGCCCGAGGCCATGAGTGCCGTTTTTCGTCGCAATCTTATGATCGCCAGTTGGCTCGGCGGGCTGCGCGTCACGGCAGCAGATATGGACAACGCGACGAACGAAATTCCGTTGTTGGCGGCGGCCTATGGCGAAGACCATGCCCTTGTTCACTCGACGCGTATCGCGATTATCGGTTTGCGCATCGATGCGGCAAGCGTTGACGACGTCGACGCGCTTTGCGGCCAACTGTCTGCCGCGGTCCAGCAGATGCCACCAGCCGAACCAAGTGCTCTAACGTCCAAACTCGACACGTATTTCGATCAGAACGGCGTCTGCACGGAGCGCTGAGCCAAAAAGCGCGTCGCGGCACACAACCGCGACGCGTTTGGCAAAACGCTCCCCGTTGCAATGACCCCTCTCGCGAACAAGTCCAGTTGTGTCGCGACAGGGGTTCGTGTCGAGCGTTGTCCAACAAAGGGCGCGCTCCGTTCGAAAGCAAGACACGTCCATTTGGCCTGTCGTCGACACTAACAGCGTCGAACACTCGACTTGTTATCACAGCGTTATTTGTGGATCGAAAAACGCCTCGGAATCAGACCTTGAGGCCGCAGGACAAAAACGCCTCGCGTATCGTGGCTTTCTCGGCATCGGTAAGCTCCAGCATTGGTCGCCGAACGCGACCGCCAACTTGCCCGAGTAACTCTTGCCAGTATTTGCCGAACGCCTGCGGTTTGTCCGCCGGTTTCGATCGCTTCATCGCTTCGCGTACCGGGTTGAGACTGTCTCGAATCTGGCGCGCTTCGTCGAACTTCCCGTCGAACGCGAGACGCGTGTACTGGTCCATGCGCTTGTCGATCTTGCTTTGCAGTTGGTAGGGCGGAGACGAACACAGATATAGACGCCAGCCCAGTTCTTCGATGTTGTCGAGCCAGTCGTCCTCAAGCGACGTGGAAACCTGAATTTTGTCCCCGACCATGTGGGTTAATTGTACGTACATGTCACGTGGCACGGAGTATTTGATCGCCACAATGTTTGGCAGCTCGGCAATACGCGCGCACTCGTCTGGCTGCATCAAATAACCGCAGTCCGGATGGCTCCACATGGCAATGCCAATGTCGAGCTGATCACACAGCGCTTTGTAATACTGATAGAGCACTTCACCGCGGTCGTGAATGAAACTCAAGACCGGCGAGTGCACGACAACATAATCCGCACCGCAGTCCTGGGCGTGCCGGGCAAGTTCGAGCACCGTGTCGATATTGGTATCGGACACCGAAATGATCGTGCCCGCTTTATCGCCACACTCGTCCACGGCGATCTCGACGTTACGCTTGCGTTCGGCAAGGCTCATGGAAAAATACTCGCCTTGCTTACCGGCGATGAACAAACCCTGGATATCCAGATCGTCAATCCAGTGGCGAATGTTCGCGCGCAGACCGGATTCGTCGAGCGACAGGTCGTCGGCGAACGGGTTCAGGGCGGCGGCCCAGATGCCGCGCATCTTCTCGCGGGCGTAGTCTTTGGCATCAAGTTTTGAATATTTAATGATCGTCACTCTTGGTTTTTGACCGGCCAGTGGTGCGGTTGGTGTGTACGCAAACATAGCGTAAAGCGTCGTGGAATAGCCGAGAGGCTGATATAGCATTTAACTATACCCAATGGCCTTGTTCTTGCGATAATGATTAGCCAATACGGGGGGTAAACATGCAACTGGGACTCATCGGCTACGGCGCTATCGGCCGCTACGTACACGCGGCGGCAACCGCGCAGGGCCACAACGTCAGTGCTCTGCTGGTACGGCCCGAGCGGTTGCAGGATCGGCCTGCCGACACGGGCGACATGCGCTGCGTTGACCGGGTTGCTGATTTGATCGTCGGTACGGATCACGTTATTGACTGCGCCGGGCACGCGGCGCTTGCGGCATTCGGTCCGGACGTCCTGCGCGCCGGCTTCGATCTGACGACCGTCTCGGTGGGCGCGCTCGCGGATCCGCAGCTTTTTGCGAGCCTGGACAACGCCGCACGAGATGGCACCTCGACACTGCATCTGGCGAGCGGCGCCATTGGTGCGCTCGACTGTTTGCGCGCGGCCCGCGCCGGCGGTCTGGATAGTGTGACTTATGTCGGCCGCAAGCCGCCAAAAGGCTGGCGCGGCTCTCCTGCGGAACAACACCTGGACCTGGACGCGCTCGCGGACGAGCCCGCCACGCACTTCACCGGCTGCGCGCGCGAGGCGGCGGTGCGGTATCCCAAAAACGCCAACGTCGCCGCGGCGGTCGCGCTGGCCGGTATCGGGTTTGACGCGACACAGGTTGAGTTAGTCGCGGACCCAACGGTGAGTGAGAACATTCACGAACTTCGGGCGAGCGGCGCATTCGGCTCGTTCCAGTTTGAAATTCGCGGCCGCGCGCTGCCCGACAATCCACGCAGCTCGGCGCTGGCCGCCATGAGTGTGGTCAGCAAACTCGAGCAACACGTCGCCCGGATCGTCATCTGAACGCATGACTCGCCACGCCCGCATTGTGGATCGCGCCATTACACGTCTGAAACTCAAGCAGCTTCGGCTGCTGGTCGCTGTGGGTAAGTTTGGCAGCATTCAAAGCGCGGCACGCGACCTGCAGATTTCGCAACCGGCAGCGACCAAGCTGATACGCGATCTCGAGCTCGACTTCGAGGTGCCTTTGTTTGAGCGCACCAATCGCGGCGTGATCCCGACGCCTTACGGTGCTGCGATGATTCGTCACGGTCAGTTGATCATCGCCCAAGTCTCCAACGCCGCGCAGGAACTGGATGATCTGGCGGAGGGCAGCAGTGGTCGCGTGGTTGTCGGCACACTGTTGGCGGCCGCACCGAGCTTGCTTCCGCAAGCCATCGAGACGTTACTCAGTGAGCGCCCCAAGGTAGCGGTCAAAGTGGTTGAGGGCACGAACGATGCGTTGATGCCCAAGCTGTTCGCTGGCGACATCGACATGATCGTTGGGCGACTGCCCTCGTACCGGCATCGAACCAAGCTGGTGCAGGAGAAACTGCTCGACGACCGCATTCTCGCCGTCGTGCGCGACCAGAATCCTCTCTCGAAATGTCGCTCGTTGTGTTATGCCCGTCTCCAACGGTTCGGCTGAACCCTGCCTCACCTCGATACCCCTCTGCGTCGCC
>JBGCFP010000120.1:0-6848 GCA_045107005.1 Gammaproteobacteria bacterium
GACGACCGACCGCATCGATCTCATCGATGAAAATAATGCACGGCGCGTGTTTTTTGGCGTCGGCAAACATGTCGCGAACTCGGGAAGCACCGACACCGACGAACATCTCAACAAAATCGGAACCGGTGATCGTGAAGAACGGTACTTTTGCTTCGCCGGCAATCGCACGCGCGGCGAACAACGCCGCTTCATTGACGAGATTGGCCAGATCCGCGCCGGAAAAGCCCGGGGTACCGCGCGCAATGATCTGCGGACGCACGTCGTCGTTGATCGGCACTTTTCGCATGTGCACTTTCAGAATGAGTTCGCGGCCGCGCACGTCAGGCAGCGGCACGACCACCTGACGGTCAAAACGACCCGGTCGCAGCAGCGCTTTGTCGAGCACGTCAGGACGGTTGGTCGCGGCGATCACAATCACGCCTTCGTTGTCTTCAAAACCGTCCATCTCAACCAGCAGCTGGTTAAGCGTTTGTTCGCGTTCATCGTGACCGCCGCCGTAGCCGCCGCCCGGACCGCGATGACGGCCGACCGCATCAATCTCATCGATGAAAATAATGCACGGCGCGTGTTTCTTGGCGTCAGCAAACATGTCGCGTACGCGGGATGCACCGACACCGACAAACATCTCGACAAAGTCGGAACCGGAGATCGTGAAGAACGGCACTTTGGCTTCGCCGGCAATCGCGCGCGCGAGCAGCGTCTTACCAGTACCTGGCGAGCCGACCATCAGCACGCCGCGAGGAATCTTGCCGCCCAGACGCTGGAATTTGCTTGGGTCTTTCAAAAAGTCGACGATCTCGCCCACTTCCTGTTTGGCTTCTTCAACACCGGCCACGTCGTTGAAATTCACGTTGACCTGATCTTCGCTCAACATGCGGGCTTTGCTCTTGCCGAACTGCATCGGGCTGCGCCCGCCGCCACCGCCTTGCATCTGACGCATAAAGTAGAGCCACACGCCGATCAACAGCAGCACGGGCAGGAACTGCAGGAACACCTGGAACAGCACGTTCTGTTTTTCGGACTCGGCACGCGAGTAGCTCACGTTGAACTTGTCCATTTCGCCGATCAGCGCCGTGTTGTCGTACTCGGCGCTGCGGGTTTCAAACTCTTCGCCGCCCCGAAACTTGCCGGTGATTCGCTGGCCGTCATAAATGATGACCGACTCGACGCCGCCGTTCAGAAGCCGCTCTCGAAATTCGGAATACTCGAGCTCCGCTGCGCCGCCCTGTTGCGGTGTGAAGCGCTCGAAAACTGTCAGCAGGACCATCGCAATGATGAGCCACAGAACAATATTTTTTCCTAAGTCACTCAATGACTTGATCTCCGATTTTCAGGAAGAAAATGACTTGTCGAAAACGCACGACAAATCGGTTGAGAATTCAAGCTGCCCCGCACCCTAAAACCACATGACAACCCATGACACGGAGGCCAAGGATGCGGGCCAGATGACGCGCTGCAATAGCCCGCCATACCTTCAGACACTACTACAGCCGATAGTTTCTCGCCACCAAATAGGTCTCTCTGCTCTTGGGCCGCGACGCGGCTGGTTTGCGCACTTTGACGTACTCAAAATCAGCGCGAATAGACTTAACATAATCGTCAAACCCTTCGCCGTGGAACAACTTGGTCAGAAAGGCCCCACCGGGCTTCAACACCCGTTTGGCCGTATCCACTGCCAGCTCAGCCAAATACATCGCACGCGGCAGGTCCACAGATCTGACCCCAGTGATATTGGGGGCCATATCGGACAACACAAGGTCAATGCCGCCTTTAGACTGCGTCTCGACCCATTCCAGCGCAGAATCCTCGGTAAAATCGAGTTTCTCGAACCGCACGCCCTCGATGGGGGTCATGGGCAGCAGATCGAGGGCCAACACGCGCCCGGAAGGCCCCACCCGCTTCGCGCACACCTGGCTCCAGCCGCCCGGCGTGCTGCCCAGATCGAGAATCGACTGACCTTTTTTGATCAGCTTCTCGCGCTCGTCAATCTCCAGCAGTTTGTAGACCGCGCGCGAGCGATAGCCTTCCACTTGGGCACGCTTCACATAGGGGTCATTGACGTGCTTGTCGTACCAGCGGCTCACGGCCCACCCTCGCAAAATACGCGTGCTACACTTCGCGCCCGTTTCCATCCGGACCCAAGACCGTGCAGCTCACCGAACGCCAGAAAAAACACCTACGCGCCCTCGCGCACAACGCCAAGCCCGTCGTCACCATTGCCGACAAGGGCTTGAGCGAGAATGTGCTCAAAGAGTTGGAATCGGCGTTGAAATATCATGAGCTTATCAAGGTACGTGTTCGTGTTGGCGACCGGGACGAGCGTGATGCGTTGCTCGAGAAGCTGTGTGAGGAGTGTCGCTGCGTGCTGCTTAAACGCGTGGGACATGTTGCTACGCTGTTTCGGCGTAACGCCCAGAAGCCCAAAGTCGTCCTGCCCGGTTCCGGGCGCACTGTCGAGAAACCAAGCTAACCATCAAGCTGCCGTTAGACGTATTTAACGGACAGCACCTCGTAGACCACTTCGCCGCCAGGTGTCTTGACGACCACTTCGTCTTCCTCGCTCTTGCCGATCAGGCTGCGCGCAATCGGTGAAGTGATGGACAGCAAACCCTGTTTAATGTCCGCTTCATCCTGACCCACGATCTGGTAAGTCACTTCCTTGTCGGCATCAACATCCAGTAACTCGACCGTCGAGCCAAAGATAATTTTGCCGCCGCCTTCAACCTGTGTGACATCGATCACTTGGGCGTTGGACAGTTTGCCTTCGAGATCCTTGATGCGACCTTCAATAAAACCCTGGCGCTCTTTGGCAGCGTGATACTCCGCGTTTTCCTTCAGATCACCGTGCGCACGCGCTTCGGCGATGGCTTGGATGATCTCCGGTCGCTCGACGCTTTTTAAAGTCTTGAGCTCGTCGCGCAACATCTTGGCGCCGCGCTCAGTCAGAGGGACTCTGTCCATCAGGCAATTTCCTTGTGCAGATCCTGCAGGCAATTCACGTCAACGGCGTCGAGATGATCGAGCGCCAGGCAGCCCGCGTGGGCGCCAGAGACCGTTGTATAATAAGTGATATTGCCGCGCACTGCCTCTCGGCGGATCGCGTGGGATTCGTGGATCGCCTGCTTGCCTTCGGTCGTGTTGATGATCAGATCGATCTCGCCGTTCTTGATCGCGTCCACAATGTGCGGTCGGCCTTCGCGCACTTTATTGATGCGCTGGCACGGCACGCCGGCATCACGCATCGCGCGCTCCGTGCCGTCAGTCGCCACCACTTCGAAACCGCGACCGTGGAGAATACGACCGAGCTCTACGGCTTGCTCTTTATCGCGGTTGCGTACGCTGATAATGACTTTGCCGCCACGCGGCAGCACGACGCCAGAGGCTTGGCGAGCTTTGGCGTACGCTTCGGCGAACGAGCGCCCGGTGGCCATCACTTCGCCCGTCGATTTCATTTCCGGCCCGAGGATCGGATCCGCACCGGGGAACTTGAGGAACGGGAAAACGGCTTCTTTAACGCTGTAGTAGTTGGGCGTAACCTGCTCGGTGAGTCCCTGCTCCTTGAGCGACTTTCCGGCCATCACGAGCGCCGCGACTTTGGCCAGCGGCACACCAATGGCTTTGGACACAAACGGCGCCGTGCGCGACGCACGCGGGTTCACTTCCAGCAAATAGATTTCATCGTTCTGAATTGCGAACTGCGTGTTCATCAGACCGACCACTTTCAACCCGTGCGCCAGTTTGCGCACTTGATCGACCATTTCATCCTGCAGCGCCTGGCTCAACGTAAACGGCGGCAACGTACAGCTCGAATCGCCGGAGTGAACACCGGCTTGTTCGATGTGCTCCATGATGCCGCCGATCAAGACATCTTCGCCGTCACAGATCGCGTCCACATCCACTTCGACCGCCATATCCAAAAACCGATCCAGCAGCACCGGACTGTCATTGGACACGCGCACGGCGCTGCCGATGTACTCGCTCAAATCCTTGGGCGTGAACACCACTTCCATCGCGCGACCGCCCAACACGTAGGACGGGCGCACGACCAGCGGGTAGCCCACTTCGTCGGCCAGTTTTAACGCCATGTTCGGATCACTGACGGTACGATTTTCAGGCTGCTTGAGTTTCAGGCGATTGACCAGCTGCAAAAACCGTTCGCGGTCTTCGGCAAGATCGATGCTGTCTGGCGACGTGCCGATGATCGGCGCACCGGCGGCTTCCAGATCACGCGCCAGCTTCAACGGTGTTTGCCCACCGTACTGAACGATCACGCCAACCGGTTTTTCCAGGTCGATGACCGCCATGACGTCTTCGAACGTCAGCGGTTCGAAGTAAAGGCGATCCGATGTGTCGTAGTCCGTCGACACGGTTTCCGGGTTGCAGTTGACCATGATGGTCTCGTAACCAGCCTCGCGCAGTGCCAGCGCCGCGTGCACGCAGCAGTAGTCGAACTCGATGCCTTGGCCGATGCGGTTGGGACCGCCGCCAAGAATGACAATTTTCTCGCGCTCGGAGGGATCGGACTCGCACTCTTCGTCGTAACTCGAGTACATGTACGCGGTCGATGTCGAAAATTCGGCCGCGCAGGTGTCGACGCGCTTGTAGACCGGCGAGACGCCGTGCTTCAGACGCATGCGACGCAAGTCAGTCTCGCGCGCGCCAACCAGCGTCGCCAGTCGCGCATCGGCAAACCCCTTACGTTTAAGCACACGCAGACGTTCTTCGGTGAGCCCGGCCTTGCCCTCGTCCGCCGTTTGTTTCTCTTCAAGAATCAGATCTTCAATCTGGGCCAGGAACCACGGATCGATCCACGTTCGGTCGAACAACTGCTCGGCCGTTACGCCGCGTCGAAACGCATCGGCGACGTACCACAGGCGATCGGCGCCGGGCATCCGCAGCTCTTCGTTCAGTTCGCGCTCCGCTTCGTCGTCGGTGCGATCGCCGAGAATGGAATCGAAACCGCTGACGCCCGTTTCCAGACCCCGCAGCGCCTTTTGCAGTGACTCCTGGAAGTTGCGCCCCATGGCCATCACTTCACCGACCGACTTCATTTGCGTGGTCAGTCGATCGTTCGCGTCCGGGAATTTCTCAAACGTGAAACGCGGAATCTTGGTAACGACGTAGTCGATGGACGGTTCGAAAGACGCCGGCGTAGCGCCGCCGGTAATGTCGTTACTGAGCTCGTCGAGCGTGTAACCCACGGCGAGCTTCGCCGCGACTTTGGCGATGGGAAAACCGGTGGCTTTCGAGGCAAGCGCCGAGGAGCGCGACACGCGCGGGTTCATTTCGATCACGATCAAACGACCGTCTTTTGGATCGACCGCAAACTGCACGTTCGAGCCGCCGGTCTCCACCCCAATCTTGCGCAGCACGGCGAGCGACGCATCGCGCATGCGTTGGTATTCTTTGTCCGTCAGCGTTTGCGCGGGCGCAACGGTGATCGAATCACCGGTGTGCACGCCCATTGGATCGAGGTTCTCAATGGCGCAAACAATAATGCAGTTGTCGTTTTTGTCGCGCACGACCTCCATTTCGTATTCTTTCCAGCCGAGCACCGATTCCTCAAGCAACACTTCGGTCGTGGGCGACAAATCCAGACCGCGCTTCACGATGTGCTCAAACTCTTCGCGGTTGTAGGCAATACCGCCGCCGCTGCCGCCCATCGTAAACGACGGGCGAATAATGGTCGGGTAGCCCACCTGCGGCTGCAACCGGATCGCCGTATCCACATCGTGCACCACCACGGACTTGCACACGCCCAAACCGATGTCGGTCATGGCTTGGCGAAACTGCTCGCGATCTTCGGCCATGTCGATGGCCTCACGACTCGCGGCGATCAGCTCCACCCCATATTTCTCGAGCACGCCCTCGCGCACCAGATCCAGCGCACAGTTCAAACCCGTTTGCCCGCCCATCGTCGGCAGCAGTGCATCCGGACGCTCACGCTCGATAACTTTGGCGACGTTGCGCCACTGCACCGGCTCGATGTAAACCGCGTCAGCCGACTCAGGATCGGTCATGATCGTGGCCGGATTCGAGTTAACCAGGATGACGCGAAAGCCCTCCTCGCGCAGCGCTTTGCAGGCCTGCGTGCCCGAGTAGTCAAACTCACACGCCTGGCCGATCACGATCGGCCCGGCGCCAATGATCAGAATGCTTTTAAGGTCGGTACGTTTTGGCATCGCTAGTTCGGCCCGTCAGTGGTTGCCGGCCGCGCCACTACGAGCGTCTGCCATCAACGAAATAAAAGTCTGGAACAGGGGAATGATGTCGTGCGGCCCCGGGCTCGCTTCCGGGTGGCCCTGGAAACCAAACGCCGGTCGCGACGTGTGCGCGACGCCTTGCAACGTGCCGTCGAACAAAGAACGATGCGTCGGGCGCAAAGTATCACCGAGGCTGTCTTCATCGACGGCGAAGCCGTGATTCTGGCTGGTAATCGCCACGGTGCTGTCAGCCAGATCCTGCACCGGGTGGTTCGCGCCGTGGTGACCAAATTTCATCTTAAGGGTAGATGCGCCACTCGCTAGCGCCAGCAACTGATGCCCCAAGCAAATGCCAAACAGGGGCATGTCTTGATCGAGCAATTCCCGAATCGCCGTAATCGCATAATCACAGGGCTCGGGGTCGCCGGGGCCGTTAGACAGAAAGACACCATCAGGCTGCATGGCGAGCACCTCAGCGGCGGGCGTTTGCGCGGGCACGACAGTCAAACGACAGCCTCGGTCTGCGAGCATCCGCAGTATGTTTCGTTTGACACCAAAGTCGTAGGCGACGACATGCCAGGGTAGCTGCTCGTCCGTCTTATCGCTAAAACCCTCGCCGAGTTGCCAGGTCCCTTCCGACCATGG
>JBGCFP010000121.1:0-13096 GCA_045107005.1 Gammaproteobacteria bacterium
GTGCACTGGTGAGCGGTTATGGCCGCGGCATGGAGCTCGGGGCGGGGGGGCTGGGTGGCGCCTATATGGTCCGCGGCGGCTAAGACAGCCAGGCCATGATCGACGTGGGAACCACCCCGAAAGACCAGGAACTGTTCGAGCTCGAGCGCGCAGAAAAAGAGGGGCGTGAACCACGCGTGTATCACGGCGTGTTTGCATCCCACCCGGATAACGACAAGCGACTGCGCGAAGTGGTCAAGGCAGCGGATCAGTTCGCGACCGATACTCCTCGGCCCGACAATCGCGACGAATTCCTCGTCCACGTCGACGGCATGGCGTTCGGTCGCATCAAAGCCGGCGGCGTCGTGCGCGATCAGGAGTTTCGCCACGGCGGGCTGGGCATTGGTTTGCGCTTCCCGGCCGGTTGGAAGATTGATGATGTTCCGGGCCGATTGACCGCGACATCGCCAGATCGCACCAGTCTGCTTGTCATTACCGCGCAGCCGGTCAAAGAGCGCTTGAGTCCGGTGGATATCCTGCGCGACAAGATCGGTATCGACGACGTCGAAGAGGGGCGCGGCGTGTCGCCCGACGGACTCAATGGCTATACGGCCGTGGCACCCAACGCCAACTCGCCGTTTGGCCGGCGCCCGGTCCGCTACGCCGTGATCCGCCACCTTGACCGAGCGTATGTGTTTGCCGGGGTGACGCGCAGCGCGACCAATCGCACGCGCGATGACGGCAAGTTTCTCAGTACCATTCGTAGCTTGCGCCTGTTAGATGAGAAAAGTTCGCGCAGTGCGAAGCCGGGCGTGTTACGCGTGATCGAAGCCAATGCTGGAACAACGATGAGCGTGCTGGCGACGGCATCGCCCATGGACCTGTACCCCGAGCAGCAGTTACGGTTACTAAATAACCTTTACCCCGAAGGCGAGCCACAACCGGGTCAGAAGATTAAGATTGTCGATTGATGAAGGGAGCCTGAAATGAACGCGGTGCGAACTCGAAATGTTGCCCGGTGGCTGTGCGCCACGCTCGCGTTGTGGATTGGTGCAACAGCGTCAGGCCAGGATATGGTCGGTCCGTCGTCCACTACCCCCGGGGTTGTCACCAATCCGATCGACGAGTCACCCGAGCCCCTGCTTCCGGAGAACGACCTCGCGGGCGAGCCGGGCGCCGACCTGGGCAGCGCGCCGGTGGAGCAGGCCGCGGAGGAAAATAGCAAGGTAGTGACACCGCCCGAACCGAGTTTTCAGTACGCGCCGGCGTGGCAGGATTTGACCGACGCTGACGAAAATGAAGAGGCCGTGGAGCTGGCAAAAACCTGGGTCACCGACGCCACGGTTCAGTACGGCAAGCGCGCAGCGGAAACCTTCATCCCGTTGACTCGACTCGGGCAGTCTTACGCGTCGACACAACAGACGGCGTTGGCGGCGAAAACGTTTGGCGATGCGATCACGGTCGCCGAGCGACGTTTCGGTCCGTTTTCATCGGCTCTGGTGGAGCCGCTGATGGGTCTGGGAAGTGTGCTGGCGAAAGATGGCGAGCACGAAGCTGCCGTCTCGGCACTGCTGCGTGCCAAAGACATCACGCATCGCAACCGAGGGATTTATAATGCGGATCAAGCGCCCATCGTCGATCGATTGACGTCGAGCTATCTGCGGCTCGGTGAGGTTCGCCAGGCCACGCGAGAGCAACGTTTGTTGTTCGGCACGCAGGAAAAACTGGTCGGCCGGGACAGCGTGGAGTTCGTGCCGGCGCTGCAAAAGTGGGGCAGGTGGAATGCCAAGATTCAGCGCTTCACGGACGCCCGCCGCAACTTCAATGAAGCGATCTCGATACTGGAAGAAAATTACGGGCCGAACGATTTGCGCCTGATCGAAACGCTCAACATGATCGCGGATTCGTTCTATCTGAATCAGGAAACCAGTTTTCCGCGCGAAGGCGCTCGCGCTCTGCGTCGTGCGGTCGAGATTTACGAGAATCAGGATTCAGTGGATCAGATGGATGTTTTGCGTTCGCGCGCCAAACTGGCTGACTGGTACATGATTGCCAGCCGGCACCAGCAAGCCATTGGGGTTTACACCGAGGCCATCGAGGCTGCGCGCGAAGCCGGCGTCTCAGACGAAGTGATCAATTCGCGTTTTGGCGTGCCGCGTCGCTTGACGAAAAACGCGCTGCCCGTTGGCATGTGGCCGCATGAAAAGGCCCGCGTTGATGAAGTGAAAGGCAAGATCATACTTGAGTTCGACATCGATGAGCGCGGCAAGCCCCGCAATATTCGGGTCATTGAGGACACCGTGCGTGTGTCCAGCGTGTTGAATCTGATTCGCACTCGTCAGTCGGGTTCCAAATATCGTCCCCGGTTTGTCGACGGCAAGTCGGTGGTGACACGTGGCGTGCGCTACGAGTATCAGTTTTAGTTCGAATTATCAGGCGGCGCAAAGTCCGCGGATCCGCTTACTGGTTGAGGTAACCTCGAAGGGAATCGGCCATCCCTTTGCACGCCGCCGCTTGAGTTCTCGCAATCAACGGAATGGGCACGACGACCGCCGGCATGTAGGAACGACCGGAAACGTCGGTGCTGACCAAACCCATGGATTTGGCATCGTGCAAGTCCCAGATTGCGGCCTCGTAGTTGGCCCCTTTTTCCCACCAGTTGAAGCCGAAACAACCAATGTTGATGTCGCAGCTGAGCTGACCACCGCCGTCAATCAGTTCCGTCGAGCCGTCTACCCAAATGACGTAGCGAATGCCGGATTCGAGTACGCGTTCGGCCACTCCGGGCTTGGCCAGCAGTTCAGGGAGATTCTCGTCGGACAGCGGCGCGATGCGTGGTTCAAACCAGGGAAAGAGCTGGTCCATGAACTCGGTGTCAGAACCGAGGGGTAACGCTTCACTGCCGGACGTGATGGCTTTCTTGACGCAATCCATGAACCCCGATTCGGTCTCATGCTCGACGTTCTGACGACGTGCGAGCAGCACCACCGATGCACTGTCAGTCAGCTCGACGTTTGAATTGAATGACGTATCGATCCGCGACGTCACGCACGCGGTTTGCGTGCCAAGCGCGCCGATCAGCGCGAGCCCAAGGTAACGCCTGCGGGCGCTCAACGCTTGGCTCCCGGGCGGCGTAAATCATTGAGATCGATGAACTCGCGATTGGCCACTTCTTCCGGTATGCCCACAACAATGCTGGTGGCCAGATCGCGCATGGCGTCAAGACAGGCCTCGCTGGCGAGCGCGCGCACGTTGCTGCCGAAAGAGCTGCGACTGCGCCCATAGGAATTAATCTCCCACGGACCAAAGTCGTTGCCGTTGGGCGCGAGAATGTCGAACATGTGGCGCATCGATACCGCAAAGAACTTAGAGCCGGATTCGGCCGGTGTTAAAAACGAGAAGTTTTCCACGCGCGGCACGATCAGCAGGTCGTAGCCGCCCGCCGGATCCGGCTTGGCACTGTCAACAATGGTGACCGAATCAAACGCGCTGCTGAGCATCGAGTGCACATAGTTCTGTTGCAGCCCTTTGAAAGCGACGCGCCAGGTGTCTCCGCTCAGCGATTCCTGATTGGTCGTGTAATCACCGAACGCCTGGCTGTAGTGCACTGCGACATCGAGCGGCAGGGGGTCGACCAATGGCGGCGGGATCGAGCCCTCGACGTCGACGATGTACTGTTTGGTCCCGGCGCAGGCGCTGAGCAAGGTCAAGGCAGCGAGTGCGCAAAAGAAGCGCAGATACGCGGTCATCGGATTCGGTTGGCGTAAGGAGGGGGCAGCGCGGCGCGCCCTTTGGCGCAAGCGGGAGATGTGCATCAACTGATCATCCATTGGTAACTACGAACATTTTCGGATATTATATGTCCATATTGGCAAAAGAGAAAATGACACGTTAAATTGTGTCTGGCCACACGCATACGTGGCACTCTAAACGCTTCGCATGGCGCACTTGAAAAGACGCAACGCGAAAACTGAATCGCCGCAACATCGGGCCTGCCACCGGCAGGTTTCCGAAATCAGCTTGGAAGAGGGCTCGTTCCATGAAGGTAAATCTAACACTCACTCGCTTGGCGGTCATCGCGGCCGGTTGCGCTTATGTGTTGAGCGGCTGTAAATCGAGCTCTTCACTGCCAACGCCGACGCCCCCAACCTCGATGCCGTCGTCGTCACCGAGTATTCCGTCACCCCCGTCGAGCCAGCCGCCCAGCATGCCGTCGCCAAGCTCGTCGCCCTCCAGTCAGCCGCCGTCGACGCCCTCAACCAGCCAGTCGTCGAGCCGCAGTCGTAGTCAGCCTACTACGTCGACGTCGCAAGGGTCGCAGGGAGATCAGCAAACCACGCGTCAGAGCGAATCACGCGACGCGAGTGCCCAAGGTAAAGAGGCCGGCGAGCAGGGCGATCCGGGCCAACAGAACCCTGAATCGGGCGATGGCGAAGGTCGTGAGCAACAACAGCGCGCGGCGGATGCCGAATTGGCGGAAATGGGGCAAGCCGTTGCGGACGCCGCCGACGCCGTCGCTCGCGCCGCGGACGCGCTGGCCCGTGCGCAGGCAAAGAAAGAAAACGCCGCCGAGAGTGGCGAGACCGCGGGCGAGAACGAAGCGGATAACGCTCAGGCCAAAGCGGAGGGCGATAAAGAGTCCGACACAGACGAAGAGGGTGAATCCGGAGCGGACGAACCGCAGTTTGACCCGTTTGCCGAGCCGACGGCTGGCGCGAGCGCGTCAACGCAAACGCAATCCTCGTCGAGCAGCAGTTCGTCCAGCAGCAGTTCCTCGAGCAGTAGCTCGTCATCAAGCAGCAGTTCCTCAAGCAGTGCGGCCGCTCAAAAATCAGCAGAGGCCGCTGCGCGCAAAGTCTCCGAGGCCGCAGAGGCAGTGACCAAAGCCAGTGAGTCCGTATCGCGTGCGGCCCAAAAGTCCAGCGCGACTTCGGAGAGTCAGTCGAAGGACAGTAGCGAATCCAAGAGTGCGGCTCAGGTGACGCGCGCGGCGCAGGCACTGGAAAACGGCAGCGAATCGCTCAACGATGCGAGCGAGACGCTGGACGAATCGGTGCAGGGCACGCCTGACGACGGCCCGCGTATGTCCAGTGAGCGCGTCGGTGCCACCGCGCATGAAAAGGCCCATGCCGAGTTGTATGAGGCGGCTGCCAAATTGATGGAAGCGCGCGATGCGCTGCTTCAGGCGGCGCTCGACAACGGCTTCATTAGCGAAGAGAACATTAAGCCACTGGACGAGCCCCTGGTGTTCAACGACATCAAGGATATGGTCGAGTTTCTGGAAGACTCCGTCGATCTGTTGTCGGCGGTTATCGAAAACGGCGGCTTGCCGAAAGTCGACTTCCCCGAGCCGGCACCTGTTCTAGCTGGCGCACGGCAGCGCGCCGACGCACGCGCCGCGGCCGAGCAAGTCGCGCGCGAACAAGCCGCGGCCGAAGCCGCCGCGCGTGCTGCGGTTGAAGGCGGAATGCCCGCACCGAGCGTCGCCGGCGGTGGTATGCCGCAAGCGGGTGATTCGGGTGCGCCAGCGAGCGGGCCCAACGTGCGGGTCGGTATGGCGGTACCGACGATCGGATTACCTTTGCCATCGCTGGGTCTGCCGGGCACCAGCGGGCGTCCGGGCATGCCGTCGACCAGCAGCGGGAGTTCGAGCAGTCGCACCGGTGGCAGTGGCAGCGGCGGTGGCGGCGATCGCGTCGCCGTTCTTGATGCCGAACTTGATGCCACTCTGGTTGGCTACGACGGCGAGTTGGCACGCGCACGGCGCGGTATGAACAAAGGCACTGGCGAAGGCGCGTTACCCGGCAAT
The DNA here is from genome assembly GCA_045107005.1 of Gammaproteobacteria bacterium. Lineage (GTDB taxonomy): Bacteria > Pseudomonadota > Gammaproteobacteria > Steroidobacterales > JBCCMA01 > JBCCMA01. Next base: position 5,789 of record JBGCFP010000121.1, read on the forward strand.
GGCGATGTATCGGACAACCAGGGTCAATCGGGCAGCGGCGGTTCGCAGGATCGCGCGGGTGGCACAGACCAATCGGCGAGCACCGCGTCCGGCGGTGGTGGCGAAGGGGATCTGGGCGGTTCACGCGGTGGCGCCTCGGCAGGCCAGGACAACGTGCGCGATACCGAAATACCTGATGGACAGGATGATGACGTCGTGGCTCGTCAGCTGCGCGAAGCGGCACTTGCTGAATCGGATCCGGAACTGCGGGCGCGGCTGTGGGATGAATACCGCAACTACAAGAATGCGACGGCAAACTAAATGATCAGTGTGCATCGCCTGCCCGGCCCGTTGAGGCAATTTCTGATCGCTGCCAGTTGCGCCGCCATTTGTGGCTGCACCAGTACCACGGTGATCGATGCGAGTTCGACGCCGGCGCGCAGCGTCGGTGCCGATTTTACGGAACAGCAGCTGCTGGACGTTGGAATAGCGATATTCGAAGAAGGGCTTGCGCCCAACGAGAAGTATCTCGAGCAGGAGCTGATCGATCCTAACGTGCGTCGTGCTGAAGCCCGCTATCTTGCTTACAACTTGCGGAACACGCTGGAGCGAACGGAGAACTGGGGCGCCGTGCGCTTGATTCCGCGCGAGAGCCGGGCCATCGATCTGATGGTCTACGGCGAGATCAAGGCGTCCACCGGCATCGAGCTTGAGCTCAAGATTCGGGCGGTCGACGCCACCGGCGAAACGTGGCTGAAGAAAACCTACGAAGACGTCGCCAGTGCTCTGTCTTATCGCGAGGAAATTGGCGGCGATGAAGATGCGTTCCAGGACATCTACAACGAAATTGCTGACGATCTTCTCGAGGCCTATTTGGAGCGTGAGCAGAAAGACATCACGCGCATCCGCAAAACCGCGCTGCTGCATTTTGCAGAAGACATAGCGCCCTATGCGTTTGACGACTATCTGTCCGAGGGCAAGCGCGGCTCGCGCACCATACTCAAGCTGCCGGCCGACGGAGACCCGATGCTTGCGCGCGTCGAAAAAATTCGCGAGCGCGAGTATATGTTTGTTGACTTGCTCGACGAGCACTACAAAGCGTTTCACAAAAACATGTCGGAGCCATACTCGGATTGGCGCCGCTACACCTATGAAGAACTGCTGGCACTGCGCGATTTGAAACGGGCGGCGCTGGCGACAAAACTGATTGGCGCGGCGACTGTCGTAGGGGGCATCGCTGTGCAAAATCAGTCGCAGGCAGGTAGCGCGGGCAGCTTTGCCGGGCGCGCTGCTGTGCTTGGCGGCGCGTCCGCCGTGATGGCCGGGTTCAGTCTCGGGTCGGAGGCGAAGATGCACTCCGCCGCCGTGCGCGAACTTGATGAATCTTTCCGCAGTCAAATTGATCCGCTGGTCGTCGAGGTTGAGGGGCAAACCACGACACTAAGCGGGACGGCGGAAGAACAATACGAAGAATGGCGTCGCTTGCTGCGCGCGATTTACGAACAGGAAACAGGTATTGACCTGGAAGACGGGGAGTCGGAGCCGGCATTGCCGGAAGTTAGGTTCGACCAATAGTTTTATCCAGGGTCATTGAATGAGTTCACTGAACAAAGGTCAAAAGATTGCTGACCGCTACGTATTGCAATCGAGACTTCACGCGGGCATCCATGCGCACTGTTGGCTGGCACAAGATCTGCAAACACGCACTCAGGTTGTCATTAAAGTGGCTGCGGCCACCGAAGACCTGCACGAGCGGTTGCTGCACAATGAATACGAGTGCGCCAATAAACTGAATCACCCTTCGGTGATGCGCTACTTCGATCACGGCACCAGCGAAGGCTTGCACTGGCTCACTCGCGAATACTGCGCGAGCGGCGAACTGGGCTCGCTGCGCACGCGGCCGTGGCGCCAACTGGTCCCCATCATTGCCCAACTAGCGGATGCGCTGACTCATGTACATGGCGCCGGGCTGGTGCATCGCGATGTCAAAGCGAGCAACGTATTGCTTGGTGCCGACGGCCGCGCGAGGTTGACCGATTTCGGTATCGCCAGCGTTGCCGGCGCAGAGGGTTTGCGCAGTGGCGGCTCGCCGGATACCGCGAGTCCCCAACAGCGCGACGGCGCGCCACCGGCGCCCGCAGACGACGTGTGGTCGCTGGGCCTGTTGATTTTCGATCTGGTGGCCGGTTGCGCCGCGGATGCGAGCGACACACAGCGTAGCGACGCCTGGCCCGGTGATGCACCCGATTCACTGCGGGTCCTGGCAACGCGGATGCTGCACCCGACACCGGCAGAGCGACCCACCTCTCTCAATGACGTCGCGCGCGCGCTTGAAGCGATCGTCGACGCCGATCAAAACGCCACACTGCCCCCCGATGAGTTCGTTGACGCGCAGCAGGATCTCGACGCCATCGAACCGTTGATGCCGTCGTCTCAAAGCAGCAGCGATATTCCGCTGACTCCGCGCGATCCGGGCGCACGTCGGGGCGTATCACGCACCGCGGGTGTGGCAGCGTTGGGCGTGCTGATCGTTGCGGCGTTTAGCACCATTTACTTTTTGCGCACCTTGAGTCCGGTTGCGACTCCGCAAACGGTTGTGACCCAAAGCGGTTCGTCTGTCGGTTCGACCAGCGTGCGATCGGGCGAATCGGTCGCAGCGGTCGAGCCCTGGAAGCTGGCGCAGGAGGCCAGACTGCGTGATCGCGCCGAGGCTGAGCTCGAGCAGCTGCTGGACAAGCAGTTCACGCTGGAAGAAAAGAAAGTGGAAGTGTGGGCGCTCGACGATTACGAAGCCGCCAAACAACTCGCCATTGACGGTGACGGTGCCTTTCGTCGGCAGGATTTTCAGGGTTCCTTCGACGCGTATGCCGAGGGCAACGCCTTGCTCGGCGAATTGGTGGAACGATCGGGCAATTTGATTGACGAAAACCTGCGAGCCGGAGGTGAGAGCGTCGAAGCCGGCAATAGCGCGGCGGCGATCACCAATTACGAGCTGGTGTTGAAAGTTGAACCAGGTAATCGCGCGGCAAAAAACGGTTTGGTCCGGGCAGGCAATATCGATCAGGTGATTGCACTGGTGGAGCAGGCACGCGAACTGGAGCAGTACGGCGAGCCGACCAAGGCACTGGCGCTGTATCGCGAGGCGGCAGCGCTGGACCCCAAGTGGACGGATGCTGCCAGCGGCGTCCGACGCGTCAATCGTGCCATGACCGGGTCTCGATTCAGCGCGGCCATGTCAGACGGTTTCAGCGCGCTGTCATCCGATCGGTTTGAGGCCGCACGCGCGGCGTTTGATCGTGCCGAGAACATACGCTCGGGCACCAGTGACGTGCGCGATGCGCTGGCGCAACTGGAGCTGGCACGTCGCTCAGCCAGCGTGTCGAGTTTGCAACAGCGTGCACAGGCGCTTGAGCAACAGGAAGATTTTGCGGGTGCTCTTGGCGTGTATCGCGAAGCGCGGGCGCTCGACCCTAACCTGGGTTTTGCCCGCGACGGCGAAACCCGTAACGCCGAGCGCGTCGAGCTGCTTGAAACGCTGAACTCCTACGTCGACGATCCTGATCGTTTGATGAGCGACAGCGTTTACGACAACGCGGTCCAAGCCCTCGATCGTGCGCGCGCGCTGAACACGCCGGGCCGGGCGCTCACCACAGCATCGGCGCGTCTCGCGGCGGTATTAACGACGTCCAGAATCACGGCCAAGGTCACGCTCGCGTCTGACAATCTGACGGACGTTTTGGTCTACCGCGTCGGGCGCCTCGGGCGGTTTGAACGCCAGGAGGTTGAACTGCGACCGGGTCGTTACACGGCCGTTGGCTCGCGCGCCGGCTATCGCGACGTGCGCCGCGAGTTCCGTGTCGGGCCGGGCGCTGCCGAGGGCGTGGTTGACGTACGTTGCGAAGAGCGCATCTGATGAGCGGATCTGAGCGATCCCATGAACCGCTTGCGGTTCAACCCATCGAAGAGGTGGCGTTTGATCCGGTAAGCGCGACCGCAAAAAGCGTCGGCACCGGACAGCTTCTGATGATGTTTGTCGGCGGAAGTCTGGCCACCGCGCTGTTGGTCATACTGTGGTTCGTCTTCACCGCTCGCAGCGTGCACATCAACGTCACGCCGCTGCCCGACACCATGAGTTTCGACAGTGACAGCCTGCAGTTCCAATTGGGTGAGCGTTTCCTGGTGCGGCGTGGTGCGGCCCGCGTGGACGCCACGTTGGAGGGCTATTATCCGCTGAGCGAGTCGGTGGTTGTCGACGAACGCAGCAATCAGCTGTTCGAGTTTACGCTGCAGAAAAAGCCGGGGTTCGTGACCGTGCTCTTCGATCGTGACGACGTGTTGTCGGCTGCGGTGAGTGTCGGCGATTACGTTTTTGACGGGCTGCGCGGCGAGCTGGCGGCCGGTCAACACACGCTGCGGGTTGATGCACCACGCTTTGCGCCGTTTGAAACGTTGGTGGACGTCGAAGGCGGCGAGGTGGAGCAGACACTCAGCGTCTCGCTGACACCGGATTGGGCGAACGTGCAGTTTTCATCGATGCCACCGAACGCCGAGATTCTGGTCGACGGTGTCGTCGCCGGGTCCACGCCCGGCGTCGTGGAAATACTGGCGGGAGCGCACGACGTTGCGGTGCGGGCGCCGGGACACAAAGTGTGGCGTCGTCCGGTGCGCGCGGTGGCGAACGTGCCGCAGAGTTTCGACAGCATCATTCTGGAAAAAGCAGACGGGTTGCTGAGCATCACATCGGCACCGAGCAAGGCTGCGATCGCTGTGGACGGGCGCTACCAGGGCCAGACGCCGCTTGAGTTACGCTTGCCACCGGGTAAATCCTACACCTTGAGTGCGTCGCGCTCGGGGTTTGCCAACGCGACACGCCGCGTGACCGTTCGTGCCGATACGGACGTGGATCTGCGTTTTGATTTGGCGGCGTTGTTTGGCGACGTACGCTTCGACGTGCAGCCAGCAAACGCACAGGTTTTCATCGGTGGCGAGCGCCAAACGCTAAACGACGGCGTGCTGAGTTTGCCCGCGCGACCGGCAAAGTTTGAGATACAGGCTCAAGGTTACGTCACGCAGGAACACTCGCTCATCCCGAATCCGGCCTACGAGCAAACCGTCAAAGTGGAGTTGATCACGCGTGAAGCGGCGCGCGAAGCGGCACTGCAGTCTTCACTGACAACCGGTGACGGCCAGACGCTGGTGCTGATGCGGCCCGGTCCGTTTCGGATGGGCGCGTCGCGGCGCGAGCGCGGTCGGCGGGCCAATGAGGTCATGCGCGAAGTGCCCGCGTTGCCGGAGTATTACGTGGCCACCACCGAGGTGACCAACAAGCGCTTCCGTGCGTTCAAGAGCGAGCACGAATCGGGCTTCGTCTACAAGATTTCACTCGACGAACCCGACATGCCGGTGGCCAACGTCACCACGCTGGACGCGGTGCGCTACTGCAATTGGCTCAGTGAGAAAGACGGCCTGGACCCCGCCTACAAGATTGACGGTGACAGCTGGATTCGCATCGTAGGCAGCGGCTATCGATTGCCGACCGAGGCGGAGTGGGCGTGGGCAGCGCGCTATGCGGAGCAGGTTCAACCCCCGCGTTACGCATGGGGCGATGAGCTGCCGCCAGAACCGGACAGCGGTAACTTCGCCGACACGGCCGCCATTGGTCTTACCGCGCTGACGTTAAAAGACTACACCGACGGATTCCCCGCCACGGCACCGGTCGGGACGTTTCCCGAAAACAATGCGGGTCTGCACGACATTGGCGGTAACGTTTCGGAGTGGACGGGCGATCGCTATCGCGTCGGTACGGCGGCGAGCGGGGCGGACGGCGGCGGTGTGAATTACGTCGTGCGTGGATCGAGCTGGATGCACTCGGACATCAGTGAGCTGCGACTCACCTATCGCGATTTTTCTGACGTTGCACGGCCGGATATTGGCTTTCGCATCGCCCGTGATCTGGAGGAGCCAGAATTGTGACCACTGCGAGAATCATTGCGCTCAGCGCGTTGTTAGGCTGGTGGTCTATGACCAGCCTTGCTCAGTCCAGCGACGATGCGTCGCAACCGACTGCGGAAGAGCTTGAGGCCGCCGAAGACGAGGACGACGAAGACATCGAACCGGTGATTCGCGACGACGTCTTCAAGCCCAGCGAACGCATCGAAGCGGACAGCGAAATTTCGTTCCCCGCTGATATCTGACTTGTGTGCACAGCTTGCGCGCTTTATTTGACAATCTGATGAGACGACTTCGCTTATGAAAAGACAAATACCGGTTGAGTTTTTATATCAGGTGTTCGCGCTGGTCCTGGCCGTCATCGTGGTACACGGCATGTACACACTGATCGTGCGTCCCAAAGCCGAAGCGGCTTTGAGTTTCCAGCAGCAAATGCTTGAGGAAGACCCGAACTTCGTGCCCGAGCGCAGCGTCTACGTACTGGTCAAGGATTTCGAGCAGGAGGCGTGTTTTATTCTGATGCTGTGGGCGATGGCAATCATGGCCTACAAAGCGACCGGCACGGCGCGCGAGCGTTCGCTGTTGATCCGTGATCTGGTGCCGGTGCGTGACGGCATGAGTATTTTGCCCGAAGACACACGAGAGTATTCGCGAACGATGCAGGCGCTGCCCGACGACGAGCAGCGCATGCTTTTGCCCAGAGCGTTGCTAAGCGCGCTGCATCGCTTTCGCTCAACGCGCAATATTCAGGATGTCTCGTCGGTGGTCAGCGGCGTGTGTGACGGCGAGTCCGACCGGCTTGATTCCGAGCTGTCGATGGTGCGCTACATCGCCTGGGCGATTCCCTCCATCGGGTTCATCGGCACGGTGCGCGGTATCGGCGAAGCCCTGGCGCAGGCGCACAAAGCGGTGGAGGGCGACATCACGGGCGTGACCGCGAGCCTTGGTGTTGCGTTCAACTCAACGTTTATCGCGCTGGTGCTGAGTATTGTGTTGATGTTTGCCTTGCACCAGCTGCAGCTGGTGCAGGAGCGTCTGGTGCTCGATGCCGAACACTACTGTGACAATCACCTCGTTGCGCACTTGCAGGTGAGATAGCGTGACGACGCCGGTCTTACTTGAGCTCAATGACTCAGGGCTGAGCCTCGCGCGCGACGGGCAAGTCGTCGTGTCGGAACCTGGGTACGCCCTGTTGGACGGGCGCGAGATCGTCGTTGGCGACGCAGCCGCGGCCCAGTCGCGCATTACGCCCCAGTTAGTCAGTCATCGGTATTGGGACACGCTGGATCAGGACACTTTACCCAGCGAAGGGGCGTGGCGTCGCACGCCGGCGGAGGTCGCCTACGAGCAGCTGAAATCCCTGTGGCAACGTGCCGGTGC
>JBGCFP010000122.1:0-3925 GCA_045107005.1 Gammaproteobacteria bacterium
GAGAAGCTGGTGCCCGAAGGTATTGAGGGACGCGTGCCGTACAAAGGCGGCGTCGGCAGCATCATTCATCAGCTGGCGGGCGGTATCCGGGCCGCGATGGGTTACACCGGCTGTCACTCCATCGAGCAGATGCGGACCAAGCCTCAGTTCGTGCGCATCACCAATGCCGGCATTCACGAATCGCACGTGCACGACGTGAGCATTACCAAAGAGGCCCCCAACTACCGCGGCCGACCCTCATGAGCGAGGTCGATATCCACGCCGAGCGAATCCTGATACTGGATTTCGGCGCGCAGTACACGCAGCTGATTGCCAGACGCGTTCGTGAGGCGGGCGTCTACTGCGAGATTCATCCGTGGGACATGAACGTGCCGGCGCTCAAGAGCTTTGGCGCCAACGGCGTGATTTTGTCCGGCGGACCGGAATCGGTGATTGGGGACGAAGCGCCCATCGTGCAGCCGGAAGTGCTGGAGCTGGGCGTACCGGTTCTTGGCATTTGCTACGGCATGCAAACGCTGGCCCAGGTGCTGGGCGGCAAGGTGACCAGTTCGGATCACCGCGAATTTGGCCACGCGCAGGTGCGCTCGACCGAAGGCTGCGTGCTGTTGGACGATCTGGCCAACACCTTCGACGAGACCGAGCGCCCGGTCATGGACGTATGGATGAGCCATGGCGACCGCGTGGACGCCGTCCCCGACGGTTTTCGCGTTGTGGCGACCACGCCCAACGCCCCCATTGCCGCGATGGCCAACGACGAGCGCCGCATTTACGGCGTACAGTTTCATCCCGAAGTGACCCACACGGTTGCCGGCACGGCGCTGCTGTCGCGGTTCGTGCACGACGTGTGCGGCTGCGGCACGCAGTGGAGCAGCGGCAACATTATTGAAGACGCCATCGCCAGTGTGCGCGAGCAGGTGGGCGACGACGAGGTGCTGCTGGGGTTGTCCGGCGGCGTCGATTCATCGGTCGTGGCCGCTCTGCTGCATCAAGCAATCGGCGACAAATTGACCTGTGTGTTTGTCGACACCGGTCTGCTGCGCCTGAACGAAGGCGACGAAGTCATGGCGGCGTTCGCCGAGCACATGGGCGTGCGCGTGATCCGGGTTAACGCGGGTGAGCGCTTTTTGGGCGAACTCGCCGGCGTCACCGATCCCGAAGCCAAGCGCAAAGTCATCGGTCGGCTGTTCATCGAGGTTTTCGATGAGGAGGCCTCGAAACTGCCCAACGTGCGTTGGCTGGCCCAAGGCACCATTTACCCGGACGTCATCGAATCGGCCGGGGCGGGCACCGGCAAAGCCCACGTGATCAAGTCGCACCACAACGTCGGCGGCTTGCCTGAGCACATGAAGCTCAAGCTGGTCGAGCCGCTGCGCGAGCTGTTCAAGGATGAAGTCCGACGCATTGGCCTGGAGCTTGGCTTGCCCGAGAGTCTGATCATGCGCCATCCGTTTCCGGGGCCCGGCCTTGGCGTGCGAATTCTGGGCGAAGTGCGGCCCGAGTTTGTCGCTATCTTGCAAGCGGCCGACGCGATCTTTATCGAAGAGTTGCGCCGCTGCGGCTGGTACGAAAAAACCAGCCAGGCGTTCGCGGTGTTTCTGCCGGTGAAGTCGGTGGCGGTCATGGGCGACGGCCGCGTGCATGACTACGTGATTGCGCTGCGCGCCGTCGAAACCGTGGATTTCATGACCGCGCGCTCGGCGCACTTGCCGTTCGATTTTCTGGATCTGGTGTCGCGTCGTATTATCAATGAAACCAAGGGTGTGTCGCGCGTTGCTTACGATATTTCTAGTAAGCCCCCTGCGACCATCGAATGGGAGTAGCGCGTACGGGCGCCGAGCGCGACGCGTTTTTTATGCGCCACGCCATGGCGCTGGCCCGCGACGCGCAAGCCGCTGGCGAAGTGCCCGTCGGCGCCGTGCTGGTGCTCGGTGACGATGTGATTGGCCAAGGTCACAATCGACCGATTGGCACCTGTGATCCCAGCGCTCACGCCGAAGTCATGGCGCTGCGTGATGCCGGATTGAGGCAGCAGCAGTATCGCTTCCCCGAATCCGAACTCTACGTCACGCTGGAGCCGTGCGCGATGTGCGCGGGCGCGCTGATTCACGCGCGGGTCGCCCGCGTGGTGTACGGCGCGGAGGATCCCAAGAGCGGGGCAGCGGGAGGAGTAATGGACGTATTCGGTTGCGACGCGCTCAACCACCGCGTTGAGCTGCACAGCGGCGTGCTCGCCCAGGACTGCGCCGAGCAGCTGCGGGCGTTTTTTCGTGCCCGGCGAAAAAAGACGGGCTAGCGGCCGCTAAAGTGTCGGCGTCGGGTCGGCGCTGACCGTTTCGGTATCCGGTGTTTCATCGCGCTTCGGGGCGTGGCGCGCCCGATACTGCTCTGACGTTGCCCATACCAGGCTGTCGTAGTAGCTGCGGATGTTCGCGACGTAACGAACCGGCTCCCAGCCGCGGGCGTAGCCGCGTTTCACCGTGCTGTGCCATTTCTTTTGCGCCAGCAGCGGCAGCGATTCGCGCACGTCACGCCAGTCGTCCGGGTTCATGCCGCGCCGCTGGGTGATGATGCGCGCGTCCTCGAGATGCAAGAAACCGACGTTGTAGGAGGCGAGGGCGAACCAGGTGCGATCGGGGTCTTCGATGCGTTCCGGGATTTTGCCTTTCACGCGTGCCAGATAGCGGGCGCCGCCGTCGATGCTCTGAACCGGGTCGGTGCGGTCTTCGATGCCAATTTGTCTAGCGGTGGCACGCGTGAGCATCATCAGTCCGCGCACGCCGGTCGGGGATACCGCCTTGGGATCCCAGTGCGATTCCTGGTAGCCAATGGCGGCCAGCAGACGCCAGTCCTGGCCGATCTCGGCCGCTGACGCCTCAAAATGCTCGCGGTACTTGGGCAGGCGCGTTTCGATGTGACGCAGAAACCGTCGCGTGCCGACGTAATCCAGGCGATTTTCGTTGTCGTAGTAGCGCTCGTCGACGGCAGCCAGTTCGCCCGACGCCGCAATGGAATCGAGCCAGCTTTGCGCTGCCTGGTACAGCGAATCGTCGTCGTCGCGACGAAACGCCCAGGCAAGTGAATCGGTGCGCGGCAGTTCAAAGGCGACGCGCAGCTCCGGGTAAAACTGGCTGGCGATCTGGAACTCGTTGGAATCGATCACCGTCGCATCAATGTCACCATCGACCAGGCGCAGCAGCAACTCATCGACGTCCGCACTAGCGGCTTCTTCCCACTTCAATTCAGGCTGGGTTTCGCGCAGCTCAACCAGCGCGTCGGCGAAGCTGGTGCCGGCCGGCACCGCGATGTGCAGATCGATCAGATCGTCGGCGCTTTTGGGGCGACGATGCCCGAGTCGATAAATGACCTGTTGGCGCACTTCGCGATAGGGACCGGTGAAGCGCACCACGCGTTCGCGTTCGTCGGTGATCGTCAAGCCAGCTGCCGCGATGTCCGCTTGCCAGTTGGTGACGTCCGCAATGATTTCGTCAAAGTGGTCGGCGCTGTAAATATTGAGGGTCACGCCCAACGCATCGGCGAACCCTTGGGCGAGTTCGTATTCGACGCCGCGCGGTCCCTCGGAGCCCAGATAGAACGTGGTCGGTCCGTTGCGTGTGACCACGTTGAGCACACCGGTCTGACGCACCAGATTCAGCGCGTTGGGTGGCTGGCTGCACGTGCTCATGTAGACGCACGCATTGACCAGGATAATGGCGAATGTCGTTCTCATCGGGCACTTTCTAATGAAGCGTTCGACGCGTGTTCAGGGGCCAGGTTCCAGCTCAGGACATCTTAACGTCATGAACTCGAAAAAAACTTGAGACTGCACCTTTCGGCGCGGCCTCGAAGTGACTATCATACCGGATCGCTGACCCGGGCCACTGGGCAGCGCGCCGGAGAGGTACCGAAGTGGTCATAACGGCACCGA